>JAEELL010000038.1 GCA_016282745.1 Lachnospiraceae bacterium
AGCTTCAACGTAGGTGATACTGTAAGAGTACACGCAAAGATCAAAGAAGGAAACCGTGAAAGAATTCAGGTTTTCGAAGGAACTGTTCTTAAGAAACAGGGTGGAAGCAACAGAGCTACATTCACTGTAAGAAAGAACTCAAACGGTGTTGGAGTTGAGAAGACTTGGCCATTACATTCACCAACAATCGAGAAGATTGAAGTTGTTAGACTTGGTAAAGTTAGAAGAGCTAAACTTAACTACTTAAGACAGAGAACAGGTAAGGCTGCTAAGGTTAAAGAATTAGTTAAATAATTAGTTAAATAATTTATTTACAAAAAGGAGCAAACCATTTAGTGATTTGCTCCTTTTTCTTATAAACGACGAGAAATATTTTGGCGACGAGCCAAGTGAAAATCTGTGCTATAATAGAAAATGTGAGTGAGTTTTTGATGAATTACAAATAAAAAAGATAGAGATGTTGAAAGAATTGGCAGTAATGATGAGTCAATTAAACTATATGATATAAAACTAAATAAGTAGGTGGATGTAAATGAATGATAAAGAAAAGTTAACACAATCAAATATTAACTGGTATCCCGGTCATATGACTAAGGCTATAAGACAGATGAAAGAAGACATAAAGCTCATTGACCTGGTGGTTGAAATATTAGATGCAAGACTTCCACTCAGCAGTAGAAATCCGGACATTGATGAACTTGGAAAGAATAAAGCAAGATTGATTCTTCTTAATAAATCAGATCTTGCTGATGAGAGATGGAATGATAAGTGGGCTGAGTATTTCAGAGAGAAAGGCTACACAGTCGTTAAAGTCAATTCAAAAAATAAGACAGGAATCAAGGAAATCAATAATGCTGTTAATGAAGCGTGTAAAGAAAAGATTGAGCGAGACAGAAAGCGAGGCATCAAGAACAGACCTGTAAGAGCCATGGTGGTTGGTATTCCAAATGTTGGTAAGTCTACATTCATCAATGCTTATGCCGGAAAGGCTTGTACAAAAACAGGTAACAAGCCGGGTGTCACAAAAGGAAAACAGTGGATTAAACTTAACAAAGGTCTTGAACTTCTTGATACTCCGGGAATTCTCTGGCCAAAGTTTGAGGACCAGTCAATTGGATTTAAACTGGCGGTGTCAGGTTCGATTAACGACAATATTCTTAATACCACTGATATGGTTTATGATTTTATAAAGATGTTAAAGGAAATGTATCCGAATGCTATTACATCCAGATACGGCATTGAGGATTCAGATGATGCACTTGAGATTCTTAATCGTGTAGCTGAAGTTAGAGGGTGCAAACTTAAAGGCGACAGACCTGACATTGATAAGGCGGCGCTGATTATTCTTGATGATTACAGAAGCGGAAAGCTTGGAAGAATTACATTGGATACTTTCTAAAAGAGGAGATTACAAATGGCGGAAAAGATTTCAGATATTAAGAATGCGATTAATAACTGCGATATCAAAGAGTTAGAACAACTGCTTCTTACATACAAAGATGATGAAAGAAGTGGTGTGGTTAAGCTTGTTGAGTCAGGTTACAAGAAAATTGAAAAATACAATCTTGAACTTCAGAGAATTGAGCTTATGAAGCAGTTTGAAAAGAAGTATTCTGACTACAATTTCATCTGTGGGATAGATGAGGTTGGACGAGGACCGTTGGCAGGACCTGTTATGGCAGGTGCAGTTATTCTTCCAAAGGACTGTGATATTTTATATCTGAATGATTCAAAGCAGCTCTCTGCAAAGAAAAGAGAAGAATTGTATGCCAAGATAATGGAAAAGGCGGTGAGTGCCAAAACTGCCATTGTAAGTCCGGCAGAGATTGATGAACTGAATATTTTACAGGCGACATACAAGGCTATGAGAGAAGCTATTTCAAAACTTGAGCCACAGCCTGATTTGTTGTTGAATGATGCGGTGAATATTCCTGAAGTAGATATCAAGCAGGTGGCTATTATCAAGGGAGATGCAAAGAGTATTTCCATTGCGGCAGCAAGTATTATCTCGAAGGTTGAAAGAGATGCCATGATGGTGGAATATGATAAACTTTATCCTGAGTATGATTTTGCCTCAAATAAGGGGTATGGTTCGGCAAAACATATTGAGGCGTTAAAGAAGATTGGACCTTGTCCGATACATAGAAAATCCTTTATCAAAGGGATTCTTGGAGAAGAGTAAAAATAATTTGAGGGATAAAATCTGAATAGGTGAATAATTGTGAGTTATAATCAGAAACAATATGAAAAAAATGTGGATTATAATCAGAAACAATATGAATAAAAGAATTGTGGGGGAGAATTAGAAACTATATGAACAAAAGACTGGTTGGCGATGATTTTGAAAATGTCGCAGTTTCTTATATGAAGAAGAATGGTTATGACATTTTAGAACAGAATTTCAGGTGCAGAATCGGGGAGATAGATATCATTGCAAAGAATGAAGGATATTTGGTTTTTACTGAAGTAAAATACCGAAATGACAGCAGATACGGCGAACCTGAATATGCAGTTGGAATTAGAAAGCAACAAAAAATATACAGTGTTGCTCAAGTTTACCTTAAGAAGAATAAAATGTCCTTTGATACACCAATAAGATTTGATGTGGTGAGTATTTTGGGGGATAGGATTAATATTATTAAAAATGCATTTGGAGCTATGTGATGAACATTATTTTTAATTATTCAAATAATAACAATGCAACTGAATTAAAATACGGTACCAATGGAGTTCCGTATATTTCATACAAAAAGCTTGAAGAGACAGGTTTGGTTGTACAGGGATTCTCCACAAAGCTTGGTGGAGTCAGCAAGGACCATCTTGCAGAACTCAATCTTGGATACAGCAGAGGGGATGATCCTTTAAATGTAACTAAGAATCACGAGATTATCGGTGAGGCAATAGGCTTTGATTACAAAGATATAGTTACTACCAATCAGACTCACACAACCAATGTCAGAGTAGTGACTGAAGCCGATAGAGGAAAAGGTATAACCTGCGACAGAGATTACAGTGATATTGACGGACTGGTAACCAATGTTAAGGGCTTGGTTCTTGCAACATATTTTGCCGATTGTGTTCCATTGTATTTTCTGGATACAAAGAATAAGGCTATCGGTCTTACTCATTCAGGATGGAGAGGAACAGTTGGAAAAATCGGTAAGGTCACAGTTGAGCTGATGACAAAGGAATACGGAACTAATCCTTTAGATGTTATTGCCTGTGTGGGACCATCAATTTGCCGGAACTGTTATGAAGTAAGCGAAGATGTGGCCGATGAGTTTAAAAAAGCGTTTGCAGGTCATGAGGACGAAATACTTATAGATAAGGGGAACGGAAAGTTCCTTCTTGATTTGTGGGAGGCAAACAGACTTGTTTTCCTCGAGGCAGGAATTAAGGAAGATAATATTGCCATTACGGATATCTGTACCTGCTGCAACAAAGATTATCTTTTCTCTCACAGAGGTCATAATGGAATGAGAGGAAATCTTGCGGCATTTATGATGCTAAAGTAAGCGTAACTATTCAGCCTTTCAGCAATGCCAGCTCGAATCCGCAGATACAATAAATTGAAGCAGACAATGTCGAATAAAATTTGAAAAAAGAAAGAGAGGATGATATGAAGAAGGATAATAAACACGTTATCAAATCGGTGAAGCCGGGTTCTATTGCAGAAGAACTTGAGATTGAAGCCGGTGATATTCTGATAAGTGTAAATGACCAAAAGATAAATGATATATTTGACTATCAGCTTCTCTGTGAAGATGAATATGTTGAACTTCTAGTCAGAAAGCCCAATGGTGAAGAGTGGGTTTTGGAAGTTGAAAAAGATGAGGATGAAGATTTAGGACTTGAATTTGAGAGTGGCTTGATGGATGAGTATCATTCGTGCAGAAATAAATGTATTTTCTGCTTTATTGACCAGATGCCAAAAGGAATGAGAGATACTCTCTATTTTAAAGATGATGATTCAAGACTTTCCTTTCTTCAGGGAAATTATATTACACTGACTAATATGTCTGATGAGGACATAGATAGAATTATAAGATTTAACCTTGCACCTATTAATATATCGGTTCAGACTACAAACAAAGAACTCAGATGCAAGATGCTTCACAATAGGTTTGCGGGAGATGTTTTGAGATATCTTGACAGACTTGGAGAGGCGCAGATTGAAATGAATGGGCAGATTGTTCTCTGTAAGGGAGTAAACGATGGAGAAGAGCTTAGAAGGTCCATTGAGGATTTATCTAAATATGCCCCGTATATGAGAAGTGTTTCAGTGGTTCCTGCAGGTATCACAAAATACAGAGAGGGACTCTATCCTCTTGAATTGTTTACGAAGGAAGAGGCCGGAGAAGTGATTGATATGATTGAGTCGTATCAGAAGAAAGTGTATGATAAACACGGTATTCATTTCATTCACGCCAGTGATGAATTCTACATTCTTGCAGGAAGAGAATTTCCGGAAGAAGAGAGATATGACGGCTATCTTCAGATAGAAAACGGTGTGGGAATGATGAGATCATTTATCAATGAGGCAAATGAGCGTCTTGATGAACTTGAGGGTGACGACAGAGTGCGGGAAATCTCTTTCTTTTCAGGTAAACTGGCATATCCTACAATGAAAAAGGTGAGTGAAAAAGTGATGGAAAAATATCCTAATATAAAAGTACATTCCTATGAGCTTACAAACTATTTCTTTGGGGAGACAATAACAGTGACGGGACTTCTTACCGGACATGATATTATTGACCAGTTAAAAGACAAAGAATTAGGAGAGGTTCTTCTGATTCCTGAAAACACTCTTCGAAGCGGAGAGACCGTATTCCTTGACGATGTGACCTTGGCGGAACTTGAAAATGATTTACAAATAAATACTATTATTGTAAAATCGAGAGGGAATAACCTTGTTGATATGCTTGTTGGCATTGAGACAAAGGGTGGTGATAAAGACATGCAACCTTACGAATTAGAGGACATGAATCATCACCATGAATGTTAGATATGTGAAATACACTTATTACAGATTATTATTAATTTATACAGATTAATAAAAGTAATAAAAGAATATAAATAAGATTAAGATAAGGATGGTTATAATATGAGTAAACCGATAGTTGCAATTGTGGGAAGGCCAAATGTAGGTAAGTCCACATTGTTTAACGCACTCGCCGGAGAAAAGATTTCTATTGTAAAAGATACTCCGGGAGTGACAAGAGACAGAATATATGCTGATGTCGAATGGCTCGACACAAAGTTTACAATGATTGATACAGGTGGTATTGAACCTGAGAGTAATGATATTATTCTTGCGCAGATGAGAGAACAGGCAGAGATTGCAATTGATACTGCCGATGTTATCATCTTTCTTACGGATGTGAGACAAGGACTTGTTGACTCTGACTCAAAAGTTGCAGATATGCTTAGAAGAAGTCACAAACCTGTGGTTTTAGCAGTTAATAAGGTAGATAATTTTGATAAGTATATGCCTGATGTATATGAGTTTTATAATCTTGGAATAGGCGATCCTTATCCTGTTTCAGCTGCATCAAGACTGGGCATTGGAGATTTGCTTGATCAGGTTACATCGTATTTTGGAGATCTTGATTTGGATGATGAGGATGATGAAAGACCTCGTATTGCCATTGTTGGTAAGCCAAATGTTGGAAAGTCTTCTATTATCAACAAACTCCTTGGTGAAAACAGAGTGATTGTTTCTAATATTGCGGGAACAACAAGGGATGCCATTGACACAGAGATTACATGGAATGGCAAGGAATATATATTTATTGATACGGCAGGGCTTAGAAGAAAGTCGCGTATCAAGGAAGAGATTGAAAGATACAGTATCATAAGAACTGTAACAGCAGTTGAGCGAGCTACAGTTGTAATTATTGTAATAGATGCCACTGAGGGTGTTACAGAGCAGGATGCAAAGATTGCAGGTATTGCTCATGAGAATGGTAAAGGTGTTATCATAGCTGTAAACAAATGGGATGCCGTAGAAAAGGATGATAAGACTATCTACAAGCATACAAATAAGATCAGAGAAGTACTTGCATATATGCCTTACGCAGAACTCATTTTCATTTCTGCAAAGAGTGGTCAGAGACTTCCAAAATTGTTTGATTTGATTGATGTGGTTATTGAAAATAACTCTATGAGAGTTGCAACAGGTGTCCTCAATGAAATCATGGCAGAGGCTGTTGCACTTCAGCAGCCACCTTCTGATAAAGGAAAGAGACTCAAACTTTACTATATTACACAGGTTGCCGTTAAGCCACCTACATTTGTAATATTTGTGAATGATAAAGAACTAATGCATTTTTCGTACACAAGATATATTGAAAACAAAATACGAGATTGTTTTGGATTTAGAGGAACTCCTCTTAAGTTCATAATACGTGAGAGAAAGGACAGCGAGTAAAATGTTTGTTTTACATAGACTTATCAGTCTTGTTATCGGTTATTGTTTTGGTCTTATCCAGACTGCTTATATTATTGGAAGATTGCACCATGTTGATATAAGACAATATGGTTCCGGCAATTCCGGAACAACTAATGCACTCAGAACACTGGGAAAGACGGCGGGTCTTATTACATTTTTGGTTGATGGATTCAAAGCTGTTTTTGCAGTTCTTGCAGTTCGTCTGATTTTTAAGGATAGTGCAGATATTTATGCATTAGCTTTGTACGCGGGATTTGGAACTGTAATAGGTCACAATTTTCCGTTCTATATGAATTTTAAAGGTGGAAAAGGTATCGCGGCTTCAGCAGGCGTGATTATGGCCATGTTTGATTGGAAATTACTGGTTATCAGTATGATTATATTTGTTACAGTGGTCGCTTTAACCAGATATGTATCACTTGGTTCTCTTTGTGTAATGACAGGCTTTCTGATAATGTCGGTTGTGTTTGGGGAACTTAATATAATGAGTCAGGCTTCTAAGTTTAATTATAATAACAGATTTGAAGCTTACGCGGTTGTTCTTGCAATGACTGTTTTGGCATTTGTGAGACACAAAGAAAATATTAAGAGACTGTTGAGTGGAACTGAGCGAAAACTCGGCGAGAAGAAGGAGGAAATAAATGAGTAAAATAGCAGTTTTAGGTGGTGGCGGATGGGCCATTGCACTTGCGGTTTTATTGGATGATAATAAACATGATGTAACTATTTGGTCAGCCCTTGATAAAGAAGTTCAGGCTTTAACAACTGAGAGGGAGAATAAGAACAGTTTGCCTGGAATCATCATTCCTGAGACAATTAAGATTACAGGTGATATTGACAGCGCAGTAAAAGACGCTGACATGATTGTTATGGCAGTTGCTTCATCATTTGTGAGAAAGACATCTGCCCTTTTAAAAGGCAAGATAAAAGACAATCAGATTATTGTTAATGTTGCAAAGGGGATTGAAGATGGAACTCTTTACACAATGACAGATATTATTGAAGAAGAGTTACCGGGCTGCAATGCCTGTGTTCTTTCAGGACCAAGTCATGCGGAGGAAGTTGGAAGAAAGATTCCTACAACTGTTGTTATTGGAGCAAAGGATTTGGAAACTGCAAAATATATTCAGGAGACAGTTTCAAACAATTATTTCAGAGCATATGTAAGTCCTGATATTATTGGAATTGAACTTGGCGGATCTCTTAAGAATGTAATCGCTCTTGCTGCAGGTGCTGCAGACGGACTTGGATTTGGAGATAACACAAAGGCTGCTCTTATTACAAGAGGAATAAAGGAAATATCTGCTCTTGGTATTGCCATGGGCGGTCATGCCAGAACATTCAGCGGACTTTCAGGAATCGGAGATCTTATTGTTACCTGCGCAAGTATGCATTCAAGAAACAGACGCGCCGGTATTTTAATCGGACAGGGCAAATCATTGGAAGAAGCCGTTGCGGAAGTTCATATGGTAGTAGAGGGAGCTGTTTCGGCAAAGGCTGCACTTGCACTTGCAAAAAAATATAATGTTGAGCTTCCTATTATTGAGCAGGTAAATGAAGTGCTGTTTGAAGGAAAACCTGCAAAAGATGCAGTTATGGAACTTATGAACAGACAATATACAAGCGAGCATGTTGACATGCTTTGGAAATAAGTATGGATAATATAAATTTAGAGTATAATAAATTTAAAAAACAGATTCAAAAGTTTGAAATCTCCCCAAAAGATTTCAAACAGTTGATAATGGAGTATGAATGTGCAATCTTAGAGGTAAAGACAAAACTTGATGTTCTCAATAATGAGTTTATGTCAAATGAATTACGTAACCCGATAGAAACAATAAAGGCACGTATCAAGTCTCCTGACAGTTTATATGAGAAATTAGAGAGAAAAGGATTTGAAAAATCTATTGATTCTATCAGAAATAATATCTATGATGTTGCCGGAGTAAGAGTTATTTGCCCGTTTATTGATGATATTTATAAAGTGGCTGATATGCTCTCAACGCAAGATGATATTAACATTATTTCGAGAAAGGATTATATAAAGAATCCAAAAAAGAACGGATACCGAAGTCTTCACTTGGTTGTGGAAATCCCGATTTTTTTGTCAAAGGAAAAGAAACCGGTTTTGGTTGAAGTTCAGATAAGAACAATTGCTATGAATTTCTGGGCAAGTCTCGAGCATCAGATTCACTATAAGAAGTTTTCTAATTCAAATGTTGATTCGGTCAAGAAACTTGCTGAGTGTGCTGATACTATATACGAGACAGATTTGAAGATGCTCAATATCAGAAGAGATCTGATTGATAACGAGGAAGAAGAGTAAGATTTATGGCAGAGAGTAATTCAGTTGTAAAAAAGGCTAAAAATGAAAGTAAACGTGGCTTAGGGCGAATAATTTTCAGTAGATTGTTCGTCCTTGGTCTTATGGTTTTGATTCAGCTTTTTGCAATGCTTGTTTTCTCTGCTAATCTTGGTGAAATAAAGGCGCTTAAATATCTCATTGACGTACTGAAAATATGTATTGTAATCTACATTGTTAACGAACAGAAAACAGATCCGACAATGAAACTTATATGGAGCATAGTTGTGCTTGTTTTTCCGGTTTTTGGGTCTTTGTTATATCTCTATGTAAAGTTCCAGTTCGGTTCGATTCTTATAAGACGAAAAATATCCCAAATTAATAAGAAAACTTCACATTATCTGAAGTTTAATAAGAAAGAGATTGAAGAATTGCAAAAAGGACATCCTATGTCTGCGGGGTTAGGTAATTATATCTACAATATTTCCGGATATCCTTTTTATGAAAATGTTGATGTCACTTATTTTTCTTCAGGCAAGAGAAAATTTGAAGCTCTTTTGAAAGAATTAAGGAAGGCAGAAAAATATATTTTCCTTGAGTATTTTATTATTGAAGAAGGAAAAATGTGGGATAGTGTTTTTGAAATTCTCTGTCAGAAGCAACAAGAAGGTGTTGAAGTAAGAATTTTATATGATGGCATGTGCTCGATAGTACAGCTCCCTATGGGATATTACAAGAAAGTCAGAGAAAAAGGAATAAAATGTAAGTTGTTTTCTCCTATGAGACCTTTTCTGTCAACGTACCAGAACAACAGAGATCATAGAAAGATTGCAGTTATTGACGGAAAGATTGCATTTACCGGTGGCGTGAATCTGGCTGATGAATATATCAATTACAAAGAGCGCTTTGGATACTGGAAAGATTCTGCAGTTATGATGAAAGGTGAAGTTGCAAAATCTTTCACTTTGATGTTCCTAAGAATGTGGAATATTGATGAAAAGGAATTGGAAGATTTTAAGCCATATCTTGATGTTGATTTTTCATCTGAAGTAAAAATTGTAGATGATACAACTGAAAAAGATAATAGATACAATAGACATCAGAAAGATAATAAATACAATAAATATCGTAAAGAGAATAACGAGAATAACGATAATAAGGATAATAAGGATAATAAGTATAATAAGGGATATGTTCTTGGATATTCCGATGAACCATTTGATCAGGAAAATATAAGTGAGTTGGTATATCTCCATCTTTTAAATACGGCTAAGAAATATGTTCACATAATAACACCGTATCTTATTCTTGATAATGTTTTTATGTCAGCGTTGACATTCGCGGCCAAGAGAGGTATTGAAGTAATTATTGTGATGCCGGGAATTCCTGACAAATCATATGCATACTGCGTTGCAAGAACATATTATGAAGAACTTATTGAAGCAGGTGTAAAGATTTACGAATTCACTCCGGGATTTACACATTCAAAACTTTTTATTGTTGATGGAAATAAGGGGACAGTTGGAACAGCTAATCTTGATTACAGAAGCTTTTTCCTGCATTTTGAATGTGGAGCCCTCGTATTAGAAAGTCCTGAAATATCGAATATGGAAGCTGATTTTGAAAGAACAAGAAAGCAGTCTGAATTAGTTACTATCGAAGAGTGCAGAAAGCGTAACTTTTTTTACAAATTTGCAGGTAAATTACTGAGATTGATTGCACCACTCTTATAACTAATAAGTAGATGTCTCATCTCCTTCTTTGTTATAAGCCTAAGGAGGATTGCAGAAACAATCAAATAGAATAATAATGAACTTCTTTGCATAACATTTATTATGAGAATTATGCAAAGGAGTTTTTTTATGGATTATAATATTTATAATGATATAAATGACAGAACTAATGGTGAAATATTCATTGGTGTGGTAGGTCCTGTCAGAACAGGAAAGTCAACATTTATAAAAAACTTTATGGATATCATGGTGATACCGAATATTGTCGATGAGAATGAGGCGGTAAGAACAGAGGATGAATTGCCTCAGTCTGCAAAAGGAAGAACAATCATGACGACAGAACCAAAGTTTATTCCTCAAAATGCAGCGCAAATTAATATCGGTAACGATGTGTATGCAAAATTTAAACTGATTGACTGTGTCGGATATATAGTGGATGGAGCAGAGGGGATTATCGAAAATGGAGAAGAAAGAAAAGTAAAGACACCCTGGTTTGACTATGAAATAGAATTTTCTAAAGCGGCTGAGACCGGAACGAAAAAAGTTATTGAAGAACATTCTACAATCGGGATTGTAATTACTACTGATGGCAGTTTTGGGGAAATTGACAGAACGGCATACCAGAGCCCGGAAGAAAGAACGATAAAAGAACTTAAGGAATTGGGAAAGCCTTTCGTTGTGGTAGTTAATTCCTCGAATCCATCATCCGCAAGGTGCCAGAAAATAAAAAGAGATATAGAGGATCAGTATGGCGTGACGGCAATTGCAATGAATTGTCTTCTTATGACCGAAGCAGATATAAAAATGTTATTAGAAAAAATACTGTTTGAATTCCAAATCGTAGATGTGTGGTTTAATACTCCAAACTGGATTGAGATATTACCTGAGGATAATCCAATCAAAAATTACATATATAATCTGAGTAAACAGATATTGGATGAGATGGATAGTATAAAAAATATTGAAGTGTTAAAATCAATAACTCCGGAAGAAATCGTTGAGAAAGTTGAAATTAAAAATATAGATTTGTCCGGGGGGACGGTTAAACTGCAGTACAATATTAGTGACAGATATTATTATGAGACATTGTCTGAGATGACAGGGGCACAAATAAATAATGAATATGAACTGGTGAAAATAATAAAAGAACTGTCTTCCATGAAGCAGACATATGACAGAGTAAATTATGCCATTGAAAAAGTAAAACAAAAAGGATATGGAATTGTAACACCGGGAAAGGAGGAGATACTCCTTGAAGATCCGACACTGATAAAAAACGGAAATAAATACGGAGTAAAAATAAATGCAACCGCGCCGTCAATGCATTTTATCAAGGCAAATGTAATGACAGAGATTGCGCCTATTATCGGCACGAAGGAACAGGCTGAAGATCTTATTGGATTTATTAAGGATAATGCACAGTCAGAAGAGGGAATTTGGGATACAAACATTTTTGGAAAGACAATAGAACAAATTGTTGAGGAAGGTATTAATACAAAAATTGGCAAACTTACTGATGATACACAGGAAAAGGTTCAGACAACTGTGGAAAAAATAACTAACGAACAAAACAGGGGAGTTATCTGTATTCTGCTGTAAGTGATGCGTAATAATAAAATCATCTAACCGTTGTGGGTCAAAAATTTTGATGGAGCTTTTGAAGAGATGAATGATAATTATAAAAAGTTAAATATGTTAAATAAGAATTGAAAAAAAGTAAGTGACAATCTGGATGTTTATGATATAATCATATAGCGATGAAGAAAGTATGAAGAAAATAGTCGGATTATTCCGGCTATTATCTTTGTGAAAATACATGTTCTTTTGAGGTGTAGCCAATGAATAAAAAGATTGATTATCTGGGAATAAACAGCGAAATTATATTTGATAATATGAATGAGGCAGTTGTTCTTATTGATGGAAATGATGAGGTTATTTACAGTAATAATGCTGCTAATAATTTGTACAATAAGGGTGAAGAGATTTCAATTGAAGATAATTTTGTAAATCAGTTGGAAGATAACAGAGATAATAAGCAGCTTATTAAATTTTTTAAAAACCTTAATAAGAACAAAGAAGACTTGGAAGATGTCAGTCTGGTATACAATAATGGCGAAAAAAAGAAGCATCTTGTTATAAAAACCGACAAGATTATTGTAAAAGGAAAAAAAGAAGGCTATATAATTATGACTGAGGATGTTACAGCCACTCAGAAATTACAAAAATTTCAAAAGGATAGTGCGGTAACTTTTACAGGGCTCATAACATTTATATGTCTGTATCTTTTTACATGGAGTTTGTTTGAATTTACCTTGAAAATACATTTAAAGACATCTGTATACACAAGTATGATTGAAATAATAGCTTTTATATTGTTTCTGCAGATTTTGTTCTTTACAGGCTTTTCGCTGAAAGATATCGGATGTTTTGTCATGCCAAAAACCCTTCTTAAAACTATAAAAGAAGTTGTTCCTTTTGCATTGATAATTTGTGCTCTTATGTTTGGACTAAATGCAATTTTGTGGGCTACCGGACATCCTCTAAAGAGCTATTTTATGGGAGGCTCTGTTAATGGGGCAGTAACATATATTTCTGTTGCGGTCTTGCAGGAGTTTTTATCGAGAGGAGTTATTCAAAAATCCATTGCATATCTTGTGAGAAGCAGGTTCCAGAGTGTATCCAATGTATTTCTGTCTTCGATTCTGTTTACACTAATGCATCTGCCATTTGGATTTCCCTTTATGATGGGAGCTTTTGCTCTTAGTATATTGCTTGGAAGCGTTTTTGAAATTCAAAAAAATATATGGGGATGTGTGATCCTTCATTGGACGATTGGATATCTTGCAATGGCATTGTTTTTCTAGAATGTAATAAATGTAAAAATAATGTTGGCTGATACAAATGCTGTTAATAGAAAATATAAAAAGATAAAAATAATAACAATAATTAATAATAAATACAATTACATAAAATATGAATTATAATAAAAAATACAAAATATAAAATATAAAAGGATACCATCATGAATAGAATTAATTATAAAAAGATAATAATTGGATTAATGATGCTTATTGCTGTGTCTGTTATCTCCCTTTGGGGTTGTGACAGTCTGACTGTTCAGAACAGTAATGTGTCACAAAACAGAATGACAGAAGAACTTTCAACGATTGTTACCGATAATGATAGTTCTGATAACAGTACTGAAAGTTACAGTATTGAGGATAACAGTACTGAGGATAACAGTACTGAGGATAACAGTACTGAAAATTACAGTATTGATGAAAACGGAGTATATTCATCGAAAGATGAAATTGCATTATATATTCATACATACAAAAAACTTCCTAAGAATTTTATGACAAAAAAGGAGGCTAGAGCGCTTGGATGGAACGGAGGTTCACTTGAAAAGGTTGCCAAAGGAATGTGTATCGGTGGAGACAGATTCGGTAACTATGAAAAACAACTTCCGGTAAAAAAGGGAAGAATATATTATGAATGTGATGTAGATACTTTGGGTGCGAAAAACAGGGGAGCAAAAAGGATAATATATTCAAATGACGGATATATTTATTTCACAGATGATCATTATAAGTCGTTTACAGTATTATTTGAAGGAGACAATTAATTATGGAGTACAGTATTGATTTAAAGAATGTTGCTTCTGTTTATGATCTTCACGAAGCAATTAAAGAAGCCCTTGATTTACCATCATATTATGGAGAAAATCTTGACGCATTATACGATGTGTTAGAGGATATGCCGGCAGGAAGCAGTATACATTTTGTTAATTGCGCCGATGCATATGATTCTATAGAAAAGTATATGGAATCATTGGAAGAAATGTGTCAGGAAATAGAAAATGATGTTGAAATATTGTTTATGTCATAGAATAATCATTTGAAAATGACGAATAAAAATTATAGCTATACAAAAATGTGTAAAGAATTTGTTTTAATTGTGTTGACGAAGTAGAAAAATATGGTATAATATATCTTGGTGTGAGCAATGCTTACAACGATTACTCCCAATTTGATTTGGGAATTCCATAACTGGAGGGAGGTTAGGAGAGACAATGTCTAGTGTAATCGTAAAAGAAAACGAATCAATCGACAGCGCTTTACGTAGATTCAAGAGAAATTGCGCAAAGGCTGGAATTCAGCAGGAAATTCGTAAAAGAGAACATTACGAAAAACCAAGCGTTAAGCGTAAAAAGAAATCAGAAGCTGCTAGAAAGCGCAAATATAACTAATATAAGATTTGTCTTATATTAATTACTTATAAAAGAACCGATGTGTATTATACGCATCGGTTCTTTTAGTGTGTATATATCTTTTAGTGCGTATATATCTTTTAGTGCGTTCATATTTTTTAGTGTTGTTAATATATTAGTATAGAATTATAAAATATATTATGGTGGAGAATGAAGAAGGTTGAAAATACGCTTTATCATAACGGATATATTGAAATAGTCGGTAATAATATTTTGTATATTGATAATTATAAACGAATTGCCGAGTATACCTGTGATAATGTGAGGATAGTCTGCAAAAACAAGATAATTAGCATAAGTGGTAAAAAATTGGAAATTGAATATTATGACAATAACGAAATGAAAATCACAGGAGTAATAAATGAAATTATTTTTGATTAATTCATATGTCTGTCTTTGCGTTGATTGTGATACGGAATGTTTTCTTAAAGATTTGAAAAGAGAAAAAGTTACAGCGAGAAATGTCAGGAAGAATGATGAAGGCGTAATTAGTTTTTCTGTTAATCTGTATGATTATCAAAAACTTGTAAACAGCAATTTTGTTAAAGATAAAAATGTCAAAGTTATAAAGTTTAGCGGAGTTATCAATATTCTGGAATTTGTTAAAAGAAATGTATATTATTGTATCGGTATAGGGATTTTTGTAGTTCTTTTGTTGTATCTTTCCTCATTCTTATGGAAAATATCATATGTAGGGAATTACAGAATAACATCATATCAGTTAGATTCATTTCTACAAAGTAAAAATGTCATGACAGGAATCTCAAAGAAGAAAATCAGTTGCAAGCTGATTGAAAGGAAAATTCGGGAAAAATACGATTGTATAACTTGGGTGAGTGCAGAAATTATTGGGACAAATCTTATCATACATATTAAAGAAAACATGGATTTTTATAATAATAAAAAGAATAATGCAAATAGCGATGAAACTAAAAATTACTGCGACATTGTTTCGAAAAGTAATTCCGTTATCGAATCGATTATTGTAAGGAATGGTATACCAATGGTTAAGAAAGGGGACATTGTAAAACCCGGAGATATACTTATTACAGGATCTTATCCATTGAAAGACGACTATGATGCAGAAATAGAAACAAAAACATTGGCTGCAGACGGAGATATAATTGGAAGAACTATTTATAAATTTTCTACTTCCTTTGACAGAAAGATTGTGAAAAGAAATGTGATTAAAAATGGAAAGGGAATCTATTATATTTCGCTTAATTCAAAAACTGTTATGGGAGAGAAGATAAAAAAAGGCGAGTATATTATTTCTAAAAAACAACCTATTAAGTTTTGGGGATCATTTTATGTTCCAATATATCTTGGATATAAAAAGAAAATCATATTTGATGAAAAAAATGAAATGTTGTCGGATAGTGAGACTAAAAAAATTGCGAATGATAAAGTCAACGATATTTTAAGAGGGATGAAAGAAAAAAGGATGCAGATTTTGCAAAAAAGTGTTAATATATACGTGGGTAAGTCCGATTGTTCGATAAAGGGAACGATAACGGTTCTTGAACCCATCAATAAAATACAGAAAATAAATAACACAGAAGGGACTACTACGTCAAATGAGCATAATTGAAAATATTATAGACATTCCCACAGAACATCAGCAGAATGTTTTTGGGCAGTTTGACGCATACATCAAGAAGATTGAACGCACATTACATGTTACGATTATCTCGAGAGATTCAGAGTTAAAGATAATTGGCGGAGATAAAGCTGCGGTAAGGGCAAGAAAAGTATTTGAGCAGCTTATTGAATTATCCAAAAGAGGAAATGAAATCACAGAACAGAATGTTGATTATGCAATCTCGCTTTCTTTTGATGACAAGGAAGATGCTCTGGTTGAATTGGATAATGACATTATCTGCAGAACATCCATGGGCAAACCGGTAAAGCCAAAGACCATAGGACAAAAGAGATATGTTGACAGTATCAGAGATAAGATGATTGTATTCGGTATCGGTCCTGCCGGTACGGGAAAGACATATCTAGCCATGGCAATGGCAGTTACGGCTCTCAAGAATAATGAAGTGGCAAAGATTATTCTTACAAGACCTGCAATTGAAGCAGGAGAGAATCTTGGATTTTTACCGGGAGACCTTCAGAGTAAGGTTGATCCATATCTGAGACCTCTCTATGATGCACTGTATCAGATTATGGGAGCTGACAGTTTTATTCACAATTCCGAAAAAGGTATTATTGAAGTTGCACCACTTGCATATATGCGAGGAAGAACTCTTGATAATGCATTTATTATTCTGGATGAAGCACAGAATACTACACCTGCACAGATGAAGATGTTTCTTACACGTATCGGCTTTGGCTCAAAGGTTATTATAACAGGTGATAAGACTCAGAAGGATCTTCCTGCCAATGTTATTTCCGGACTTGATGTTGCAATAAAGGTGTTGGAAAAGGTTGATGATATAGGATTTATTTATCTTGATAATAATGATGTCGTAAGACATCCTCTTGTTCAAAAGATAGTAAAAGCTTACGAAGATTACGATCGAAAGATAAATGACAAGAAGATCAATTCTAAAAAGAAGACTGATTCAAAGCAAAAGAATAATTAAAAAAACGAATAGGTTAAAAAAGTGTTGCTAAAAATAAACAATTAAATGCAAAAAATAATTGGCAAAAAGCATATTAAATAATAAAACGAAAGGAATATTAAAGGAAATCAGGCATGACAGTATTTATTGAAAAAGAATATGACATAGAGTTTCCTTTTGATAAGAGACAAGTCATTGAAGATGTTGTGAATGAGGCTGTTTCCTACGTTGACTGCCCTTATGAAGTTGAAGTTTGTGTAACTTTGACCGACAACGAGAACATCAGAGAACTCAACGCCGAACAGAGAGATATTGACAGACCTACGGATGTCTTGTCTTTTCCTATGCTTGAATATGAAACACCGGCGGATTTTGAAGGAGTGGAGGATGACTTTTCTAACTTCAATCCTGATTCGGGAGAACTGATACTGGGAGATATTGTTATTTCCTTAGATAAGGTTGTTTCACAGGCTGAGGATTATAATCATTCAACAAAGAGGGAACTAGCATTTTTGGTTGCCCACAGTATGCTTCACTTATTTGGATATGATCACATGGAAGAAGATGAACGAGTGATCATGGAACAGAAACAGGAAGAGATACTTGAGCGGCTTGGAATTACCAGAGAAGCATAAAAAACGAACAGAAAGAGGTATATTTAAAATGAACAAATTAATTGATTTTTGTAAGGAACATAAGATTCAGGTTATAGGTGGTGCAGTTGCTGCAGTGCTTATTATTGGCATTATAATTGCGGCAGTAGTAATGAACAAAAAAGAAACCATTGAACCTGAGACAGAAGCACCTACAACAACAGTAGAAGAAACAACAACAGTAGAAGAAACAACAGTTGCAGAAGAAGTTAATCTCCCAAGCAGTAAGCTTACAGGTGAGCCGGTTGATGAAAAGATTGCAAACAGAAGACCGGTTGCAGTTATGATTAATAACATTTCTGATTCACTTCCGCAGTCAGGAATTGAAAAAGCAGGAGTTATTTATGAGTGCCCTGTTGAAGGCGGAATCACAAGACTTATGGCTATTTTTGATGATTACAGCAAACTGAAACAGATTGGATCAATCAGAAGCTGTCGAATCTATTATTGTTATTTTGCTTTAGAGTGGGATGCTATTTACTGTCACTTTGGTCAGTCAAAATATGCAGTTGATTTCCTTAAATCAGACAAAATAGACAATGTTAGTGCTTACAATGCACCAAGTTTCTATTTCCAGACATCTGACAGAGTTGCTCCTCATAACACATTTATTAATACAAAGGGAATTGACGGTGCTATAAAAGCTCTTAAATACAGAAGAAAATACAAAGACGGATATCAGGGACATTTCCGGTTTGCAGATAAAGATTCACCGGTAACATTAGATGAGGGTACAGCGGCTAAGACTGTTGAGATAGCATATCCACACAATCATCCTGTATTCCAGTATGACAAGTCTTCAGGAAATTATCTTAGATCACAGCTTGGAAAGAAGCATATTGATAATCTTACAGGACACCAGCTTGCGTTCAAGAATATTATTATTCAGTTTGTTGATGCAACTTTATATCCTGACGGAAAGAGTCTTGATATGACTGTGACAGGAAGTGGTGAAGGATATTACATCACAAACGGAAATGCCATTAAGATTAAATGGAGCAAAGATAAAAAATCTTCAGGCCAGACAAAATATGTTAATGCGGAAACAAATGAAGATATAGTATTGAATCCGGGAAAGACAAATATCTGCATTGTTCAGAAATCTACAGGAGTAGAAATTTCAGAATAGTTAGTTAATAGGTTTATAATAATTTATTAAATTATTGTGGGATGGTGAGTATATGAATAATATAGTTTCAGACAAAGAATTATGTGATATAGCCATCGATATACAAAAAAATGCATATGCGCCATACTCTGATTTCAGAGTAGGCGCAGCACTTTTGTGTAGCGATGGCACTGTATATACCGGTGTCAACATTGAGAATGCTTCTTACGGAGCGACGGTGTGTGCGGAAAGATGTGCTATATTCAAAGCTGTTTCAGAAGGCAGAAAAGATTTGGTAAAGCTTGCCATTACTTCGTCTTCGGGTGATTTTACAATGCCATGTGGTATGTGTAGGCAGGTAATGACTGAATTTATGCCGGATGGAGAAGTAATAGTTACAAATGGAAAAGAAATAAAGAACTACAAGGTGTCAGAACTGATGCCTTTTGGTTTTGTGTTGTAAAAGGATATATTATGAGTAATACAAAGAAAAAAACGACTAATTTTTTGCTTCAGGGAAGTATTCTTGCATTTGCAGGTATTCTTGTAAGAGTGATAGGACTTATTTATAGAGTCCCTCTTACAAATATTATCGGTGATACTGCAAATGGATACTATGGCTCAGCATTTGACATTTATTCAATTTTATTGCTTATTTCGTCACAGAGCATGCCAATAGCAGTTTCAAAATTAGTTTCCGCAAAATTGGCTATAAAAGACAATAAGAATGCCCACAGAATATTTATTGGTGCGTTGGTGTATTCAATTGTTGTTGGCTTGATAGTAGGATTATTTGCGTTTTTTGGTGCAGATTTTTTGGCGGGAACATTGTTTAAGAGCAGAGGCGCAATAAAGGCTGTCAGAATATTGGGGATTACAGTTTTTTTTGTTTGTATAATGGGCGTTTTCAGAGGCTATTTCCAAGGAATGGGAGATATTGGACCGACAGCTGTGTCTCAGGTCTTCGAGCAGATAGTGAATGCTATTGTCAGTGTTGCTGCTGCATATTATCTCTATAATTACGGAATGAGTCTTGCTTATAGTACCAGAAAACAGCAGTTATTTAATGCTGAGAGCTGGGGTGCTGCAGGAGGAACTCTCGGAACATGTCTTGGTGCTTTTGCCGCCTTTGTTATATTGATTGGTATCTACCAGAAAAGAAAAAAATCAATAAAGAGTGACATATTAGAAAATGGCAACCGTGATATAGAGTCATATCGTACAATTACAAAGGTTATATTCTTTACTATTACTCCAATTTTGTTGAGTACAACAGTTTATCAGATTGGAAATCTGTTAGATAATGCCATTTTTGGACAAGTTCAGGTTAATTTATTTGGATTTGATGAAGTGGTTAAAAATAGAATATGGGGAATATATAGCGGCAAATACAAATTGCTTACAACTATGCCGATAGCAATTGCTTCTGCATTGACATTGTCAATGGTACCGACAATTGTCAAATCCTATACATTAAATGAAATAGATCAGGTTAAAAACAAAATTAATGGAGCGCTCAGATTTACTATGATTATTACTGTGCCATGCGGTATTGGACTTTCTCTTCTCGGAGGCCCGATATGTGTATTACTGTTTCCGTCAACAGGAAACAGGGCAACTACGGCACTTGTGATGATGTTTAGTATTTTTACCGTTGCGGCTTTTTCACTATCAACAATTACTAATTCGGTATTGCAGGGAATTGATAAATTGAAAGTTCCTATTTACAATTCGGCAATTTCCTTGTTTGTACATTTAATCTTTATAACAGTACTTCTTATTCCATTTAAACTTGGTATATTTGGCGTTGTTATTGGAGATTTTACTTTTGCTATGATGGTATGCTTTTTGAATGCGAGAGCACTGAAAAAGTATCTGGGATATACACAGGATGTGGTTGATACATTTGTCAAACCGTTAGGCAGTGGAATAATAATGGGAGCTGTCAGTTATATTGTATTCTTGGGAACAAAGATTTTGCTTGAGAATGTCGGTTTAGATAATTATGTTATACGTAATGATATTTCGGTTATTTTGGCAATTTTAGTTGCTATACCTGTTTATTTCATAGTACTAATTAAAATCAAAGGAATCGATGAGGCTGTTTTACTTGGAATTCCTAAGGGTGAAATCATAGTTAGATTATGTAAGAAATTACATTTGTTATAGATGCATAATTATTGGATTAATGCAGAAAATATATGATAAAAGGAGTTTATTATGAAACGAAAAACATATATTTTCTGCTTTGTTGCGTTAATAATTCTGTTTATATCTGCTTATTTTGCAGGTTCTTACTCGGTTAAAAAGAATAATATAAAATATAATAAAGTTGACAGTGAAGTGATAACAAATAATATTGAAAGAAAAGCAACAGGCTATTGGATAAGGATAAAAAACGGTTATATTGTTATCTATAATTATAATGATGAATTTATTGCAAATACGGCAATTTCTTCAGAATATTTGTCCGAGGAAGAAAGACTGATTCTTGAGGATGGTGTGTATGTGGAGAGTGCACATGAATTGTTTAGATTTCTTGAATCATATACGAGCTGATTTTGATTTGGATTCACAGGAGGTTTCTATGTTTGATGTGGTGATTATTGGCGGTGGCGCATCAGGATTGATGACGGCGGCTCTATGTTCAATGAAAGGAAAGAAATGTTTGGTTGTTGAACATATGCCGGTATGTGGCAAAAAGATACTTATGACCGGAAATGGAAAATGTAATATAACCAATTTGGAAATGTACAGAGATAATTATAATTGCAGTGAAGATGGTTTTATGGAACAGATTCTTTCTGAGGTTTCTCCGAATAGAGTTATTGAGGTCTTTGAAAATCTTGGAATGCTTACAAGAGATAGGGATGGTTATGTATATCCTTACTCGGAACAGGCTGCGGCCGTGAAAAATCTTCTTGTAACAAGATGCATGGAAAATGGTGTGGAATTTTTGTACGAATGTGAAGTGGCGGCAATCGAAAACATAGATGAAAGGTTTGTGATTACATCGGATAACATGTCATACGAGGGCAAGTCCGTAATACTTGCAACAGGTGGAATGTCATACAAAAAAACCGGCTCAGATGGAAGTGGATATGCCCTGGCAAAGAAGTTTGGTCATACAGTAAATCATTGTGTGCCTGCGCTCACAGCTCTTATATGTAAAGAAAAGTTTTTTAAAGAAATATCCGGAGTGAGAGCGAAGGGAAATGTTATGCTGTACCTTGATGACAAAATTATGAGTTCTGAATTGGGAGAAGTACAGTTTACTGATTATGGTTTATCGGGTATTCCTATTTTTAATCTTAGCAGAGATGTTGCTTATATGCTTAAAAAGAAAAAGAAACCTCACGTTATTATCGATCTTTTCCCAAATATTTCACAAGAAAAGCTCACTACATGGTTTCGTGAAAGTAAGAGGAAATATCCAAAAACAAAGTTGACTGATTCGCTTTCCTACATAATAAACGTTAAGCTTGCTACAACGATTGCAAAAAACGCCGGTGTAAGTTATTCTGCAAAAATGGGCGAGATTGATGATTCGCGCATTGGCAAGATTGTATCAATGCTTAAGACCTTTGAAATAGAAGTTGTAAATGTTAAAGGCTTTGATTATTGCCAGGTTACAGCAGGTGGAATTGATGTTAACGAGATAGATGCACATAGTTTTGAGTCAAAACTATGTAAAAATCTTTATATAATCGGAGAAATGCTGGATGTAGACGGAATGTGTGGAGGATATAATCTTCATTTTGCGTTTGCGGGAGCAATACTGGCATCCGATAGTATTGGATAACGAATGTGATATAGAAAAAAGAATGTAGTTTAGAAAGAAGATATTGAGGTATATATGACAATTCTCAAAATAAATCAGATTAAATTAAGTGTTGATGAAGTGGCGAAAGTAAGTGCTAATGTGTCAGATAATGGCTTGAAACGAAAACTGATTGATGCTGTTTCATCAAAGACAGGAATGAAGAAAGAGAATATACGCAATCTGGAGATTGTAAAAAAATCAATAGATGCCAGAAAGAAACCTGAGATTTTCTACGTTTTTTCTGTGAGAATATGGACAGATTCATTTCCTAAGAAATTGCTTAATAACAGGGATGTTACTGTTTTAAAGGATGTAAAAAAGTATAGCTTTGAAGAAAACGGAGAGGAAATACTAAGTAACAGACCTGTGATAGTGGGATTTGGACCGGCCGGAATGTTTTGTGCTCTAATGCTTGCTGAATATGGTTATAAGCCTATGGTTTTAGAGCGTGGAATGCAGGTTGATAAGAGGATTGAATGTATTGAAGAGTTTTGGAAAAATGGAATTCTAAATCCTGATTCGAATGTTCAGTTTGGCGAAGGTGGTGCAGGTACTTTTTCTGATGGTAAGTTGAATACATCTGTAAGTGACAAACAGTTGAGAAATCAGTTTGTTCTTGAAACACTTGTAAAATTTGGTGCAGGAGAAGATATTTTGTATGACGCAAAACCTCATATCGGAACGGATGTTTTAAGTGTAATTGTAAAAAATATAAGAGAGTATATAATATCTAAAGGCGGAGAAGTCAGATTTGAAACAAAGGTTACAGATTTTCTGATTGATAACAACACAGTTAAAGGTGTTGTTGTAAATGAAACAGAAACTATAGAAAGCGATGCAGTGGTTCTTGCAATAGGGCACAGTGCAAGAGATACTTTTGAAAAATTGTATAATCTTGGATTTGCTATGGAACCAAAGCCGTTTGCCGTTGGTGTCAGAGTGGAACATCTTCAAAAGGATATTGATGATGTGATGTACGGAAAGAATCATAGTGAGGTGTTGCCTCCAAGTCCTTATAAACTGACAGGAAAAACAAATGATGGAAGAGCAGTATATTCTTTTTGTATGTGTCCGGGAGGATACGTGGTAAATGCTTCTTCAGAAGAAAAACGAATGGTTGTAAATGGAATGAGTTACAGCGACAGATCGGGAGAAAACGCAAACAGTGCCATTGTGGTTGCGGTATCACCAGAGGATTATAATGCAACTAGTCCGATTGATGGTGTGAAGTTTCAACGGGAACTTGAGAAAAAAGCGTATGAAGCAGGAAAAGGGAAGATTCCTGTTCAGAGATACGGGGATTATGTTGAGAAAATTACAACATCAGAGTTTGGAAAAGTGAAACCTAACACTAAGGGAAATTATAATATGGCAGATATTAATAAAATATTTCCTGATTTTATTAATGATGCAATAAAGGAATCTATAGAAAGATTTTCGAGAAATATTCATGGATTTAACGATAAGGATACTGTTATTTCTGCTGTGGAAAGCAGAACATCTTCTCCTTTAAGAATAATTAGAGATGATGATTTTGTTTCGGCAAATTATGGAGGGCTTTATCCATGTGGTGAAGGAGCAGGATATGCAGGTGGAATCACATCTGCTGCAATTGATGGAATAAAAGTGTTTGAAGCTATTGCAAAAAAATACAGACATTAGTTTCTTTGTATTTAAATTATTTTGTTTTTATAGTATTATATATAAGTATGATTATGCCACATGGCAAGTAGTTAATAGGAGTTGATGAGATGAATATTAGATTCTTAGCACAATCAGAATATTACAACGGAATACACCTTAAGGATGATATCATTTTGGAAAAGGAATATGAAGATGGGCCTTTTGCCAGTGTGCCAAAGGTAAGATACTATATTTACAGACTTGAAGATAATGAGAGAACGGAAGTTTGTCCGCGAATTGATAAAGTTGATGCGTTTTCTATTTTTGAATGTGCTTACAGGTCTGATTGTATTTATTTTACGGAATATGACGATCAGTATGACGGTACATATCTCTTCAATATTATGAGATATAACTATGTTGAAGATAAATTGGAGAAACTTATAACTCTCAAAGATAATATGGAATATTATCCGTATAACAAGCAGATTAAAATATTCATTCTTGATGATGCAAATCTGATTGTTCAGCGTGCGATAAAGAGAAGAAATTTGCAGGATAATTATGAAGGATTTTTTGATTTCACTCTGATTCTTTTTAATTACAGAGAGAACAGACAAACTTTAATTGCAGACGAAAATCTCAAATTAAACGGTATTGATTATATTCTTCCTTTTACAAATAATACCTGCATCATGAAAACTGGTTTTTCACTTCTTGAAGAGAACAGACATGCACTGTTGTCAAAAGAGGAGGCTTCTATTGAGTCGCTGATTCTGGTCAATATTTCACAACTTGTTTCGGATTTGCTTCTTGAACAGCCTAGTATGATAACTCAGACTATTGATCATGCATTTTATGACGAAACCATTAGTTCAGCAAAAATTGTTGACAATTATCTGATTTATTCAAAGGTCAATTTTGAAAATAAAGAGGAGAAGGTTGTATTTCAGAATCTTTCTACAAGAGAAAGTATGGAGTGTATAAATCAGAATGTTGCTTCTGATAAAAAACTTGCAAAAACCTATATAATTAACGGACAACCTCATATCAGAATAGATAAAGAAGATAAGATTGAATTCTTCAATCTTGAAACAAAGGAAGTTTCAATAAGCTTTGGAAGTAATACGGATATTGTTTATGTAAACAACAATCTGTTTGTATCCGCCACAGAAAAACATGTTTTGGGCAAGGTTAAGCATTATTTGAACATTCATCAGTTCCCTTCCCCTGAAATAGTTATGACTGAAAAAGGTGAATTTCTCGGCGCGGTTGCATCAGATGATGACACTTCATATATTTTTCTTAAATAGGAGTTATTATGGATCAGAAAAAGATAGATAGAATAAACGAATTATACAGAAAGTCAAAGGCGGAAGGACTTACTGCAGAGGAAAAGCAGGAACAGCAGAAACTTAGAATGGAATACAGGATGGCAATTGTGGGTAATCTGACAAACTCGCTGAAGAATGTTAAGATAAAGAATCCGGATGGAAGCATTGTAGATTTAGTTCCAAAGAGTGATAAAGATGAACAAAAAGGACATTAGAGATTATATAAAGAATATAAGAAAACAGATGGACGAGAATGAATATCGCGAAAAATCAGATATTATTGTTGAGAATCTGTTTACCCTTGAGTGTATTAATGATGCCGGGATGGTTTATATTTACATTTCGGTTAATCATGAAGTGGATACATACAAAATAATAGCAAAACTATTTGAAAAAGGAATAAGAGTTGCCGTACCTAAGATAAAAGATAAGAAGATGTTCTTTTATGAGATTAATTCAATAGACGAGCTTAAGATTGGATATATGAATATTCCCGAACCTTATCTCGAAAAAATACCTTGTCCTCCGGATGTTATTGTAACGCCGGGGGTGGCTTTTTCTATAAACGGTGACAGATTAGGATATGGCGGGGGCTACTATGACAGGTACCTTAATGATGAACTGATAAGTGTGGCTCTTGCTTTTGAGTATCAGATTATGGAAGTAATTCCTATAGAAGAACATGATAAAAAAGTGAAATGGATTGTGACAGAAAACAGAATTACTGAAATTTAAAGTAACATAAAGTAATTGGACAATAATAATGTGATAAAAAACAAATTGCTTTTAAAAATGTAATATAAAGTAGGTTATCATAAATAGTATGTTTGACATGGAGATTGGAATGGAAAAAGAATTGTTAAATAAAATGACAGAAGATATGGATAATAATGTGAAGGAAGAGAAGAAGTTTGAAAGCGAAACCGAAAGACAGTATTATTATATGAATCTGTGTAAAGCTCACGTATACAATGAGGAGAGAAGATTAGGAAGAAAGCTAACTGCGTGCATCAATACTTTCGGATGCCAGATGAATTTCCATGATTCAGAAAAACTTCTGGGAATTCTCAGAGAGATAGGTTATGTGGAAACAGATAGTGAGAAGGCTGATTTAGTTGTGTATAATACCTGTACTGTCAGAGAAAATGCTAATTTAAAAATATACGGAAGACTTGGTTATCTGTCTAATCTTAAGAAAAAGAACCCTAATATGAAGATTGCACTTTGCGGATGTATGATGCAGGAAAAAGAAGTGGTTGAAAAGATTAAGAAGAGTTATCGTTTTGTCGATATAATATTTGGAACTCACAATATCTTCAAGTTTGCGGAAATTTTATATAATTCATATGGAAAAAATAAGATGATAACTGACGTGTGGGAAGGAACGACACAAATTGTTGAAAATCTCCCGAGCATCAGAAAATATAAGTTTAAATCCGGCGTGAATATTATGTACGGTTGTAATAATTTCTGCAGTTACTGTATTGTTCCGTATGTAAGAGGACGTGAGAGAAGCAGGGAGCCTGAAGATATAATTAAAGAAATTGAAAATCTTGTGGCAGACGGAGTTGTTGAGATTATGCTTCTTGGCCAAAATGTAAATTCTTACGGCAAAGGACTTAAAAATGAGATTTCTTTTGCTGAACTTTTGAGAAGGGTTGAAAAGATTGAAGGTCTAAAGAGAATAAGATTTATGACATCCCATCCAAAAGATTTATCTGATGAACTTATAGATGTTATGGCGGAGTCAGAAAAGATATGCAATCAGATGCATTTACCTGTTCAGAGCGGAAGCTCGAGATTGTTAAAAATCATGAACAGACATTATACAAAAGAAGATTATCTTACAATAGTAAAAAAACTCAAAGAGAAAATACCTGATATATCAATAACAACGGATATTATTGTCGGTTTTCCGGGTGAAACAGAAGAAGATTTTGAAGAAACTATAGATATAGTAAAACAGGTGGAATACGATAGCGCATTTACTTTCATTTATTCAAAGAGAACAGGAACTCCAGCGGCAACAATGGAAGGACAGGTTCCGGAGGAGGTCATAAAAGAAAGATTTGACAGACTCCTAAAAGTAATAAATGAAATATCAGCTAAAAATACTGATAAATATACGGGGCAGACTGTGGAAGTACTTGTTGAGGAAGAAAATAATCACGACGAGAGTCTTGTTACCGGAAGATTAACAAATAATATTCTCGTACATTTTAAAGGTGATAAGAGTCTTATTGGAAGTATAGTTAAAGTTCATCTGGATGAATCAAAGGGATTTTACTATATGGGAACTATGGTTGAGCAGTAAGAGGTGACATAGCAGTAAGATATACTACTGAATGGATAAATATGATTGGTTTATAGAAAGATATGATTGGTTTTAATGACCGATTGGAATCAGGAGGCAAACTAAAATGGCACTAACGCCGATGATGCAAAAATACATGGAGACAAAAGAACAGTATAAAGACTGTATTATTTTCTACAGACTTGGTGATTTTTACGAGATGTTCTTTGATGATGCCATAGTGGCATCTAAGGTTCTTGAAATAACTCTTACAGGTAAGTCCTGTGGGCTTGAAGAGAGAGCACCGATGTGTGGAGTTCCGCATCACGCAGTTGACATGTATCTGAATAAACTTGTAAAGAACGGATATAAGGTTGCAATAGTTGAGCAGGTTGAAGATCCGGCTCTTGCAAAAGGATTGGTAAAGAGGGAAGTTACAAGAATTGTAACTCCCGGAACTAATCTTGATACTACATCCATAGATGAATCAAAAAATAATTATCTCATGTGTATTGTCGCCATGAGTGATGTTTTTGGTATATCAATCGTAGATATCACAACCGGAGATTATTATGTTACAGAGGTTGAAAATTTGAGAACTATGTTAGATGAAGTTAACAAATTTATGCCTAGTGAGATTATATGTAATGATTCTTTTATGGTATGTGGGGCTGATATTGAGGATTTGAAAGGGAGACTTGGAATATCTCTCTTTAATTTGGAATCCTGGTATTTTGATGATGACGACTGCAGACTGGCATTAAAAAAACACTTTGGTGTTGCAGATCTTACCGGACTTGGAATTGGTGATTATCAGTGTGGTATTGTAGCTGCCGGTGCTCTTATGAGATATCTTATTGAGACTCAGAAGAATTCACTCTCGCACCTGACATCAATTATTCCGTATTCAACTGAAAAATATATGATTTTGGACACTTCAACGCGAAGAAATCTGGAATTGTGTGAGACTCTTAGAGAAAAACAAAAAAGAGGCTCACTTCTTTGGGTTTTGGATAAGACAAAAACAGCGATGGGTGCTAGAATGCTTAGAACCTATATTGAGCAACCGCTGATTGAAAAAAGTGAAATCGCAAAGAGACAGTCAGCTATAGAGCAATTAAATAAAAATCTAATAGGTCGTGATGAGATAAGAGAGTATCTCTCATCAGTGTATGATTTGGAACGTCTTATTAGTAAGATAGCTTATCGTTCTGCAGGTCCTAGAGATTTGATATCGTTTAAAAATTCTCTTATGATGTTGCCTCATATAAAGGCGGCACTGGAAGATTTTAAATGTGAACTGTTTGACGAATTAAAGGAAAGATTTGACACTCTCGAAGATCTTGCAAATCTTATTGATGATGCAATTAATGAAGAACCTCCTCTTACAATCAAGGAGGGAGGGATTATCAAAGAGCATTACAATGAGGAAGTTGACAGGTTGAGAGCGGCCAAAACAGAGGGTAAGACTTGGCTTGCTGAATTAGAGAGCGAAGAGCGAGAAAAAACCGGAATCAAGAACCTTAAAGTAAAATACAACAAAGTTTTTGGTTATTATTTGGAGGTTACAAATTCTTACAAAGAACTTGTTCCTGAATATTATGTGAGAAAACAGACCCTCGCCAATGCAGAGAGATACACTATGCCAAAGCTCAAAGAACTTGAAGATGTAATACTTGGAGCTGAAGACAAACTCTTTTCTTTGGAATACAACATATTTACGGATATCAGAGAAAAGATTTCTGATGAAGTGACAAGAATTCAGATGACTGCAAAAACAATCGCAAATATTGATGTGTTTGCTTCTCTTGCATATGTTGCAGAGAGAAACAAATATGTAAAACCAAAGATAAACGAAAAGGGAATCATTGACATTCATGACGGACGTCATCCGGTAGTTGAAAAGATGATGTCAGATAACATGTTTATTACAAATGATACTTATCTTGATAATATGAATGACAGACTGTCAATTATCACAGGGCCTAATATGGCCGGTAAGTCAACTTACATGAGACAGACAGCTCTTATAGTGCTGATGGCTCAGATTGGAGCTTTTGTTCCGGCATCAGCTGCAAATATTGGTATTTGCGACAAGATATTTACAAGGGTTGGTGCGTCGGATGACCTTGCCAGCGGTCAGAGTACGTTTATGGTAGAGATGACGGAGGTTGCAAATATCCTTAGAAATGCAACAAAGAACAGTCTTCTCATTCTGGATGAAATCGGAAGAGGTACCAGTACTTTTGACGGACTCAGTATTGCCTGGGCTGTGGTTGAACATATTTGTGACAACAAACTTCTTGGAGCAAAAACGTTATTCGCAACACATTATCACGAACTGACAGAGTTAGAGGGTACTCTAAAAGGAGTAAATAATTATTGTATCAGTGTAAAAGAACAGGGAGACGACATTGTATTCCTCAGAAAGATTGTAAGAGGCGGTGCCGATAAGAGCTATGGTATTCAGGTTGCAAAATTAGCGGGAGTTCCGGACAGTGTAATAAACAGAGCAAAAGAACTGCTTGTGGAACTCAGTGATGCGGATATTACAGCAAAGGCAAAAGATATTGCCACTAATCTTACACCGGCAAATAATCTGCTGGATGTAAACAATAATGTTGAAATGACCCAGATGACATTTTTTGATACTGTCAGAGAGGATGATATTATAAAAGATCTGATGGATGTAAACTTAGCAGAAATGACACCGATTGATGCACTCAATATGTTATTTAAGATTCAGAATAAATTAAGGAACAGATGGTAATAAATGGGAAATATAAAACTTCTTGATCAAAAAACTATAAATCAAATAGCCGCAGGTGAAGTAATAGACAGACCGTCATCTGTTGTAAAAGAATTAATGGAAAATGCCATTGATGCTGGGGCAACAATGATAACTGTTGAGATAAAAGAGGGAGGAACTTCTCTTATCAGAATTACGGACAATGGAAGCGGAATCCAAAAAGAAGATATTAAAACTGCTTTTTTGCGCCATTCCACAAGTAAAATCAAGAGTGTGGAGGATTTGCTTACAGTATCGTCTTTAGGTTTCAGAGGTGAGGCACTGTCAAGTATTGCCGCAGTATGTCAGGTTGAACTTATTACAAAGGTGAAAGATTCAATTACGGCGACAAGATATGTTATTGAAGGAGGCTCTGAGAAAAGTGTTGAAGAAATCGGAGCGCCTGAAGGAACTACTTTTGTAGTGAAAAATATTTTTTATAACACACCTGCCAGAAGAAAGTTTTTAAAAAGTCCACAGACTGAAGCCGGATACATTTCGGATGTTGTTGAGCATATTGCGATGTCGCATCCGGAGGTGGCAATAAGTTTTATTACAAATAACAAAGAAAAAATACATACTCAGGGAAATGCCAATCTAAAAGATGTTATATATGCAGTGTATGGAAAAGAAACTGCAAAAAATCTTATAGCAATAGATTCTGAAAATGAAGATTTTACAATCTCAGGCTTCCTTGGAAGACCGATAATTAATCGTGGAAACAGAAATGGCGAGAATTATTTTATAAACGGAAGATACATTAAGAGTAGTATAGTATCAAAAGCTATAGAAGAAGCTTATAAACCTTATGTAATGCAGCATAAATATCCATTTACAGTTCTACATTTCACAATAGACAGTAGCATGCTTGATGTTAATGTCCATCCATCGAAGATGCAATTGAGATTTAAGGATGGAGAAAAGGTATATACCTTTATCAGAGATTCGATATCTGCTGAACTTAGAAGAATTTCCATGATACCGAATGTTGAACTTGATGATGAGAGAAGTGAAGCAAAAGAGAATGTTGTTAAGAATACTATTAAACCGGCACAGCCTTTTGAACAGCGTCGTATCGAGGAAAGTAAGAAAATATCAACACCACCGCTAACTATATCGAATCCTGTTGTTATAAAAACGAATCCTGGTGGAACTAAAAATGCAAGTCAAAGTAATGACAGAGATGAACAGATTGTTGATAAAAGTGTTGATAACTTGAAAATGAGTTTACATAAAAATGAGCAAAAATGTGGACAAACAGCAGATACTGAAAACACGGTTGACATAATTGTAGAAGAGAAAACGAATTATGACTGCTCAACGCCAAGAGTGACTGGTGATAGTATTTCCGATAATACTGATGGTTATAATAATCTGGAAGTTTTGGAAAAACAGTTTGATAATGTCAGTATGAGTTTGTTTGATAATGATTTTCTAAGTGAGGCTGCAAGACCTAACCACAAAATTATCGGACAGGTATTTGACACATACTGGATAGTTGAGTATGACAACAAGATGTATATTATCGATCAACATGCTGCTCATGAAAAAGTTATGTATGAGATGCTTATGGAGAGATTTAGAAATAAAGAAAGGGTGTCTCAGAATCTCAATCCTCCGATTATTGTTTCACTTTCAATGAATGAGGAAAATATATTGAACAAATATATGGATTTCTTCTACGAATTTGGTTTTGAAATTGAGCATTTTGGAGGAAGAGAATATGCCATAAGAGCAGTACCTCTTGATTTATATACTTTGAACGAAAGAGAACTGTTTATTGACATGCTTGATAACCTGACAAACGAAAACGATAAGGTTTCTTCAGAACTGTTGTCAGACAGAATTGCAACAATGTCATGCAAAGCTGCAGTAAAGGGAAATAATAAATTGTCTATGGCGGAGGCGGATGAACTTATTGGAAAGCTGTTATCCTTAGAAAATCCATATAACTGTCCTCATGGAAGACCTACTATTATTTCAATGTCTAAATATGAATTAGAAAAGAAGTTTAAACGAATTGTATAGCAAATTGTATTATATATTGTATAGCAAATTATACAGCAAATTATACAGATAGTTGTTTAGGAGAATTGTGTGAAACCTTTAGTAATTATTACCGGACCGACAGCGGTTGGAAAGACAGCTATGTCGGTTGAACTGGCAAAGAGAATAAACGGAGAGATAATAAGTGCTGATTCTATCCAGGTTTACAAATATCTGGATATAGGTTCTGCAAAAGTCACAAAAGAAGAGATGGATGGTGTCAGTCATTATCTTATAGACGAATTTGAACCTGATGAAGAGTTTGATATTACAGTTTTTAAGGATAAGGCTCTTGAATATATTGACCGGATATATGAAAAGGGAAAAGTGCCAATCATAGCAGGCGGTACAGGTTTTTATATTCAGTCAGTTTTATTTGATATAAAGTTTGATGATGCCGGTGCGGATTATGATTACAGAAGAGAACTTGAAGAACTCTGTAAGAAAGAAGGACCTGAGCATCTTCATAATTTATTAAGAAAAATAGACCCAAAATCTGCAGAAATTATTCACTATAATAATACGAAGCGTGTCATCAGGGCACTTGAGTATTATAAAGCGACCGGAAATCCTATCTCCGAACACAATGAGGAACAGAGAAAAAATGAGTCGCCATATAATTTTATCTATTTTGTCTTAAATGATGACAGAGAAAAATTATATGAACGAATAAACAAAAGAGTCGATATTATGGTTGAACAGGGACTGTTTGAAGAAGTCGACAAATTGATTAAGATGGGGTATTCTTCAGAACTCAATTCAATGCAGGGAATTGGATACAGAGAAGTTTTTGATTACTATGCAGGAAAAATGACAAAAGAAGAGACTGTTGAGAAAATTAAGCTTAACACAAGACATTTTGCAAAAAGGCAGATTACATGGTTCAAGAGAGAAAAAAGCGTAACCATGGTTGATATTGGTGACTTTGATTATGACAGGGAAAAGATTTTGTCTTATATGATTCAGTTGCTCAAAGATAAACAGATTATATTATAATTATTGTTTGCATATGATATCAAATGCCACTTCATGGGCCAGGATGCAAAGTTGTGCACAATAATATAGTTTCAGTAGGAGAATACAGATGTTTAAGGAATTTGGAATTAGTGAAAAAGTAGTTGATTTTTCAAATGACATTTTAAAAGATTTGAAAGAGAGATTTGAAAAAATAGATGAGATAGCAGAATATAATCAGTTAAAGGTACTTGCTGCGATGCAAAAACACAAAGTATCCGAGGCTCATTTTCATGCTACAACCGGATATGGTTACAATGATATAGGAAGAGATACTCTTGAGGAAGTGTACGCAAGTGTATTCCATACAGAGGCAGCTCTTGTCAGACCGCAGATCACCTGTGGAACTCATGCTCTGTGTATTGCTCTTAGCGGTAATCTGAGACCGGGAGATAAAATGCTCTATATTTCAGGAAAACCTTACGATACTCTTGAGGAAGTAATAGGAATCAGAGCGTCTAAGGGGTCTCTGGCTGAATATGGTGTTTCTTACGGTCAGGTAGATTTGTTGCCAAACGGAGAATTTGACATAGAAGGAATTAAAAAGGCAATTACAGATGATGTAAAACTTGTTGGAATTCAAAGATCAAAAGGGTATGCTACAAGACCTACATTGTCTGTTGCAAAGATAAAAGAGGCAATTGATGCAGTTAAAAGTGTTCGCGATGATGTGATAGTTATGGTTGATAACTGTTATGGAGAGTTCGTTGAGACCGTCGAGCCTTCTGATGTTGGAGCAGATATGGTTGTCGGTTCTCTTATAAAGAATCCGGGAGGCGGACTTGCACCAATAGGCGGATATATAGCAGGAACTAAAGAATGCGTTGAAAATGCCGCATTCCGACTTACCACACCGGGACTTGGAAAAGAAGTCGGCGCTAGCCTTGGAGTTATTTCAACATTCTTCCAGGGATTGTTCTTGGCACCGGAGGTTACAGCCGGCGCGTTAAAGGGGGCAATATTTGCAGCGAATATATTTGAAAATCTCGGATATAAAGTTGTTCCAAATAAGACAGAGAGCAGACATGATATCATCCAGGCGGTTGAGTTTGGAACTCCTGAAGGAGTTATCTCTTTTTGTAAAGGAATTCAGGCTGCTGCCCCTGTAGACAGTTATGTTGTACCTGAACCTTGGGATATGCCCGGATATGATGCACCGGTAATTATGGCTGCAGGAGCATTTGTCTCAGGTTCGTCAATCGAACTTAGCGCAGACGGACCAATCAAACCTCCTTATGCTGTATATTTCCAGGGCGGGCTTACATGGCATCACGCTAAACTAGGAATAATGAAAGCATTACAACAGCTGTGCGATGACAAAGTAGTAACTTTGTAATGTCGAATTCTAAGACTATTTGTCTTATTCGTTTTTTTGATACAGTTAACTATACTTATTAAAAGTATTGTGATACAATCCATTATGGTATAAACCTAAAAAGTACTTGGGGAGAGCAGGTCAGGAGGGTTTATGCATGATAAACAATTAATCAAAGACGTACCGGGGCAGCTTCGCCCGTACGAAAAGTGTATTCGTTATGGGGAATCGTTTTTATCAAATGAGGAATTGCTGGCGATAATAATCAAAACCGGTACAAATGGTGAGAGTTCGACCACACTTGCAAAAAAGATATTGGGGTTGAACAACAAGGATGGCGATTTACTTGGACTTATGCATTTGTCCATGAGTGAATTGATGACTGTCAAAGGGGTAGGGAAAGTTAAGGCGATTCAGATTAGATGTGTTGCTGAATTGTCAAAGCGTATTTCCATGAGTAATGCCAGAGAACAACTGGATTTCAGTAAGCCTGAGACAATTGCAAATTATTATATGGAGCAGATGAGACATCTTGAAGTGGAACAGTTATTTGTTTTATTTCTTGATACTAAATGCCATCTGATAAGTGAAAAAGTGATGTTTAAAGGGACTGTAAACAGTTCTCTGATGTCACCCAGAGAGATTTTTATTGAGGCATTCAGACTGAATGCTGTAAATATTATACTGATGCACAATCATCCAAGTGGTGATACGACTCCGAGCAGGAAAGACATTGACGGCACAATCCGGCTGATTAAAGCAGGAGCCATGGTTGGAATAAAAGTACTTGATCATATTATTATCGGAGACAGGAGTTTTATCAGTTTAAAACAAAACGGATCAATCGGAAGGGAGCATTTTTAATGCAGTTAATTTATGGAGTCGATATGGGTACAAGTAATATCAAACTGTACAACGGATCGACAAAAGAAATATTAAATGAAAAAAATGTTATCGCAATAAAGAATAAAAAAGAGGTGTTGGCTGCCGGAGATGAAGCTTTTGAGATGTTTCAGAAAGCACCGGATAATATTCAGGTGTCATTTCCGGTAAGAGAGGGAGTTATTGCAGATTTAAAGAATATGGAATCTTTGTTTGAAAGATTTTTTGTAAAGTGCAATAAACTTAGAACTGTTCGTTCAGGAAGATTTATAATTGCAGTTCCAACCGATATCACTGAAGTGGAAAAGAGAGCTTTCTATGATGTTATCGATGAGTCTAATGTCAAAGTAAAAGAAATTCGAGTAGTTGAAAAACCGATTGCCGACGCTATTGGAGTTGGTATTGATATGAATAGTTCAAGAGGAAACATGATAGTAAATATCGGTGCTGATACAACTGAGATTTCTGTTATATCAGGAGGCGGTATTGTAATCAGCAGAATTGTCAAAACAGGAGGAAATAAACTGGATGAGTCAATTGTCAATATAGTCAAGAAGAAATACAATATTCATATTGGACTTAAGACTGCGGAACAAATTAAGTTTGCACTGGCTGATGCCATGTATGATGAAGATTCTGATGTGGAAGATGTATGTAATGTTTTTGGACGAAATGTTATTACCGGACTTCCTTCTGAAAGACCTGTATCGTCTGATTTGATATACGAAGCTATCAAGGAATTTATTGTTTCAATCGTTGAGGCAATCAAGACATTATTAGAGAGAACACCTCCTGAACTGACTGCGGATATTAAAGAATCAGGTATATTTTTGACTGGTGGTTCTACCTGCATCAAAAATATAGAACAGCTTATTGCAAATGAAACAGGACTCAGAATTAATACAGTCAGAACACCGGGTGAGTCGGTAATCAGAGGAATCGCAAAGATTATATCGGATCCTCAGTATAAGAAGATTCCGTACACACCTAGAGAAAAGACTTTGTAATATTAGATTTGAGATGACTCACATTTCGAGCACACGTGTGCTAAGTGATGAAATATAAGTTTCAGTTCATATAAGAAGGATAGATAGATGAAGAAAAAAACTAAGTTTACATTACAACCCAAATTGGTAATATTTTTGATGACGATAGTTTGCATTGGAATGATGGTGATATCTGTTGCAAGACCAAAGTATATCGAACCGGTCAAGACAGCCGGAGCATCAGTTGTTGTGCCTGTGGAAGTGGGTATTAATCATATCGGACGTTACTTTACCGATGTTGCGGGTAATTTTAAGAAAGTTAAAAAGTTAAAAGCAGAAAACAAAAAACTTAAAAATCAGATACGTGAGCTTCAGGAAGATAACAGTTTACTTGCACAGAATAAATATGAACTTCAGAGATTGCGAGATTTGTATGAACTTGATCAGGAATATGTTCAGTATGAGAAAGTTGCGGCAAGAGTTATCGGAAAGGATACAAGTAACTGGTTTAATACATTTACTATAGACAAGGGAAGTGACAATGGAATAGCCGTTGATATGAATGTTATTTCCGGAGGCGGTCTTGTCGGTATTGTTACTGATGTTGGTAGAAATTACGCAACAGTCAGAACTATTATTGATGATGAGAGCAGTGTAAGTGTTTCTTTTGCGAGTACATCTGACACCGGAATTGCCAGCGGTGATTTACAGCTCAATGAAAAGGGACTTATGAATCTCACCGGAATATTAAAAGATGCAACAGTATCTGAAGGTGATATGGTAGTAACTTCACAGATTAGTGACAAATTTTTGCCGGGAATTCTCGTTGGATTTATAGAAGAAGTATCCCTTGATTCTAATCAGCTCAATCAGTCAGGTACGATTACACCTGTTGTTGATTTTATGCATATTGATGAAGTGCTTGTTCTTAAAAAGGTAAAAGATAACAGAGCGATTCAGGAAACTACTGCAGAAAATGACAAAAAGGATTCTGGTGATGCAGAATCAAATGAAACAGAATCAAATGATTCAGAATCAAATGAAACAGAATCAAATGAAACAGAATCAAATGATTCAGATAATGACTAAAAAACAGGATTAATTTCATTTTGTTGTCAGGATTGGAAAGGATGTGAGTTTGTGCTTCATAAAATAAAAAGTATTTTGGTGATAACATTTCTTATAGTTGTATGTTTCATTTTACAAAACTCATTATCGCTGTTGTCCGGAAGCTTATTTGTCACCCCGAATTTGCTGATTATCCTTGTTTGTATTTTTGGATATCTTACAGGTTCAAATGAGGCGATGGTGATAGGTTTTTTTAGTGGGCTTTTAGTGGATGCATTTTCTTCTGATATTATTGGATTGAATGCACTGTTATATTTATATGTTGGCTTTTTTAGCGGAAGATTTAATAGGCTGTTTTATAAAAATATGGTAATAATACCAATGGTGATTGTTGCCGGTGGAGATTTTATATATAACTTAGGTTATTACGTTATAAGATTTATGTTGAGAAATAAACTTGATGTGGGATTTTATCTAATGAAGATAATTGTTCCTGAAGTTATATTGACAGTGTGTATTGCATTGGTTATATACAGAATTTTTTATAAAATATATTTTAATGTGCTCATAACAGAAGAACAAAGGAGTAAAGTGAGATTTGATTAGCGATTTTTTCTATTCGATATATTTAATAATTAAATCAAGAGTGTTTATAGTTTCAGTTGTGTTTCTTGGACTTCTTGGAATTCTTGCTTACAGACTTTTTGACTTACAGATAGTAAATGAGGAGTATTACAGTCAGACATATGAACTGCAGGCGGAGAGAACTATCTATACGGCAGGAACCAGAGGTCAGATTCTGGATGCAAAGGGAAATGTATTGGCTTATAATAAACTGACTTATACAGTTACTTTTGAAGATGTTCTGAAAAGTTCAGATGACAAGAATAAGAAACTCAATGAGATTTCATATAATGCTATAGATCTCATTGAAAAAAACGGAGATTCTATTTCTGTAGATTTTCCTATCTATATTGATGAAGATGGTAATTATCAGTTTTCATCCACATCTGAGGCAGCAAAGAAAACACTGATAATTAATATTTTCGGAAAAGAAGCACTTGAATCAAAAAAGCGCGACTATTTGAAGGCGAGTGCGGCTGAAGTGTATCAGCAGATGCGTGATGAAAAGTTCAAAATTGACAAGAACAAATATGATGAAGAGACATGTTTTAAGATAGCAAAACTCAGATATAATGTTTATCTTAATTCATACCAGAAGTATGTTCCTGTTACTATTGCAAAGAATGTTTCAAACGCGACGATGGTAGCGATTTATGAAAATGAAAGTATCATTCCGGGCGTTACAATAAACAGAAGTACCACAAGAGTCTACAATTACAGCGAATACTTTGCACCTATTATGGGATATACAGGTACTATTTCATATGAACAGATGGAAAGTATGAACGAAGGACTTGCCGAAGATGATGAGTCGAGATATATAAACACCGATGTGGTAGGAAAAGCCGGTTTAGAGGCTGCCATGGAAGATAAACTTCGCGGAAAGCGCGGTGTTGAGACTATATTTACAGACAGTACCGGAAATAAGATAAGTACGGTTTCAAAAACTGATTCTGAGCCTGGAAATAATGTTGTTCTTACACTTGATTTGAATCTTCAGAAAGCAACTTATGATCTTCTTGAAAAGAAAATTGCAGGTATTTTGGTAAGTCAGATAGTAAACTATGATGTAAATAAGGACAAGGAAGATGAGAAGGATGAACATCCGATTGGCATAAAAGATGTTTATTTCCAGCTTGTTAATAATAACGTTGTAAGTCTTTCGGAATTGAAGAAAAAGAGGACTTCCAATGAAGAAAGAGTGTACAACAAATATAAGAATGCGGTAAAAAATGCAAAGGCCACAGTTAAATCTATTATGGATGATGATACTTCATATGATGATTTGTCAAAAGAAAAGCAGGATTATATCGAGTATATATATGAAGAATTAAAAACTGACAATATAGTAATAAAATCTGCAATTAAGACGGATGATAAGACCTATAAGAAGTGGGCAGACAGAAAGATGAGTTTTAAGAAATATCTTAAGTATGCCATTACAAATGAGTGGGTCAATATTTCTGAATTACATGATAATACAGGGTTTTCAACTACAGATGAAACATATGAGCAGCTAAAAGAGTATGTTAATAAGATGCTTGAAAAGAACACTGCATTTGGAAAAAGAGTGATGTATTACAGAATTTACGACGGAACTGTCAGTGGAAGTGAGATTTGTATGCTTTTGTATGATCAGAAAGTGCTGGAAATGGATGAAAGTTCTTATAATACATTGGCAACTTATGATAAGTATAAAACATATACGTTTATTACAAATCAGATTAAAAAACTTAAGATAACTCCGGCACAGATTGCTTTGGATCCATGTTCCGGTTCTGTGGTTGTAACTGATCCGAATACAGGAAAAGTTTTGGCACTGGTAACATATCCAAGCTATGATAACAACAAGTTGTCAGGAACTGTTGATCCTGATTACTGGAGTAAACTTGTGGAAGATGAATCGGATCCACTTTACAACAGAGCTACTCAGGGACTTACGGCGCCAGGTTCGACATTTAAGATGGTATCATCAATAGCAGCATTAGAAGAAGGAATATTATCAGGTCCTAATTCAACAATAAAAACCAAAGGTATTTTTGAAGAAATCACACCAAGTCCAAAGTGTTGGATATATAATTCCGGACATGCCACTCATGGAACTATTAATGTCAAAGAGGCATTGGCTTATTCATGTAACTATTTCTTCTATGATGTAGGATACAAACTTGGAACAAATTCAAAGGGCAAATACGACAGTGACCGAGGTTTGAAGATAATTAAAAAGTACGCTGACATGTTGGGACTTACAAGTAACTCGGGAGTTGAGATTACAGAGAGTGATCCAAAGTTCTCAACTGAGTCTGCAGTTCATTCAGCAATTGGTCAGGGTAGTCACAGTTACGCTCCTGTGCAGATTGCCAGATATATGTCTACAATTGCAAATGGAGGGAAAAATTACAAACTCACATTGATTGATAAGATTACCGACGTTAATTCAGAAGTTATATCTGAACAAAAGCCGGAACTTACAAATAAAGTAGAAATTAGTAATTCTACATGGGATGCAGTTCATGAGGGAATGCGCATGGTTGTTACAAAGGGAACAGTTAAGAGCATTTTCAAAGATATGAAGATTGATGTTGCCGGAAAATCCGGAACTGCTGAGGAAAGTTCAAAACGAAATGCCCACGGTTTGTTTGTTGCTTATGCACCGTATAATAAACCTGAGATTTCAGTTGTAACTGTTATTCCTTTTGCAAACTCTTCAGGAACTTCTGCAGAACTTACAAGAGATGTTATAAAATACTACTTCGGAGAAATTAATTTGAAGGATGTTGATAAATCTGAGGTGTCAACAAATTCAGAGAGAACAAATGATTAATCGTTGTGGTGGCAGAATTGCTGCTAAACAGAAGTAACTATTAGCTTTAAAAGTTACAATGACACGAAAGCGAAGATAAGTTACTCAGATAGTCAGGAGGGTTTTTATGAGTGAAGTGATGGTAGTAACATCAGGCAAGGGTGGTGTCGGAAAGACGACGATGTCAGCTAATTTAGGCGCAGCTCTTGCAAGACAAAAGAAAAAAGTGGTTGTAGTTGACACTGATATAGGACTTAGAAACCTGGATGTGGTTATGGGACTTGAGAATCAGATTGTTTACAACCTGGTAGATATTATAGAAGGTACATGCAGAGTCAGACAGGCTTTGATCAAAGATCCAAGGTTTGATGATTTGTATCTTATTCCAAGTGCCCAGACAAGAGACAAAAGCGCTGTGACACCTGAACAGATGAGAATGCTTACGGATGAACTGAGAATGGAATATGATTATATCATTCTTGATTGTCCCGCAGGCATAGAACAGGGATTTAGAAACGCGATAGCCGGAGCTGACAGGGCTTTGGTTGTCACTACACCTGAAGTGTCAGCAATACGTGATGCAGACAGAATTGTTGGTTTATTAGAAAAGGAATGTATTAAGCCGGTCAATCTGATTATAAACAGAATAAGACCTGAATTGGTTGAGACTGGAGATATGATGTCTGTTGAGGATGTTATGGATATTCTGGGAGTCGATATAATAGGTGCTGTACCTGATGATGTAGAGATTGTAATAGCAACAAATAAGGGGATTCCTCTCGATGAGAACTCGATTCCGGGACAAGCGATAAAGAATATTTCTCTACGAATTCAGGGCGAAGAAATACCAATGATGAATTTCTCAAAAGATAAAGGATTTTTCAAAAAAATCTTTAAAATGAGCAATAAAAGAGCACAGGGAGATTTCAATGGTATTTAGTATTAATAATATGTTTTCAAAGAATAAAAAATCAGGAGATATTGCAAAGGACAGACTTAAGATTTTATTGATATCGGATAGAACAAACTGTTCGCCTGAAATTATTCAAATGATAAAAAAAGATATTATGTATGTTGTGTCAAAATACATAGATATTGATAAAGATAAATGTATTATAGACATTGAAAAGAGCAAAAAACCGTATATTTTTGCGAATATACCAATAAAAGAGGTTAAATACAAATAATTATGAAAAGTATATTGACGACATTGAAAGAATATAATTACAACCGTCTGAATTTAAGACTGGTATTGTATCTGTCAGTACTGACGATTCTGGGGATTCTTGCTGTCGGAAGTGCCGGAGGAGAATACTATCAGAAGAGACAGATAGCAGGCTTTATACTGGGCTTTTTGGTTATGGTTGTTCTTATGTTGATAAGTTACAATTTTATATTGAAATTTTACTGGATTTTGTATGTTTTGTCTGTTGGTTTGTTGCTTTGGGTTGAAATAAATGGTAGAATGGGATTAGGTGCTGAACGATGGATTGAGATAGCAGGAATAAGATTTCAGCCATCGGAATTGTGTAAGATTTTACTTGTTTTATTTTTGGCAGCATATATCAGAAAATATAAAGATGAAATTAACAATTTTAAGGTCCTTATTCCTCTTGGGATTGCCTATGCAGTGCCGGTTGGATTAATTTTAAAAGAGCCGGATTTGTCTACAGCGATTGTATTTATGGCAACTTTTGCAATTGTTATATATATTGCGGGACTGAATTACAGGATAATTGGAAGTTTGTTGTTAATAGCCCTTCCTATCGTTGCAGTTTTGGGATATCTGATTGCGTTTCATCCTGAAGTAAAGGTTCTTCATGCGCATCAGTATGACAGACTTTTGGGATTTTATTCCAAAGATACAGATGACCCTGATATTAAGGATCTAAGATACCAGCAGGAGAATGCATTGCTTGCTATTGGTTCCGGCGGACTTACAGGTAAGGGATTGTACAATGACGATGAGACTAGTGTTAAGAACAGTAATCTGATTCCGGAGGATCATACCGATTTTGTATTTACGGTAATCGGTGAAGAACTTGGATTTCTTGGCTGTTCATCTGTGTTAGTATTGTTATTTTTGATTGTTTTGGAGTGTTTCCTCACAGGAGCGAGAGTGAGGGATCCGGCCGGCAAAATATACTGTTACGGTTTGGGGTCCATACTAACAATTCAGTCATTTATTAATATTGCGGTTAATACAATGCTTTTACCAAATACAGGTATTCCGCTTCCGTTTGTCAGTTATGGTCTGACATCGCTGGTGAGTTCGTATATAGGTATGGGTATTGTATTGAATATAGGACTTCATACAAAGAAGAATGTATATTAGAAATAATTGCGGGAGAGTGTATTTTTATTGTTCCCGTATTTGATATAGTGGGAGGTTGATTGTGAATATTGGATTTATAGCACATGATTCAAAAAAGAAACTTATGCAGAATTTTTGTATAGCATACAGAGGAATTCTGGTTAAACATAATTTATACGCTACAGGTACAACTGGAAGACTTATTGAGGAAGCAGCAAATCTTCCTGTATATAAGTTTCTTGCGGGACATTTGGGCGGAGAACAGCAGTTGTGTGCGCAGATAGAAAACAATCAGATGGATTTGGTTATTTTTCTGAGAGATCCGCTCACTGCAAAGTCGCATGAACCTAATGTAGATAATGCCATTAGATTGTGTGATACTCATAATATCCCCCTTGCATCGAATGTTGCAACGGCAGAATTACTAATCAAGGCGTTGGACAGAGGGGATATGGATTTTAGAGAAATGTATCGCGGATAGTTGTATTGCGGATAGTGTATCGTAGATAGTTGTATAGCAAGTCGTTTTGGAACTATACTTTAGTGACTTTTTGTTTGTAGTGTTTTTGTAATGTGATTGATGGCATGTACACAGTACTGTCATGAAAATAGAACGTAACTAAAAAACTTCATACTAAAAGGAGGGTGTGCCATGGTTAAAATTATTTGTGGTGAAAAAGGTAAGGGAAAAACAAAGATTATGCTTCAAAAAGCAAATGATGCAGTAGGTGAAACGGACGGAAGTATTGTATACCTTGATAAGAACTCAAAGCATATGTATGAGTTGGATAATGGTATCAGATTAGTTGATGTCAGCGAGTATCCGATTACAGGCATGGATGGTATTGCAGGTTTTATATGCGGGTTGTTGTCAGGGAATCACGATATTCAGCTTGTTTTTGTAGACAGTTTTTTGACGGTTTCTGATGTGGACGCCGGAGGACTTGAAAAAGCCATAGGAACCCTTAAACAGATTAGTGATGAAGTGGACTTTGTACTGAGTATTTCTTTGGAAAAGGCTCAGATACCGGATGATTTAAAAGAATACATAGAAGTTGCGTTATAGGATAATGTAAATATTTAAAAGAGAGTACCAAACACAAAATTGGTGCTCTCTTTTAAATGTTGTGCATATTAATCTCTGTTCATTGATGCGATTCTTCCAAAAATGCTAAGAGAGTACAGACCACATATTCCGACTATTGCATATATTATTCTAGACAACCAACTGAAATTACCGAATAGAAATGCCACCAGATCAAAGTCCAAAAATCCGATGAGCCCCCAGTTGATTGCGCCAATAATAATAACGGCTAATGCGGTATAATCTAATCCTTTTGAATTCATAATAACCTCCTGTAATAATCTGACTTTTATTATTTTTTATCATTGTCAGAAGTATTATTATCATTTCCGAAAATCAGAAAATTATTACAGCATTTATATATTGACTCTGAAATGATTTTGTTAGATAATTAAAGATGGTTTTTAAGGAGAAAAAATATGGCAAAAAATAAAAGAGTTGTTAGGTACAAAGCACCAATTAATATAAACGTTGGAATAGTTGTATTCGGAATAATCTTTTTATATGTAGCTGTTTATGTAATCAGATATTATTCTCAGGAGAGAGTTACTTATTATGAAGTTGTAAAAGGAACTGTCGCAGATGATTCCAGTCATTCATATACTGCTATAGCTCTCAGAAATGAGAAAGTAAGTTTTACAGAAGAATCAGGATACATTAATTTTTATGCAAGAGAAGGATCACGTGTTGCAAAGAATACAACATTATACAGCTTGGATAAGAGTGGAAAAATAAATGAATTACTGGCAAAGATGAGTGATGAAGATAAAAAATTATCAGATGCTAATATTGCAACAATAAAGAAGCAGTTGTCAGGTTTTGTAAATAATTATAATGAAATGGAATTTCAGGAAGTATATAATTTTAAGAGTTCCATACAGGGAAATATAATCGAACTTCTCAATAGCAACGCGATTGAAAATATTTACAAGTCTTTAGGTGATTCAAGTGAAGGGCAGTTTACAATTAATAAGGCTGAGAATACTGGCATTGTTGAATATTTTGTTGATAATTATGAGGATTTAAAGGCTGAAGATTTAAAAAAATCAGACTTTGACAAAGAAAATCGACACGTTGCCAAAATTAATACAGGAGAACTAGTAGAAAAGGGAGCTCCTATTTATAAGACGATTACTCAGGAACAGTGGAAACTGGCAATACCACTGTCAGATGAGGATGTTGAAAAGTATGCTGATAAAACAGCTATAAAGATCAGATTTAAGAAAGACAAAACAAAAGTTGTAACTAATTTTGAAATAGTCAAAGGAGCAGACAAGAAGAAGTACGGAATATTTACTTTCCAAAAATATATGATTAAGTATGCTTCAGACAGATTTATAGATATTGAGATTGTTGAGGATAACATTACAGGACTTAAGATACCAAAGAAAGCTCTTGTTAATAAAGATTTCTATGTTATTCCGAATGCGTATAAGACATCAGGTGGTGCAGGCAAGAATAAAAAAGATGGCTTTATTGTCAGAAAATATGAAAAAACAAAAGCAAAGGATGTGTTTGTTGCATTTGAGATTCATAATGAGGATGACAATTATTGCTACATTGATATGAATGATCTGAATGCAGGTGATGAGATTATTATGCCGTCAAAGAATAAGAAAGCTTTGGACAAGGCAAAATCTGAGACGGAAGATAAAAAAAATACCGAGAATACAAATTCGAAAAAAACAACTTCAGAAAAGACAACTTCAGAAAAGACAACTTCAGAGGGTGATTCTTCAGATAATAAAACTGAAGAAGATTCTTCTAAGAATCAGGCAGCTGACAAAGATACAGACAGTCAGAAGAATAACGACACTGAAGCGGAAGAGAGTAATAACACTACAGCATATTCAGATGTCTATATTGTAAGAGACACTCAGTCCCTTACCGGTGTTTATAATATTAACAACGGATATACCCAGTTTGTTTTTGTTAACAAACTTACTGAATCAGGTGATTATTATATTGTTGAATCACATAATAAGTATGGTGTAGTGGCATACGATCATATCATATTGAATGCGGATATGGTAAAAGAAAATCAGGTTATTTTCCAGTAAAGGAGTTATGAAGCAGTGATAACTGAAAATATAAATGACGTAGAAAAAAAGATAGAGGAAGCCTGTAAGAGAGCAGGAAGAAACAGAGAAGATGTGTGTCTGATTGCAGTCAGCAAGACAAAACCGGTGTCATATATTGAAGAGGCATATAAGACCGGAATCAGAGACTATGGTGAAAATAAAGTGCAGGAAATATGTGATAAGTACGATGTTTTGCCTGATGATATCAGATGGCATATGATTGGACATCTTCAGAGAAATAAAGTCAAATACATAGTTGATAAGGTGTGCATGATTCACTCAGTTGATTCGTTCAGATTAGCTGAACAGATTAATCAGGAATGCATAAAGAAGAACTGTGATATGGATATCTTAGTTCAGGTAAATATCGGTCACGAAGATACAAAGTTCGGTCTTAACGAGGATGAAGTTGAATCATTGATTATGGAGATTTCAAAATTGGAGCGTGTTCATATAAAAGGATTGATGACCATTGCACCTTATGTTTTGGATCCTGAGGAAAACAGAGAACTTTTTAAGGGAATGCATAAATTATATGTTGACATAAAACAGAAAAACATTGATAATGTTACTATGAGTGTGCTTTCTATGGGTATGACTAATGATTACGAGGTTGCCATCGAGGAAGGTGCAACACATGTTCGTGTTGGTACCGGTATTTTTGGTGAGAGAGATTATAGTAAGAATGCCTAGCATACAACAATGAAAAAACGGATAGATGATGGGAGAAAAATAAAATGGCAAGTTTTGGCGATACAATTAAAGGAATATTGAATTTGGGAGCCGGTTATGAAGATGATTATGATTACGAAGATGATTATGATTTCGATGATTACGATGAACCAAAACCAAAGAAAAGCAGAAATGTAGAGAAAAAAGTTGCTGAACCGGTTGAAGAAGAGTCGGAATTTGAAGATGATTTTGAAGAAGAGCCGGTTAAACCTACCAGGACTTTCGGACGAAGAGCTTCCCGTTCTTCTAAAGTTGTAGAGATGGATAGTCCAAGAAGCAGAAATATCAAAGCAGAGATTATGACAATTAAGCCATTCTCATTAGAAGATTCAAAGGATATTATAGATGCTCTTTTGGAGGAGAAAGCAGTTATTCTTAATTTTGAAGGAACAAATACTGAACTTGCGCAGAGAATTATTGATAATGTCTCAGGTGCATGTCTTTCTACAAAGGCTACACTCAAAAAAATATCTTCCTATATTTATATTGTTACACCTGTTAATATTGAATTGTCAGGTGATTACAATGAGAATCAGGCAAGTAATAATTCATATGATTTTAGAGGAAACAGATATCAGTTTTAACAGTTATGAATAAAGAAGAAAAGTTTTTGGAAAGTCGTATTACAGAATTGGCCCGGAGATGTTACCAAAAGAATATTTATACATATACTGATTTCTTGAATTTAAATGAACAGAATATTTTTAATACATTTATTAATAAACTGCCTCCTGTCAAATTTGAGTTGACAGGAGGAAGTGTTTATTCGGAGAGGAAAATAGTCGTTTTCAAACCTGATTATGCAGGTTATGAAGAGCCACTTCCGATAAATATTATAAAGGTTGCACCGATTAATTCTAAGTTTTCAGACGTATTGTCTCACAGGGATTATTTAGGTGCTATTTTAAATTTAGGAATAGACAGAAGTAAGATTGGTGACATAACGGTAAAGTATGATTGTGCATACGTTTTTGTTATTGATAGTATAGTTCCTTATATTATTGAGAATCTTAGCAGAATAAAACATACATCCATAATGTGCAGTGTTCACCCTCTGTCAGATATTGATGCAGAACCTGAACTAAAAGAGATAAAGGGTACAGTTCAGTCTGTCAGATTGGATTCTATTATCTCTCTTGCCTTTGGGTCTTCAAGAAGCAGTATTGTAAGTAATATTGCTGAGGGAAAAGTGTTTGTAAACGGCAAATTAATCACCTCAAACGGATATAATCTCAAGGAAGGAGATATAGTCTCTGTAAGAGGGATGGGCAGATGCAGATATGATTCCAATCTTGGAATGACAAAAAAGGGAAGGAATCTTGTTAAGATATATAAATATATATAAATATATATATATAATGAAATAATGACAAATTCTGAACTATTAATAATGAAAAATAAATAATGAATTCTGAAATATGAATTATGTCATTGATTTTACTAATAATTTTAAAGGCGGAATAATAATGAAATTTAGTGTTAAAAATATATTAATGATAATAACCGGACTTGTGTTAGTTTTATTTGATCAAATAACAAAATTAATAGCAACTCGTAAACTTCAGGGAAAGGATCCATTCGTGTTAGTAAAGGATATCTTTGAATTCCATTATCTTGAAGGTGGAAACAAAGGTGCTGCATGGGGAATGTTATCGGGTCAGATTGTATTTTTTGTAATAATAAGTGTTGCAATAAGCGTTGCGATTGTGCTGTTGATAATAAGAGTGAATACACTCATTGAAAAAAATGAAATAAATGGCCGTGTATTTACCTTATTTGAAATCGCATTGGTACTTTTGATTTCAGGTGCAGTTGGAAACATGACAGACAGAATAGTTCATGGCTTTGTAATTGATTTTTTATATTTCAAATTAATTAATTTCCCAATTTTTAACGTTGCGGACTGTTACGTTACAGTATCATGTGTATTTTTGATTATATTGTGCGCTTTTGTGATAAAAGATGAAGACTTTTCGAAAATATTTAATTTGAAAGATAAAAAAATCAGTGACGCAACAAAAAAATAAAATGTAACAAAAAAATAAGTGGCAAACAAAGTATTAAAACATAACAAATAATTAAGTTGCAAAAAAAGAATTAAGAGGAATAATAATGTCTAATTTATACTATGTTGATGAGGAAAGTGCAGATGTCAGAGTTGACAAATATTTAAGTGATTTGTTACCTGATTTGTCCAGAACTTTCATTCAGAAACTTCTAAAAAGTGGTCATATATTAGTAAATAACAATCCGTGTAAATCAAAATATCTTATAAAAGCTGACGATATTATTAATGTTGACATTCCACAGCCTATTGAAACCAATATCGTTCCTGAAGATATCCCGATAGATATCTTATACGAGGATGATGATATTCTAATTGTAAATAAGCCAAAGGATATGGTTGTACATCCTGCAGCCGGGCATTATACGGGAACGCTTGTTAATGCGGTAATGTTTCACTGTAAGGATAATTTGTCAGGAATTAACGGAGTCCTTAGACCGGGAATTGTGCACAGAATAGATAAAGATACTACGGGTGCTTTGATTATATGCAAGAATGACAATAGCCATAATTTTATCGCAGAACAGTTAAAAGTCCATTCCATAACAAGAAAATATGTTGCAATTGTCTATGGAAAGTTTGATGAAACTGTGGGTACGATAGACAAACCAATTGGAAGACATAAAACAGACAGAAAGAAAATGGCCATAACTCCTGATGGAAAAGAGGCTGTTACTCATTACAGGGTTATTTCTTCAAACGACAAATACTCTTATATTGAATGTCAGCTGGAAACCGGACGAACCCACCAGATCAGGGTGCACATGGCAAGTATCAATCATCCGCTTTTGGGGGATGAGGTATATTCTAACAGACAATGCCCGTTCAAATTACAGGGACAGACATTACATGCAAAAACTATTGGATTCATACATCCTACAACAAAAGAATATGTTGAATTTGAGGCACCTATGCCGGAGTATTTTAAACATTTATTGGAAATAAACGGATTAGTGAATTCATTATAATGATAGGTTGAAAAAAATGAAGAAAAATATTTTGAAATATTTATATAGAATAATTTTGATTATAAGCCTGTTTATGTTGGCCAATATTAAAACAATTGGGTTGATAGTTGACGAAAAACTATTGATATCATTGACTTTAGGCTTATTTGTTATTTTCTATTTTGTCCCATCACCGATTTATTTTAGAAATGAAAAAGGTAAATTCAGACGCGCTTTGTTAGGAAATGAATTATTAATAATATTTTTGTGGGCGTCCGTTCTTACTGTTATTTATTCAGTTGCATCTTTAATAATGTTAAAAAACATAATTGGAATGCGAATTTGGCTTAGCAGCTGGATAGTTGCATTTTTTGTCTTAGCTTTTATCTTCTGGAACGGAATTATTCGCGTATATTTAACATCTACACAACTTGGGATTAGATACAGAGTTATTGGGCTTATTTGTGGTTTAATACCAGTAGCTCATTTGTTTGCCCTTGGTAAAATTATTAGTGTTGTATCAAAAGAAATAGAGGTTGAACACGAAAAAAATGTTATAAATCGAACACGAAAAAACGACAAAATTTGCGAGACAAAATATCCAATATTACTTGTTCATGGTATATTTTTCAGGGATTCAAAACTATTGAATTATTGGGGACGCATTCCTGAAGAACTGATAAAAAATGGAGCTACTGTATTCTATGGAAATCAACAGTCGGCAGATTCTGTTGCTGATTGTGGTGCTGAAATAGCTAATAGAATCAGGGAAATAAAACTTCAAACAGGTGCAGAAAAAGTTAATATTATTGCACATTCAAAGGGTGGATTAGATTCAAGATATGCAATATCGGTAGAAGGAGTGGCACCTTATGTGGCGTCACTGACAACAATCAATACACCTCATCGCGGATGCGAATTTGCAGAATACCTTTTAAAAGAAATTCCAGATAATCAACAACAACTTATTGCAAATGCATATAATACGGCATTAAAAAAACTAGGAGATCCAAATCCTGATTTTATAAAAGGAGTTACAGATTTAACAGCTTCTAATTGTGAAAAAAATAACAATCTTATGAAAGACGTAGAAGGAGTGTACTATCAAAGTGTGGGATCGATTTTAAATGTTGCACGAGGTGGCAGATTTCCGCTAAATTTAACTACCAATTTTGTGAAATATTTCGATGGACCAAACGACGGATTGGTTGGTATTAACTCTTTTAAATGGGGCAAAAATTACCAATTAATTACCGTTAAAGGAAACCGAGGAATTTCCCATGGAGATATGATTGATCTTAACAGAGAAAACTTTGATGAATTTGATGTTAGGGAATTTTATGTACAGTTAGTAAATCATTTGAGGGAAATGGGTTTTTAATGAGATTTTAATAGGAAATATATTGAATATATTTTTCGCATAACAGATTGTTACAGGCTATAATTATACGTTTAGAAATCTAAAAACGCCATACAGAGCGATTTGAAATTTTTAGATGTATCTTATAAAGTGCAAAAATGAAATGTGAATTTGTATAGATATGAAATTATTCAGGATAAATTAAAATATAAATGCAAATTAATGAATTATATGATTTCTAATAATCATGAATTAATGATACATTTCGAATATGCTAAAAAGGTGTATATACGTTGTTTTTTATTATAAAGATTTCGTTAAAGTTGTCTTTTGCGAATAGTTGTATATCGATTCTTTCTATGTATAAGTAAAAAAAATTGTATGTATAAGTAAAAAAATTTTTTCAGAAAAATGTACTTTATTCTCAATAAATAAGTAAAAAAAATTTTTTTCAAAAAATGTACTTTATTCTACTATTTCCATATCGAAAAGTAAAAACTAGAATTTTTAAAAAATGTACTTTATTTGCTAAAAAACGTACAGAAAAGTAAAAAAATAAATACAGATTATTAAATGGAGATGCACTATGAACGAAAATGAAATTAGATTTTTTGAAGAATACAAAAAACTTGATAACCTGTGCAGGGACTTGCTTTCCTCTGAAAAGGGTGTGACATCTTATATAGAAGAAATGGATAACACTCCCCTTAGTAAGCAATTGCTCGTTTCCGACTTTGATGAGACCTACAAGATGCTAAAACACGTGAGATGGGTTAGAAATGATATTGCACACGGAAATGGCAATTCCGAATGTGAACAGGCAGATATCGACTTCGTTTGCGACTTTTATAAAAAAATACTTAGCAGAACTGATCCATTTGCGATAATACGAAAAGCTGAAAACGAGGCTGCTAAAAAGGCTGCTAAAAAAAAGGCTGTTCAAACTGTTCAAAGACCTGTATATATAGAACGCACACCACATACATATTATGCGGAAACCAATAATGATTATAATACTCCGAAAAAAAACAATCCATTACCTTTGCTTGTCATTATAGCAATTATATTATTATTGCTTGCATTAGTAATTTGGAGTATGATTAACTAGCTGTCACCAACAGCTTACTTTTCCATCCCATCAATTTCTTTTTTGTACCGGTAGAATGTCCTTTGACTTATTTTTAGTTCTTCCATTATTGTTGAACGATGCATCATTTTTGGCGTATCATTCAAGCGTGACTGGGTGGTATAGATTATTAATAAATCTTTATCTAGGGAAATGAAGATGTTCTCTTCCGTCTGCCTTTTTTAATTGTTCATTAAATTCTTTTAATTCTTTTAATAATTCGTCAGGTATATTAGGAGAAACCTTTCCAGCACATACATACTTTTCAAATTTTTCAGGCAATTCATACGTCATACTATCCACCTCCTATCAACACTCCAACTACTTGTTTTGCTAATGGCCTACATTTACCATTCATATACTCCAATTATATCTTTTACTGATTTCACTATATCAGTTATTTCGCCTATTTTCAATTGATAACCATCTGGATTATTGTTGAACGATGCACTATTTTTGGTGTATCATTCAAGTAAATTTGGGTATAAAAAAAGACCATGTTTTTACCATGATCTAAATTCACTGTTTATAAACCTGGAACAATCTCCTTTATTCCTTTAGCTGTATCTGCTATCTTTCTCATTGTACTGTTTTCTTCCAGGTACTCAAGTCCTTTGAGTGTAATCTCCGGTCTGATAAGAGTAACTTTTGGATAATCACAATCAAAGGTGTTTCTGACATCAACTCCACTGATTAGTCCGTTGTTAACCATCATTGCTATTATTCTGTTCCAACGTGGTTCTGTCAGATTCATTTCCTGGTATCCAATTAATGACTTATCAAACTCTTCTAAATCCATCGATTTTTCAAGGTTTTTTAAGATTTTGTATATTACTTTGAAATTGTCCATATAGTCTCCTTAATATAAGGATACCACCTAGCCTTGTGACTGGGTGGTACTAAATGCGTCCTTCTTTTTTTAATTGTTCAACTTCTTCTTTCGTTAATTTTATTGGTTTCTCTGGCATAGATAATCTATCTTTGTATGCTTCATATGCTTCATATGCTTCCTTTTCTTTTTTTGTCATTTTCTTCATACAATCACCTCTAAAACAATCTCATTATCTTTCTTTGATAATACCTTATATTTTGAGCCTTTGTCAATTAAAAATTCTCTTTGTTTTGGATATTTACTAATTTTTTCTATATATGCTCCTCTGCTATTCTTTGGAACATATATTATCACTTTATATTCCTTGTCCAATGCTGCACTTTGTATAACAGACGTACTATAAAACTGATTAATTTTAAATATGTCCCCCACATTATAATCTGAATACAAATCAATATCCAAATTTCTATAGCATATTATATCATGCTCTAATCTATTCTTACCAATTGCATTAGATATATTATCTGCATGATACATCATCTTTGGTTCTTTTGGTATATCTCCTCTCAACAGTTGAACGATGCACTATTTTTGGTGTATCATTCAAGAAGGCGTGGCAGAATACAAGAATGGCAATATAAAGTTACATTATATTGCTGACATGAACAATCCAAGAGGAGTTGGAGTAACATGGTTTCATGAACATGGTCATATGATTGATGAATTAGCAGGTAACGCATCAAATAATAAAGATTTTACAGATGCTCTGCATATGGTTTTTCTTGACAATATATCAAAAAAAAAGTTATATTGAAATTGAAAAGGAAATATCGCAAGATATGAGAAGACAATCGGCAGTATCGGATTTGTTTAATGGTTTATCTAAAGATGAGATAAAAGGAATTGCGATTCATCCTTTGAGAAATGACGGAACTTCTTATTGGACAGAAGAGACTATTAGACAAGAAGCGTTTGCGCATATGTTTGAATGTCAATTTGATGAATTAAGATATGCGGAAATGCGTAAATATTTTCCGAGAGCTTTATCTGAATTTGAAAAGATTATGAAAGGTTTATAGCGGTTATGAAGGGGAAAACTTTTTGTGAACAGAATAAAGAATTTGTTTCTCAGTTAAGTATATACAATCGCATATTTCAACATGGTTTTATCCCGAAAGAAAAAATAGTGCGAAATGAAGACGAATTACAGCAACGTTTAGAATTAATGAAAAAAAGTTGTGAAGAAAAATATGATTATGTTGCAGAATACTACAATATAGACGTAGAACATAGAAAAAAACATTATGATGTGATTAATGATTAATACCACCCAGTCACAAGGCTAGGTGGTATCCTTATATTAAGGAGACCATATGGACAATTTCAAAGTAATATACAAAATCTTAGTTGAACGATGCACTATTTTTGGTGTATCATTCAAGAGAATTTAGTTTTTTTAGTTTTTTTATTTCTTCCCCCTTGACTTTTTGCTTTTTTGGGTTTACCCTTTTCTTTAGAAAGAGAAACATTGGACGCGACGTACACGCTTCGGCGTGCTGAACCGACCTGGTTTCTCTTTTCTTTGTTTGTAGGAACTATATCATATAATATTCTCTCGTTTTTATCTGTTATTGCTATATTTAATATAACTTCCTGTGTTGAACGATGCACTATTTTTGGTGTATCATTCAAGTATTACATCTTGTATCAGATAAATAATAAGCACTACATCTTGTTTTTTACAATACCACTTATTCATACTTTGAGTATATCATAATGTTTAAAATAGCCTCAACTGTTTTTTCCTGATACTCTAACAATTGTTAGCGATAATCGACTTTATATAGAAATATTTTTCAGTATATAGTGATTATAAAAACAGACTTTATTATTTATAGTATTTATGATGATAAAAAAATAAAGTACACTTTTTATAAAATGTACTTTATCAGTATTTTCGGGCATTTGAAGTGGATTTTCAAAGAGTCCATTATTTTTTACTTGTTTATTTCAGAAAAATGTACTTTATTCTACTATTTCCATATCGAAAAGTAAAAACTAGAATTTTGAAAAAATGTACTTTATTTGCTAAAAAACGTACAGAAAAGTAAAAAAAAATAAAGTACATTTCCGAGAGAAAATGTACTTTATTTTTTATATTAATAATTTAGAAAATGAAATTGCTTATAACGTTTACCTTTGCAAAAATTACAACTTGAAATCTTTCTTTTGTTATTTAATAATTTGTTTTTAGCTGATATCCAAAATACTGAATTAAGATTGTGCAAACAAAAATAATCTTTAAGTTTTTTAAAAAATTACTCATAACATTCTACCTTCTATTTTATTATTGTAAGTAACGCGTTTTTTATTATATCATAAATTAATGAGAATGATAGATTGTTATTTATTTAATTATGCATTAGTATTTTTAGTATTAATTAATTCAAGTAATTTGTTCCGGTCCCATAATTTTATTCTAGTTTTTTTTGCAGTGTTTATAGCACTATCGGTAAAAAATCTGTTGGTTAATACAACTCCAACATCTACGTGATACATTTGAACTCCTGTATAGGCTTCTTGCACAGCTTTATTTCCGATGTTATCTGAATAACATTTACATTGAATGCCATAAGATATACCATCTTTTTCTGCTAAAATATCTATACCATCATCACCACTTCCTTGTGTCACTTTAACTTTGCTAAAACCATTTGAATTCAATAGGTCTGCACAAAAATATTCGAAAGAATGGCCATCCATATTATCAAAGTCGTTTAATTTATACGAAGAAGAATTATTACTATCCGCAATATAGATTTCATTTGATTCTTGATGAGCATCTTGGAGTTTCTTTGCAAATTCAATTAAGTATTCTTTCTTCTCAAAAGTTATCGTATCCCAAAGCACATTTCGTAGCTTAGAAGGATCTTCAGGACCGACAATTCCAGCTTCGTATAATTGCTCCATAATCTTATTGGCTCTATTGAAACCTATCTTAAATCTTCTTTGAAGTAAAGAAACGGATCCGCGTTGACTTTCAACAACAACTATTGCGGCAGAAATGAAATTGTCGGCATAAGAACCTTTAGAAAAGGGAGATTCAAATTGTATATTCTCTATTGGCTTTTGTTCGACTGATTTATTAAATTGGATATTGGTATAATTCGCATTATTAGGTGCTTGATATGAATTATTATTATTTTTTCGATTTGAAGGAATAATTACTTTTCTATTCGGGGATTTTGAAGGGCTAATAATATATGCATTAAGTAATGATAATAATGCACAAATTAAAAAATAAAAATCAAAAACACCGATGTTAATTGCATTTTTTGACATTATGTCGAATAAAGTTTTTGATATAATGAATAAGAGGTAACAAAATGCTGATATGAAACCCGAACTTTTGTGTCTTCGACTATCTGATCCATAAATAGAGCCTATTAATAAACAGATTCCATTAAATAATTGCAAATTTTTATGTGGAAGATTTTTTATGAAACAAATAATAATTATTATAATTAACGAAAAGAGAAAAATAATTGAATTTATAAATAATGTAACCCCTTTTGAATAATTGTTATTACTATTTCGTTTTTTGTTTTTATAGTTATATTTGAATGTATTGTTTTTCATATATGCCTCCATAAGAATTAAAGAACTCAAATTCATTATTGTGTTTATATGATTAAAAGTATTAAATATGTATAATATGATTAATAGGAATAAAATATACATTATTATTCTATCATATATCATTTATCATTTATACAAGCATTAATAATGAACTTTATTTTTTTAAATATTAAATGTACATAAAAAAATAAAGTTCATTTTTTATAAAATGTACTTTATCAGTATTTTCGGGCATTTGAAGTGTATTTTCAAAAAGTCCATTATTTTTTAATTTAAAAAAATGTACTTTATTCTACTATTTTTATAACGAAAAGTAAAAACTAGAATTTTTAAAAAATGTACTTTATCCATCAAAAATCATACAGAAAAGTAAAAAGTAAATAAAGTACATTTCCGAGAGAAAATGTACTTTATTTACTTTTATTAATAATTAAGAAAATGAAATTGCTTATAACGATTACCTTTGCAAAAATTGCAACTTGAAATCTTTCTTTTGTTATTTAATAATTTGCTTTTAGTTGATATTAAATAATTATTATTACATTTCTGGCAGTTTAACCAAACATTTTTTGTGTTATTTGGAAGAATTTCATTTGGATTTAATAATAGATAATTATTAATATAGTTCCAATCTTGTATTTCATTGCTAGCTACATGTTGTAACGTGTTAAAACTAGGTAAAGGTTTAAGGTTATTACAATAAGGACATTCACTAGTACCTTTTTTTATTTTATCTTGAACAGACAGACTATATGTCCCTGAACAGATTTTGCATTTCCAATAAAGACTTTTATTTTGCCAATAGCCAATTTCGTTTAATTTAGTTATATTTTTATTCGAATATTCTTCTATCAATCTTCCTCCAATTGTAAAAATATCAGTTCTTTACGCTCTTAACATTTAATCTACTTATATAAGAACAAGAAAATCTATTCTCAACATTCATAGTCTAAAAATATACAATATGTTTGTTATACATCATTTCTCATCGCTTTTATTTCTTTCGTTTATTTCTTCCATATACCCCGAGGTTATTATACTCGCAGGAAACGCTATAATTGCTATTCCTAATATATGGACTGCGGTGATTTTTTGATACACCTAATCCTTTGATATTAGTCTAATAGATTCTCTTTGTTTAAGCAATGTTCCTTAGCTCATATTCATTTCTATATTTTATTGGACTGACATATCCCACGTATGAATGCCTACGTTTTCTGTACTTTCCATCTATAGTAATTCTGTCTAATTGGTCTACATCAGCGTGCAACGAGCAATAAAGTTCGAATCCTGGACACCCTGCGGACCTTAGTCTATTTTAAAGGCTGTTATATGACTTTATTAATTGTTATTAAAACATCAAGGAGCCCATTGTTTACAAGGGCTCCTCGGGTTATAACCTGTTATATTTTGTTATTAATAATTATTAGCATTTTTTAAAGCTAGAAAAATTTGTGGGCAAGATTTTGGGTTGAAAGGTAGTTTATATAACATTATCCTTCCACAAGTGAATAGATTTTTAAGCCATTTTAACAAGTTTTCGAATCAAATGTCATTTATACATAATTTTATATATTATATCTCTTTTATCTTCAGGAACATCGTTCCACATATCTATAAAATCACATAAATTTCTTTCCCATGTACCCATAAAAAACAGCGCTCTTTGAATACCCTCCTCATCAAATGATACTTTTCTAATTGCACTCGTATTACCAATGAATTTGAACCATTTTGAATTATAATCACGTTCGTCTAATCTAAGTGCTACAAAGCTTGAAACTAAAGGAAAAACGAACGTTTTCTGTTCTTCAAAATATACATCTGTTCTATCAAATGGTACCACGTTTAACCCTAAAATGTCTTCTAATTGTGGCAATTCATCAAAGATCTTATCGTAAACCTGTATTATTGGCAATATCCATTCTTCTCTTTCATAGGAATCATAATACTTTATCTCTCCAACTTTTTGAAATGTAACATACTTTTTATAAAAGGAAAAATTTTTGGAAATTTTTCTATTAAACTGGTATGCATATATATCTCCCACATTCCAAAGGTTCCTTTCGAATTTTGGATATTCAAATTGCTTTTCAGCAGGCATCGGAGAATTTAATTTCTCAATTAATTTGAGCAATACTTCTTTTCTTTTTTTACTTATGCCTTCACTCAATTCATTATTCGCCTCATTAATAGCATTTTGTTTGACGGTTTCTGATAATCTTCCAACCTTCCACTGAGTATCTGCCAATGCCTCCCAAAAATAATTTTTCTCATCCGTCTGTAACAATTCACTAAAAGTTTCTACAGTACGCAAATAAGCTTCTTCATTGGAACATTGTTTCTTCAACCAAAACAAATATTCATCTCTAGTATCACATGAAATATCATTTCCATATATGCTATTACTCCAAACTCCCATATATCCTCCTACTCTGGATCCCAGTAAATTTGAATTAATGTCTGCACGTCTGTAAAGTTATCCTTAAACTTATTCCACTTTTTCTGAGCTATGGAATTTCTCAAATTCTGTAAATTATTTAAAGTATAAGCTGTGATTATTGCCTGTTCTAATACTCTTGACTGAGTATATGTCAATCCATGGGCTACTGCATACATATCGAATTTTTTACTTGGGAACTGTCCTCTATTATTATAAGGGCTCCCCGAATCATAACTTTTTATATTTTTTTATTAATAATTATTAGCATTTTTTAAAAATTCAGAATATTTGTGGGCAAAAAATTGAGTTGAAAGGTAGTTAGTTAATAAATGATATTCGAATGTAAGTGGTAAACTAAATTCCATAGAAACTGGCAATTAATTTTCCATAGTTTTCAATCAAATATTATTCCGTGATATACTTTGTCACGGAGGTGAAGAAAGGATGATTAATTGGATGATTTATGGGAAAATCCAAGAAT
>JAEELL010000039.1 GCA_016282745.1 Lachnospiraceae bacterium
GTATTATAAAGATATGTCTGTTACTGATATTGCAAATCAGTTGGGGATTTCTGTTGGGACTGTTAAATGGCATTTGTCTGATATCCGAAATGGATTGAAGGAGGAAATCAATATGGTAAAGAGTAATAATTTAAGTGTGAATCCAATATATTTTAATGATATGGGGCACAGTGGCACTCCCGGAAAAACTGGGGATACAAAGGATATGTTTGACTCAAGATTGAAACAAAACATTGCATGGAGTTGCTATTATGAATCAAAAACAATGACAGATATAGCAAAGGACTTAGAAGTTCCGGTAGCTTATATTGAAGGTGAGTTGAAAAAACTTGTTGAGTGGGGATACATTGACCAGGTAGACAATTCAAAGAATCCAAAGTATCTGACAAATATGTTTATTACAGATGATAGGGAAGATTTTTCTGATAATATTGAAATTAAAAAAAATGCTGCTAAGTTTTTGGTTGATAATCTATATAAAGATTTATTTGAAAAGTTTGATAAAGCAGAAGACAATTGGGGAATGATTTGTCCGGATAATGATAAGAATTATTTGAAATATAATCTTGTAATGATGACTCCTAGCAGTATAGGAAGTGATTGGCAAAATTGGGAAGATTTTGCAGTGAAAAGACCAGATGGAGGTTATTTTATTGCATATGCAACTGTTACAGATGACTGTACAAAGAAAATTAATGATTACAAATACTCAGGATGTGGGTACATGTTACGTGATGTTTGGAAAGATGATAAATGTGTTCTACAGAGCAAACAGTATAATTGTATGTATAGTGACAGAGAAATTAGTTGGCGGAGTAACAGGTATGAGGACTGGCAGGATTTGTATTCATTCTTATCAAATGATTGTAACAAAGATAAAATAAGTCTTGAAAATTTTTCGAACTTGTTAAAAAAAGGCTATGTGGCAGACGATGAAAGTCAGGTTACTGTTATAAAAACCAATAAAGATAATTTGGGTGAAGCATTAGATTCTTTTGTAAGTGAGCATTTTGCTATTCCTGACAAAGTAATTAAAGAGAGTAAAAAGGTTGATGAAAGATTATATGCAGCAAATAAAATAAAATACCCAAAGCATCTTGAAGGATTGGTAAAATACAATAATAGCAATTCATTCACGTGGGCAGAAATGATTCCGTTTGTTATAGAAATATTGTTAGAAGAAGGTATCTTAAAGCCATTGACTGCTAAACAGAAAAAGGCTGTTTTCTCGGTAGTTATGATTAGAGAATGAGCAACGATTATCTATAATCTTGAATTTGGAAAACAATCATGTTAATATAATCATACAATGTAAGTGTAACAAGTGTTGCACATGTGGGCTGGTCGAAAGAACCAGGTCCAACCTAATCGGCGGGGAGGCTCCCCGCCATTTATTGTATTAGAGGAGTTTGACAAATGAAATAATTTCCGTTTATCTTTATAAAACAGAAAAGTATTTTAAACAGATGAATGGGATGAAACCTTGGTTGTTGCAAAAATTGCAACAACCACTCAATATAGAGAGGTAGAGGGAAAAACGCAATTTAATCTTACTAATTTTTTAAATAGTATATAATAATAAAAAGTTGTGAAGGGGAAAATGATATGCAGATTAATGATATTAAACGTATGGCTCATACAATCATTGAGCAGGGACATATAGAAAATGATTATATTGAATATAAAAAGTCTGCAACTTTTAAGGCTAAAATATTAAAAACTGCCTGTGCATATGCAAATAATTATATGAATCGTGAAATTGGTCTTTTGTTCATTGGTATTGAGGAAGTAGATGATAAAGAAACAGGAGAAAAGGCTATTCCTAAAAGACCAATTGCAGGGATTAAAGAAAGTATGATAGAAACAGTCGAAAATTCGTTGAAAAGTTTGCTTTCAAATATTCATCCTCGAATCACGTATAATCTTATTACCGATATAATTGACGATAAGAATTATATTGTTTTAGCAGTTGAGCCGGGAAATGCTGGACCGTATCGAACCAGTGATAAGGCTGAAAATGATTCTGATATTAGGTTAAAGACAGGACGTTATATTAGAATCAAGAGAGATACAGTCCTTCCCAATCCAAAGCAGGAGTTTGAATTATTAAAGAAGTTTGCAGATTACTCTTTTAGCTCAAATCTTAATGAAACAGCCACTATAGATGACTTGAACTATGAGTATATGAAGGAATATCTTGTTGCGACTAATGCAAAGAATGATATTCGCGAAATGTCTAAGTTAGATATGGCAAAAGCAATGGGACTTATTAGTGAAAGTGAATATGGTGGATATCGTGCAAAGAATTTTGCAGTTCTTATGTTTGCGGAAAAGCCGGACAAGTTTATTCCAAATGCGCATGTAGAAGTTATAAGAGAAGCTGTTGGAACGGATAAGATGGAGTCAAAAGTCTTTGACGGACCTATATGGATCCAGGCAAAGCAAGTAAGTAAATATTTCAAAGATAATATTATGGCATCATATACTGTTAGAGATAATGATACTGTAGAGCATAGGATAATATATAATTGGCCACTTGCAATGTTTGAAGAACTGGCAACAAACTGTATTTTGCATAAGGAATACGAGCATAACAGTTATATTGGTATATATGTTTACAGTGATAAAATAACATTTGTAAATCATAATAGACCTAAACCGCCAGTAACAATTGAAGATTTAAATATGAATCGAAGTTTTGATGATCGGCAATATCTTAATGAAGAATTGAAGGACATGTTCTTTTCGCTTGACTTGATCGAATCATATGGTTCGGGAATCAGACGAGCGAAAGACGCGATGGAGCTGAATCATTCACCATCCTTGAAGTTTTTGCCGGATAATGACATAGATGATTATACAATGGCGGTGGCTTATATTAATGAGGAATTTGCAAAAATTAGAGATGAGGAAAAGTTTAGTGGTAGTGATAACAAAACTACCACTAAAACTACCACTAAAACTACCACTAAAACCACAAATGAAGATTTGATTATAGCAATGATTAGAAATAATCCACAAATTAGTGCGGAAGAGATGGCAGAAGAACTTGAATTATCAGTAAATGGAATTCGATATTACATTAAGAAGTTAAAAAAAGAAGGAGTATTGGTACGAGTTGGTTCAACTAAAAAAGGACACTGGGAAATAAATATGTAGCAATTTTCTCGCACTTGTTCTATACTAAAAGTGTCGTCAAAGTGTCGTCATATTTTTCGGAAACTAAAAATAGTGACGATATAAGATATAGAAAAAAGCCTATAAACAGGCGATTTGATAAGTCGAAAATTAAGAAAAAAAGTCAATAAGCTCCGTGAAGGTGGTAGAACAGTAGGTTCTGGTAAGGTTGCTACAATTATTGAGTAATCAACGTTATCAATGAATAGAGCGCAAGCTCACTATAAATAAAGAAAACCACGGTCGTGTTTACACGAAACCGTGGTTTTCCTTTGTTTATAGGGCTCGCAGGCATTCGTATAGATAGGCATTCCCGAAAGTTTCGGGAGTGCCTTTTTTACGTTTTTAGAAGGTAAAAAAAGATGAAGTGTCGTCAAAAGTGTCGTAAATTTTGGGTGATATAAGATTTTACTTGTTTAGCACGTTCTGGATCACGATTTATTTTTAGCTGCGCGTTGATGAATTGGTCAACTTCTGCACGAGCTTCATCAGTTAGTTGATAATAATTTGTTAAATGAGCATCAACTAAAGGCATATTATTTTTACCAAACATTTCCATTAATGGATACAACGTGAACGTAGGCATTCATATCTGGGATATGTCAGTCCAATAAAATATAGAAATGAATACGAGCGAAGGAACATTGCTTAAACAAAGAGAATTTATTAGAATAGTATCAAGGGATTAGGTGTATCAAAAAATCACCGCACTCCAATATTGATAAAAACAAATTAGAATATTACGGAAGGGAGAAGAAAGTGAGCATTGAAGTGAAAAGTATTACTACGAAAAGGGCAAGCATGAAGTATTTTGTGTTTGGAAAAGGAGAGAAAGATTTTATCCTTGTTCCGGGTGTGGGAATCAGAAATAATACGTTGAATGCTGATGCGATAGCCGAATATTATAAACCTTTTCATGATGAATATAAGATTTATGTATTTGATATTAGAGAGGAACTTCCAAATTATTATTCTATAGATGAGATGATGGAGGATTTATATGAAGCCATTACTAGTCTTGGAGTAAAAAAAGCATATTTTAATGGATGTTCTATGGGAGGAATGATTGTACAGCGAATGGAAATCAAACATCCGGAGGTTGTAATAAAAGCGGTCTTATCTTCCACCGTTTGCAAGATGTCCAGTCAGGCACAGGAGAATGTAACAGTCTGGCGTGATTTGACTGCGTCGGGTGATTTGAAAAAACTGGCGGAATGTTCCTGTCAACAGGTATATTCGAAGGAATATTACGATAAGTACTATGATTTATTAGTGGATTATCATGTAGGGGCAGATAAAGAGGATGCAAGACGTTTTATTGTCCAATTGAATGCAATTCTTGACTTTGATAATAAGGAAGTGGCTGAGACAAAACCAGATACCTTAGTGATAACGGCGAAAGGTGATCAGACTTTTTCATATACAGAGGCTGTGGAGATAGCAGAAAAAATTGGATGTGAGGCATTGGTTTATGAAGGATATTCTCACGCAGTTTATGATGAAGCTCCTGACTATCTGGAAAAGGTAAAAAAATTTTTTGAAAATATAGAAGAAATAAAATTGCCGGAGAACATTAAACAATTGTTATCCCAAAAAGAATATAAGGCTGACGATATTGGAATGTCAAAGGCCAGCGTAAGAGTCTATGATGATTGCGTGCTTAAGATCGCAAAGAAAAGTGAAAAGAACGATAAAACAGTTGAGATGATGAGATGGATGCAAGGAAAAGTTCCAGTGCCGAAAATTCTTTGCTATGAAACAGATGATAAATATCAATACCTTCTTATGAGTAAAGTTCCGGGAAAGATGAGCTGTGATGAACAGTATTTGAAACAACCACAGAAGTTGGTTGAGTTGTTAGCTGATGCGATGAAATTGTTATGGAGTGTGGATGTTTCAGATTGCCCAAGAAACAGAACGATTGATGTGGAATTAGAAGAAGCAAGATATCGGGTTGAACACAATATGGTAGATGTAGATAATGTGGATCCGGCAACTTTTGGTGAAGATGGATTTAAGAATCCGGAAGAACTTCTTCATTGGCTCGAGGACAATAGACCGGATTACGAACCGGTACTATCGCATGGTGACTTTTGTCTGCCAAACATCTTTTTTGATGGAGAAAAAATCAGCGGATTTATAGATTTGGGAGATGCAGGAATAGGTGATAAATGGAGAGATATAGCCTTGTGTTATCGAAGCCTGCGCTGGAATACGGAAGGAGTCTATGGAAATGTTTATCCAAATGAAAAAGAGCTGATGTTGTTTGAAGCTCTCGGAGTGGAGCCTAATATGGAGAAACTGAGGTATTATCTTTTATTAGATGAATTGTTTTAACAGGGAATGAAGCTTTGAGGGATAATAGATAAAAAGTTTAGTGGTAGTGATAACAAAACTTCCACAGGGAGTAGGGTCAGAAAATATGAAAGTGTTAATATCAACAGGAGCATTGCTTGGTTATGTGAACGGAAAAGAGTTTCGGTTATTAAAGGATATTGTTCCACGATTGGATTGCGATGGATTGGAATTCATGATGTATAGAGAATGGTATGAAAGAAAAGATGAAGCAATTGATGTAGTAAAGAGTTTGGACACAGAAATTCCGGTAATGCATTTCGAAAAATCTATGGGAGAAATGATTGTAAAGGAAGGTCTTTCCAAGGTTGTGAATCGGTTTGAAACGAATTGTGAAATTGCCAGAGAAATTGGTGCGAAGAAAGCCGTGTTCCACCTGTGGAATGGAACTACATCGGATCAACAGATTGAGAAGAACATTGAAGCGTATGGAGAATTGAGACAGATTTCCGATTCATATGACATTGAATTATTGATTGAGAATGTAATATGCAATAAATATAATCCTTTTTGCAATTGGAATTGGCTCATAGAAAGATATCCGGATGTTTCCTATATCTTTGACACGAAGATGGCGGCATTTCATGGGCAAATGGATGGAATCTATGGTTTCGACAAAATTGATCATGTAAAACATTATCACGTCAACGATTATGCTGGCGGATATATGGAATGGGAAACATTGAGAGAGCGGGTCCTTCCGGTTGGTGCAGGGAATATTGACTTCGAGAAATTTTTCGGTTTTCTGAAGAAGATTGCGTATGATGAAACCATCACGTTAGAAGCATCGGGACTGAATCGAATTACGAAAGAGTTAGAATATGATATGTTGAACAATCAGGTGAAGACAGTGAGAAAACTTATAAATAATTAATCGGAGTAGATTTGTGGATTCGTTAATAAAGAATATTAGGAGTAGTAAAATGGAATTAAAAAGAATGGAGCCTGCCTTGACGGTTTGTAAAGTGGAAGATACATCGGAGATAAATTTATTGAAGGATTTCTATTTTATTGGAAAAACTGATGAAGAAATTTCGAAAAAGCGTTGAACGTACTGAACTCTGCGGGATATGTAATTGTATAAATGAGGATTTCATTTTTTCAGCAGGACTAGTTGAAAATAGCGGTCCAAGGAAATGGATAAAAAATTGATAAAGCAAGATAATTGCTTATGAAGTGGATAAAAAGCAAAATGTATTAACGAATATTAACGAAACGTGAATATAACCATTGACACATGTTAACGATTGTGATATTGTTTAATTACAAATGATACTGGTATTTAATTTGAAATATTACATGAAAGGAGTCAATATGTTTATTGAAGAAAGACATCAGGCTATATTGGCTTGGTTAAATGAGAAAGGAAGTATTACTAACGGAGATATTCAGGAACAGTTTGGGGTTAGTTATGATTCAGCAAAGAGAGACTTAAGAATATTAGAAGAAAAGGGGTTATTAAAAAGAACTCATGGTGGAGCATTACCACTCCATCAAGTCGCTATTGGTAGACTGGCAAAAAAAACGGTAAAAGATATTGAGTCTATTAAAGAGAACTACCTATTGATTGCATTAAAGGCGGTTTCAATGATAAAGGATAACGATGTCATATTTTTGGCTTCGGCTACGGTGTGCTATTTTATGGCACAAAATCTTCCTGATAATATTAGAATTAGGGTTGTAACAAATTCTATTGTTATTGCAGAGGAATTAAGAACAAAAGACAATGTATCGGTTATTTTGTTAGGTGGTGAAATGGATAATAAGGGAAACTGTTATGATGCTATAGCTGTAGAGACAGTGAATCGTCTACGCTTTGATAAATGTTTCATCACATCAGCATTTATTTCCGCTAAATTTGGTTTATCAATTCAAAGAACGGCTGCAATCAGTTTCTATAGTGCAGTAATCAATAGTTCGAAGCAAACAATTGGTTTGTTCCCGAAAGAAAAGATAGGATTTGATTCTATCGTTAGTATTTGTCCGGCAGAAAGGTTGAATATAATGATTACTGACTGGGATGCTTCAGAAGATGACTTGAAGTTATTTGATGAGAAGGGGATTGAGATTGTGATTGTGGAAAAGGAAGATGATCAAGGGATGGAGTAGAAAATGTAGAGTTGAATAATCTGTTAATACAATGATAGGAAAAATGAAGGAGAACTTCCAAAGGAAATTTATGTACTTAAGGGGCTCCCCCGGTATCCCCAAATGGGTATCGGGGGAGTTTTTTTGAGGATATAATGTAAGTGAAAAGTGAATAAGTACAAGATTGGAATTTTTATAATCATAAATGATAATCTTGTGCAGCAAACAGATTGATGTTATGGAAATCAAAGACAAAAGTGACAATAGTACATTAAAAGAAAAAATGTTATAATTATGTCTAGGAAGGGGGCTGTTAGCTCCTTTTATGTTGCTTGATCACAGAGATGACCATCTGCTGTTTGAGTATGATCTGGAAAATCCACTTATCAATATACTCACTATGGATGGTGCAGATTTCTACGAGGCAAGTGGTGTGTGTTAGAATAAAGTATAACAGAATCTTTTTTTGCGGAGGAAACAAAATGTCAGATAATATTGAGAACTCCATTAATCGTATTATAAAAATGGAAATGATATTTGATGAGGCACAAGAGAAGATACAGCAATTGGAAAATGCGATTGAAGAAGTTACAAGTATTCAATCTGAAATCCGGAAACTGGAAGAATACTATCAGAGCAAAGAATGGAAGGAAGACTTCAAGCTTGACGAGAGTGGAGAACTACCAAAGGACTTAAAGAGAGGTGTCCTATCGGAAGATGGAATATATAATCTTCTTGAGAAGAACAGCGACTTGGATAAACTAATAAAAGAAGAAATAGATTAATTTTGTGGAAGAATAATTGGATAAAAGAAATAAAAAAATACAATAAGGGGATTAAAGAAAGGAATAAGAAATGAATAGACATTTATTTAAAAAGCATATGGCATTGTTAATGTGCGTAGTTATGTTGGTCGCAGGTATAGCGGTAAAACCCAATAATGTTGTAAGGGCAGAAGGTAATACAACGATTTATTTTTTGAACACCAAGTCATGGTCTGATTTGTACGCATATGTTTACATGGAAGGAAACAATTATGTACTGGGAGGATGGCCGGGAACCAGACTTTCAACTGCAAATAATCAGGGAGATAACTGGTGGAAGGTGGATGTTCCGGTGGATGCTTCGGTGGCTGGATTTAATATAATCATATCTGCAAACGGATCACAGAGTAACAGAGTTGAGGCGTATATATCAAGTAATAACTACACATATCTGACAGCAGAAAACTCTACCTTGTACTCTTCTTCCAAAGCTGCTGAAATAGGTGCAGGGATAAATGAAAATCCTACAAATAAGGAATACTACATTAACACCTCGGGAGTAGGTGCGGATATGCCATACATTACATATCAGGCTGAGAAGGCGCAGACCAATGCATCGGTACTCGCACCGGCTACTGATTATATGTCATCAGTTCAGTCTGAGGCAAGTGGCAGATCAGCGGTGAAACTTGCAAATACAGGTGATTATGTTGAGTTTACATTGCAGGAAAGTGCCAACGCAATGGTTGTAAGATATTGTATGCCGGACAGTGCAGATGGAGCAGGAAATACTGCAACTCTAAGTTTGTATGTTGATGGAAACCACAACAGAGATATGTGGCTGACATCAACTTATGCGTGGGTATACGGCTATTATCCTTATTACAACACTCCAAGCCAGGGAAGAGCACATCGATTTTTTGATGAGAGCAGACTGATGTTTGGACAGACCTACGGTAAAGGGACAAAAATCAGGCTTCAGAAAGATAATGATGATGATGCGAGTTATTATATTATTGATTTTATAGAATGTGAGTTGGTAGATAATCCAAAAGCAAAACCACAGAATGCACTTTCAATAACTGATTACGGAGCTGTGGCAAATGATGGAGGAGATGACTACAATGCTATATCTTCATGCATTAATGATGCAAGAAACAGAGGCATGGAGGTGTGGATTCCTGAAGGGAGATTTATAAATAACACAACCAGAACAATTGATTCAAGAGGAGTGACAATAAGAGGAGCTGGAATGTGGTATTCTGAAATCTATGGATATGGAGCTGCATTTGGCTTTTCAGGTTCCTCGAAGTTCTATGATTTTGCAGTGACCGGAGACAGAACAATCAGACGAGACAGTGAGGATCCTGCGGCATTTGGTGATGCCGGAAGTTCAAATAATATTGTGATAGAAAATATTTGGATGGAACACGTAAAGGTAGGAGTGTGGTCCGGAAATGTTGAGGGAATGGTGATTCGCGGATGTAGAATCAGAGATACATATGCCGACGGAATTAACCTCTGTTCATCAACAAATAACTCGAGAGTTGAGAATAACAATATCAGAAATACCGGAGATGATGGAATGGCAATTTGGCCATGGATGGGAAACTGCAGTGGAAATGTTATAACAAGAAATACGGTGCAGCTTCCAATGCTTGCAAACTGCTATGCTGTGTACGGTGGAGGAAATAACACCTTTACATACAACATTGCAGAGGACAGCGTAAACAACGGCTCCGGATTCTGCATTGGTTCTGATTATGATACTTCAAACGGATATACCGGCGAGACTGTATTTAACAATAATCTGCTTATAAGATGTGGTTCTCTTCAGACAGATTACAATTATCCTGTGGGAGCAATCTGGGTATGGGGAACAAAATATCAGATTAACGGAACTTATACAATCAGCAATAACAGAATATATAACAGTTCATACGAAGGTATTTTGATAGACGGATACAGTGATATTTCAGGGCTTACAATAAGCGATAATAAAATAATTGATTGCAGTGACGGAGTGTATGTGAGAGGAAACTATCCGGTGAACCTGACCTTGAAAGATATCGGAGTTGGTGATTACCGCGGCAATCTGCTTCTGAATGAGGCATCAAATGCAAATGTAAATTTGCAGGGGAAAGGTGTCTATGAATTGAATGAAAGCGAAATCGAGACGGAACCGGAAACTGAGATAGAGACAGAAACTGAGTCGGAAACCGAAACGGAATCTCAATCGGAATCAGAGTCTATGAAACCGGAGACAGTGGAGATAAACGGTTGTCAGATTAGTACAACGTCATATGGCCTCAGATGCTTGTACACTGCAAGAAATGAAATTGGAAATCAAACAGTAACTGAGGTTGGTCTCATATATGCATTGGCAGATTATGTTAAGGACAGTGATGTTGTAATTACAAATAATTCAGAAAATGTAAAGAGTTTTGCGGCAACACAGTTTGGAAAGACAAGTTTTCATTTAGGAGATGATACATCCACAACTTATGCAATGACTATGAAATTTGCAGTGGCAAATGCAGCAGAATTCACTGAAAACATGGCAATTAGAGCATATGCGAAGACATCAGATGGCACGGTATATTACAGTGATATTGTAAGGACATCTGTTTGCGAAGTTGCAGAAAGTCTTTACTATGGTTTAAAAATGCCAACAGTGGAGGGGCATGAATATTTGTATAATAATATTATCAGGGTTGCAAAACCCGATGCAGGTATTATCTACAGATAACAACTGCACTTGATACTGTTTTTCCTTCTTGTTGTAGAATAAAGTTAAAAATGCTCATTAAAGATTTGCAATATGAATGATTATAATCTGCTTTGCAAACCTTTGGTGGGCATATTTTGTTAAATGTGATATGGTAAGTATTATAAAAAAGCAAATAAGAAAACTAGGGGAGAAAAGAATGGATGAAAAAGTGTTTGATTTTTCAGAGTATTTAGAGTGTACGCCGTATGTAAATTTTAACAACGAGTCAGTTAAGACCAAAGCAGATGAACTGAAATCATCAGCTGATTCTGAAGTCGGACTTATTAGAAATACATATTTATTTGTCAGGGATGATATAAAACACAGTTGGGATGCACAGGATAAAAGAGTTACTGTTACAGCAGCTGACGTCTTAAAGGAAGGAGTTGGAATATGCTGGTCAAAAGCAAATCTGCTTGCAGCACTTCTTCGTGCGAACGGCATCCCGTCAGGATTCAGCTATCAGAAATTAACTTTGTTCGATACCCCTGAGCATGGGTATTGCATTCATGCTTTGACTACGGTTTATATTTCCTCAATGGATAAGTGGATACGACTTGATGCGAGAGGAAATAAAGAAAACGTTGCTGCAGAGTTTTCTGTGGATGAAGAAATCTTGGCTTTTGAAGTGAGAACTCAATTGGGGGAGGTTGATTATCATGATAACAACGCGGGACCAAGTGAGAAACTAATGGAAGTGTTAAAGACAAGTAATGATGCATTGGATATGTATGTGCACAGATTGCCGGAGGATTTATATGAAGACTAGTACAATGGAAACAAAAATAAATTCAGTAAATTATGGCGGTAAGTGGATTGCAGTTTCATTGTTTATTGGAGGTGCAATTCCTTTTGTTATATGGTTAGTTTCCCACAAGTTTTTGTGGGGATTTTGTGTTGTGGGAGTATTACTTTTAACTGCATTAGATTTGATTCGCCCATAATAGCAGATGATTATGCGAAGGAGAATGACAGATATGAGAACACTTTATGTTTCAGATTTAGACGGAACTCTGATGCGTGATGACAAGACATTGTCAGATAAGACGGTTGAAATTATTAATAAATTGATTGAAGAGGATGTGTGTTTTACATATGCTACGGCTCGCTCAATAAAAAGTGCAAGGGAGATAACAGGAAGGTTGAATCTGAAATTGCCGGTTATTACTAGAAACGGAACGGCATTAGCAGATAATAAAACAGGCAAGATAATTAAGAGAGCAATTTTTTCTGTCGACGAGATAGAAAAAATAAAAAACGAACTTCCGGAACTATATGAGTGTGGATTTGTTTCATCATATTTTGGAGATGAAATGATGAAAGTTTGCTTAAAAGGACAGCATTCATTTGGAATGGAAAAGTATATCAAAGATCATAAAGATGATTCCAGAATGAAGCAGGCAGATTCTATAGAAGAAATGTTTGAGGGAGAACCGGGATATATTACAGTTATAGATGATAAGGATAAACTTGAGAATGCATACGAGAGGATGAAAGAATATCCGAATTGGGAATGTGTGTTTCAAAAGGACCAATACGGTGATGAGTACTGGCTTGAGATTTGTCCTGACAACAGTACCAAAGCAAAAGCAATAATGAAATTAAAAGAAGAAATAGGCGCAGACATGTTGGTAGTATTTGGAGATTCTGTAAATGATATTCCAATGTTTGAAATTGCTGATGAATCATATGCGGTTGAAAATGCACTTGATGAAGTTAAGAAAATAGCAACCGGCGTTATCGGAAGTAATAATGATGACTGCGTTGCATCATATATAAGTTCTAAAACAAAGGTACTGTTATGATTAGAGAAAATAGAAAACCAACAGTAAGCCGAAAAATAGAATACTGTTGAAACAACAGAAAATAGAAAACCAACAGTAAACCGAAAAATAGAATACTGTTGAAACTACATAAAATAGAAAACCAGCAGTAAACCGGAAAAAAAGATTACTGTTGAAATTGCAGAAAATAGAAAAACAACAGTAAGTCGGAAAAAAGATTACTGTTGAAATTGCAGAAAATAGAAAACCAACAGTAAGCCGAAAAATAGAATACTGTTGAAACAACAGAAAATAGATAACCAACAGTAAGCAGGAAAAAATGATAAAAATAAAATTCATGTGTACAAATAGAGTACACATCGCCATGATATCTTTTGTTCTGTAAGAATCAGAAAGGGGATAAACAATGAGAAAGTGGTTTAGAGAAAATAGAATACCTGTAATCATTGAAGTAATCGTTTTGGTATTTACAATCTTGCTTGCTATCATATCTTATTTTGATTATAAGAAAGATGTAATAGATATCCAAACCGAACAAAATGATAATTTGTATCAAAAGTTAGCAAGACTAAAAAATACAAATCTGAGAGTAGATTGGGCAAGACGATTGTTGGAAGAAAGTATTTATATGGAACCATCTTATGATCCGGATAGCAGAAGTGTTAATGAATATGAATTATATGTTCCGTATGATACGCGTGGAATTAAGAAACACAAATATAATTTTCCATATGCAATAACCTATGAATTGTATGATGCAAAGGGTAATTTGCTTTTTGATAACAGTAAGGAAAAATATATATCAATTAGTTGGGAAAAGGTATCCAATCAGGAAGAAGACTGGGAATTTGCAAAAAATGAAGACGCATATGAGTATGAGGATGCAGTCACTTATGATTTGAATGTTCAGTTTTCACAGAAGCAGCTTGAAGAGATTAATAGTATTCAACAAGAAAATGAAAAGTATTATTACGAAAACTGGAAGAAGAATAGTTTCGGTAGGAGTGTTTCAAATGTGGAACTCGATACGACTACAGAATGTATAAAAATCACAGGATACTACGAAGAGAATCAGGAACATAAATTATTTACCGTTGTAAGTGTTAGTTTGCGGGATAAAAAAGAAAAAAAAGAAGTTGAAATATCAAATGAAGAGCTTTTGAAAAAAGCAAATGGAAAATTGATAGAGAAATACAATATACAATTTGCAAACAGATTTAGAGATGATATTATCGCAAATAAGGCTGAAATGGGAAGAATTGACTGGTTTAAAGTTCAGTACAGCGGAATAGCAAATCATCTGGAGAGCGATAAGAAATCCCTTGATATCGCAAAAAAATATTTTGATACTGAATTAAAGAATATCGACATTAAAAAAGTATCAGAAGCTTTCGAACCTTCAGGAAATCCGCACAATAATATATTTCATGTTCATTATGATACTTTTGCAGGTAAGAAAGATGAAAATAATACATTGATTTCATATTGTGCAGTTAATTTGGGAGATGAAGGAGTAGGAGAACAGAGTGTAGTTGGTATTAAGGCGGCTATGTGTGTGAATGTTCCGTTGTGTGTATTTAAGTGCACATTTTTCCCGACACAGACATTAATAACAATCATTCTTTTACAAATATTTGCAGCAGTGTTGATTTTTATTGCAAAAAGATATAACAGAAAGACAAAGGAAGTTCAGGAAACAAAAAGTATGTTTGTCAATGCAATTGCTCATGAAATGAAAACACCTACCGCAGTAATTGTAAATGCCTCAGAATGCATTAAAGAAGGGATTCATCCTGAGAAGCGAGAACGATATCAGGACATAGTGTATGACGAGGCCGGCCATATAGCAGAACTTGTAAATCACATGCTGATGTACACCAGAGTGACCGATTCCGATTACAAACCTATAAAAGAACCGTTGGTGTTAAATGATATAGTCAAAGAGGTTTGTGAAAGATTTAGTGTTTTGACAGAAAACAAAAAAATAAAGATAGAACTGGTTGAGTATGAAAAATTTAAACTGACAGGAGATAGAAAACTCCTTGAGATGGTGGTTGATAATTATATTTCAAACGCTGTCAAGAATTGCAAGGAACACGGCAAAATAATTATTACTATTGATGCAGCGCATTTCAGAGTGTTTAATGAAGGAGAACATATTGCGCGCGAGGACATTCACAAAATTTGGGAGCCTTTGTACAAAGCGGATGAAGCCAGAAGCAGAGATGACGGCTTATCGGGAATGGGACTTGCCATAAGCGCCGGAATACTGAAGCTCCATCATTTGAAATATGGAGTGGAAAATGTTGAAGGTGGAGTTGAGTTCTATATCAAGTAGAATTCTATATTAAGTGGAGTTTGGTATTAAGTGGAGCTTAGTGTTAAGTAGAGTTTTATAATTTGTGGAAGAGGATAGTGTGATGAAGAGAATTCTATTGGCAGAAGATAATGATAGTCTTAGAGAAGTAATTGCTGATTATCTTGGAGAAAAAGATTTCGAAGTTGTGCAGGCAGAAGATGGGATAATTGCATGGGAAATCTTTCAACAGGAGAAATTTGATTTAGTACTTCTTGATGTGATGATGCCCGGAATGGATGGTTTTGAAGTATGCAAAAAAATAAAAGAGACCGAAAATGTTCCGGTTCTGTTTCTGACCGCAAAAGTTCAGGAAGAAGATCAGCTTACCGGATACAGGCTTGGTGCAGATGACTATATAGTTAAGCCATTTTCCCTTCCTGTATTACGTGCAAAGTGTCAGGTTGTGTTGGAGAGAAATCAGGGTATTGGAGACTGGATTGAAGTTGATAATATCAGATTAAGCGAATCCCAGAGAAGAGTTTTTGTAGATGAAAAAGAAGTTGTACTTCAGCCACTTGATTTTGAACTGTTGCACTATTTTATGAACAATCAGGGCAGAATTCTCACAAGAGATCAGATACTTGTTAAACTTTGGGGATATGATTACGAAGGCAGTGACAGGTCTGTTGACACACATGTAAAAAAACTCAGAAAAGCTCTTGGAAATGAAGGCAAGCTGATTAAGACAGTTATCAAAAAAGGATATGTTTTTGGAAGTTAGTGAACTTTTAAAAGGATATGTTTTTAGCAATCAGTGAATTATTAGAGGAATATTGATATGAATGTTATTAAATGGATTAAAAATAATAAAATAGCAATAATGATTGAAGTAGCTGTTATTGTAATAACAATTGTGTTCTGTACCTTTTTTTATGCAAGAGAATACAAAAAGATAGCAGAGAGTCTTGATAATAGTATTAAATTAGGAACTGATTTAAATTCTGTTAATAATTCACTTGGCAGTGATTTGGGAATTGATGGTATTTCACAAACAATTGACTACACTGTTCATAGGACGTTGAATCATGATCCTGAAACAAGAAAGTGGCTTCAGGAAGCACTATATTATTGTACGAAAAAACATTCCCACAAATATTTGTATCCATTTGCTGCGCGCTATCAGTTTTTTGATAAGAATCAAAGATTGATATATGACATTAAAGGTGAATATGACATCCTTATTAACTGGAGTAAATATGACAATTATGATGTTGCCGTGAAGGAAAGTGGAAATGGGAATGATGAGTCAGACTGGGATGGCACAACATATTCATTAAAATCTGTATTTACTCAGAAACAGATTAAGGCTGTAATGGACAAAATGATGCCTGAAAATGAAGATGAGATTACATATGCGTTAGAGGTACCAATAGTAAAATTAACCGGATTTTATGATAATGACTCGTTTGTAATAGTGAGTGCATCATTTAGTTTTTGGGATGACAAAGCAGAATCAAATGTTTTGTATGTAATTACAAATAAAGAAAACGAAGCGGAATCCGGAGGCAAAACAGTAGACAGATATAATGTAAAATATGCAAAAGAATACGAAAATGAGATAAAAGAAAACGGCTTAGAAGTTTCTGCAGAAGTTGGAAAATTTGGGAATCCAATTGTTTCAATAGACGGAATTGCAAATCTTAATGAGAGTAACAAAAAGTCGTTGGCTATGGTTGAAAAGTTTTTTTATTTAAGACTGGATGATTTAAAACTTGATGAATTAAACGACGAAGAAAAGGTGGAATATATAATTGACAGCGGACTTGAAGATTATTATGATTCTTACAGTAATAATGTGGGATATATTATTGCTCAAAAGATAAAATGCGATAATCCAAAAGATCAGGATGTGGTATATGTAAAGGCAGTAGTTTGTTGCTATATTCCAATGTATGTGCTGCTTTGTTCTTCATTTTTACTTAAGTCACTGATTACTGCTGTTATGCTTGAACTAATGGCAATTATATTTATCATTTTTGGTTACAGATATAAAAAGAAAATGGAAGAACTCAGGGAAACAAAGAGTGTATTTATAAATGCTATTGCCCATGAGATGAAGACACCGACAGCAGTAATTATGAACAGTTCAGAGTGCATTAAGGAAGGCATTCATCCGGAGAAAAGAGAGCACTATCAGGAGATAGTATATGATGAAGCAAATCATATTTCAGATTTGGTAGACCAGATGCTCACCTACACAAGAGTTACGGATTCATATTACAAACCGGCAATGGATAAAGTTGTAATCAATGATATTGTAAGGGAAGTATGTAAAAGATTTAAAGTTCTGACGGATGATAAGAAGATATCGTTGAAAGTAAACAATTATGCACAGTTCATTGTAAACGGTGACAGAAAACTTCTGGAGATGGTAATTGATAACTATATTTCAAATGCGGTGAAATATTGCAAAGAAGACGGAAAAATAATAATAAATGTTGATGTGGTTTCGCTCAAAGTGTTTAATGAGGGTGAAGGTATAAAAACTGATGATTTGAAAAAAATCTGGGAGCCTTTGTACAAAGCGGATGAAGCCAGAAGCAGAGATGACGGCTCATCGGGAATGGGACTTGCCATTAGTGCAGGAATAATGAAACTTCATCGTTTAAAATACGGAGTGGAAAATGTTGAAGGTGGAGTGGAGTTTTATTTCAAAAGTGTTTAAAATAAAAAAAGATAGGAGAATAAAACATGGAAAGAATTAAAGAACTTAATGTTTTTCAAAAAGGAATCATGTTGTTAATGGCCATCATGATAATAGTATTCGCAGGGATTTATCTAAAGGTTGGTTCGAAGGTTGGATTAAGATATAATGGCAAGATTCTTGTTCAGACAAAAGAGAATGGCAATACTTTTTACACAGGTAAATTCAAGGGAACACAGGCTCAGTTTACAGTTTCTGAAGATGGAACGGTGGTTTTGGAATATGGTGATAAAACTTACGGACCTTATTCGGTTACCAAGGATGAAGAGAATCCGGATATCTTAGTATTTCGTGAGGACGATAAAGCGATATTTAGAGGCATGGTTGAACATTCTGATGGCAGCTACACACTTTTGGATGAAGATGGAATGTTTAGTAATGCTAATTTTTCATCAACCTATACGACTGTCGATGGAACTGTATATAATGCTGATGGAAGTATTTATGATAGCATGAAACCGGGAATTGTTGATATTTATCGGCTGGTTATTGATCCTGTAATGACTCATAAAGGTGAAGGATTCTTGTGGCTTGTGGGTGTGATTTTGTGCATTCTAAATGCTGTTTTGATTCTCTTTGCAGATGAAATATTTAGGTTTAATTTATCGTTCAGTGTTCGCGATCCTTATGATGTAGAACCTTCATTTTTTGAAATGGCGGGAAGATATTTAAGTTGGATAGCATTGTTTGTAGTGGCTGCGGGCATCTTTGTATATGGTATTGTTGCTTAATAATTAAAAATGTAATTTACATGGCGAGGGATAATTCATCAAATCTGCTTGAATGAATTTGATGACTTCCTTCAATGCTTAGTGAGTAATAAATATAGAAGTTGATTCAGAACATAAGACTATTTGGAAACATTTAGTCTTTTTTTTATGGTACACTTAAAACATAACAGGAATCTGAGAGGAGGAATGTGTATGGCACAGATTTTAGTAAATAACCTTACTTTCGGATATGAGGGTAGTTTTGATTTAATATTTGACAATGTTTCCTTTAGCATAGACACAGATTGGAAACTTGGATTGATTGGAAGAAACGGAAAAGGAAAGAGTACTTTCCTAAATCTTTTGATGGGAAAATATAAGTATCAGGGGACAATTCAGACGAACACGGTATTTGATTATTTTCCATATATTATAAATGATGAGCAGATGAAGCAGAGTGCGGCAGAGTTTATTGAAGATTTAAAAACCGGATGCGAGAGCTGGCGAGTTATGTGTGAACTTAATCTTATGGGAGTGGATACAGAGATTTTGTACCGTCCCTTTGAGACTTTAAGTCACGGAGAGAGAACCAAAGTATTGCTCGCAGTGTTGTTTTCAGGAGAGAATGACTTCCTTTTGATTGATGAGCCGACAAATCATCTGGATGTGGAGTCCAGGGTTACAATCAGAGAATATCTTGCAAAGAAGAAAGGTTTTATCCTTGTATCCCACGACAGAGAATTGTTAGATGGTTGTATTGACCATGTTCTGGTACTGAACAGGCAGACCATCGAAGTACAAAACGGTAACTTTTCAAGCTGGTGGGAAAACAAAGAAAAGAAAGATTCCTTTGCCCGGGCTGAAAATAAGAAGCATCTTAAGGAAATTGAAAAATTAGGAAAAGCAGCGGCTACTACAGCTGAATGGGCGGCAAAGGGTGAGAGTAGAAAAATAGGTTACGATTCGATTAAAGAGCCTGACAGACCTGCAAATGCCAGAACTTATATCAGTTCAAAGACAAAGAAAATGCAGTCGAAAGTCAAACAGATTGAAAAGAGAATCAATCGTGAGATAGAGGAAAAAGAAGATCTCTTAGTGGATATTGAAGATGTGGTAGATTTGAAAATAATGCCACTGATTCATCACAAAGAGGTTCTTGTAAATGTCAGAGATTTTTCAGTGACCTATAAGGGCAGTGAGACACCTGTATTTGAAAATCTCACATTTCAGATAAAGCGTGGCGAGAGAGTATGCCTTAGGGGAGCAAACGGTTGTGGAAAATCAACAGTGATAAAAGCAATATTGAAGAAGTTAAATGATGATACAGTACAAAATGGAATAATGGAGATTGCAAGCGGACTAGTTATCTCATACGTTAATCAGGATACTTCAGGACTTCACGGAACCATAAGAGAATATTGCAAAGAAAAGGGCATAGAGGAAAGTTTGCTTTGTGCAATTCTTCGCCAACTTGATTTTGACAGAGTGCAGTTTGTTAAAAAGATGGAAGATTTCTCCGAGGGACAAAAGAAGAAAGTACTTTTAGCCACAAGTTTAATTACACCTGCGCATCTATATATCTGGGATGAGCCATTTAATTATATTGATGTATTTTCAAGAATGCAGATAGAAAAATTGATAGAAACATACGATTTTACGATGCTTTTCGTCGAACATGATTCAAGATTCTGTGATAAAATTGCAACAAGAACAGTTAATATGTAGCTACTTTGAGTTATAGGAAGTCTCAGGTGTATTCAAAAGAAGAATGCTAAGACTTCCGTTAATAAGGAAAGTGGCACAAGGGGAATAATACGATAAGAGGAACATGAAAATGCAGAAGAGTTATCTGAATGTTATAGATATTGAAACAGGTGAAGTTGAGGTCCTTCACACATATGAGCAAATAATAGAGGCACCAAACTGGAACAAAAACAACGACTGCCTGTATTTCAATTCTAATGGACATATTTACAAATATGATCCGATTACGGATACGGATGAAATGATTGATACCGGTATTTGTGATGAGTGCAATAATGATCATGTTCTGTCGCCGGATTGCAATATGATTGCAGTTAGTCACAATACAAATCATGACTGGTTGCAGTGTCAGATATATGTATGCCCTATTGAAGGGGGAGAAGCAACACTTGTCACAAAAGAAAAACCAAGTTTTCTTCATGGCTGGTCTCCTGCTACAAATGAACTTTGCTATTGTGCCTTCAGAACAATAGATGGTGAGAGGCATGTAGATGTGTACAAGACGAGTGTTCTCAACTATCTTAGTGTGAATAATAATGGGAATGACAATGCTGATGCTGATAGAATTATTCAAGGAGATTTTGCAGAAGAAAGACTCACATCAGTTGGTTTTAACGACGGACCGGAATTTTCTCCTGATGGAAAACATATCTGGTACAACAGCACCATTACCGGAATGATGCAGATATGGCGTATGAATGAAGATGGAACAGAAAAAGTTCAGATGACTGACAATGACACACATAATTGGTTTGCTCATGTTTCGCCGGACGGAAAGAAAGTTGTATACCTTGCTTTCAATAAAGCGGATCAACTTCCGGAACAACATCTTCCAAATCTTCATGTAGAATTGTGGATTATGGATTATGACGGTTCAAATAAACGAAGACTTGTCAGTTTGTTTGGGGGGCAGGGAACCATCAATGTAAATTCATGGAATAAAGACAGCAGACGCCTGGCGTTTGTAAGTTATGATGAAATATAACTAAGTAGATGTTTGATAAGGCTGTTACGCCAGCAGATTATTTTTGTTAGCGTAGCAGCCTTTTTGTCATCTAAGATGAGCTAAGGATGGAGAAAGATAATAGCTAAGCAGAATGCCCTCGCCTTTGAAAAGGTGGGGTAATGTTAGAAAGAGAATAAGGAGACTGTTATAAGTGATGGGGAAAAATGTTTTAGTCAGAGTCTTGAATTGTTACATTTAAGAAACAAATTATTATAGATTAGAAAAATCAGCTTTGGTATAATTGAGAAAATGGGCGTAGTTTCATAAGAAAAGGAGATTTAACTATGGAAAAAAGAAAAATTAGCAAGTTGAATATTGAAACATCACTGTTAGGTTTTGGTTGCATGAGATTTCCTACAAAGGATGGAAAAATAGAAGAAGTAGAAGCAACAAAGATGCTTCAAATGGCATATGACAGCGGAGTGAATTATTTTGATACAGCATATGTTTATCACGATGGATTGAGTGAGGTATTTACTGGAAAGGTACTTGATACATTTCCGCGTGATTCATACTACCTTGCAACAAAACTTCCGGTGTGGGAAGTTCATAAGAAAGAAGATGTGGAGAGATTGTTGGATGAACAGCTTTCAAAATTACATAAGGACTATATTGATTTCTATCTTCTTCATGCCCTGAATGGCAGCAGATGGGACGATATGGAAAAATACGAAGTTTTTGAAGCTTGTGAAGAGATGAGAAGGAAAGGAAAAATCAAGTATATAGGATTTTCTTTCCATGATGATTACGAGGCTTTTGAAAAGATTATTAAAGCTAAGGACTGGGATTTTTGTCAGATTCAGCTCAATTATATGGATACCGACATCCAGGCAGGAATGAAGGGATATAAGCTGGCTGAAAGCATGGGAATACCTATGGTCATTATGGAGCCAATCAAAGGCGGTAATCTTGCAACACTTCCTAAAGAAATTGAGGATATATTTAAGAGTAAGAGAGCTGATGCTTCAGTTGCAAGCTGGGCGCTCAGATGGGTTGCATCCCTTCCAAATATTATGACGGTATTGAGTGGTATGTCTAATTTGGAACAGACAGAGGATAACCTTAATACATTTTCTAATTTTGAGCCAATGACAGAAGAAGAGAATGAAGTAGTTAAGAAGGCAGCAGAAACAATTTGCAGCAGAGTAGCTAACGGATGTACAGGATGCCGTTACTGCATGCCATGTCCTGCAGGAGTTGATATTCCAAAGAATTTCCATATCTGGAACCAGTATCATATGTATATGAATAAAGGCGGACTTGGCTGGATGTGGTACAACGAAATTGAGGAAGCACAAAAAGCACACAACTGTATCAAGTGCGGAGCCTGTGAAGCGGTTTGCCCACAGAAGCTGAGCATCAGGGATGACCTGGAAAAGATGGATAAAGAGATTGCCGAAGCACTCAAATAATAGCAACATCCGGACTTGAAATTACAGTGAATCTTACAACTCAGATTGGTTGACAAGGGGTATTTTATAGCGTTAAAATATAGTTAGTATTTTGGTTCGGAAAATCCCATTGTATGCCGTATGATTTTTACTTCTGACAGGGTATAGTATAACTGAGAAGTATATGTTTCCCTCCTCTAAACAAAGTGAAGCATACGAGTGTAAGTGGAATGGGTGTGTAACCATATAGTGAAAGGAGAAAACTATATATGGAAAAAAGAATTAAGAGAATAGTTGCCTATATCATTGCCTTTGCTTTGATGGTAACGGGAATTAATTTTTCGGGAATTGGTTCAAAGAATATTGATGCGGATTCTCAGAATGAGGTATCAATCACGGCTGTCACATACGAAGGGGTTACCGATAACATTGTATCGGGAGCGGAGATCGTATTGTATTACAAAGAGAGTGAGAGTGCACAGGAAGTGGTCTGGGATAGTGCTCAACTTCAGCCGACAGATGAGACAGGAAGTGTTTCATGGACCGGACCGAAAGGGTACTGGAGAGTTAAGGCTTCAAAAGAGAATTACGAAGATACTTATTCTGAGTGGTATGATGTGACGTCTGCTACAGATATCTATGTGAAGATGGAAAATGCAGATCTTGCTCAAATTACTTATGCTAAAGCTCATCAGACATATTTTGATGTTGAGTTTAGCCAGTATCTTGATCCGACTACTTTTTCGAATATCACAATCCGAACAATGACTAACGGATACATTTTTTTCAATCCGATATATGATGATACAAAGACGGATCATAATGGAAATGTTTACGCAAAGAAGATCAGACTTGAGTATACTGACGGAAATCCTGAGGTAGGTTCATATCTTACATTAGTTATTAACTCGCTAATCAGGGATTGCCTTGGAAGAATGATTACGCGTTATTCATGGGAAGAGCGAGTTTTGATTGATGGAAATTCAAGCGATATAGAAATATCAGAAAAGGTGCAGTTGTTAGGATTCCAGGTTAGCGCTTATGTTGAGGGAATGAGAGCTAATTACTTTGTACCAAACAGTATCGATGGAAAACAGGTAGTAGAGAGGGGATTGGTTTACGGATTGGCAGAATATTGCAGTCAGAAGGATGTTTACGTAGGAAGTCCGGACTGGTATGTCAGAAGTTTCACTGCAACATCAAAAGGTAAGATGAACATAACAGATGATTTTAGAGAGATAATGGGTATTGATGAAGATACTGATATGTATGCCATGACGATGTTGTTTACTCAGTATAAGAATGCACTTGAATTTAATGATGATATGATAGTAAGAGCATATGCTTTACTTGAGGATGGTACATATTACTACAGTACAGAAATACAGTACAATATTTATGATATTGCAAATCTTTTCTATCTTCATTCTTATGCATTTGATGAATATTCACATAATTACCTGTATAACACAATTCTAAAAGTGGTAAAACCGGAGTATGAGGAGGTAGCCTTTGATCCATACGGAATGGAAAATGATCCGGGAGATTCGCCGGGGTATGAGATTCCTTCAGATATTCAGTTCCCTGAACTTGAAACTGAGACCGAGGAGGAGACGGTACCTATTTATTAGATTATGCAAATGATAGATGACTTCCCCTTAAGTACGAATGTGCTAAATGGTTTGGAATAAAATAATATCAAATAGTATCAGTTAAGCGATAGCGATTATAACCGGTCGTTATCGCTTATTTTTTTTGCTTAATTCATGTTTTGTAACTATTCAGCCTTTCAGCAATGCCAGCTCGAATCCGCAGATAAATCTGCTAAGCTTTCGTGATTTTTCATCCTTCGGATATCAAATCACTTTCGCTCGTGACAAAAAAAGTTTTGTCGCGTATCTCGCTGATTTAGGTTCCCCAAATACATAAAAGAATAGTTACCATGTTTTTGAAGACAGTGATACAATTCTTGAAAAATACAGCAGATTTGGTACAATGGAAATGTCATGTGGGAATAATCCCAAAACTGGAATCAGACGAGAAGGAGAGAGTAATGGAAGAAAGAGTTAACAATGAAGTTGAAACAAATGTGAGTGGGGTATCAGAGGGTTCTATGGAAGATTTAGGACAGGCACTTGAAGATTCTTATGCATACATGGGAAACGGAGAATATGATACTGACACTTTGTTGGCATGGGAGAAAATCAACGAGTATAAAAACACAGGAAAGATACTTAATGTTACTATTACAGGAGTAGTAAATAAAGGTGTTATAGCTTTAGTTGAAGGTATTAGAGGTTTTATTCCTGTCAGTCGTCTTGATATAGAGCATGTTGAAGATACAAATAAGTGGTTAGGAAGAGATATTCGTGTCAGAATCATTGAAGCAAACATGGAAACAGATAAACTGGTTCTTTCGGCAAGAGAGATATTGCGAGAAGAGTCAGCAGCTGCAAAGAAAGCTCAGCGTGATCTTGCTGTGTCAAAGATTAAAGAAGGTAGTGTTGTTGAAGGAACTGTTGAATCAATTATGCCATATGGCGCATTTATCAACCTCGGAGATAACGTATCAGGGCTTGTTCATATTTCTCAAATTTCAAATGAGCATATTAAGTCTCCAAGAGAAGCTTTGGAACCGGGACAGAAAGTTACAGCCAAAGTTATTAAAAACGAAGATGGAAAAATCAGTCTCAGCATAAAAGAACTTCTTGAAGAAAAGAGACTTGAGGAAGAAGAAGAAATCAAAAACAATATTCCTGAAGTAGAGAGTATTGGAACATCGTTGGCAAGTCTGTTAAGTGGTATAAAGTTGGATAATTAATACATTTATTATTTATCTCAGTCGGATAATACACCCGCTTCAATAAGTGGTGAGTAAATAAATATAACAATATACAAATAAGAAAAGAAAAAAGGAGAGAGTAGTAATACTCGATAAGAATATTGAATAAACTGAAGATTACATTTAATTCACCGGCAGTACTTTCATTTGCTATGTTAAGCTTTGTTGCTTTTTTATTAAATATGATGACAAATAATGCAAGTAACAGATTGCTATTTATGACGTATCATTCATCACTTGCAGATCCGCTCACATATGTGAGAATGTTTACACATGTTCTTGGACATGCTAACTGGAGTCATTTTATTGGTAATATGTCCTTTATATTACTATTGGGTCCTATTCTGGAGGAAAAATACGGATATGGAAGAATTGTTGAAGTTATTCTGATTACAGCATTCATTACAGGTGCTGTGCACTATATTTTCTTTAGAAACACTTCACTTCTTGGTGCAAGTGGCGTAGTATTTGCATTTATACTTCTTACGTCCTTTACCAGTTTTAAAAAAGGAGAGATACCGATTACATTCATTCTGATAGCTATAATATATCTTGGACAACAGGTATCTGAAGCATTTTTTGTATCCGACAATATTTCGAATCTGTCGCATATTATTGGAGGAATAGTCGGAGCATTTACAGGATACGTACTCAATCAAAAATAGTATTGCACAGGACACAAAACTCAAAGTAAAGTTCTTGGATGGGGAGGAAATATGGCGGCAGCAAAAAAACAAAAGATATTATATATAATGAAAATGCTTTTGGAAGAAACCGACGATAAGCATACTCTTTCGATGAAAGACATAATTTCCAAGTTGGAAAAAGAGGGCATTGTCGCAGAGCGAAAAGCTATATATAACGATATTGCACTGCTAAAAGATTTTGGAATGGATATTGTTATGACAGGTGAGGGCAGAGCCAGAGGATACAGTATAGCCTCAAGAGAGTTTGATTTGCCGGAACTAAAGCTTTTGGTTGACTCTGTCCAGTGCTCAAAATTTATTACTGCAAAAAAGTCAAATGAGCTTATAAAGAAGATAGAAAGTCTTGCAAGTAAACATCAGGCAAAAAAATTACATCGTCAGGTATATGTTGCCAACAGAAATAAGACCCACAACGAGAATATTTATTATAATGTTGATACTATTCACGAAGCGATAGCGAGTAATGTGAAAATCAAATTTAAATATTGTAATTATAACCTGAAAAAGCAACTTGTTGCAAAAAAAGACGGTGAGTTCTATGCTGTTAGTCCGCTTGCTCTGTCCTGGGATGATGAGAACTATTATCTTGTTGCGTATGACAGTGAGGCAGGAAAGCAGAAACATTACAGAGTTGATAAAATTAAAGGCATTCAGTTAACCGATGAGAAAAGGGAAGGAACAGAACTTCTTAAGAACTTTGACGTTGCTGTTTATGCAAAAAAGAGATTTGGAATGTTTGACGGAAAAGAGGAAAAAGTTAAACTGCTCTGTGATAATAGTTTTGTTGGTGTGATTATTGACAGATTTGGAAAGGATGTTATTCCGATTGCTGTTGATGAGACTCACTTTTCTGTTGTGGTAGACGTTGCTGTAAGTAAGCAGTTTCTTGGATGGATTTTTGGATTGGGCGACGGAGTCAGAGTAGTTGAACCCTCGAATGTGATAGAACTCATTCAGGACGAATTACAAATATTAAATGAAAGATATAACTAAGAAGCGGATGTCTTCCTCCGTTAAACAAAGTGAAGGTGGGGGAGATGTTTTCTCCGCTAAGAAATGCAAAGGTGTAAGAAGAAAACTTATTGAATATGAGGATAAAGAGTCCGGATAATGATTACTGTATATATTTGTGACAAGAGAATAATTGATACTACGGTATTGGAAGGAGAAACACTGTCAGACATATGTCGGCAATTCAATGAATATCGTAGAGAAAAAATTGAAAAGAACAGAGATAAGGCTCTTGCAATTGCAACTGCAATAGTTGAAAAGAAAGCGTTGTCTGATTATTGTGATTACGAAAACATCAGTATTGTTGCTGATGAGAACGGGAAACCCAGAGTCAAAAACGATTGTGGGAAAGAAGTTTACTATAATGTATCTCATTCCGGTGATTACGCAGTGGCAGTGGCTTTGCCCAAAGAGGTTGGTATCGATATTCAGTGTGTTTCAAAAATGAGTGAAGGCGTTATGAGAAAGATGTTCTCGGATGCAGAAATTAACAGGGTCAATTCTGAAACTGACAAGAATCTTGAGTTTACCAGAATCTGGGCAATGAAAGAAAGCTATTACAAATATACGGGTGAAGGCATTTTCAGAGGAATGAAAGAACAGAGTTATAATGAATGCCATTTCAGCGAATATGTTTTTGAACAGTATATTATTTCGATTTGCACAAGGATGCCTCAGGAGAATATAAGGTTGTCAGATGTGCAGATTGAAAATAATTGAGTTATAAAAAACGAATGTCTGAAATGACATTCGTTTTTTGAATCCTCACTGCATTATCTTTGTGGATTTGTATTAAAGTAAAGTGTCTCCGATATCATACAGTAATTCATTTAGTTTGCTGATTGGTTTCATGTATGTGATTCCATGAATGAGAATTTCATCACGTTTGTTGTCTTCGCTTAGACATTTGTAGCCTGCAAGTTCGATGGCTTTTTGAGTTTCATCTAATGTGAATCCTGCAGCAAGACAAATTCGCATAAGAGCGTTGAAAGTCGGATGGATCATGTCTGTAATAATCTGAAAACCTAAAACCTCGTCAATGCCGGCTTTCTCCATTACTTCAGTTTTTGTGTATCCGATATCATCGATAACATTACAAAGATATGAACCTAACTCATCTGATGGAATGAAAGGTTTAGCAGCTTCATAAACGTTTTCTAAAGTGATTTCGTCACCTATAGCCTGTTTTACCCTCGCAGCCGGGGTATCTCTGTGAAGGATTTCAAGCCCTTCACTTAATGAATTGATAGTCATAGTTATTCCTCCCTTATATCTACATTAACTATACATTTTAATCGCCTTGTCTACGTTCCCAACGCCCGGATGAACCACATGGAAGAGCAAGCCCGTTCTTTGACACGGGAAGTCCTAATTCGTCGGCAACAACATTTCCTCCAAATTTTGATACAATCTCAGTAGAAATCATATAAGATAAAACAGAAGGAGCAAACCCTGTTGTGTAAGAGTTGATAAGGACAAATAAAGCGTCATCGGATAATATCTGAGAACATAACTGAACAAAGTCATAAAAGCAATCTTCTATTTTCCAAATCTCTCCTCCGGGGCCTCTTCCGTAAGAAGGTGGATCCATAATGATTCCATCATATTTATTGCCTCGTCTGATTTCTCTTTTTACAAATTTGATGCAATCATCTACAAGCCATCTGATTGGAGCATCTCCGAGACCGGATGAAATAGCGTTTTCTTTTGCCCAGGTAACCATACCTTTTGATGCGTCAACATGAGTAACATGTGCACCTGCAGCTGCAGCTGCAAGAGTAGCACCACCGGTATAAGCAAAAAGATTGAGTACTTTAATTGGTCGGTCTGTATCTTTTTTTGCGTTTCTTATAATAGAAGAAAACCAATCCCAATTAGCTGCCTGCTCCGGAAAAAGACCTGTATGTTTAAAACTGAAAGGCTTTAAATTGAATGTTAAAGACTTATAGTTGATGGTCCATTGCTCAGGCAAATCGATAAACTCCCATTGCCCTCCACCTTTTTTGCTTCTGTGGTAGTGAGCGTTTATGTTTTTCCATTTTTTATCTTTTGGTGTATTCCAGATTACCTGAGGATCAGGTCTTATAAGAATAAAATCACCCCAACGTTCTAACTTTTCTCCACCGGAAGTATCAATCACTTCATAATCTTTCCAATTGTCTGCCAGCCACATAATAACCTCCAAAGTGAAATATTAAAAATAATACAATATCATAACGGCATATATCTAAGGGTTAAATGCCGTAAAACCATTGAATAATAAATGTGTAATGTGTTACTTCTTATTATAATATATGTATTGCTATATTAAATCTTACATACTATAATAAAAAAAGTCAATAAATACCATGAATTATTATGAATTCAAAGTACTCAATTTTTTTTGAAAATGGGGTTGCATTCTATTGATTATTAGTGTATACTGAATTTTGCTGTGACATGATAGCTGTGAAGCATGAGGTTGCTGCATGTAAATTGCAGGTTTTCTGTGGAGCGAATGTCAAGTTAGGAAACTGGCGACAAGTCACTGTACTAAATATAGGTCCACCGCTTGAGTGGAAACACGTGTGTTAATTCGCTGTGAGAGTTATCGCGACACACACGGAAAAGTTGTACAGTCACCGCTTGTCGTGCTAATCAAAGTACGAAAAGGAGGCGGCTTTTTTTATGGCAAGTCAAGTAATGAGAATCACATTGAAAGCTTACGATCACAAATTGATTGATCAGTCAGCTGCAAAAATTGTTGAAACTGTTAAGAATGCAGGAGCAGAAGTTAGCGGTCCTGTACCTCTTCCAACAAAGAAGGAAGTGGTAACAATTCTTAGAGCTGTACACAAGTACAAAGATTCAAGAGAACAGTTTGAACAGAGAACTCATAAGAGACTTATCGATATCGTAGCACCAACTCAGAAGGCTGTTGATTCATTAACAAGAATCGAAATGCCAGCAGGTGTTTACATCGATATTAAGATGAAGAATAAGTAATTCATCCACAAATGAGTGAATTATCCTTGAAGGTTTAAATAGATTAAATTCTAATTGGAACTGTTCTAGGATGATCGCGGATACGCGATCCGCTGTAGATTAACAGGAGGTAATTAAAATGAAGAAAGCTATTTTGGCAACAAAAGTCGGAATGACTCAGATCTTCAACGAAGACGGTGCATTAATACCGGTTACTGTACTTCAGGCAGGTCCTTGTTCTGTAACTCAGGTAAAGACAGTTGAGAACGATGGATACAGTGCTGTACAGGTAGGATTCGTTGACAAGAGAGAAAAATTAGTGAACAAACCAATGAAGGGAATGTTCGACAAAGCAGGAGTTTCTTACAAGAGATTTGTAAGAGAGTTCAAGTTTGAAAACGCTGAAGAGTATTCAGTAGCAGACGAAATCAAAGCAGACATCTTTGAAGCAGGCGATAAGGTAGACGCAACAGCAATTGCAAAGGGAAAAGGATTCCAGGGCGCAATTAAGAGACATGGTCAGTCAAGAGGACCTATGGCTCACGGTTCTAAGTATCATCGTCATGCAGGTTCAAACGGTGCTTGTTCTAGCCCAAGTAAGGTATTCAAAGGTAAGAAGATGCCTGGACATATGGGAGCTAAGAAAGTAACTGTTCAGAATCTTGAAGTTGTAAGAGTTGATGTTGAAAACAACTTACTCTTAGTTAAAGGTGCTGTACCGGGACCAAAGAAAGCTTTAGTTACTATTAAAGAGACAGTTAAATCCGGTAAATAGATTTTGGAAGGAGGAACAGGCAGATGGCAAAAGTATCTGTTTTAAATATGGAAGGAAGCCAGGTTGGAGAAATCGAACTTAGCGACGCAGTATTTGGTGTTGAAGTAAATGAACACTTAGTACACATGGCTGTAGTTAATCAGCTTGCAAACAACCGTCAGGGAACACAGAAAGCTAAAACACGTTCTGAAGTAAGCGGCGGCGGAAGAAAGCCATGGAGACAGAAGGGAACAGGTCATGCAAGACAGGGTTCTACAAGATCTCCACAGTGGACAGGTGGTGGAGTTGTATTCGCACCAGTACCAAGAGATTATTCATTCAAGATGAATAAGAAAGAAAAGAGAGCAGCTCTTAAATCTGCACTCACAGATAAAGTTAACAATAACAAGTTTATCGTAGTTGATGAACTTAAGTTTGAAGCACCAAAGACAAAAGAATTTGCAAAGGTTATGTCAAACTTAAATGTTGATAAGGCATTAGTTGTTACAGAATCAAATGATAAGAACGTTGTATTATCAGCAAAGAATATTCCTACAGTTAAGACAGCTTCTACAAACACAATCAACGTATTTGATATTCTTAAGTACGATACAGTAGTTGTAGAAAAAGCAGCTGTAGCAAAAATTGAGGAGGTGTATGCATAATGGCAAGTATCAAGTATTATGACGTAATCCTCTCTCCAGTTATTACTGAGAAGAGCATGAACGCTATGGCAGAAAAGAAATACACATTCTACGTACACACAGACGCAACAAAGTCTCAGGTTAAAGAGGCAGTTGAAAAGATGTTCGAAGGAACAAAGGTTGCAAGCGTTAGCACAATGAACGTTAACGGAAAGAACCGTAGAAGAGGAATGGTAGTTGGAAAGACAGCAGCAAAGAAGAAAGCAGTAGTTCAGCTTACAGCTGAAAGCGCTGACATCGAAATTTTTGCAGGTCTGTAAGATTTAAATAGCAGTAGTTTGAAAGGAGAATCAAGATGGGAATTAAGACATTTAACCCATATACACCTTCAAGAAGAGCTATGACAATGCTTGATAAAGTAGAAATTACAAAGGATGTTCCAGAGAAATCATTAGTAGTTTCTAAGAAGAAAACAGCAGGTCGTAATGCTCAGGGTAAGATTACAGTTAGACACCACGGTGGTGGATCTAGAAGAAAATATAGAATTATCGACTTTAAGAGAAGAAAAGATGATATTCCTGCAACTGTTAAGAGTATCGAGTACGATCCAAACAGAACAGCAAATATTGCATTGATTTGCTACGCAGATGGTGAAAAATCATATATCATCGCTCCAGTTGGTTTAAAGGTTGGAGATGTTCTTATGAACGGTGAGAACGCTGAAGCAAAGATTGGTAACTGTTTACCACTTTCAGCAATCCCTGTTGGTACAGAAATCCACAACATTGAATTATATCCTGGTAAAGGCGGACAGTTAGTTCGTGCAGCAGGTGGTTCAGCACAGCTTATGGCTAAAGAAGGAAAGTATGCAATCTTAAGACTTCCTTCACAGGAAATGAGAATGGTTCCTATTATCTGCCGTGCTACAATCGGTACAGTTGGTAATGTTGAACACGGTCTTGTAAACATCGGTAAAGCAGGACGTAAACGTAACATGGGAATCAGACCTACTGTTCGTGGTTCTGTTATGAACCCTAATGATCATCCACACGGTGGTGGTGAAGGACGTGCACCAATCGGTCGTCCAGGCCCATGTACACCTTGGGGTAAACCAGCACTTGGTTTGAAGACTCGTAAGAAAAATAGAAAGTCTAACAAGATGATCATCAGAAGACGTGATGGAAAGAATATGAAGTAGGAGGTAGGAACTAATGGCTAGATCATTAAAGAAAGGCCCATTTGCGGATGAGAGCTTATTAAAGAAGATTGATGCATTGAACGAGTCAGGAGACAAGACAGTTGTTAAGACTTGGTCAAGAAGATCAACAATTTTCCCACAAATGGTTGGACATACAATCGCTGTTCATGACGGTAGAAAGCATGTTCCGGTATATGTTACAGAAGATATGGTTGGACATAAACTTGGTGAATTTGTTGCTACTAGAACTTACAGAGGACATGGAAAAGACGAGAAGAAGGGCAGATAATTGCTTGTAATTTGAAAGGAGGTCTCATCTATGGCAAAAGGACATAGATCCCAGATAAAGAGAGAAAGAAATGCTAATAAAGATACAAGACCATCAGCTAAGTTATCTTACGCAAGAGTGTCTGTACAGAAAGCATGTTTCGTATTAGATGCCATTAGAGGTAAAGATGTTAAGAGTGCAATCGGTCTTTTAACATACAACCCAAGATATGCATCAAGCGTAATTTTGAAATTATTAAAATCAGCAGTTGCTAACGCTGAAAACAACAACAATATGAATGTTGATGATCTTTACATCGCAGAGTGCTACGCTAACAAGGCACCTACAATGAAGAGAATCAAACCAAGAGCACAGGGTAGAGCTTACAGAATCGAAAAGAGAACAAGCCACATCACTATCGTGCTTGATGAAAGATAATAGGAGGCAAGTATGGGACAGAAAGTTAATCCTCATGGTTTAAGAGTCGGCGTTATCAAAGATTGGGATTCCAAATGGTATGCTGAAGCTGATTTCGCTGATAATTTAGTAGAAGATTATAAAATTAGAAAATACCTTAAGAACAGATTATACAACTCTGGCGTTTCTAAGATTGAAATCGAAAGAGCATCTGACAGAGTAAGAGTAAATGTTTATACAGCTAAACCTGGTATCGTAATCGGTAAGGGTGGTGCTGAAATTGAAAAGGTTAAAGCAGAAGTTCAGAAGATGGTTGATGGAAACAAGAAGTTATTCATCGACGTTAAAGAAGTAAAGAGACCAGACAAGGATGCTCAGTTAGTAGCTGAGAACATCGCTTTACAGCTTGAGAACCGTGTAACATTCAGAAGAGCTATGAAGTCTTGCATGAGCAGAACAATGAAGAGTGGTGCTCTTGGTATCAAGACATCAGTTTCAGGACGTCTCGGCGGTGCTGATATGGCTCGTACAGAGTTCTACAGCGAAGGAACTATTCCACTTCAGACATTAAGAGCTGATATCGATTATGGTTTCGCTGAAGCTGACACAACTTATGGTAAAGTTGGTGTTAAGGTTTGGATTTACAAAGGTGAAATCCTTCCTACAAAAGAAGGAGGTGCTAAATAATGTTAATGCCTAAAAGAGTAAAACGTCGTAAGCAGTTCCGTGGTTCTATGAGAGGAAAAGCAAGCAGAGGTAACAAAATCAACTATGGTGAATTTGGTATCGTTGCATTAGAGCCAGCTTGGATTAAATCAAACCAGATTGAGGCAGCCAGAATTGCTATGACTCGTCATATCAAGAGAGGTGGTAAAGTTTGGATCGATATTTTCCCAGACAAGCCAGTAACTACAAAACCAGCTGAAACACGTATGGGTTCCGGAAAAGGTACTCTCGAATACTGGGTAGCAGTAGTTAAGCCAGGAAGAGTTTTATTTGAAATTTCTGGTGTTGCAGAAGAGACAGCAAGAGAAGCTTTACGTCTCGCTACACACAAACTTCCAGTTAAATGTAAAGTTGTTTCACGTGAAGAATTAGAAGGCGGTGATAACAGTGAAAATTAGAGAATATGTAGAAGATTTAAAAGCAAAATCAGCTGCAGAATTAGAAGAAGAATTAGTAGCTGCTAAAAAGGAACTTTTCAATTTAAGATTCCAGAACGCAACAAATCAGTTAGACAACACAAGCAGAATTAAAGAAGTTAGAAAAAACATTGCAAGAATTCAGACTGTAATAGTTGAGAAGACTGCAAACGCTGCTAAATAGTTAAGGAAGGAGAATTGTTGTGGAAAGAAATTTAAGAAAAACACGTACAGGTAAAGTTGTTAGCGACAAGATGGATAAGACAATCGTAGTTGCAATCGAAGACAACGTAAAGCATCCTTTATATAACAAAATCGTTAAGAGAACATACAAATTAAAAGCTCATGACGAAGAAAACCAGTGTGGTATTGGTGATACAGTAAAAGTTATGGAAACAAGACCTTTATCTAAGGATAAGAGATGGAGACTTGTTGAGATTATTGAGAAGGCTAGATAATAGTCGCATTTATAGAAGGAGGAATACAGCATGATTCAACAGGAAAGTAGACTTAAAGTTGCTGACAATACAGGAGCTAAAGAATTACTTTGTATCAGAGTAATGGGCGGATCTACTAGAAGATATGCTAGCATCGGCGATGTGATCGTTGCAACTGTTAAAGATGCAACACCAGGTGGTGTTGTTAAAAAAGGTGATGTTGTTAAAGCCGTAGTAGTTCGTACTGTTAAAGGCGCTCGTCGTAAAGATGGTTCTTACATCAGATTTGACGAAAATGCTGCTGTAATTATTAAAGATGATAAAACCCCAAGAGGAACTCGTATTTTTGGGCCGGTTGCAAGAGAATTAAGAGATAAACAGTTCATGAAGATCGTTTCTTTGGCACCGGAAGTATTATAGGAGGTGTGCAGTATGGCAATGAAGATTAAGAAAGGCGATACAGTTAAAGTGATCGCTGGTAAAGACAAATTTAAAGAAGGCAAAGTTGTTTCTGTAAACAAAGAAAACAATACTTTGATCGTTGAAGGCGTTAATATGCGTACTAAGCACACAAAGCCAAGCGCTGCTAATCAGACTGGCGGAATCATTACTCAGGAAGGACCTATTGATGCTTCAAATGTAATGTATGTACACAAAGGAAATGTTACAAGAATCGGTTACAAGATTGAAGACGGAAAGAAAGTCCGCATTGCCAAATCTACAGGCGATGTTATTGATTAATTGAGAGAGGAGGTCAGGAAAGTTGAGTAGACTTAAGGAATTATATACTAACGAAATAGTTGATGCCATGACAAAGAAGTTTGGATACAAGAATGTTATGGAAGTTCCAAAACTTGATAAGATCGTTATAAATATGGGTGTTGGCGAAGCTAAAGAAAACGCTAAGATTCTTGATACAGCTATCAAAGATCTCGAGACAATCGCAGGTCAGAAGGCTGTAGTAACAAGAGCTAAGAAATCAGTAGCTAACTTCAAGTTAAGAGAAGGTATGCCAATCGGATGTAAAGTTACTCTTAGAGGAGAGAAGATGTATGAATTTTTAGACAGATTAGTAAATCTTTCACTTCCTCGTGTACGTGATTTTAGAGGTGTTAACCCTAACGCATTTGATGGAAGAGGTAACTATGCTTTAGGAATGAAAGAGCAGATTATCTTCCCTGAAATCGAATACGATAAGGTTGATAAGGTTAGAGGTATGGACATTATTTTTGTTACTACAGCTAACACTGATGAAGAAGCTCGTGAATTATTGACATTATTTAATATGCCATTTGCAAAGTAGTTAAGGAGGGAAATCCATGGCTAGATCTGCTATGAAAGTTAAACAGGCGCGTAAAGCGAAATTCTCAACACAGGAATACAACCGTTGTAGAATTTGTGGTCGTCCACACGCATATTTAAGAAAGTATGGAATTTGCAGAATTTGCTTCCGTGAATTAGCATATAAGGGACAGATACCAGGCGTTAGAAAAGCAAGCTGGTAATCAAGTTTTATTAGGAGGATATTTAAGATGACTATGAGTGATCCAATCGCAGATATGCTTACAAGAATCCGTAATGCAAATACTGCTAAACATGATACAGTTGATGTACCATCATCAAAAATGAAATTAGCTATCGCTGATATTCTTGTTAACGAAGGATATATCACAAAGTATGATATCGTTAAAGATGGTAACTTTGACGTTATTAGAATTACATTAAAATACGGTAAAGACAAGAATGAAAAAGTCATTACAGGTATTAAGAAAATCTCTAAACCGGGTCTTCGTGTTTACGCTGGTAAAGATGAACTCCCAAGAGTACTTGGAGGTTTAGGTATTGCTATTATTTCAACAAATAAAGGAATACTTACTGATAAGGTTGCCAGAAAAGAAAACGTTGGTGGAGAAGTTCTCGCATTCGTTTGGTAATCTGTTATAGATAATTATTAAACATTAGGACGGTGAAAGGACGAAACTTTTTAGTTTCCTCTTTCACAATAGTTCTAAAATATAACTCAATTTATTTAAGGAGGTAACGGCATGTCACGTATAGGAAGAATGCCTATCGCTATACCAGCAGGCGTAACTGTTGATATTGCAGAAAATAATAAGGTGACTATTACAGGACCTAAGGGAACACTTGAGAGAGTATTACCTGAGGAAATGGAAATCAAAAAGGACGGCGAAACAGTCGTTGTTAACAGACCAAATGACCTTAAGAAGATGAAATCTTTACATGGTCTTACAAGAACACTTATTAACAACATGGTAATCGGTGTTACAGATGGTTATGAGAAAGTGCTTGAAGTAAACGGTGTAGGTTACAGAGCACAGAAGCAGGGAAGCAAGTTAATCCTTTCATTAGGTTATTCTCATCCTGTTGAGATGGAAGATCCGGAAGGTCTTACATCTGAAGTTGAAGGACAGAATAAGATTATTGTTAAAGGTATTGATAAAGAAAAAGTTGGCCAATACGCTGCAGAAATCAGAGATAAGAGAAGACCTGAACCTTACAAAGGAAAAGGTATTAAGTATGCTGATGAAGTTATTAGACGTAAAGTTGGTAAGACTGGTAAGAAATAATTAAAGGAGTGACAAATTATGATTAGTAAGAAATCTAGAAGCGAAGTTCGCGTTAAAAAACATAACAGACTGCGTAATCATTTAAGTGGAACAGCTACATGCCCACGTTTAGCAGTTTTTAGAAGTAATAATCATATGTATGCTCAGATTATTGACGATACAGCCTTTGACGGACAGGGTACAACTCTTTGCGCAGCATCTACTCTTGATGCAGATGTTAAGGGTTCTGTAGAAAAGACTAATAACGTTGAAGCAGCAGCATACGTTGGTACAGCAATTGCTAAGAAAGCAATTGAAAAAGGTATTAAGGAAGTTGTTTTTGATAGAGGCGGCTTTATATATCAGGGAAAAATCAAAGCATTAGCTGATGCAGCTAGAGAAGCTGGATTGGAATTTTAGTTGAGGAGGACAAAACACAATGAAACGTGAAATAATTGATGCTAGTCAGTTAGAATTAGAAGAAAAAGTAGTGTCAATCAAACGTGTTACTAAGGTTGTTAAAGGTGGACGTAATATGCGTTTCGCTGCTTTAGTAGTAGTTGGTGACGGTAAAGGACACGTTGGTGCAGGTTTAGGAAAAGCAGCTGAAATTCCTGAAGCAATTCGTAAAGGTAAAGAAGATGCAATGAAGAAACTTGTTAGTGTTCCTATGGATAATAACGGAAGTATTCCATATGACCTTATCGGAAAGTTTGGTAGCGCTTCTGTATTACTTAAGAAAGCTAAAGAAGGTACTGGAGTTATTGCTGGTGGTCCAGCACGTACAGTTATTGAACTTGCAGGTATCAGAAACATCAGAACAAAATCTTTAGGTTCAAACAACAAACAGAACGTTGTACTTGCTACAATTGAAGGTTTAGCTGCATTAAAGACTCCTGATGAAGTTGCTAAGCTTCGTGGAAAATCTGTAGAAGAGATTTTAGGATAAGTGGAGGTAATTGGAAATGGCAGATAAATTAAGAATTACTTTAGTAAAATCAACAATTGGAGCAGTTCCAAAAAATAAAAAGACTGTTGAAGCTTTAGGTTTAAGAAAACTTAACAAGACAGTTGAATTACCGGATAACAAGGCTGTAAGAGGTATGATTCAGCAGGTTAGACATATGGTAAAGGTTGAAGAAATTTAATTAAGTAAGGAGGTGCGACAATGAACTTATCAAATTTAAAGCCTGCAGAAGGTTCAAAACAGAGTGATAATTTCAGAAGAGGTCGTGGACATGGTTCAGGAAACGGCAAGACAGCTGGTAAGGGTCACAAAGGACAGAAGGCACGTTCAGGCGGCGGTGTAAGACCTGGTTTTGAAGGTGGTCAGATGCCTTTATATAGAAGAATCCCTAAGAGAGGTTTTACAAATATCAATACAAAGGACATCGTTGGTATCAATGTATCTTACTTAGAGAGATTTGATAATGACGCAGTAGTTTCTGTTGAAACTTTAGTTGAAGCAGGAATCGTTAAGAACCCACGTGATGGCGTTAAGATTCTTGGAAACGGAGAGTTAACAAAGAAGCTTACAGTTAAAGCAAATGCCTTTAGTGAAGGAGCAAAAGCTAAGATTGAAGCTCTTGGCGGAACATGTGAGGTGATCTAATATGTTTAAAACACTTCATGATGCGTTGAGAACAAAAGAAATTAGAAAAAGATTAATTTACACATTTTTAATGTTGATCGTTGTTAGATTAGGATCTCAGATTCCTATTCCTTTCGTAAACGACGACGTTGTAAAAGAACTTACAAAGCAGTTCAGTGAAGGAGCATTCAGCTTCTTCGCTGCCATAACTGGTGGTTCAATGGAAAGAATGTCAGTGTTTGCTCTTAGTATTACACCGTACATTACTTCATCAATCATCATGCAGCTTCTCACTATCGCAATTCCTAAATTCGAGGAAATGCAGAAAGACGGTGAGGAAGGAAGAAAGAAGATTGCAGAAATTACTCGTTATGTAACAGTATTTTTGGCTATTATCGAAAGTACTGCTATGGTATGGGGATTTGCTAACAAAGGAATCTTCGATACAGAGACAATTAAGTATGCATCAAACATGCATGATTTCCGTAAGGTAGCAGTTATTTTAACTGGTATTATTACAATGACAGCAGGTTCAGCAGTTCTTATGTGGATTGGTGAACAGATTACTGAAAAGGGTGTTGGTAACGGTATTTCAATAGTTCTTACTATTAATATCGTATCAAGAATCCCTAGCGACATTAGCAACTTATTCTCAAATTATGTTGTTGGTGCAAAATCTGTAGGTGGTAAGGTTACTGCTGCTGTTATTATTGTTGCAATTATTATTGCGATGGTTGCTTTCGTAGTAATTCTTCAGGGCGCACAGAGAAATATTGCTGTACAGATGTCTCAGAAAGTTCAGGGTAGAAGAAGAGTTGGAGGACAGCAGTCTAACATTCCTCTTAAAGTTAACACAGCAGGTGTTATCCCTGTAATTTTCGCTTCATCAATTTTACAGTTTCCAATCGTTATTGGATCTTTCTTTGGTAAATCACCTGAATGGATGAACTACTTAAATCAGTCTAACTGGTGTGATCCAAACAGACTGAAGTATTCAATTGGATTTGTAGTATATATGGTATTGATTATATTCTTTGCTTATTTCTACACTTCAATCACATTCAATCCTCGTGAAGTTGCTAAGAACCTTAATGACAGAGGTAGCATGATTCCGGGTATCAGAAGTGGTAAACCAACAGTTGAATATTTAACTTCAATTTTAAATTACATCATTCTTATTGGTGCGCTTGGACTTCTTATCGTTGCAGCTATTCCAATTTTAGCTTCAGGTATTGCGGGTGCTAACGTATCATTTGGTGGTACTTCAATCATCATTATCGTTGGTGTAATTATTGAGACACTTGCTACAATTAAGGCGATGACAGCTGAACGTAGTTACAAAGATATTAAGGGTATTTTCTAGTAAAATACACAAGTGTTAAATAGGGAACAGCCAAAGGTTGTTCCCTAGATTGACATTTGAAGCTGTTTAAATATGAGATTATATCGTGCTAATAGTAATTTTTAATCAAATGATATAAGATTGCTAAGTTAAATGAAGTGAAGAAATAAAGTAATGAGGTAAAATTTATGAAAATAATTATGTTAGGTGCACCTGGTGCAGGAAAAGGAACACAGGCAAAAATGCTTGCTGAAAAATACAATATTCCACATATCTCAACAGGAGATATTTTCAGAGCGAATATTAAAAATGGAACAGAACTTGGAAAGAAAGCAAAGACATACATGGACGCGGGACAGTTAGTTCCTGATGAACTTGTTGTTGATTTGGTAATTGATAGATTTGCTGAGCCTGATTGTGAGAACGGATACGTACTTGACGGATTCCCAAGAACAATCCCACAGGCAGAAGCTTTAGAAGCTGCTCTTGCAAAAATCGGCGAGAAAGTTGATTACGCTATTGATGTTGATGTTCCGGATGAGAACATTGTTAACAGAATGGGCGGAAGAAGAGCATGTGTAGGATGTGGCGCAACATATCATGTTGTTTTCAACCCAACAAAGGTTGAAGGTAAATGTGACAAATGTGGTGAAGATCTTATTTTAAGAGATGATGACAAGCCTGAGACAGTTCTTAACAGACTTGATGTTTACCACAAACAGACACAGCCACTTATTGATTTCTATAGTGGAAAAGGAATTCTTAAGAGTGTTGACGGAACAAAGGACATGAAAGAAGTATTTGAAGCTATAGTTGAGATTTTGGGAGCTTAATATGGCAGTTACAATTAAGTCAGAAAGAGAAATTGAGCTGATGCGGGAAGCCGGAAAGATTCTCGGAAAGGTTCATAATGAACTGGCTAAAGAAATTAAAGCCGGTATGACAACATATCAGATTGATAAAATTGGAGAAGAATTGATTCGAAGTTACGGATGTATTCCTTCATTTTTAGGATATGAGGGTTTTCCAGCTTCGATATGTGTTTCTGTAAATGATGAAGTTGTTCACGGTATACCTTCAAAGAACAGAGTGATAATTGATGGAGACATCGTAAGTCTTGATGCCGGAGTAATTTACAAAGGTTATCAGTCTGATGCAGCAAGAACTGTTGCAGTCGGAGAGATAAGTAAAGAAGCACAGAGACTAATAGATGTCACTCGTGAAAGCTTTTTTGAAGGTTTGAAGTATGCGAGAGAAGGATGCAGATTGTATGAAATATCTGCAGCAATCGGGGAATACGCTGAGCAGCGTGGTTACGGAGTTGTTAGAGAACTGTGTGGTCATGGAATCGGTAAGAACCTTCATGAAGATCCTGAGATTCCAAACTTCAGACAAAAGGGAAGAGGAATGAGACTTCAAGCCGGTATGACTCTTGCGATAGAACCGATGATCAATATCGGAAGACCTGATATTGATTGGTTGAATGATGATTGGACTGTTATTACGGACGATGGTAGTTTATCAGCCCATTACGAAAATACAGTTCTCATTACAAAAGGGGAACCGGAAATATTATCGTTAGTATAATAAATCATTAAAGAATATTATAATCTAAAGTTATTAGGAGGATATAAAAATGTCAAAGGCAGATGTAATTGAAATAGAAGGAACTGTTTTAGAAAAGTTACCAAACGCAATGTTTAAGGTAGAATTAGAAAATGGTCACGAAGTATTGGCTCACATAAGCGGAAAACTTCGTATGAACTTCATCAGAATTTTACCTGGTGACAAAGTAACAATTGAATTATCACCATATGATTTGTCAAAAGGACGTATCATTTGGAGAGATAAATAAAAAAGAAGAATGAAAAAACCTTATTATCAGGGGTTGAAATATACCAAAATATATGATAAGATTTTATTCGGACTTTTTTTGAAAGGAGGATTTTACTGTGAAGGTTAGATCATCAGTTAAACCTATTTGCGAAAAATGCAAAATCATTAAAAGAAAGGGAAGTATCAGAGTAATCTGTGAGAATCCTAAACACAAACAGAGACAGGGTTAATTATCCTTATTAAGTGGATGTATAAGGCATTCACGTCTTTGTTATGCAATGTTATGAGTACTTAAGATATGTACAATTCATAACTTTGAATTTGCGGCTGCAGTAGCATTAAGCTACTATTAAGCAAGATACAATCTTGCGTGTGAGAGACCCACAAGTACCGGTCTTTTGCAATATAGATGTAGGGAATCCTACATATATAAATGTAGGGAAACCTGCGAGAAACCAAACAATATATGAGATGTATGGGTGCGTACAACATTTCAGACGTCGTGTGACGGGCTACGTTATTTATACATACTTATTACAATTTTAACTAATGGAGGTTATACACATGGCTCGTATTTCAGGTGTTGATTTACCAAGAGAAAAGAGAGTTGAAATTGGCTTGACTTATATTTATGGTATTGGTCTTCCAAGCTCAAAGAGAATTTTGGCTGAGGCTAATGTTGATCCAGATACTCGTTGTAGAGACTTAACAGATGATGAAGTTAAGAGAATCAGCGAAGTTATCGATGCAAGCCAGACTGTTGAAGGTGATTTAAGAAGAGAAATCGCTTTAAACATTAAGAGATTACAGGAAATTGGATGTTACAGAGGAATTCGTCATAGAAAAGGACTTCCTGTTCGTGGTCAGAAGACAAAGACAAATGCAAGAACAAGAAAAGGTCCTAAGAGAACTGTAGCAAATAAGAAGAAATAATAGTAAAAACCCATAAGGGAGGTTAGTTTTAAAATGGCTAAGAAAGTTACAAAGAAAGTGACAAAAAAGCGTGTTAAGAAAAACGTTGAACACGGACAGGCACATATTCAGTCATCTTTCAACAATACAATTGTTACATTGACAGATGCTGAAGGAAATGCTTTATCATGGGCAAGTGCTGGTGGTCTCGGATTTAGAGGTTCAAGGAAATCTACTCCTTATGCAGCTCAGATGGCAGCAGAGACTGCTACAAAAGCAGCTTTAGTACATGGATTAAAGTCAGTAGATGTTATGGTAAAGGGTCCAGGTTCAGGAAGAGAAGCAGCTATTCGTGCTCTTTCAGCATGCGGACTTGACGTTACAAGTATCAAGGACGTTACTCCTGTTCCACATAATGGATGTCGCCCACCAAAGCGTAGAAGAGTCTAATTAGGAGGGAATGTAAACAATGGCAGTTAATAGAGTTCCTGTTCTTAAAAGATGTAGATCACTTGGTTTAGATCCAATCTATTTAGGAATAGATAAGAAATCAAATAGAAATTTAAACAGAGCAAGCAGAAAGATGAGTGAATATGGTCTTCAGCTTAGAGAAAAGCAGAAAGCTAAATTCATCTACGGCGTATTAGAGAAGCCTTTCAGAAACTACTTTGACAAGGCATCTAGAATGTCAGGTATGACAGGTGATAATCTTATGATTTTACTTGAGAGAAGACTTGACAATGTTATTTTCCGTATGGGATATGCCAGAACAAGACGTGAAGCTAGACAGATCGTTGATCACAAGCATGTAACAGTAAACGGAAAAGTTGTTAACATCCCTTCATACTTAATTAAAGCTGGTGATGTTATTGAAATCAAAGAGAAGTGCAAGAGCTCTCAGAGATATAAAGATATTATCGAAGTTACAGGTGGAAGATTAGTTCCAGGTTGGCTTGAAGCAGATCAGGAGAATCTCAAGGGAGAAGTTAAGACTCTTCCAACAAGAGAAGAGATCGATGTACCTGTTAACGAAATGCTTATCGTCGAGTTATATTCTAAGTAAGCATAAGCAATTCCCAATAAAGGAGGGACTTTGTAGTGTTTGATTTTGAGAAACCAAATATTGATATAGTTGAGATATCAGAAGATAAAAGATACGGAAAATTTGTTGTAGAACCACTCGAGAGAGGATATGGTACAACACTTGGAAATTCTCTCAGAAGAATCATGCTTTCTTCTTTACCTGGTGCTGCAGTAAGCGCTATAAAGATTGACGGAGTTCTTCACGAATTTAGTTCAATTGAGGGTGTTAAGGAAGACGTTACTGAGATAGTAATGAATATCAAGCAGTTGTCTATTAGAAATAATAGCTCTTCAGACGAACCAAAGACAGCTTACATCAGCTTCAGCGGTGATGGAGTTATAACAGCAGCTGATATTCAGGTTGATTCTGATATAGAAATTTTAAACCCTGATTTGGTAATTGCTACAGTTAATGGTGGCAACGTCAATATGGAGTTGACTATTACTAAAGGTAGAGGATATGTTAGCGCAGATAAGAACAAGAATCCTAATGCGCCAATCGATGTGATTGCAATTGATTCTATCTACACTCCAGTTGAAAGAGTTAATATGTCTGTTGAGAATACCCGTGTTGGTCAGATAACAGATTTTGATAAACTTACATTAGATGTTTATACTGATGGAACTTTAGTTCCTGACGAAGCTGTTAGTTTAGCTGCAAAGGTTCTTAGCGAGCATTTGAAATTATTCATTGATTTATCAGAGAATGCCAAGAATGTTGACATTATGGTTGAACCTGTTGATGATGAAAAAGATAAAGTGCTTGAGATGAACATTGATGAGTTAGAATTATCAGTTCGTTCATACAACTGTTTAAAGAGAGCAGGTATCAATACACTTCAGGATTTAACAAACAAGACATCTGAAGATATGATGAAGGTAAGAAATTTAGGACGCAAGTCTTTGGATGAAGTCCTTGCAAAACTTAAAGAGTACGGCCTTGAATTGAAACCTAGCGATGATAACTAATAAATGAACTGTTTATTAGTATAGGAGGTAAGAAAATGGCAGGTTATAGAAAACTTGGAAGAACTTCAAGTCAGAGAAAAGCTTTAATTAGAGGTCAGGTTACAAGTCTTTTAAATAACGGCAAGATTGTTACAACAGAAGCAAGAGCTAAAGAGATTCGTAAAGTTGCTGAAGGTCTTATTGCATTAGCAGTTAAGGAAAAAGATAACTTTGATGAAGTAAAGGTTGTTGCTAAAGTTGCTCGCAAAGATAAAGATGGCAAGAGAGTTAAAGAAGTTGTAGATGGTAAGAAAGTTACTGTTTTTGATGAAGTTGAAAAGACAATCAAAAAAGATAAGCCATCAAGACTTCATGCTAGACGCCAGATGAACAAAGTTCTTTACACAGTAAAGGAAGTTGGCGAGAAGAAGGCTGATACAAAGAACGTTAACTTGACAAACAAGTTATTCGATGAAATCGCTCCTAAGTACGCTGGTCGTAACGGTGGTTACACAAGAATCGTTAAGATTGGACAGCGTAAAGGCGATGCAGCTATGGAAGTTTTATTAGAGTTAGTATAATAAATAAAATAGCAATATATAAAGGGAGTTACGAAATGCGTAACTCCCTTTTTTATAAGAGTGTAAAATGTATTTGTATAAGTAGTAATAAAAAAAGTTTCCCAAAAGGAAACTTTTTTTTACATTGCTATTAAAATAGCATAATACACAGTTGATTTTCAGAAGAGTTTAGTGAGAAAACTTTCTGTAAAATAGTGTTCTTTTAATTATGATGAATAATCCCACAGCATTTGATGTCAAAAGTTTAATAGATAGTGGAGAAAAATAATCGGATTCTCCAATGTCCTCAGAGAGTAACTCACGAATATCGCAGGATTTATATATATTGTCTTTGAAAAGTTCTATCAACTCATCAGGTTTGTATCTTGGGATTGGTTTCTCAAATGTATATCCGATTTTTTTGAGTAAAGTCATTGAAAATTCTATGCATGAATATGCTTTGTATGTGTCAAAGCCTTTTGTTAACGGATAAGACAAAACTGAAAACAGATTGTAAATATATTCCGGGTCGTTATAGATATTATAGATAATGGCCTGAAGATCGTTATATTGTTCATCTGTTATTGCAAATCGTAACACCTTAACAGGAACATCAATGTTTCTTCTTAATGTAAATCTGTCGAGAGATTCTTTAACTAAAGTTCCTTTAAAGATACCTAAATGTTCCGGTCTTGCAAAAGCGTATATGTTGTCAAGATCATCGTCAAGGAAAACAGAAGTGTGATTGTAAGTCATGTTTCCAAAATGTCTGATACATGTGGCAAACTTAGTTGGGGTTCTTGATACTATTATGTTAAAATAGTGCTGATTGTTCATACTCATTCTCATTCTCCTAAAATACTAATAAAGTAATTTTAGCATACAATCGTCTATTATACAATTCCGTAATAAATAATTGTTTAGGGACAATTATCAGATAAAACTGAATAATGAAAAATCAGATAAAACTTGATTAAAAAATAAAAATAGAATAAAATTAATCACGATTAGACTTTGAATAATATAAAAGGAAACGGTAATGGGAATAGTTCAGACGCTTAATTTGGTATATGATTATATCACGAGAGATGAATATGACAATGAAATAAAGATTCGAGCTATAGACGGTTTAGATATTGATGTTGAAAAAGGTCAGTTTATAGTTGTTCTTGGACGAAACGGTTCAGGGAAATCATCTTTTGCAAAGCATCTGAATGCATTGCTTCGACCAACATCCGGTACTGTTGTTATAAACGGTTTAGATACTTCTGATAAGAAAAACAAATGGAGTATCAGGCAGGAAGCAGGTATGGTTTTTCAGAATCCTGACAATCAATTGGTTTCTCAGATTGTTGAAGATGATGTAGCGTTTGGAGCGGAGAATCTTGCAGTACCAACTGATGAAATCCGGTATCGTGTTAACAAAGCTTTGCTTTCTGTAAATATGACTGATTATAGGATGAGAGCGGTAAATAATCTTTCCGGAGGACAAAAACAGCGTGTGGCAATTGCAGGCATTATGGCAATGGAACCGGAATGCATTATTCTTGATGAACCCACAGCAATGCTTGATCCTGTAGGAAGACGTGAAGTCATTGAATCTCTGAGAAAATTAAATTTGGAAAAAGGTATTACCGTTATACTGATAACTCACCATATGGATGAGGCGATAAATGCAGATAATATATTTGTTATGGACAAAGGAAAAATATTGATTTCCGGCAAACCTTCTAAAATATTTGCCAATGTAGAATTACTGAAAGAGGCGGGTCTTGAGGTTCCTGTTGTTACAGAACTTGCTTATGAATTAAAAAAAGAAGGGATAGAGCTTCCGGAAGGATTAATAGATGAAGATGAATTGATAGAAGAAGTTGTCAAATTATATAAGAGATAGGATTACTTGCAATTCAGCCTGACATAGGGCTGATTGATTAGTAACGGGATGGAGTAATTTGACAGGAGAAAATATTCAGTTATGGTTTTAGAATTAAAGAATATTCAATATAAATATAACGTAGGCATGTCCAGTGAAATAGAAGCAATAAAGGATGTTAATTTAGTGATAAAGAGCGGTGAGTTTGTTGGAATCATTGGACATACAGGTTCAGGCAAATCGACGCTTATTCAACATTTTAACGGATTGTTAAAGCCAACCGGTGGTGAAGTATTGTGTGACGGAGAAGATATATTTGATAAAAAGTACGATATCAGACGTCACAGGTGCAATGTCGGTATGGTATTTCAATATCCGGAACATCAGTTGTTTGAGAGCAGTATCATTGAAGACGTATGTTTTGGACCACTTAACAAGGGATTGTCAAAAGATGATGCATATAAGGCCGCAAAAAAAGCATTGTCTTTAGTGGGAATTACGGAAGATTTGTATGAAAAGTCACCATTTGAATTATCGGGTGGACAAAAGAGAAGAGTTGCCATAGCGGGAGTTCTTGCAATGGATCCGGAGATGCTGATTCTCGATGAACCAACTGCAGGTCTCGATCCTGTTGGCAGAGATGCAATTTATAAACTGCTAACAGAGTTGTGCACTGAAAAAGGAATTGCAGTTGTTGTAGTCTCACACAGCATGGAAGATATGGCAAAGTACGCAAAACGACTGATTGTGATGTACAGAGGAACAGTTTTGTTTGATGATGTGCCCAATGAGGTTTTTAAGCACAGAGATGAATTGGAAAAATGCGGTTTGACGGTACCAAAGATTTCTTATATTATGGATAAGATAATGCAGGCAGGGGTACCTGTCAGAACAGATATTATAAATATGGAGGACGCTAAAGAAGAACTAATCAGGGTGCTTGCCGGTTTTAAGAATGATGGTAAATGATAAGTTTGTGTATTTAGTTTTTGGAGAATGTCAAATATTACAATAGGTCAATATTATAATGTAAATTCAATAATACATAAGCTTGATCCAAGGGTTAAACTGTTTGCAACTTTAATATTTATTGTGGCATTGTTTGTGGCGAATAATAGCGTATCATACGCCATTATTACGTTTTCACTGGTAGCGGTAATAATTGCTTCGAAAGTCCCTTTTATCAGGCTGATAAAGGGTATGAAACAGATTCTCATAATCTTAATAATCAGTTCCCTGTGTAATATGTTCTTTGTAAAAAGCGGTAATACGTTGGTGCATTTTGGAGCAGTAAATATTACTTCGGGTGGAGTTATTAAAGCAGCATATATTGGATTGAGGCTAATATATCTGGTTATTGGAACTTCAGTGATGACCCTTACAACAAAACCTTCGGATATGGCGGATGGCCTGGAAAAATCATTGGGATTTTTGAATGTTATAAAAATACCTGTTCATGAGATTGCAATGATGATGTCGTTGGCATTAAGATTTATACCAACGCTTATGGAAGAAACGGACAAGATAATAAAGGCACAAACCGCCAGAGGTGCAGATTTTGAGTCTGGCGGATTGATAAGAAAGGTAAAGAATTATATTCCTATACTTGTGCCACTTTTTGTGTCGTCAATCGAAAGAGCTTTGGAACTTGCCACTGCGATGGAGGCAAGATGTTATCGCGGCGGAGTTAGAACAAAATTTAGACCGCTCAAATATAATAAAACAGATATAATAGCTTATGGTGTACAGATATTATTCTTAGCAGGGATAATATGTGCAAATTTATTGAGTTGATAAAATTGTTGAATAAATAAAAATGCAAATGTAATTAATTTATAATCAAATGAAATGATGTAATAAATTGATATTTAGATAATATAAAGCGACAGATTGTGTCAATTAACTTGTGAAAAAAGAGACAGATAAAAAGGCTCAAATTGAAGAAATATAAAGGTATCGATATATGAAGAAGAGAATCAGATTAATAATAGCATATGACGGAACGAATTATTGTGGATGGCAGATTCAGATTAATGGAATAACTGTTGAAGAAATAATAAATAAAGCGCTTAGTGATCTGTTAAAAGAAGATATTGCAGTGATAGGTGCAAGTAGAACTGATTCGGGGGTTCATGCGCTTGGAAATGTTGCAGTGTTTGACAGTGAAACAAAGATTCCACCTGAAAAGATTTCTTTTGCACTTAATCAAAGGTTGCCAAATGATATAAGAATTCAAAAGTCGGAGGAGGTGCCACTTGATTTTCATCCAAGATTTTGCGACAGTGTTAAGACGTATGAATATAAGATTTTAAATAGAAGATTTGATATGCCGTTGTACAGACTGTATACACATTTTGTCTATATGCCACTTGATGTGGATAAAATGAAAAAAGCAGCAGAGTACATAGTTGGTGAACATGACTTTGCAAGTTTTTGCTCGTCAGGAAGTCAGGTTGAAAATACAGTAAGAACAGTTTATACTTTAGATGTTTCAAAAACAGATGATATTATTTCCATAAAGATAAGTGGCAACGGATTTCTCTACAATATGGTAAGGATAATTGTTGGTACACTTATCAAGGTGGGACTTGGAGTTTATCCCCCTGAACATGTAAAAGAGATAATAGAGGCAAAAGACAGGTACGCGGCAGGACCAAAAGCGCCGGCTTGCGGACTGACATTAGTTGGGATAGAGTATCGTTGAAATTGAGTATTCTTGAAATTGTCATTATCGGAGTATTGTAGTATAATAATCAGATAATGAAACGGAGACAATGGGAGGTCTGATTTATGGGAATATTATCAAGTTTGTTTGGGAGCAAAACGGAAAAAATAGCAAAAGATATGCTTGGCGAATATGCGAAGAGTGCCAAAGAGAGAATACCTAATCAGAATTATAACGACGATTATAATAATGAGCCGGAAGAAACTGAAAATGTCTCTTCTATAGGAGTATCATATGGAAGAAAGAAACCTGCGGAAGAAAATCAGTTTGATTATAAAGGAAAATATACAGAATACTTCGAGAAAGTATATAGGGAGGAATTCCCTGAATATGATATTCAGATAGATAAGGAAACTGATAATTGGAATAAGGTCAGTGTGATTACTTTTTATAGCGGGGAGAACAAAGCTCTTGTTGTAGAATTATTATCCGAGACAAGCAAAAGAAAAAAACTCCGTTCAGAATGCGCAGACAACGGTATTCCATATTTGAGATTCTACTATGATCATAGAGGCTGGTGGAATACACGTTCATATGTTGTTGACAGAACGAAGAAAGCACTTGGAAAATAACAGTTAATTAATTAGTTAATAAGCAGAGAGAGAATGCTGTGCGCCTGTGGCGGACCCGGCATGGACTTCGTAGCAAGGCTTGTGAGAGAGTCTTGAAACTTCGCAGGCAGTTAGTTCATGTACGGTCTGGTCATTTCACGAATTTCGTGAATTTAATGATTTCTCTTTCTGCTTTATTTTTATCTCGTTGTATGAGGCTACCACTTCTATAAGTAGTGAGTATATAGACAAACTAGTCTCGGTGGGGGACAAGCTCCAACTGAGATAAAAGAATCCTACTTCTACAGGTGGTGCATAAAAACAGAGCTGGCATAGAGGGAGAATAGTGTGACTTTACTTAATACAATTGCACAAAAAAAAGAATGGAATAAATTTCTTAAATATAAGAGTTCTATTGTGAGTTCAGACTCATTTATCAAGGAATTACAAAATTATATAGATGAAGAAAAATACTCTGATGTATATGGGCGTATCCAAAAAGGAGATAGATTTCCTACTCCCAGAAAATCCGTAATAAGTAAATTAAGTTCTGAAAAGAAAAGAAATGTATACAGTTATCCTTATGATGAAAATATGGCTATGAAGCTGCTTACCTATGAGATGACAAGAAAATATAATTACATATTCTGTGACAATTTGTATTCTTTCAGACCCGGAAGAAGTGCAAAAGATGCATTCAAAAAACTGGTCAGACATCCTGGGATAGAAAGAATGTATTCGTATAAGGTAGATATACATAACTATTTTAATTCGGTGCCGATATCACAGATGCTGCCAATATTGAGAGAAGTGCTTCAGGATGATTTAGAACTTTTCAATTTTTTGTCCGGTTTACTTTGTGAGACAGAGGTTATTATTGAGAAAAGTATTATTGTGGAAGAAAAAGGTATAATGGCAGGAACGCCTATGGCGACTTTTTATGCAAATTTGTATCTGAAAGACTTAGATGAATACTTTGAAAATAAGGGAGTAATATATGCAAGATATTCTGATGATATAATCGTATTTGCAGAGAGCAGGGAAATGGTTGAAAAATATGCAGAATATATTAAAAAGCAATTGCATGAAAAAGGATTGACAGTGAACCAATCAAAAGAATGCTTTAATAATCCGGGTGAAGCATGGACATTTTTGGGCTTTAAATACGAAAAAGGTATAATTGATATTGCACCTGCTACTGTCAAAAAGTTAAAAAAGAAAATGAAAAGGAAAACAGACTCACTTAGAAGATGGCATATGCGTAATCATATAGGGGGAGAAAAGGCGGCCAAAGCATTTATAAGAATTTTCAACAGAAAACTGTTTGAACATCCGGAAAATAATGATTTATCATGGAGCTACTGGTTTTTCTCAGTGATAAATACAAGTAAAAGTCTTAAAGAGATAGATCATTATTCTCAGGAGTGCATAAGATATCTCGTCAGCGGGAAGCGTACAAAAGCAAGATACAATGTCCGTTATGAAGATTTAAAAGAATTGGGCTATCGCAGTTTGGTTCATGAGTACTATTCAGCCATGCACATGAAAATATAAATATGTGAAAGACTGCTTGCAGGATTTGAAATATTTATATTTGACATAGAAGAAGAATTAATATATAATACTTTATTGTGACGTGTTATGCGTAGGAGTTTTATGTCTAACCAAAGCCCCGGTAATGACATTTAACATATATATTTATTAAAGATTTATAGTATTTCAGGAGGTAAACCAATGAAGACATACATGGCTAGTCCATCAACAATTGAAAAGAAATGGTATGTAGTTGACGCTACAGGATATACATTAGGACGTTTATCATCAGAAATCGCTAAGGTGTTAAGAGGAAAGAACAAACCAGAATACACACCTTTCATTGATACAGGTGATTTCGTAGTTGTAGTAAACGCTGAAAAGATTAAAGTAACAGGTAAGAAGTTAGATCAGAAGATTTACTACCATCACTCAGATTACGTAGGTGGTATGAAAGAGACAACTCTTAGAGAGATGTTAGATAAGAAACCTGAAAAGGTTATCGAACTTGCAGTTAAGGGAATGCTTCCAAAGGGACCTTTAGGAAGAGACATGATTAAGAAACTTTACGTTTATGCTGGAAACGAGCATCCACATGCTGCTCAGAAGCCTGAAGCATTAACATTTTAATTAACTGAAAGGAGATAAATCGAAATGGCAGATAAATTTTATGGAACAGGTAGAAGAAAAAAGAGCGTAGCTAGAGTATACGTTATGCCTGGTAAAGGAAATATCACAATCAACAAGAGAGATATTGATGAATATTTAGGATTAGAGACATTAAAGGTTATCGTTCGTCAGCCATTAGTAGCTACAGATAACGCTGATAAGATGGACGTTATCGTAAACGTACACGGTGGTGGATACACAGGACAGGCTGGTGCTATCAGACACGGTATCGCTAGAGCATTACTTAAAGTAGATGCTGCATACAGA
>JAEELL010000002.1 GCA_016282745.1 Lachnospiraceae bacterium
AAAGACAGAAAGACAGAAAAAAAAACAGACAGACAGACAGACAGACAGACAGACAGACAGACAGACAGACAGACAGACAGACAGACAGACAGACAGACAATAATTAAATTATTGCAATATGTATTTGGGTACGCACCGGTTAAGATACATGACATTGCAACTGTATCACGAGGTGGAAATTTTCAAAAATCAGATTTTTCAGAAGAGGGAATTCCTTGTATTCACTACGGACAGATTTATACAAAATATGGAGTGTTTGCGGATAAGACGATAACTAGAATCAATCATGAAGCAGCGCAAAAAGCAAAATGGGCAATTCAAAATGATATAGTTATGGCTGTAACGAGTGAAAACGTTGAAGATGTTTGTAAGTGTGTTGCATGGTTAGGAAACGAAAAAGTTGCTGTTGGAGGTCATACAGCAATTATTCATCATAATCAGAATGCTAAATATTTGTCATACTTTTTTCACTCAAATATGTTTTTTGCTCAGAAAAGAAAGCTAGCCCATGGAACAAAGGTAATTGAAGTGACGCCAGATAAGTTGAATGATATTATAATTCCTTTACCGTCGCTTATGGAACAAGAAAATATTGTTAATCAATTAGATAGATTTAATAATCTATGTAATGATATTTCTAAAGGTATACCAGCAGAGATAGAAGCACGTCAAAAACAATACGAATATTATAGGGATAAATTATTGAGTTTTAAAAATGCAGAAGAATAATATTACAAAGAAACAGCATTATATACCACAAGTATATTTAAGAGGATTTTCAAGGGAATACAAGCCCTTAAAAAAGTTTGATGATGACAAAAGATACACAGTATTCTCTTACGACCTTTTAAGTAATAAACAAATTGAACAGGCTATACCGATAAAATCTATATGTTACGAAAAGTCTATTTATGAACTTCGAGATCAAAATGGAGACCTTATCAATGTTAACTACTTGGAAAAAACTTTTGGAATTCTTGAAATAGAGTTTTCTAAGTATAGAAGAAAACTAGAAAGAAAAGCATATTATAAAGAAAATTTAAAAATTCGATATTTTCTTGATAGAGATGAAAGAGAGTTTTGGCAGTCTTACATAACATTTCAAATCTTACGTTTGCCACAAATTGTTAAAGGCGCAAAGGAAGAAGCGGAAAAAGTATTTAGTGGAATTGGCGATAAATATAGTACTTACGAAATAGATAGTTTTGCAAAAATGTCTTTATTCCCTTTTTTTAGAGAAATTGGTGAAGAGTCAATAGAGTATAAAGTTTTCAGTGCAATATTTGATTCAATGGATAGAATGAATATTGCAGTTGGGGTAAACAAAAATGGAAGATTAATAACATCAGATAAGACAATTTCAATTGATACGGAGATATTTCCTTGCGATGAGTATAAAAGCCTGTTCTTTCCTATCACGTCGACTTTATGTGTGATGTTTGCAGGAGAAGAGTATAAAGACACAATTACTAACAATACGTTAATTGAAATAGACGACGAATGGTGTGATGATATTAACAGGTCGATTGTAAACAGTTCGTTTGGAAAAGTATATTCAAGTTATAAATTAAGTGGAGAGTATTTTTCAGATAAAAGATAAGGAGGTAGCCTATGGCATTTTTTAATATTGTGGCAGCGTCAAATGAAAATACAGTAGTTACAGAATATGAACCGGTAAAAACACGCGCAGACAGTTATCAAAGTGAAGCTGATTTAGAAAAAGAGTTTATTCGACTGCTTACGGAACAGGGCTATACCTATCTTAAAATACACAAGGAAGCGGATTTGATAAAGAATCTTCGTACTTGTTTGGAAGAACTGAATAATTATCAGTTTTCAGATGATGAGTGGAGCAGATTTTTTTCAGATGCATTGTCAAATCCAAATGAGCACATCGTTGAAAAAACAAGAAAGATTCAGGAAGACAATGTTCAGGTTTTAAAAAGAGATGACGGGTCAACTAAGAACATTACAATAATTGACAGGAAGAATATACATAACAATAAATTGCAGGTTATCAATCAGTATGTTCTTGGAATAGAAGAAGGAGCAAAACATGATAACCGCTACGACGTTACGGTTTTAGTAAATGGTCTTCCTTTGGTGCATATTGAATTAAAACGTCGTGGAGTTGCTATTAGAGAAGCTTTTAATCAGATAAACAGATATCAGAGAGATTCTTTCTGGGCAGGTAGTGGTTTGTTTGAGTATGTACAAATTTTTGTAATAAGTAACGGAACCAATACGAAGTATTATTCAAATAGTACTCGTTTTAATGCGATTAAAGATGTTAATGCAGCTAAAACTAAAAAGGAGAAAACAAGCAATAGTTTTGAGTTTACATCATTTTGGGCAGATGCTAATAACATAGTGATTCCGGATTTGATTGATTTTACAAAGACTTTTTTTGCGAAGCATACGATACTTAATATTTTAACAAAGTATTGTATTTTTACCGCAGAAGAAATGCTTCTTGTTATGCGTCCTTATCAGATTACCGCTACAGAAAGAATACTTAACAGA
>JAEELL010000040.1 GCA_016282745.1 Lachnospiraceae bacterium
AGAAGAAAATGCTAAGAGGGATGTAAAGAATTTTGCTCAAGAAAGTTAGGCCCGGCATCCCACAAGAAGAAAATGCTAAGAGGGATGTAAAGAATTTTGCTCAAGAAAGTTAGGCCCGGCATCCCACAAGAAGAAAATGCCAAAAGGGATGTAAGCAGTAAGAAAATAAGATGAAAATGCCGGCAACCCGAAGTGAAAATTTCCCAAAAGGGATGTAAGAGGTAAGAAAATAAGATGAAAATGCCGGCAACCCGAAGTGAAAAAATTCCAAAAGGGATGTAAGCGGTAAGAAAACTCTATTCTACAATCTTCTCCGTTCTATTTTACAATTGCGATTATGCTTCTTGTATGTTACGCTATATGAAGTGATAGTTCATTCATTCACATTAGTGATGATATGACTGAAGGGGAAGCGGATCATATAATCAAAACTATATTACAATCATAATTAAAAAGGAGATTACGGGAAAAATGAGAAGGGGTAAACAATTATTAAGTATCGTAATGGGAATGACGTTAATGGTTAATGCTATTCCCTTTTTTTCGTGTGAAAAAAAAGTTGAGGCAGCGCAGACTGTGACGGAGGGCGTGTACATTATTGAGTCGGCATATAACGGCAAAGCGATTACTCAGACGGACATGTCTAATTATTACGCAAACTGTGTTGTTTGGAATCAGAATTCATTGAGTGATTTTGCAAGATTTGAAGTTAAGAAGTCAGGCGAGTATTACACGATTACAAATGTGGTTTCAAATAAGACCATGAAGATTTGCGGTCATAACAATGCGGATACGGTGGACTTTAACGGAAATGACGGTCAGGATATTTACAAGTGGAAGCTTGTTCCGATAACAGGTGGAACTTATGACGGATGCTATCATATTGTATCAGCGGTGAAAAATGATGACGGAAATGAAGAGTATGCTGAAATTATCAGTGATGATGATAAGCGGGATAAGGACGGAGCCCAGGTGAGACTTTGGACTAAGGCGCAGATTGGGGAGGAGCCAAGACAGATATGGAGACTTGTTCCAACAAGTGTACAGTATAAAGGTTTTACAGAGCAGATGCGTGATGAGACTCTTACAGCATTTAGAAATCAGTTCCGTGTATACAATGAGAACACGGGAAAATACGGACTAAAAACTGATGATCAGTTCTGGGGCGAAGCAGAAATGATGGAAGCTCTGCTTGACGGATATGAGACCACCGGTCGCGCTATTTACAAGGACATGTTTGTGGAATTGACGGAGGACTTTTTGCAGTATACCGGTCATGTCATGCCACCGCAGTTTGGTTATTCAACAACTGATGACTGGGCATGGAAAGACTGGAATGATGATATTGCCTGGGGCGTAATTGCATTGGCGAGAGGTTATCAGCTTGTTGGTACTCAGAAATATCTTGATATAGCAAAATACAATTTTGACATGATGTATGCAAGAGCCCATACAAGATCTGACGGAATGATGGTTTGGAAAATGAATCATCCAAATGATGACACTACATCATGTATAAACGGACCTACAATTATTGCTGCATGCTATCTTGCGCAGGCAACAGGCGATGATTCTTATTATACAAAGGCGAGAGATTTGTACAGCGCATGGCGAAACTGCACACTCTACGAGAGAGAGGGTGATGAGAAAGGTCATGTATGGGATACAATGTGGGAGTACTGGTGTTCAACCTACAATCAGGGAACATTTATCGGTTCCGCGCTTATGCTCTATGACAGATACGGTGATGCACAATATTATCAGGACGCAGTTGATGCTGCAAATCATACAATGAAAGAACTGTGCTACAACAAAGTGCTTATTAAGGAAGATAACATTACAAATGACAATTCAAAGTTCAGAGGAATTTTGATGAGATATCTGAGAAAACTGGTTCTTGATTACAACAATACAGATTATATTTCGTTCTTTGAAAAAAATGCCATGGTGGCATATATGAACAAAAACTCATCGAATATAATGTGGAATACATGGAACAAAAAAACAGCAGATGAAGTTACATGGTATAGCCATGCATCATACGGTGCCATTTCTCTTATGGCAAACATGCCAACATACAGAGATTCACTTGTCAGAAATGCTTATGAGAAAATTGAAGCGGAAGACATGGACTACACATGCAAACTTATTGCGGAGAACAGTTCTAACACAAGTGGTGGAGCAAGTCTCGGTGGTGTGAAGAAGGGAAGCTTCACAGGTTATTACAATGTGAATTTTGGTGACACAGGATGTAAGGAAGTTAAACTCAGATATTCAAGAAAGACAGAGTCTGAGGGAGCAAAGGGTACAGTGCAGTTCAGACTTGGCTCTGCAACAGGACGTGTATTTGCAACTGCTTACATTGACAATACCGGTGATTGGAGTAACTGGACAGAAGTAAGTACACAGGCTGAGAATGTTACAGGTATGCAGAAAGTGTTTGTTACATTTAGTGCTGATACAGAACATGTATGTAATCTTGACTATTTTGAATTTGTGGAAGAAGAAGCCAAAAAGCCTGAGGTGGTTGGATTCCAGATTAGTACTGCAAACGAGGGAGTCAGAGTTGTTGCAGCAGTTGAACCAAAGATAGGAGGTAAGAATGTATCAGGGTTCGGATTGATTTACGGACTTGATACTTATGGCGAATATGCAAATTTGGTATCAGATTCAGACATGGTGATTGATAATAACAGTGATGATGTTTTTGTATTTGAATCTACTCCAAAAGGTATTTCTTCGTCAGTGCTTGGAGAATCTGACACAGCCACATACTATATTCAGACAATGAAGTTCAGTACACATTCCGCAAAAGAAATGTCGGCAATATACAAAGTAAGACCATATGCGATACTTGAGGATGGCGAGGTTGTGTACGGGGATAGCATTGACAGTTACAGTGCATTTGGAATAGCCAAATACCTGTATAACAATACATTGATGAATACCGAGAGTGCACATGACTATCTCTACAATAATATATTGACGATTGTGGATTCGACCTTCAAAAAGAAAGAATATGGCTGGGGGCCGATAGCGCTGGATTAAGTTGTATAGTGATTAACTAAAAAGGATGTTACACTTGTGATTTAACACAATTACAAGCGTAACATCCTTTTTATGGTTTACAAATATTCACGAATTGAGTTCATCTAAAGAAATACCTAAACTCGCTGCACCCTGCTCGGGAGTGATGGTTCCGTTAGATATTAATTCTAATATAATTTCTTTTTTGCCAATCTCAATGCCTTCAGATTTGCCAATCTCAATGCCTTCAGCCTTTACCATATCAATATATTCTTCTTCGTTAAATTCAGTTAGAAGCATTCTCGCCACCTCCGCCTTATGTGCAATGAGAAGCTCTGAAAGAATACCGTCTTCAATGCACGAGTTAACTGCTTTATCTATTGCTTCTTCGATTGTATCATATATTTCCTGAAAATAATATACGCGGTTTATAAAGGATGGAGTAAATTTACTGTCAGTTGGGAAAGGTTGGAGACTTCCTAGATATAATGATTTTTTCAATTTATTTTCCCAATTGTATCTTATATATTCTATTTGTGCAACTTTTACGTTGCACAAATAATCCTTATCCTGCTTGGTGATATTGTATCTGCTGGATAAGTAATGTCAAGGACATTGCCTTTGGTGCATTAGCATCCTTGACATTACTTATCTCGCAGATATCCTATAATCAAGCAGGCATAAGGAGTTTTATATCATTTTTATCTGTTCCCTTATGGCGAATATCTTCTTTGCTGTCATTCCTGGAACCATTCCTTGGAATCTATCGATATACTTTTGACTATTTTTTGTTCTTTCTTTAATTAACGTTCTTAATTGTATATTTTTCATTTCAATTCCATCTGTTCCGGTTCTTTCTATTTGCCTTTTTTCACGGCTATATCTTACTAGTTCTATTATTTTTTCTCTTCCATAGTTGCGCTCATAACATCTTAGTTTACTCATTCTGTCAGCACCTTTTTTGCTCCAGCCCTTTGGCCTTGAACTGAGTCTGTCTGATAGCACATGACTTACATGACTTTCCGCACTACATCCTTGTAATACTTCGTCGTGCAGACACATCATTATTGCTTTCCAGTTTCTGGTTACAAACGTCTCTAATGCTTCAATAGGTTCTGGATTACTTGCACACTCCATCATACTGTCCAAATATCTTTTCAATTCGGTTTGTTTCTTTTCATAGAGCAATCTGTAGATTTCCGACTTTGCTATTTCTTTTTCATCTAACATCTGGTTTGATGCTTTGTTTATGTATTTCATCAAGTGGAATTTATCCGCGCAGAATATCGCTTTATATACGTATTCTTCTCCTGTTTTTATCCAACCTGCTCCATCTCCACTTATATATATCTTTTCGATTTTTTCTGCTTCATAGTTATTATCTATATATTGGTTAACTTTTTCCCAAAATTTCTTTACGCCTTGGCTTTCTTCATACACTCCCCCGAAATAAAATGTGTTGACTAACTCTTTTCTTCCTTTACACTTCTCGCTGTCTTTTTTGTATTCATAAACATATGCCAACTTACTTATAAAGTTTTTATTATTATTCTTGTCATTCCATCTTCCATGTTGTTCTGCAACATGATCCTCATCTGCTTCAACAAAAAGATATTTAACTTTCTTTTTGGATTGCGCCTGTTCTTCTGGAAGTTCATTTGCTATTCCATGAACTTTATTCATTACTGTTGTTTTTGTTATCTTTGACTTTGATGGGATTACCTTTGTTGCTTCTTCGTAACTTGTCTTTAGGGCTTCTGTTAGTATTGCAACCTCAGCTGCTTCTGTAAATCTCTCATGCGCTGTTATTCCAAGTATCTCTTCTGTCAGATAATGATATTCACCTTTATTCTCTTTACTCTTGTAATAGGTACTATCGAATGTTACATCTCCGACTGAACTGATTATTGTTCTTTTATCATTTCTCTGAACCGTATATTTTCCTCTTCTCCAGCCATCTTGATAAATCTGCTTGTTAATACTGCTAAGCACTGTACCTAAATATGATGCAGCAAATGCTTCTGTTGAACTCTTTACTGAAGTCTCCAATGTATAAAAATCTTTTGGATTTTCAAAAAATTTTTCCTCAGCTTCATTTAAACTCTTAACTAATACCTCTAATAATGTTACAATATCCATGAGAAAGATCCTCCTTAGTAAAATGATTTTGTCGTAATTACCATTATACCAAAGAAGGACCTTTCTCTTTCTTTATTATTTTATTCAACTGACAAAAACTTTACTTCAAT
>JAEELL010000041.1 GCA_016282745.1 Lachnospiraceae bacterium
CATATTTCTTCTACAGATGATTTTGACTTTTTCTTCTTTTTCATCTGTATCGCCCATATTTCTTCTACAGATGATTTTGACTTTTTCTTCTTTTTCATCTGTATCGCCCATATTTCTTCTACAGATGATTTTGACTTTTTCTTCTTTTTCGTCTGTATTGCCCATATTTCTTCTACAGATGATTTTGGCTTTTTCTTCTTTTTCGTCTGTATCGCCTATATTTCTTCTTCAGACGATTTTGATATTTTCTCTTTTTTCGTCTGTATTGCTTGGAATTTTTCTTCAGACGATTTTGATATTTTCTTCTTTTTCGTCTGTATTTCCTATAATTTGTTCATTCAAGATAATTATTAGTTTTAAAATTATCAGTTCAGTAGACTACAGCAGTTTTCAGAATAACTCTGGGAGCATTCAAGCAAATGGATTTCACTAAAACATTTGCTTAATGCGATAGAGGATTCTGAAAACTGCGTATGAAGGTTTTCAGTTTTTATTTATACATATCTGCTTCTAAAATTTATCGCTTCTAAAAGATGACGTTTTCCAATATCTTTTTGTTCTTCCAAATCCGCTATTGTCCTTGCTACTTTTATAATTTTATTGTAACTTCTCACACTCAAATCAAGCTTACTGAAGGCATATTCCATCACTTTTCGCTCTTCTTTTCCCAAGGGACAAAACTCCTCTATCTGTCTTCCGTCTATCTGCCCATTGAAAGAAATAGATGTTTCTTTAAATCTTTCTTTTTGAATGCAAACTGCTCTCTCAACTCTTTTTCTGATCATTTCAGAGTTCTCTGCTTTCTCATTACTGTTTATTTCTTCGTAAGTTACCGGTTCAATACCCACGCACAAATCTATCCTGTCCATAATTGGACCGCTAATTTTGCTCATGTATTTATTCACATCATATTCAGTGCACTTACATTTATTCCTGTCCGGATAGTATCCGCATTTACACGGATTACTTGCACCAAGAAAAATGAAATCCGAAGGAAACACATACTTTCCTCCCATTCTGGAAATAGAGATAACTCTGTCCTCTAAAGGCTGTCGGAGCAATTCAATGGCTCTCCCTGAAAATTCGGGGAGTTCGTCCAGGAATAGAACTCCTCTGTGGGCAAGGGTAAATTCCCCGGGATTAGGATTTAATCCACCTCCCGCCAAAGATGCAACAGTAGCTGTGTGATGAGGACTCCTAAAGGGTCTCATCACACTTGTCACACCATCCTTTAGTCCTGCAACGCTGTATATTTTTGCCACTTCTATTCTCTCTTCGTCAGACAATAAAGGCATAATTGAAGGCATACATTTGGCAATCATTGTCTTTCCCGAACCGGGAGTCCCAATCATGAGCATGTTGTGCATTCCTGCAGCTGTTATCTCTGCTGCACGTTTTGCCGCCACCTGACCTTTTACATTAGAAAAATCGTAGTAGTCATCTCCATAGGACATTGCAACTTCAGGAACCGATATACCGCTATTCAATTCTCCTGATACCATTTGCCCTACCAGTTCATTTAGGTTGTCAACAGGAATAATATCAATGCCTTTGGCCAATGAGCACTCCGTTATATTACCGCTTGGAACGAAGCATTTCTTCATTCCCTCATCCATAGCTTTCAAAACGATGGGCAATACTCCGTTAACTCTCACCATATGTCCATCCAATCCTAATTCTCCCACGAACATATAATCTTTAATCATGTTTTGTGGAATAATACCAATACTGGCAAGAATTGAGACTGCAATTGGAAGATCAAAATATGTTCCCGACTTTCTCAAATCTCCCGGTGCAAGATTAATAGTTATTCTTTTGGGTGGAATGACAAATCCGGAGTTTTTGATTGCCGTTCTAACTCTCTCTCTGGCCTCCCTGACCTCAGATGACAAAAGCCCCACCATATCAAAAGACGGAAGCCCGTCACTGATATCAGTTTCCACTGTAACCACACATGCTTCTATTCCGTATATTGTCGCACTATTAACACTTGTAACCATATATTTCCCCTTTTGCACCTATATAAAATATAATTATTTCAACCATCTATATAATACTTTCAGTTTTAACATTATCACTCTTTATATATATAATCTTTTATCACTTTTTATATGTGTTGTCAAATGCTTTTTTCAATTTTCCAAGTGCCTTCTTTTCAATTCTGCTGACATAACTTCTGGAAATATCATACATTTCGCCTATTTCTTTCTGAGTCAGCACATCTTCCCCGTCTATGCCGTACCTCTTTCTTATGATTTCTTTCTCCCTGTCGGTAAGATACTTTTCCATATATATTTTTAAAAGTTTAATATTCTCATTATTTTCTATTTTTATATAAACATCTGAATTTTTTTCTTCAATAACATCAATAAGATTAATTGTATTGCCCTCTTTATCTGTACCTATCGGTTCGTTAAGAGATACTTCTTTACTCTTCTTTTTCTCACTCCTAAACATCATAAGTATTTCGTTTTCTATACATCTTGCCGCATATGTCGCCAGTTTATTTCCTTTCCCTGCATTAAATGTATTTATTGCCTTAATAAGTCCTATTGAACCTACCGAAATCAGTTCTTCCATTTCTTTTTCATCTTTCGCATATCTCTTCACAACATGTGCAACAAGTCTTAGATTTCTCTCTATCAGAATATCCTTTGCCTCTTTGTCACCTTGTTGAAGTAGTTCCAGATATTTATCTTCTTCCTCTTTTGTAAGCGGTTCTTCAAACAATATCATAAAAGGCACCCTTCGACATATAATACAGTATATGTCGACGAATGCCTTTTAGTACGTTTAAACTATTAAATAAACTCCATATTAACTTATTATCAGTAATCAGCTATTGAAACTGTAATACCGTTTATCCGCATATCTTTATAATCATACGAAACAAAAACTCCACCATCATTTTCTTTTGCTTTTACAGCAATTCCCACTTTATTCTTAAGTTCAATTGTCTCAGCAACGATAACCGCCAGCGAATTGTTTCCATTATAAAATCCAACATCATTAAGTGTATCCATTCTCGCAATCTTGTGGTACCCGTAAATGACATTGTCCGAAATATTCGGGTTAGCATCTACCAGACCAAAAGACAGAAGATGTGTTTCTGTTTCATTAATAAGATCGTATAGAATCCCTGAACCTTTAACTGTAGTAAGATACTTGTAAATATCTTCCTTAGCCTTTTCTCTGTCGTTTTCGATAGTGAGATTATTATCCTTATCAACTATCACAGAATAGACTTTTTTATTCTTATCAATATAGACTTTTACTTTTGCAGAATATAAATCAAATATATTAATATACTCGCCTTTTTTTATCTCATGCATATCATCTGTAACGGAATATTCATAGTCAAGAGAGTCTAAAGTCAGATTGACAAAGTTTACAATGTCGTTGTCCACATGAACAAGTGGCTTGTTTTCCCATTCTTTGGATTTCCAAAAATCTGTTGTTGCGTAAGTCACCTCATTTCCATTCTTTTCCAAGTTAACAGAAACTGCATCCGCAGTGTTGAGATTTTTGGATATTTCCCTCACTGACAAATACTTTACACCAATAAAACTTGTAAGAAGAATCATAACAGCAAGAATAACTGTCCAAAGAAAAGCTTTGTATTCTCTTATTTTTCTCTTATCATTCATCAGTTATCATCCTCCCCGGCCAATGGAAGTGTAACTATCATAGTTGTTCCCTCTCCCACAACACTTTGAATATCCAATGTTCCATGATGCAAAGTTACTATCTTATTACACAATGCCAGACCAAGACCGGCTCCTCCGCTCTTTCTGGAACGCGACTTATCTACCATATAGAAAGGCTCAAGAATCTTCTTGATTTCTTCCTGCCTTATACCAATTCCGTAATCCCTGACTTTAACTACTACCCTGTCATCTTCCCTTTGCATCTTAAATTCAATACTTCCACCTTTTTCAGTGACTTTTCTTGCATTGTCCAAAAGATTATAAAACACAGATTTCAGTAAGTCAGGGTCTGCATTTACTCTTGCTTCACAAAGTCTTGAAACAAGAGTAATATCTTCCTTTTGAAGAACCATGTTCTCAGTCTCTATTATCTCTTTTGCGACTTCATTAAGACTTACTTCCTGAGTGATAACAATGTCATCCTGTACACTCACAAGTTCCAATAATTTACCTGACATTCCCTTCAGTCTCAATGCCTCTCTGTAAATATATCCTGAGTACTCATTGACCTGTTCCGGCGTAAGATTCGGATTAATCTGCAAAATATCAGCGAATCCTAAAATACCTGTCAGAGGTGTCTTCATCTCATGTGCCATATTTCCGATAAACATCCTTCGACTCTCTGCAACCTCGGCCAGTCGCTCAACATTTTCCTTTATGCTCTCCGCCATAATATTAACATCATTTGCAAGATCTTCAATCTCGGGACTTCCCTTGACATCCACAATCTGCTCGTAATTTCCATCAGCAATCTCATGAACATAATTCTGTAACTGTTTGATTGGTTTGAGTGTAAGTCTAATAATAAATAAAAGTACAAAACCTGCAAACAAGCCGATAAAAACAGTCATATTTCTAAGTCGTACAGTCTGATTGACGTATTCTTCAAACACGCGGCTTACATCCATGCTGGTACTCACCTTGATATTTCTTCCCCACACAATCTGCTCTGTGCACATTATCAGGAAATATTCATTGGCACTTTCCAAAATTTCGTATTTTGTCTGGCCGTTTTCATACATCTCGTCATTGTTTTCAACAACATTTCTATAGCGCCCGTTTGTTCTGACAAACTCATCATCGAGAGCTACCTTAAGACCTGAATAGGAACTTGTTTTTTCTTCTATTAAGTTCTGAATAATTGTTTCAAAAGACTTATAACTTGGCATTACTTTAATGCACTGCAGACCGTCCACCTCAACATTACATACACTGTTGATTTTGTTATTCAGCTCAGTATAACACTGTTCATGAAAAACCGAACTGTCCCTTATCTCTCTGTCAATCTGTGCAGACAACTGATTATTAATAATATACAGACCTCCAAGAGGTACTGACAATGCAACAACCAGTAATGACATTATAAAAACTCTCTGCCAAATTTTCATGTTAGTTTTCCACTTTCTTCAAACAGTAACCTACCTTCGGTATTGTGAGCAACTCCTGCTGCAATCCGAGTTTCTTTCTTATCTGCTGAATATGAGTATCCACAGTTCTTGTCTCTCCCTGGAAATCATATCCCCATATTTCAGACAATAGTCTCTCTTTTCTTACTACAATCTCCTGATGTTTTACAAAGTACACAAACAGATCAAATTCCTTTGGCGTGAGTGACTTTGTCATTCCATCAATCTTAACCTGATGCATATTTGTGTTTATCTCGATATTTTTGTATGAAAGCGTATCGTCGCTTCCTGCCTGGAATCGTCTGAATACAACTTCCACTCTTGCAAGGAGTTCCATAGGATCAAACGGTTTTAAAATATAATCTTCTGCTCCAAGTTTTAAACCCTTTACTCTGTCTGTAACATCCTGCTTTGCAGTTATAAAAATAACAGGAATGTTCATTGCCTTAATCTTTTCCATAACCGTAAAACCATCCATCCCCGGCAACATTACATCCAGTAATATCAGATCATATTTCTGTTTCTGAACCATATTCAAAACATCCAGTCCGTTATTACATGCATCACAACTGTAATTCCCCATACTGAGTGTTACTTCAATCAACTTTGCAATACTGTCTTCATCTTCAACTATAAGTATTTTCTGCATAACTATCCCCTTTTTCCTTTATTCTTATTTATTATTCTGTCGCCTTGTCTTTCATTCGAAGAATATCATATCTGTCAAGTTCTATTCCAAGGTTAATATAGAGCTGCTGCTTTGGATGCGGAGCACTCTCCATCTCTTCGCCCTTTTCATTTTTTATTGACAATACTTCAACCTCGATATTTCTTCCATCCGGCTTCATAACTTCAATCTTATCACCGACGCAGAATTTGTTTCTCTGCTCGATGTGATATACATTTTTCTCTGTCTCTTCTCCGACAATACCAAGGTAAATATAATCTCTCTCGTACACGTTATTGTCGTAAATCTGAGTTGTCTCATCCGGTTTTCCAAAGAAGAATCCTGTAGTGTACTGTCTGTATGTACACTGAGAAATCATTTCTCTGTATTTTGGAATATTGTTTCTGTACTTTTCTTCAGATTCAAAATAATCATCAATCGCCATTCTGTATGTTCTTGCTACTGTTGCAACATAGAGGGCTGTCTTCATTCTTCCCTCAATCTTGAAACTGTCGATTCCTGCGTCAACAAGTTCAGGAATATACTCAATCATACACAAATCTTTGGAGTTGAAAATATAAGTTCCTCTTTCGTTCTCATATACCGGCATATATTCTCCCGGTCTTTGCTCTTCGACTACTGCATATTTCCATCTGCAGGGATGTGTGCACGCTCCCTTGTTTGCATCCCTTCCCGTCATAAAAGCAGACAGAAGACATCTTCCCGAATATGATATACACATTGCACCATGGATAAATGTTTCTATCTCTAAATCATCCGGAATGTGCTCACGAATCTCCTTTATTTCTTTCAATGACAATTCTCTTGCTGACACAACTCTTTTTGCTCCAAGACCATGCCAGAAGTTATATGTACCGTAATTAGTATTATTTGCCTGAGTGCTGATATGAATTTCCGTATCCGGCAACATCTCCTTTGCAATTGTAAATATGGCAGGATCTGAAATAATAAGTGCATCCATGTGAACAGTCTTCAAATCATTAAAATAATCTCTGACTGCATCAAGGTCACTGTTATGAGCAAGAACATTTGCTGTGACAAACACACGCACTCCTCTCTCATGGGAAAACTTCACGCCTTCAGCCATCTCTTCAAGGGAAAAATTCTTCGCCTTAGCTCTGAGCCCGAAAACTTCCCCACCTATATATACTGCATCTGCTCCGAATATAACCGCAGTTTTCAACACTTCCAAACTGCTTGCCGGAACTAATAATTCTGGTTTCTTCATTATCTTTCTATCTTTCTTTCTATCTTTATATCTTTCTATCTTTCTATATTTCTATTTTTTAACGCTCATTGTAATGCCATCACCTATAGGGACTATAGTTGTTTCAAGTTCAGGCATGTTCTTTACCTGATACATATACTCTCTCATACGGGTGTGAATGGTTCTGTCCCTTCTTCTGGTTGCAAACTTAGACTCAACAAGATCACCTTCCTGCAAAACATTATCTGCAATAAGAATGCCTCCTGTTTTCAGCAATCTCATAACTTCAGGAAGAAAATTGATGTACTGTGCCTTTGCCGCATCCATAAATATGAAATCATACTGACCTTCAAGTCCCTTCATGATTTCCATTGCATCACCTTCAAGTAAAGTAATTACATCACTTTTTTCTGCCAGTTCTATATTCTTCTTTGCCTCAATTATTCTTGGCTCATAATTTTCTATTGTAGTTATTTTGGCATCATCCTCAATACATTCACTCATTAAAATGGCTGAGTACGCAACTGCAGTACCCAGCTCTAAAATCTCTTTTGGTCTCGATATATTAAGTATTACTCTTAAGAAACTCTCCATCTCCTTTCGGATAATGGGAACGCCGTTATTTATCGCTTCCCTCTCAATCTGTTCAAGGATTGGGGTATTTGCTTTATCTAATGAATGAATGTAAGTAACTATCCTGTCATTTACAATCATTATTATCTCCTATACGTCTTCTTTGCCGATTATATTATTGGTTGCTCTGTTCTGCCTCTACCTCGCCTTCAGGCGCCTCTTCCTCCTCAGGAATCGGACCTGCAGCAATGGTCTGCAATATCTTATCTCCACCATCAGATGTATTGAACTTGTAAGTACCCGGCTGAACGGTTTTAATCTCGTAAACAACAGACTGTATATAGAAAACAATACTGTTTCTTACAATTCCGTCTTCTTCCAGTTCCTCACCAAGCTCCTTCATTGTAGTTCCGGAAGCAACTTCGATAGTCATATCAGTTCCCGGGAATTCCTCCACACCCTCTTTTGAAAATATTTCAGTTCCCAAATGAAAAGCTGCCATTGAACAGTAAATTAGTATCACCACTGCAACCGAATATACAAAAAACTTTGTTACTGTTCTTAGTGGGCTGCTTCCATTTCTATATTTTTTGCTCATAGCTGTTATTAGTCAACCTCCATAATAATTGGAAGAATCATAGGATTTCTTCTCATTCTCTTCCAAAGCGATTCGCTTAAGCTTTCTTTTACAATGGTCTTAATCTTACCCCAGTCAGCTGTAGGGTTGCTGAGACAATCTTCAAGTGCAAGGCTTACAATCTCTTTTGCATCTTCGATTAATGTCTCCGACTCTCTTACGTATACAAAACCTCTTGTAACAATGTCAGGACCTGCAAGCAATCTGTTTGTGTATTTCTCTAATGTGAGAACAACTATAATAATACCGTTCTCCGCAAGATTCTGTCTGTCTCTAAGTACAATATTACCAACGTCACCAACTCCAAGACCGTCAACTAAAATACTTCCTGACGGAACTTTTCCGGCAACCTTAGCTTCTTCCTGATCAAGTTCAAGAACATCACCTGATGAGAGAAGGAAAATATTCTCCGGAGCAATTCCCATGCTCTCTGCAAGCTGACCGTGAACAAGTAAATGCCTGTACTCACCATGGGCAGGAATCGCATACTTTGGTTTAACCAATGCATAAATAAGCTTAATCTCTTCCTGGCAGGCATGTCCTGAAACATGAGTATCCTCAAAGATAACTTCCGCTCCCTTCATGGAAAGTTCGTTTATAACTTTTGAAACAGCCTTCTCATTACCAGGGATAGGTGATGAACTGAATACTACTGTGTCATTAGGCTTGATAGTAACCTTTCTGTGAATTGATGCTGCCATTCTTGAAAGTGCAGCCATTGACTCACCCTGACTTCCTGTAGTGATAAGAACTAACTGCTCATCAGTGTAATTCTTCATCTCATCTATACTAATAAGTGTATTCTCAGGTATCTTTAAATATTCAAGTTCCGCAGCCTTATTAATGATGTTAACCATACTTCTTCCTTCGACAATAACCTTTCGGCCATACTTGTCGGCAGAATTGATAATCTGCTGAACTCTGTCTACATTTGACGCAAATGTTGCGATAATAATTCTTGTCTTAGTGTGTTCTGCAAAAATGTGATCAAAAGTCTTTCCGACTTTTCTTTCTGATGGAGTAAATCCCTGTCTGAGAGCATTTGTACTGTCACAAATAAGAGCAAGAACTCCTTTCTTACCAAGTTCTGCAAATCTTGCAAGATCGATAGCATCACCAAACACAGGTGTGTAATCTACCTTAAAGTCTCCTGTGTGAACCACAATACCAACAGGTGTTGTGATTGCAAATGCTGCTGCGTCTGCAATACTGTGATTTGTCTTGATAAACTCAACCTTGAACGGTCCTTTCGTTACTGCCTGACCGTATTTTACGATTTTTCTCTTAACTACTTTTAACAATTCATGCTCTTCAAGCTTGCCTTCAATGATACCCATTGTAAGCTTTGTTGCATAAATAGGTGCATTAATCTCCTTAAGTACATACGGAATAGCTCCGATATGATCTTCATGTCCGTGAGTAATAAAGAATGCCTTTACCTTATCTGCATTCTCTCTGAGATACGTGATATCCGGAATAACCAGATCAATTCCAAGCATATCATCATCCGGAAATGATAAACCACAATCAACTACTATTATACTATCCTCATATTCAAAGGCAGTCATATTCATACCAATCTGCTCAAGACCACCAAGAGGTATTATTTTCAACTTGCTATCTGACTCTGTCTTCTTTGTTGCCATATAACTGTATCCTCCTATCCTAAAAAATAGGCGTGCAAAATACACGCCCCCTAATTACTCAAATGCAATATCTACTTCGTCTTCAAGCATCTGCTCGAACACTTTTCCTATATATTCAATCTCGTTTTCGTCGTCAACTAACTCAAGTACTGCTTCTTCGTCATCTTCTGTGCTGACATCCTTCAAAATATATGCGTCAGCATCCTCGTCAACTGTATCTGTAACAAGCAAATAATTAACACCGTTAATCTTAGTTTCCTCAACGATGTATAACTCAACTTCTTCACCTGTCTCTTCATCTGTCATAACAACTACTTCGTATTCAAATTCTTCCTGCATATTATTCCTCACATATAAAAAAATTAGTTCAAGACTCTCTCAACAGTCTTGCTTAGAAATGAGCGCCAATTCTATAAAATCATACTGAAAATTATCTGTCAGAAATGCTGCTTAAATACCCCTGCAAAATAATAGTAGCGGCAATTTTGTCAACATACTGATCTCTGTCTTCTCGTCTGACGCCTGCCTCCATCATAGTTCTCTGTGCTTCCACAGTCGATAGTCTCTCATCCCACATTATAATCTCAAGGCCGGTTCTTCTCTTAAGCATCTCTGCGAACTCTTCTGTCTTCTGAACTCTGTCACCCAAAGTATTGTTCATATTCTTTGGATAACCAAGAACAATCTTCTCAACTTCGTATTCTTTAATTAGTTCTTCGATTCTTGCCAGGGTCTTTCTAAGTTTGTTTTCTGACTGTCTGCGCACTATCTCAAGCCCCTGTGCAGTAATTCCAAGCGGATCACTTACAGCAACACCGACTGTCTTAGAGCCAAAATCCAATCCCATTATTCTCATGACTGTGTACCACTCAACTTATTATCAATATAATACTTCACAGTTTCCTCGATTAACTCGTCTCTCTCAACCTTACGAATAAGGCTTCTGGCATTCATATGGCTGGTAATATATGTCGGATCACCTGACATAATATATCCTACTATCTGATTTACAGGATTGTATCCTTTCTCCTGCAGTGCGCTATACACAAGTTTCAAAACTTCTGCTGCGTCATATGTCTTGTCTTCTGGCACTTTAAAATATTGTGTATTGCTTAAATCCATTCTTTATCCCGTCCTTGTGTACAAATCTTTTAGAATGCTTTGTCTGTAAATCATTCCACGTAACTACCATACAAAGCATTATATAATACAATTCTAATATAAAAGTCTGACTCAATCAAGTACTTTTGTTCCCTAAAAAGGCTTGTATTGCTTATTTTTTCAATATTATTGCATTTTCAAAAAACAAAATTTACACTAATACAATCCGCAATTTTGTTTTTTCTATTACATATTCACACCAGTTCAGCAAACATCATCTGATTTACACCCGGAAAGTCGTTATTGGCATCATCTGTAATTGTAACAGTAACTATCTGTCCGCTTAAATCTTCTTCTGACTCAACTGCCACCTTTATATACTCCATCGTATGTCCAATCTGATATGTCTTTCCCTCTATAACTACAGGTTCTTCGATAAGCACTTCAATATTTTTTCCAACAAACTGTTTTCTATATTGTTCTTTCAGTTTTTCTCCGACTCCAATCAGTCTGTCACTTCTGTTAGCCTTTATGGAATCATCTACCTGCCCTTCCATTTTTGCTGCTACTGTTCCGTTTCTCATAGAGTACTTAAACACATGAAGTTCTGCAAAACCGACTTTTTTCACAAAATTCTCTGTAACCTGGTACTCCTCTTCAGTTTCCTGTGGAAATCCAACAATAACATCAGTTGTAAATGCCGGATTATCAAAATACTTTCTGAGCAGTTCGCATCGCTCATAATATTCTTCACTTGTGTACTTTCTATTCATTCTTTTCAAGACACTGTCACAACCGCTCTGCATAGAAAGATGAAAATGCGGGCATACCGATTTACATTTCGAAATTCTTTGTACAAAATCCTCTGTAACAATTCCGGGTTCTAGTGAACCAAGTCTTATTCGCTCAACCCCCTCTATACTGTCCACAAGTTCAATAACATCTGCAAATGTTTTGCCCTCGTAATTGTACGAACTAAGATGGATTCCTGTAAATACAAATTCTTTGTATCCCTGTCCGGCCAGTTTTTCAATTTCTTCACGAATACTATCAATATTTCTGCTCCTTATTCTTCCCCTTGCATAAGGAATTATACAGTATGAGCAGAACTGATTACATCCATCCTGAATCTTGATATACGCTCTGGTATGTTCAGTCACTGTCGACATCTCAAAATCTTCATATGTATCATCATGTCCGATATCAATAACAGCCTCGAACTTATTATTATCTTTCAGGTACTCTTCAACTATGTCGACAATTTCCTTCTTCTTGTTATTTCCGACAATCACATCAACAGCATCATCTTTTTCAAGCTGTTCTGCCGCCACCTGTGCATAACATCCCACGGCAACAACAACAGCGTTTTCATTCATCTTCTTAGCTCTGTGCAACATCTGTCTAGATTTTCTGTCAGCGATATTTGTCACTGAGCAGGTATTGATAATATATATATCTGCCATGTCAGAAAACGGCACAATATCATACCCTTTCTTCTCAAACAGCTGCTTCATGGCATCTGTTTCATAGGCATTTACCTTACATCCCAAATTGTGTAATGCAACCTTCATTTTTTGCTCCTTTTTTTCTTATATGTAAATCTCTGATTCGTCCCCTTTTTATTTCTGTTTGTATTGACTTTTATCCCTCTCGTGATATGATAAAAGCAGATAAAAAATCAAATAAAAATAAAGAGAGGTAATATAATGAAAACAGTTTCAATAAGTTTAAATTCAATCGATAAAGTTAAAGCATTTGTAAATGAAATCACAAAATTTGACAGTGATTTCGATTTAGTTTCAGGTCGTTATGTTATCGACGCAAAATCTATTATGGGTATCTTCAGTTTAGATCTTGCAAAACCTATCGAACTCAACATTCACAGTGAGACAGAGGTTGATGCAATCTTAGAAGCATTAAAACCATATATAGTATAATCATTATTGTTTTCACAATTAAATCATTATATAGGAATAAACCCGGGAAGTCAAACTTCCCGGGTTTATTTTATTTACTTCAAAAAATCCAAATCACCATCATAAGAACTTACATTGAGTACACTACCCTTATATACAATATTCTTTGCTATGATTCTTCCTTCCATATTAAATGTTGAAGACTCGATAGTTACTGTTCCGTTTGGTGCATAGATAAGTCCTTTAAATCTTGCATAAGATGATCTTATTGTGATGTTTCCTTCACTTGCAAGTAACGTTCCATTGTCTGCATAATTATCATAAATTGGTGACTCTATCAATATATCCTTACCACTCAACTTTCCGTCAATCTCAGGTACATCAATAGTTCCGCAAACCCTAGTTCCGTTTGTTATGTTTGTAACCATAGCATTAAAAGTGATTGGAAGTACAGCTTCACAAATACTTGATATATTTAGTATTGATGTATTAACCTCAATGTTTGTATTAGAGTGCATTGTTCCACCTACAGTGATAATTGCTCCATCCAATTCAATACCATTAGCTCCTTCATCTTTATTTAACGATATTAGAGCACCATCTCCAAAGATATCTTTTAATTCTGTTTTTTTCTTTGTCTCAAGAATAAATCCGTCACCTTCAAGTTCAATGATTCTTCCATCGTCCAGTTCTGCCTCATGGATGATTATATACTCTCCATTTTCATCATTACTGAAATCATTGATTGCAACTACAGTTTCCTCGGAAATCTTCTCTCCAAATCCTTCAAGATTGATTAGCGTCTCACTTTCATATACTGTCTCAATTGTCTCTGCATTAACAATTCTAATTCTCTCTTTTACATTATCAATGTTATTCTTAAATTCATTTTTTACTTTCTTTGTAATCTCAAGTTCATCTGTGTTTTTAAGAATCTTCTTTGATAATGTAATATTGCCTGATAAATCAACATATGTTGCATCACGTTCTTTAATAATCACTGTTTTTGTGCTTTGGGCTACCAAATATGTTCCATCATATACTAACGTTTCAATTGTATACTCTCCACCTTCGTTATCTGCAGTATTCCAAGTTACTTTATGGTCTGCAAAATCGTTAACCATTATCTCGCCAAGTTCTTTACTGAACGTATCAATAACATTTCCATTTGAATCTTTGACGTTAATAACACTTACCAGATTCTTTGCGGTACGCTTGTCTGATTTATTATATATCCTGTGAGCTATCTCTGCGTTACTGTACTGCATATATTCGTCATTGTCTGTTGTCACCCTGTCTGTAATCTTCTTTGTGTAACCAGTGACAGGAAGATAGATATCAGGTGCAGTCGCAGTCTTAGTTTCTCCTAACGAGTCCGTATAAGTAAGTGTAATATCTCTAAGTAATGGTGCATCTTTTCCAACTACCAAATCGCTTAGTGTCTGTGGAATATTAAAGTCAATCTGCTCCCCTTCATACAGGTGGTCAAATTCTTTTATATAGGTTGAACCGTCATATAATGTCCCTGTAAATACAAGATTTGTAGATTTATTATCATTTTCGCTCACAACATACTTACTTTCCTCATGGCTTATAATATACTCTTCAAGAGCATCTAATGTACTACTGTCTGACAATTCATAGAATTGTCCATCTATTCCATCATAGCCCCATATATAATTTCCATTCTCATCATATGAATCCTCAGCGCCTTCATATAAGTAATTATACTGCACTCTGTTATTATCATTACCTACTGACAATAAGGTGATATTACCGTATTTAGCGGAATAAGCTATGCTTGCTCTATTGTTTACATCAGTCAATTCTTCATTCTCTACGTCTGAGACACTGATTACATATCTGCTGTCATAACTTTCAAAGTTATAATTATCAAGAATATTCCTAAGGCTCTTTCCACCAACAGATTTCATTGTTATGTTTGAAAATCTGAATGATGAAATCTGTTCGCAACAATGACTTTCAAAACAAGTAATTGGTCCATAACCCTTTCCGTTACAGCTTCCAACATAAGCATTTGATATTATCAGCGAATCATTATCATATACTGACGCTTTGTCATCTTCAACAACAACTTTTAAGTGATGTTTTTCCATAACTTCGGTCTTCGATAATTTATATTGTCCTATAGAATATCCTGCGTAAGACATATATCCATATTTTGGACCTCCTTCTCTAAATCGCTCAAGTGTCATTCTGTTCATCTTATACATATTTATTCCATTATCTTGAACAAGAACACAGTAACCCTCTATATATCCATCTTTGATTTCTGTATTGAATAAAAAACCTGCTCCATCTAATGTATGCCAATCATCATCATCTTCTCTTTGAACATCAAACTCCAAAATCTTCTTTGTATCATCATTTCCTTCTACAAACAGGAAGTCTCTCTTTGCTTCCTCACAGTATCCTACCATTCTGATATCATTTCCGTCGTAAATTATATGTTTAGGGATGTTATAGTTTCCAAACCAGTTATCTCTAGGTTCCTTATAATTAATATGATCATACTCCTGCCATTCGAATCTGTCTTCTGCTGTAATAACTTTTGATTTGGCAGCTCCGACATTAACAGTATATCCCATTTTTTCAAGTTTTGTTTTAATATCCTCTATTTTGTCTGCATATTTATTTACAAGTTCAACATCATCTGTTCCTGAAGACAATACCAAATCTACAGTCTTTTTTTCTCTGAGTTTTACTGAAATATTTGCCTCGTCCTCACTTGCTATCAGTTCTTCCTTATCCGTATTTGTAACAACAGACATTTCCTGACCTGAAATAACAAGATTTGCCATCGAACTTTCAAGAAGCATATCTCCAAGTGAAACATCAGTCTGCAAAACGTAAGAGCATGATTCTGTTGTGTCAAAACGTAGACAGTTAAGAGTTAAAAGCTGATCAAATACACCGCTGAAATCAGGTTCTTCTGGATCAAGTTCTATCCATTCATTATCACTGCCATCAACAACAAAGTCATCTGCCGGCTGAACACCATACCCGTCACTACATGGAACAACTTCCGGAAGATACATATAGCTTCCGTTTCTCTTAGATATTTTTATCCATCCGGATGTTACAACTTTTGTTTTTCTCTTTAACTCCCAGGAAATAGTTATATCATCAGTAGCTTCCTCAAGATTCTTTAAATGAACATCAGCCATTAGATAAAGATACAAGTTTTTTACACCCTTTCGCGCATACGAAACTCTTCTCATCTCAGGTGGTCCATAATTCTCGTAATCGTAAATTTCCTCTGCAAAATATGTATCAAGTCCCTCAACGGCAAATGTCGGATTAATTGTAAAATAATTGTCGTAAGTTGATACTACCTTATTATTATATGTGTTTATTATTTTAGCAGTAACCTGATACAATCCTTTCTCATAGTCAGCTGTCTCAAAAACATACTTTCCATCATCCGAATCCAATTCCTTAATCTCTCCACTTGGAGTTTTAACATCTACCTCAAGTCTTGCCTCCTCAGAATTGTATGAACTGTCAATAATAATATTTACATTTTCATAGCTGTTATAGACAGAGGCTATTGTTCCTTCATCCGTAACAAATACCATATCGTTTATATCAGCTTTAATAGTATTTTCTTCTAATACAAGAAGTTCCAAATACATCGCTGTTGCAAGAGCATCATCATATACACTTCCATTTTCTTCCTGCAAGTCATAATATGATGTAACATCATATTCTTTGTCCATCTTTAACTTAAATAATGCTGTGTTGAAATGCTGATATACCTTTCCTAAATCAGATGAACTAAATTCTGATAAATATACTGCATTTTCATCTAAGTAACTTCTAAGTGATATAAGATTACTCTCTATCTGCTCCTGTAAATTCTTATCATCAGTAAAACAGTCTGCGAGTATATTTGCAATATCCGCTGATAATTCTGCATCAGACTCAAGTCCTGGCTGATATGGGAAACCACCGTCTGGGTTCTGGCAGGAAACTATGTAAGCAATAGTGCTTTCCATTGCATCGGTTTCATCAATAAATTGAAGTGCTTTGAGTGCTGCTTTAGTGTCCATGATGTCGCTTTCGTAGCCTAATGCAAGACCGAAACCACCGTCTGGGTTTTGCAAAGATAGTAATTCGCTTTTTGTTGCTTCACCACATTCAGAATATCCCATGCAATAACCAGCTACTGCTTCTGTATTATCAATAGTCTGATTTTCATAATACAATTCAGCATTATCTGTTATCTGACAAGTATCGTAATTAAACTCGCTCAAACATTTTACAATACTTACCACGTTTGTGCACTGAATATCATTATTAGTATCCCACATACCAAAATAATTCTGAGTGGACGCTATGTAATTAATTCCATCATTAACTGTATCATTAATAACATTAGTCCTATTTTTATCACCTTTATTGCCATTACTAACATCAGCAGCATGTACATCAATATCAAATACTGATATTAGCATAACTAATGAAAGTAAGAGTGACATAATCTGCTTTCTAATCATTTTTCCTCCACTATTATAAAATATGATACTTCACAACAAATTCATCAAACGAGTCCGCAACGTGATATGTTACAGGATCAAACTCTCCTGACTCTTCATGACTCAAGACACACACTCTTGGATTATCTTCATACTCGTTATTCTTACCTTTATCAAGACACAGGAAATCGCCTCCAAACAATTCCGCAAATGGCATCAAATCATTATCATATCTATCTTCACCATAATAAAAAAACTGAAATGCTTCTGATTGAACATGTGAAATATCATACTCGCTATTTATAAAATCAGCAACTGCGTCATTTACAATTCCAAAAAACCTTGTTACAAGCCTAGTTCTATTAGCTTTAATCTCAAAATCTATAGGCTTTGCGCAATTATATTTTTGTATAAATTTCTTAAAAGTATATGGGGTATTTACCCCCCATAATTTAGCCTCTTCACTATACTCTTCATCTGTTGGTAAGGGTTTAATTATACTATTTTCATCAATTTTAATCATAACAATAATCCTTTCAATCTAATACTATATATCATCTTTTTCCTTCTGCCCATTGTCCACATGTTCTTGCTCCATTATGTGGAAAGCATCTATGAACGCCTGTTCGTATCAATTCCATACAACCAGGCTCTAAAGTGTGGTGCCATGTATAGCCCTCTGGAACATCAATCCCGTATTTTTCTTTAAAACGCTTATTACAAATATTGAATTGATTGCTATCAGACAATTTGTATTCCTCTGGTTCTAATTTTACATTTCCCATATATATATCTTTGTTTTCAGCATTTCCAGGTTGATATTTTTTGGTAATCGGGTTATATTCATCTACATTTGGTTGCTTAACATAGTCTCCATTTTTATATCTTGCATTCTTAAAATCTGCTTCTCCAATTCTTAACCCATCACTTTTACTGACTTTAACATCTGGAATATATGAATTATCAATAGCAGCTTTCCTTATCAATTTTTGCTCTGAGTTACTAAGAATGCGTCCAAAATTCATTTCTTTTTTCCACGACCACTTAGGGTTATTTATTACACAATCAGCATAAACTTGTGCAAAATCATTTAATACTTCCTCAAATAATAGATTCCCTTTTAGATACTCATCAATATTTTTTAAAGTATCTGGTGTAATTTTTATTTCACACGCATTATGTACACCAATTCCACAATTTCCAACAAAATATGTATGATTATCTTCTACACTAAAATTATAAACAGTAACTGGTTTTTCTAAGATTTCATGTTGTATCCACTCAACAATTGCACGCTCACCATTGACTGTTATTAACACATCTCCCGCTCGTAAGTTTTCTGCACCAACAAACCCTCTATCAATAACATAAAATGGATGATTTGTAGTTGACGTAATTATTTCATTTCTAATTTTAACATGTACTAATTCATATACATTTTTTGAAAAAATAGCATTAACTTTCTTATCTGATACTTCTAATGTTCCCGGATTAAAGCTTAATACCTTATCACCAGCATTTATTTGTTCAATTGGTACTTTACCTTTTGATGCATTCACTATTGTTCCTGCAACAAAACACGCACCCTTTAGTCCGGCCGCATCAATGACATCAACCACTTTTTCTTTTAGCCTGCTTATTTTTTCTCCTGCAAGGGTTGAAATAACTGTCAATGTACACAGAGCAGCTATCTCTATAAGCATCTCTTGTAAATATTTTATATCACCTGTTTCATTAAATTGCTCGCCCAGTTCAACTATATGATTAATAGCACTAACCATCAAGTATATTTCTGCAGCCTTTATTATAAATTTTGCAGTTGCTGCTATCCATCCACAAGGAAGTACTGCTAAAAGTGCGGTTGTAAGCAATTCCCATAAAATCATTGTCCCAATTCCAACTAAAACTTGAACAACATAAGACGCAAGCATCTGTGGAACAGTCATTGCTCCTCCACTAAGACCGCCTGAAATCATATAACCGCATGCATAAGTATCAGGATCAAGTACCATATATCCTGAACCAGACCATTGATTTATAGTAATAGTCTCTTCGGGAATAATTACGATTTTCCCTTCATTAACAGCTTTCTTGATTTCTTCAATTACAGTTTCAGATACATTTAACTGCACTAATTCTTCTTTAATATTTTCTTTAGAAATAGAATGAATTGCAATTCCGTTATTTATTGCATATTGCAATGTCTTTATTGTTGATACTGATTCTATTTCTGTAAACTGTTCAAGAACTCCATGCTCCATAGCAGATGCATAAATACCAGTCTGGAGCATATACTCTTTTTCGCTTTGTATATTTGAATTCAATGATACTACACTATGAACGTCATGACAAATATCTAAGAACATTCCGCCTTCATTTAATTCAGTTGCCCTACCAAATGCATATACAGCATTTACAGAGAATCCAACAATACCAAATGTCAAATCTCTTGTCTGTATTACTTCTCTCTGTCCTGCCACAAATGCATTATACATATCAAGCTGTGAAAAATATGCTTTTGAAACGCTATTTAGCATTTCTCCCATTTTAGCTTCTGTGTATATATTTTCATCATTTATTGCAGTTTCAAGTTCCTTGATATTATTAGCGATATTCTGCAATTCATCTGCTGCTATTTTTCCGTAATCTATAGCAATTGTATATATTCCACCTGCCGTTATTATATTAGTTTCACTTTCATCATCTACTGTCTTAACAAGTGATTTTACTTTTATATTATATCTTTGTGTTGTTCCTGCAATTACAGAACTTCCCTGTTCAACCACCTTTCCATCTATATAAAGTGTTGGTTTTAACTTAATCAGGTATGCCGGAGTATTAAATAATCCATTGTATTTTTTTATGATATTTTCATCTTCCTCAGTCGCCGGAAGATAAGCAATGGATATCCTTTTTCCATATATGTCAGTTGTAAATAATGACTTACTAAATTCATTCTTATAACCTGAAGTATCAATGAACTTTGTATCTCTTCCAAGTGAGATTGTAATCTGCGCTGTTAATTTTTCAGGAATATCTGTGAACGAATCGATAACATTATTTACTTTGAAAGGTGTTGAAAGTGGAAGATATCCAAAATCTTCTTCCACAATCTTCAACCCTCCAAATGCTTCTGTCATATTATCCTCACCATAACCATTTTCAAGCATATACTTTGTGAGAGCCGAATTATCTTTCTGAACAAATTCAGTAAGATTTCCAATGTTATATCCATTTATAGTTGTACCATCTGTTATATAGTTTTCTTCATTTTGGAGATACTCACCTATCTTTGATAAATCTACATCCTTTACAAATTTGACCTTTTTAAAGCTTGCATCAAGTGGAATCCATAGTTTTTTGCCCGACTGATTTCCTGTTCCTCTGTAATCTGTGTATGGAACATAGGCCAAAACCCATACATGCTCAAATTTAACAGATTCAACACCTTCTGAACCATTTACAGTTTTAACCGGATTTCCAAGAGCTCCAATAACTTTAGCTGCTGTTTTAGAATCCTTTGCTCCTGTCCATTCTATTGCTTGTTCTGCTGTTATTTCTATCTCAGCTTGCACATATTTTGTAGGGACATTTCTGTCTCTTAAAACTCCTACAAGAAGACTCGCTATATCATAATCATTTCCCGACTTCTGCTCAAAAGTACCAATAGCACCTTTTCTTGAACCATAATAAAACTCAGTCTGATAATTATTTCTAATATACTGGTATACTTCAAGAACACTATTATAGGAAGCAAATTCCTCTTTTATCTTATCATTAATTACTGTATCATTCGTTACTTTAGTATCATCTTCAGACGGTGAATTTTCAGTAATTCCATCATCAGTATAGATACCCGCCTGCGAAGAAATTTCATCTTCGGATTTTTTCTCACTAGGAATGTTTTCATTTGTAACATCATTAAAAGACAAATCATCAGACAGACTTGTGCCTTCCATTTCAGGCTCAACAAGATTTCCAATCTTTGCTATTATTTTATCAGTATCTTTACAATCATCTTTACACAATTTTGCTGAATAACCTTCAAGTATTTCAAACTTTTCATCAACAAACGACTTGTACTCTGATACCGCTTTGTTTTTCTCATCTGATAATTCTTTTGATGTTTTTTCTTTTAATCCTCTAACTATTTCATCAAAAGCAGCAGCTACAACTTTCTTGTCTTCTAAGCCATCTTCACATTTTTCTTTTAACGTGTGATATGCATCAATCAACTAATACTGATATTTCCCATATCAGTATTAGTTGTAGCAACCTTGATTTCATCTGCAGATTTTAACTTACTATTCTCGGCTTTAGAATACTCCATATTAAGAACATCAGCATTAACATCCGCCAGTTCTACATGTTCCTTGCCATCTGCGTTATACGTATTCTTATCAGTAATATAATTATTACCAATAACGCCTACAACAAAAAGTGTAACAACCACAACGAGCGCGGTTGTACGCTTGAACAACTTGTTTCTAAACTTTTCTACCACTGTTTTTTCTCCTTCGTCTTATATTATTGCTCTGAATCGAGCAAACACTTAAATGTTATAATAATATCGTTTCAATTTCAAGACATGAAAACATTTCAGCCAACTACAGACATTTTTACCAATAATATACAATTTTTAGTCAAATAATATGCTTTTTTCTTTTCTCTCATTTTTTGCCGTCTTATACTTTATTACAACTAAAATCTAAATTACCTTTTTCTATTTCATATTCGTTTATGATGTTCACAAAAAAAATTAGTTCGCCATCCTCATAATTTTTTTATTCCAAAACAAAAACGCCTCTCTAGCCGGATTATTTTTTTCTAACTAAAGAGGCATTATCTTTCAATTGACTATTAATTACTCCACATCAATTATCTCCACTGTATTTATCGCATCTTCCATCATTCTGTCGATTTCTTCACTGAGGCGTGTTTCAGACTTCTTGATGATATTGATATTCGGTTTTGTGACAGGATGCTTAGCAACGAATGTTGTACAGCAGTCCTCATATGGAAGTATTGAAGTCTCATATGTATCAATCTTCAATGCGATATCAACGATATCCTGCTTATCAAAGGCAATTACAGGTCGATATACAGGAAGTGTACATACTTCATTTGTTGCGGCAAGAGACTGTGTAGTCTGACTTGCAACCTGTCCTATACTCTCACCTGTGATAAGTCCAAGGGAACCTTCCTGTTTTGCAAAGTGTTCTGCAATCTTCATCATATATCTTCTCATGATAATAGTGAGCTGCTCATGTGGGCATTTATCATATATGTACATCTGAATTTCTGTGAAGTTTACAACAAAGAGCTTGATTGGTCCTGAATACTTAGATACTTTCTTTGCAAGATCAACTACTTTCTGCTTTGCTCTCTCTGATGTATATGGTGGAGCATGGAAATATACTGCATCAATCTGCACTCCACGTTTTGAAATCATGTATCCTGCTACCGGACTGTCAATTCCTCCTGAGAGTAATAATGTAGCCTTTCCGGCTGTACCTACAGGCATTCCTCCCGGTCCCGGAATAATTCGAGAATAAATATTTATTTTGTTTCTGATTTCGATATTGAGTTCGATTTCAGGATTGTGAACATCTACTTTCATATCCGGAAATGCATCAAGAATTCTAGCTCCCATCTCCATGTTTATCTCCATAGAATCAAGAGGATAATTCTTTCTGCTTCTTCTTGCAAGCACTTTAAATGTCTTATTTTTATCCGGATACTCTGCATCTATATATTTGATAACCTGCTCTGCAAGATCATCAAATCCATTGTCCTCAATCTGAATCATTGGGCATATTCCAACAATACCAAAAACATGTGATAATGCATCCACAGCCTCATCAAAATCAAATTCACTCTGTGCATTAGCATAGATTCTTCCTGATTCCTTATGCACTTCAAAGTCTCCATCAATCTTATCAAGAGCAATTCTTGCCTGACGAACCAAAGCATCCTCAAATAAAAATCTGTTCTTTCCTTTTATGCCGATTTCGGCATATTTTATTAAAAATGACTTGTACATAACATCCTACTTTCTTACATATTTTTTTAACACCGGAAGGAGTTCTCCTATACACTCTAAACAGTAATCAACTTCTTCCACTGTATTATTTGCGCAAAAACTAAATCGCACTGTAGATTCTAACAGATTATTGTCAATTTTCATAGCCTTTAATGTACTGCTTATGGCAGGTTTGTTAGATGAACACGCTGAACCCGCTGAAATATATACACCTTTATCTTCCAGTGCATGAAGCATAACTTCGCTTCTGACATTTAAGAAACTTGCGCTGACAATATGAGGTGCCGACTCATGTCCTCTCTTGCTGTTGACTGTTACGCCATCCATTTTTTCGAGTCCGTCAATAAGCCTGTCTTTAAGGGTAATCATCTTTTCAACATTTTCATTAAGATGATCATATGCTTCCTTTGCAGCCTCACCAAGTCCTGCGATTCCCGGAACATTTTCCGTTCCTGATCGCATTCCCATCTGCTGCCCGCCTCCAAGAATAATTGGTTTTATTTTAGTCTTATTCTTAATATATATAAATCCTGTTCCTTTTGGTCCGTGTATCTTGTGTCCACTGACAGTAACAATATCAGCCTTTAACTTCTTTGGCTTTATCTCCATCTTGCCAAAAGCCTGTATGGCATCTATATGATAAATTGTCTTAGGATTTTTTTCTTTTACAATTGCCCCAATCTGTTCCATTGGCTGAATTGCTCCAACTTCATTATTAACTCCCATGATTGATACAAGAACTGTATCCTCATCCACTTCCTTTTTCAGTGCTTCAAGATCAATAACTCCGTTTGAATCAACAGGAAGATACACAACCTCAAAGCCTTCATCCTCAAGGTATTTCATCGGATTAGACACTGAAGCATGCTCTACTGATGATGTGATAATCTTATTACCATTCCTCTTGTTTGCCATCACCGATCCGATAGTTGCAAGGTTGTTTCCTTCAGTTCCACCGGATGTGAAAAATATCTCTTTCTCATCCACTTTCATTATGGACGCTATTTTTTTCTTTGCTTCTTTTATGTATTCTTCTGCTTTTACTCCTGCCATATGCATTGAAGATGGATTTCCATAATCCTCTATCATTACCTTCAACACTATGTCTTTAACTTTATCAGACACAACTGTTGTGGCGGAGTTATCAAAATATACTATCATTTATTCCTCCATGGAGTACATAAGCACTGACATTAGTGCCATGCCTGCTGTTTCTGTTCTAAGAATTCGTCTGCCCAGTGTTATGGACTTTGCTCCGGCATCTATTGCTTTCTCAACCTCTTCAGGTGCGAACCCGCCTTCAGGTCCTATAAACACTGCAACACTGTCACCGGG
>JAEELL010000042.1 GCA_016282745.1 Lachnospiraceae bacterium
CGTCAGCCATTAGTAGCTACAGATAACGCTGATAAGATGGACGTTATCGTAAACGTACACGGTGGTGGATACACAGGACAGGCTGGTGCTATCAGACACGGTATCGCTAGAGCATTACTTAAAGTAGATGCTGCATACAGACCAGTACTTAAGAAAGCTGGATACTTAACAAGAGACCCAAGAATGAAAGAAAGAAAGAAATACGGTCTCAAAGCAGCTCGTCGTGCTCCACAGTTCTCAAAACGTTAATAAGAACCAAAGTAATAGCCTTCACATTTGTGGAGGCTATTTTTTGTTCTTATACGTTTTGAAAACTGTGGGAACTTTGAAAGTGGCTTATCAGTTGTGTCGTTATTATTGCTAGCATGTTCAATTAGTATATTACAATTATACTTATATAAAAATATTAAAGAATAGTATTTGTTTTATTAAAACCGCTCGGGATGATATTTACCTGTCTGCTTGACATGGAATGTATCATTTCGGGCGGTTTTTTATTGAAATCCTTAATCTCAAAAATAAAGCAGAATTAAGTTTGAGAATATTTCTGGGAAAAAATATGTTACGATGACAGCGGAGGTGCAAAGAATGAAGTATTTAAATGCAAAAGATTGTCTGCCTAAAGAACTTTTAGAGCAAATTATGGAACATGTTGAAGGGACATACATCTATATTCCAAAAAAGGAAGACAATAAAAAACAATGGGGAAATGAGACAAGTTTTCGTAGAGAAATGGAAATTAGAAATCAAAATATATTTGAACATTTTCTAATAGGGATGCCATATGCCAAAATAGCAGAAATGTATCATTTGTCTGAAAAAAGTATAAGAAGAATTGTGTTGGAAGAAAGGAAAAAATCTGAAATGGAAAAATTACATGTATATGATGTTTTAAAAAAATACGATACAGAGGGAGAGGTAAAACAAATTTACACATCAGCCTGGGAAGTTGCAGGAGAGTACGTACTTAAAAAATACGAAAATAAAAAGGAATTAGTTAACAATATTAAGATGCTGACGGCTCTTGGAAAAGAAAAAATACCAGTGCCTCAAATTATTAAGAATGCGGATCAAAAAGATTATGTGGAGGAGGAAAAACAGTACTGGATTTTAACAACAAAACTGAAGGGGAGCAATATTGTTAATATGGCTTCATGTGATAAAGAGTGGTTTGTACAGATGGGAAGAATTATCGCAAATCTTCATAAAGCATTCAACAAATGTGAAGATGAGATAGAGTATTGGAACAACAGTCTGCTTGGCGAAATGGAGAGTTGGGTAAGTGACAACTTATTTAAAAAGGAGCTGGATTATATTTCAAGAGAAGATATTGTTAACACAATTGATGAACTAAAAAAGGTCGATAAAGAGTTACCTAGAAATCTGATTCACAGAGATGTACATCTGGGAAATTTCCTGTTTGATAAGGGGAAGTTTTCCGGATATATTGATTTTGATTTGAGCCAGAAAAGTATTAGAATATTTGACTTGTGTTATTTTCTTTTAGGATTATTGTTAGAGGAAGAAGAAAACAAAGTAAGTGAAGAGAGATGGTTTGAAATTGTTCGATATATTGTCAATGGCTACGATAGCGAGATGAGCCTCTCTGAAGTTGAAAAATATAGCATTCCGGTTGTAATGAAGAATATTGAACTTCTGTTTGTAGGTTATTTTATCGGTGAGAAGGATGAAATCGCAGCCGTGGAGTCAGCAAAACTTTTTTACTTTGTGAAAGATAATGAAGAAAAGATTAGATTAGGAATGTCATAATAATTGTTATAGATAGCAGTATCAGTAAAAATAAGTATTTGATAAAACCTGATTAAAAAAGTATAATAGGTGATAGTGAAAGAATAAAAGAGGAATAAATAATATGAATAATAAAACAGTGAATTTGTACAATGTATTTTTCCCATTTTGGATATGGTGTCTTTTTCCACCGATTTGGTTGATTTCAATTCCGGCCAATTTTTTGATTGATTCATTGGTTCTGGTGATAGGAATGTATGTAATTAAAATTAGTAACAAAAAGCAGGTGTATCGTAAGAGCATTGTTAAAGTGGTGTTTTTTGGATTTATATCAGATTTCATTGGTGCGGGAATGATGGAGTTAATGGAGTGGCTATGTTCATTTAATGATGAGGGAATAGGCAATGACATAGATTCTGCGCTGATATTTAATCCATTTAGAAATCCAATTGCGTTGATATACACCATATTCTGTCTGATTGTTATAGGATATTTTATTTACCTTTTTGATAAGAAGGTGGCTTTTAAGAAGTTAGATATTTCAGAGATTGAAAAGAAAAAACTGGCACTTACTATGGCTGTTTTTACTACACCGTATATACTTATAGTACCTTCAGAGTGGTTTATGCAAATGAGCTAATTATATCAGTAAAAATTAGTATTGGACAAAACTATATTATCTAGTATAATAAGATACAATTATTAAAAAAATAAGAAAGGGGATAATAACATGCAGAACAGAACACTTTTTTCAAAAAAGCATAAAACGAATGTCGTGCCGGTAGTCAATGTCGATTGCGGGTCTATTGCTGATGGAAAAAGATGCTGTGTTAAAAGTTATTCCAATTCTTAATAAAAGTTAAGAACAGAATAAAAATATTTATGTATCGTACACCATTAAGCAATAGAAGTATTGTTTGATGGTGTTTTTCTATTTTATGCGGAAGGAGTTTTATTATGGAGTATAGGTTAGCTACAAAAAATGATGCGAGTAGTATTTATGAAATTGTTCAGGAGACTATAAGAAAAATATATCCGAGATATTATCTGCCTCAGATAGTTGATGCTTTTTCTGAATATCACAATCTGGAGATTATTAATAAAGATATTGAAGCGAAAGATTCATACGTACTTATAGATGAAGGTAAGGTTATTGGAACCGGAACCAAAAATGACAATCACATTGTTAGAGTATACGTTCTTCCTGAATTTCAGGGAAAAGGATATGGAACTTATATTATGAATCAGCTTGAGAAAGAAATTGGTAAAGAATACAAAGTGGCAGAGTTGGATGCATCTGCTTCAGCCTGTAATCTTTATTACAAACTTGGTTATAAAACAATAGATCACGGCGTTTGGGACTGCGCAAAGGGCGTAACTCAGATTTATGAAATTATGGAAAAGGAATTGTCAGGGAAATTAGCAGGTAATGATGGTATGAAAAATAAATTGACGAAGGAGAATGGAAAGAAAATAGCACAAAACGAACTTCGACTTCGTCCTTATAAACCGTCAGATGCAAATACTATAACATCATGGATTCACAGTGAAAAAGATCAGCGAAATTGGAGTGCTGACAGGTATGAGAACTATCCTGTAACGCCAAAAGATATGAATGACAAATACTTTGGAAGTAACGGCGATTGTGATGCAGATGAGGATTTCTTCCCGGTTACTGCAATGGTTGGAAATGAAATTGTCGGACATATGATTTTACGATATCCTAATGAAGACAGAGATACAATTCGCTTTGGTTTTATTATTGTAGATGATAAAATAAGAGGAAAAGGATACGGAAAGAGAATGTTGCAGCTGGCGATTCAATATGCATTTGATATATTGAAGGCTAAAAAAGTAACACTTGGGGTTTTTGAAAATAATATGCCGGCGTATTATTGTTACAAGGCAGCAGGATTTGAGGAGAGCAATGAAATATTATATTTTGATTGCATGGGAGAACAGTGGAAATGTATTGAGATGGAGGTAGTATGAGTAAAATATTGTTATTAACAAGTAGTTCTTTTGTGGGAAGATGGCAAGGAAGAGATAATGGGTGAACATTATAATATCAGCGAAGGGACAATTATTTCCATTTCGATAAAAAGAAGAAAAAAATACGTTTTGATGTTGTTATAAGTTTTGATGCAAAATGCCGTAGACAGTTGTGTCGGGATGTTGAGGCGAGTGTACAGAAAATCTTCCCTGATTACGAATTTCAGATTGCCATGGACACGGATTTTACTGAATGGGAGGACTAATTTTTTCCCAATTAGTGCTACTTCTATGATAAAATAAAAGTAGTTATTTGAGCGGATTTTAAAGGAATAAAGATAAGGTGGTCATTAGAATATAGCTAATAATATTTACCAAGAATAAGCATAAGAACATAGGGTTACAATTTGTTTAGGGAGGAAATGAAGTATGAATTTTAATGTATCTACTGTTAATCTCATCAATATGCTTTTTATTGCATCGGGTATAGGTATATGTGGACTGTGCTTTTTGCAGATTTCTGCATCTGTGCATCTTCAAAAAGTTGTAAGGAATTATTTCCAGATTTTCTTTACATTGATAATTACATATATTTCAATGCATCTTGCCCGTCAGTTGATGGAAGGAATACCGGGAAGTGGGATACACTCAGCCCTTTATATAGTGACTTTTATAGAAATATTATCAGCAGGTTTCACGGCTCATATGATATCCATGCTGATATTAAGTGTTTCTAAGGCAGAAAAAGATGCAAAAGCCATCGCTGTTACATTGTTCTTTTTACTTATAGGGCACATAATCATTAGCGTCATAGGTGGTTCGTCTGAGTTAGTATACAACTTTGACGGCGCAAACATATATCATCGCTCATCCGGTTATCTTTTATCAAATATATGCCCTTTTGTAATGTTAGTAATTGATATATTTTTGCTAATAAAATACCGTAGTAATATTGAAAGAAGAGTGAAGACTACGTTTTGGATTTACATAATTGCTCCGATTGCTGCAATTGTAATCCAAAGCAGATTTTATGGACTGCAGTTTATTATATTTGTGTCGGTAAGTGCAGCTGTATATATGTTCTCGGTAATCGTTCAGATTCAGAATGAGAGATTGAAAAGCAGCAGATAGACAGCTCGCGTATTGAAACTGAACTGTCTATGGCTTCTAGGATTCAGGAGGATATGTTGCCGAATATCTATCCTGCATTTCCGGAAAGACAGGAATTTGATATTTATGCCACAATGACACCGGCAAAAGAAGTCGGCGGAGATTTTTACGATTTCTTTATGATTGACGAAGACCATCTGTGTATGGTTATGGCAGATGTATCGGAAAAGGGAATTCCTGCGGCACTCTTTATGATGTCATCAAAGATTATTTTGGCAAACAATGCAATGCTTGGAAAATCACCGGCAAAGATACTTGAGGACACAAATGCTGCCATATGTGCAAATAATCGAGAGGAGATGTTTGTAACAGTATGGCTTGGTATCCTTGAAATTTCCAGTGGAAAGTTAACTGCCGCAAACGCGGGACATGAATATCCGGCGATACGCTATGCAGACGGGAACTTTGAGCTGTACAAGGATAATCATGGATTTGTTATTGGTGGCATGGAGGGAGTAAAGTATAGGGAATATGAACTAAAGCTTACTCCGGGCACAAAAGTTTTCGTTTACACAGACGGTGTGGCGGAGGCTACAAATACAGAAAACGAATTATTTGGAACGGATAGAATGATAGAGGCATTAAATAAAGACGCAGGAGCAAATCCTCAGGATGTTCTTGAAAATGTAAAAAATGCAGTGAGCGGATTTGTAAAAGATGCGGAGCAATTTGATGATTTGACAATGCTGTGCATGGAATATAAAGGAAACGAGTAGAAAATGGGAGATTTTATAGTTTCAGTCATATTAATTGCCGTGATTGGTGCGGCTATTTTCTATATAGTAAAAGAAAAGAAGAAGGGGAATTCTTGTATTGGATGCCCATATAATGGCAGCTGTACAAAAAATGACTGCAAAAATAGTCATAAATAATTTTTTTATTTTTGCGAGTATTACTGTATTTTTTAATATTCGTTTAAGATTGTGTTTTTATAATGAGCATAACTTCAAAAGGTATCGAAAGGTGTATGAAAGCAAGAAAGGAGTTGTTCATTATGAAAATGGAGAATAAAGATATTACAAGAATGTACTCTATGATATTAACATTAGGACTGATGGTGGGCATGACAGGATGTGCAAACGTTGAACAGGTTTCAGATTCTACAGATGGAACTAAAGTGGCCGAAGAAACAACGGTAGAAGAAACATCTGCAGCACAGGGGGCAAACGACAATGAATCAGATAGTAGAGAATCAAATCAGACAGCAGATGATGGTTTTATCAAGAAAGAAGATATCAAGATTAACGAAACTATCAGCAATTCTACAGGCGGAGGACACGCCATAGAAGTTGATGGTAAAGAAGAATCATATTCTAATGTTGCAGTGACAAAAAACGGAGAAGCCGATGGTGATGAGGCAGATTTTTATGGTGAGAACTCAGCCGTATTTGCAACCAATAAGGCGACGCTCAATCTGAACAGCATTACGGTGGATACAAACGGAACACATGCAAATGCAGTATTTTCATACGGTGAAGGAACCACAGTAAATATTTCAGATTCTTACATTTATACATCAGGCAACTGCTCAGGTGGACTTATGACAACAGGTGGCGGCATGATGAATGCTAACAATCTTACAATATTAACTGATGGTAATTCTTCGGCAGCCATCAGATCAGACAGAGGTGGGGGAACAGTTACGGTGACAAAAGGAAGCTACACAACAAACGGAACGGGCTCTCCTGCAATTTATTCCACAGCGGATATTACAGTAAATGATGCTACTCTTACATCCACAGCATCACAGGGAATTGTGGTTGAAGGACAGAACTCAGTAACTCTTAATAATGTGATTTTGAATGCTGACAATAACAAGAAGAACAGTGACAAATCAGATTATTATCAGGCGGTGATGATTTATCAGTCAATGTCCGGAGATGCAGACAAAGGTACAGCAGCATTTACCATGAAAGATGGAAAGATAACAAACAAAAACGGTGATATTTTCTTTGTAAATAACACCGTTGCCACAATCGATTTAAATAACGTCACAATTTCAAATGAAGATAAAGACGGAATATTCTTAAGAGCACAGGCAGCTGGATGGGGTAATGAAGGTTCAAATGGAGGAAATGTTACATTAAATGCAACAGAACAGACAATAGATGGCGATATTGTTGTAGATTCAGTTTCCACACTTAATATATATCTAAAAGACAGTTCTACATTTACCGGAGCAATTAATACTAATAAAGATGGCGGCGCGGTGTACGTAGAACTAACTAGTGGCTCAGTTTGGAACCTGACTGCGGATTCTTACATTGCATCACTTACATGCGATTCAGATTCAATTAATCTGAACGGACATAAGTTGTATGTTGATGGCAAAGAATATTCATCAGGAACAAAGAGTGTAGGCACATCGGTAGAAGCAAATATAACTACAAAATCTGATAAAAACAGCGCTAATTCAAATGAGAGTTCAACAGATAGTGGTAAAGCAAAAAAGTCAGACAGCAGTAGTTCAACAGATAGTGGTAAAACAAAAAAGTCAGGCAGCAGTAGTTCAACAGATAGTAGTAAAGCAAAAAAGTCAGACAGCAGTAGTTCAAATAATGGCAGCAGTTCTGACGGAACGCATAAAAGACCTGATAAAAAGCCGAATAAAAAACCGGATGATAATAAATCATCCGACAATTCCGATAATAGCAAAGCCGGAAGTAACTCAGATGACAACAAAACAAAAAAACTACATCAAATGAATGACGAGGGCAAGTGATATGAGAATTTTAATTATAGAAGATGAAAAATCATTGGCAGATTTAGTGGCAGACAGACTCAGAAAAGAAAGATATATAGTTGATGTTTTCAATGACGGAGATGAAGGTGCTTACAATGCAGTGTCAGGTATTTACGACCTGATACTGCTTGACATCATGCTTCCCGGAAAAGACGGTATAGAGATATTAAAGGAAATAAAGAAAAGCGGTGTGGCATCTAAGACGATTATGATGACAGCGAAGGGAGAACTTGAGGACAAACTTTTAGGATTCAAGGAAGGCGCCAATGATTATATTCCAAAGCCTTTTCATATTGATGAGCTTGTTGCAAGGGTAAACGCACAGCTTAGAATTGATAATACAGTTGACAATTCAAAGGAATTTGGAGATATAAAATTGGATTATTCCATTCCTGCAATAGTTAATATAAATACAGGTGAGAACATAAAAATCAACAATAAGGAATTCCAGTTGCTTGAATTGTTTATTGTAAATAATAATCAGGTTCTCTCAAAAGATTTGATTTTTGACAGAGTGTGGGGAATGGACAATGATTCTCTTTCAAACAATTTAGAAGCGTACATTTCTTTTGTAAGAAGAAAGCTTAAGATGCTTGATTCGGAAGTTACCATAAAAACAATCAGAAATATGGGATATAAATTGGAGAGTGCAGATGAAGGAACTAAATAAAAAAGTATTTATTACAATATTTGGAATACTAACATTCTTTCTTTTTATCAGTATGCTGATTTTAAATATCCAGGGGTATAAAAGAGAATATCAGAGTATCAGAAGAAATCTCGACATTATGGATGAGCGTGGGGGCGGCTTCAGACCGCCGGTCAGATTTGATAATATGAAAGAATTTGATATTGAAAATATGATGATAATGGATCATGAAGTCTATACAATAGAAATCAGCAACGGATCCATAAGCAGAATTCTGGGACATGGAAATGAATCTGGCAATTTTGAGGTGGAAAACGTTGCAAATGATATTATGAAAAACTATGATTCTGATACAATAAAAATCGGAAATCTGTATACCGACAGTTATTGCTTTAATTACAAAACAGATAATGCAATAGTCCTGATTCATATATCAGATGTCAATAAAAAAATGAGACTTTTTTTGGGAGAAACGATTCTTATTTTTATAGGTTTGATGTTGGTGATTTTTATTTTGGCAAGGCAAATTACAAAATGGATTACCAATCCTGCAAAGGAGGCTTTCGACAAACAAAGAGAGTTTATCGCCGATGCTTCCCATGAATTAAAAACACCTCTTGCCGTAATTATGGCATCTTCAGACGAACTCAAAGTGGACAGTGAAAGTGAGAGGTATATGGAGAACATCAAGTATGAGACTGACAGGATGAGCAAATTGATTTCTGCACTTCTCGATCTTTCAAAAATAGAAGAAGGAGTGTCTCGGTCTCAGTTTAAAGAGGAGAATATTTCGAAAATAGTTGAAAAGCAAAGCCTTGTTTTTGAGGGTGTTGCTTTTGAACAGGGAGTTCTCGTTGATACTGAAATTACAGATAACATTACATTGAACTGCAATAAAGATGAAATTGAAAAACTGGTATCAACACTTATTGATAATGCAATCAAACACAGTTTTAAGGATAATACCGTAAAGATTAATTTTAAAAAAGTAAAAAACAGTACAGTTCTTGAAGTAACTAATGTAGGCAATCCAATCAAGCCGGGCGATGAAGAAAAGATATTCGAGAGATTTTACCGTTCTGATGAATCAAGGAGCAGATCAGACAATCGTTACGGACTTGGACTTGCAATAGCAAAAGGGATAGTCTTAAATCATGGTGGAACCATCAGTGCAAAATCAGAAAATGACAAGACAACTTTCAAGGTGGTATTTCCGCACTGATAAGATATAAGCTTTATTATATTTAAATAAATAATTGCTTTCGAAGCAGATATTTTATAGTAATTCGTAAAGAAATTAAAAAAAGATGTTTATTTGTAAAAAATGCAAATAAGCATCTTTTTTTAATATTTGTTTAAGGTTGAATTATTATGATTAACTCAGAAAAAAAGAAAAAAGGTCTTAAAAAACAGATTGGAGAGTTAGATTAGGAGGATAAAAAATGAGTGGATTTATAAATGTTTTTAAGAGAACAGAAATGAAATATTTGATAAGTGAAGAACAGTATAAACTTTTAAGAATATATCTCGATACGATAGCAGCAGTGGACAGTTACGGAAAAACAAAAATAAATAATATATATTTTGATACTCCGGACTTTTATCTCATTCGAACATCTTTGGAAAAGCCTCTCTACAAAGAAAAAATAAGGCTCAGAACATATGGAAAGACTGATGACAAATCAAATTCATTTATTGAGATAAAGAAAAAATATGACGGAGTAGTTTATAAGAGAAGAGTTTCCGGAGATTACGATAGTAATTACAAATATCTTCTACAGAAAAAAACAGTATCAAATGCGGAAGAAAACTCCCAGATATCAAAAGAGATTGATTATTTTAAGGGAATGTACAGGAATCTGATACCGGCAATGAAAATATGTTACGACAGAGTTGCAATGATTGGAAAAGAGGATGCAAGCCTTAGAATAACATTTGATTCAAATATAACCTGGACTACAGATTCATTTGATTTGAAGGATGACAAATATGGAAAACCACTTTTAGAAGAAGGCTGGTACATGCTGGAGATAAAAGTTACAAACGCCATGCCTCTTGAACTTTCAAGAAAACTCAGTGAACTTAAAATATATCCAACCTCGTTTTCCAAATACGGAAGGGGATATACCAGGATGCTTGAAGAAAAGAGAAGAAGAATTGCAAACCTGAATGTGGTGACAGTACTTAGGGAACAGCCACTCATTACAGGAGTAGCAAGCAGATGCGGAGCGTGATAATTGCAATTATCAAAAATAAGAACAGTATATCAAAGAAATATGAAAGGAGAGATTATTATGTTAGATAACATTTTTACATCAATATTAACAAACGGAACTTTTACGGGAACACAGCTTTTGATAGTGACATTTACAGCACTTGTGTGTGGGTTTATTATAGCAGTTTCATACATGGCAAAAAACAAATGCACAAGAAGTTTTGCAGTAACATTAATTCTTCTTCCTGCAATTGTGGAATTGGTAATTATCCTGGTAAACGGAAATATCGGAGCAGGTGTTGCAGTGGCAGGAGCTTTCAGCTTAGTGAGATTCAGATCGACACCGGGAAGAGGCCAGGAGATAACAAGTATTTTTCTCGCAATGGCAGTAGGACTTGCAACAGGAATGGGATATATAGGAGTGGCAATTGTATTTACTGTAGTATTATCAATAATCAATTTAATCCTCAATGTAACTGAGTTTGGTAATTTTGATGAGCATCACAGAACGCTGAAAATATCTGTTCCGGAAGATCTTGATTATGAAGGTAAATTTGAAGATATTTTCGATAAATATCTGGATAGATACAATTACGAAGAGGTCAAAACCACAAATATGGGAAGCCTGTACAAAATTACTTTAACAGTTGTTCCAAAAGCAGGAATATCAACAAAGAATTTTATCGACGAACTGAGAACAAGAAATGGAAATCTGGATATCAGCCTAGGCAGAATGGTTGATAACAGAGAAGGATTATAGGATTATAGGAGGTAAGGGTTATGAAAGCATTAAAAAGAATTGCAATGACTTCTCTTGTTATAGCTGCGATGGTTGTAACAACTGCATGCTCAGACTCATCAATAACATCAAAAATAACAGGAACATCAAAATCTTCAGACAGCACAAAAACATCAGATAGCACAAAAACATCAGATAGCATAAATTCATCAGCTAATGCAACATTATTGAGCGCTTCAAAAGATGATGGAGAAATATTTACAGACAGAGATCTGAAACAGGAAGCTGATACCACTGAAGCGGAAAAAATAACTCTTGAAAGTGGAAAAGATATTACCATCACAAAAGAAGGAGTATACATTTTGTCTGGCAATGCAACGGATTCGACAGTGTTTGTGGAAGCAGATGATGCAAAAGTGCAGCTTGTACTTGATGGAGTTTCTATTACCAATTCCACAGAACCTTGCATTTATGTTAAGAGCGCAGATAAGGTATTTGTGACCACAACAGATTCAAAAAATACTCTTGAAGTTACCGAGGAATTTCAGACAGACGGTGATACAAAGACAGATGCAGTCATATTTTCAAAGGATGATATAGTTGTAAACGGTGTGGGAACAATTGATATTACTTCCTCAGACAATGGAATATCTTCAAAGGATAAATTGAAAATCACGGGAAGCACAATTAACGTAAACTGCAGTGGAAGTGCATTTGAAGCACATGACGGAGTATATGTGGCAGATGGAACAATAAATGTAACAACCTGCAATGACGGCATTCATGCAGAAGACAACGATGATGATACTATTGGTGAAGTATATGTCAAAGGTGGAACAATTACAATCACTGCAAATGATGATGCAATACACGCAACCACAATTGTTTGCATAGACGGAGGAGAGATTACTCTCACAGCAAAGGAATGTATTGAAGGTACATACATTGTAGTAAATGATGGAAAGATTAATATAAATGCAAGCGATGATGGAATTAATGCTGCTTCAAAATCAACTAAATATACACCGACATATGAGCAAAACGGTGGAGATGTTGTGATAGTTATGGGACAGGGCGATACAGACGGTGTAGATTCAAACGGCGACATTTATATTAACGGTGGAACAATTGATATCTCAGGACAGTCAACATTCGATTATGACGGAAATGCAGAATATAAAGGCGGAACAATTATCGAAAACGGAACTGAAACAAGCACTATAACCAACCAGTTCTTTGGTGGAAAAGGTGGCGGTGGTTTCGGTGGTGATATGCAAAGTCCAAATGGAGAAATGAACGGTAACGGAAATATGCAGCCTCCCAGTGGAGAAATGAACGGCAACGGAAACATGCATCCTCCCAGTGGAGAAATGAACGGTAACGGAAATATGCAGCCTCCCAGTGGAGAAATGAACGGTAACGGAAGAATGCAACCACCAAGCGAAGGAAATAATAGTGACAATAGTACTGTGCAGCAGGATTTGGAGAATGCAAAGGGTAATATTTTGTAAATACATACAGTAATATACTGTAAATGAAATAATACAATTCATAATTGAATGGAAGAAACAGAAGAGTTCATTTTAATTAGGTGAACTCTTCTGTTTTTTTGTGTGAAAACTCTTTATTTTTGTATGGAAACCAAACTCTATGTAGGGTATAATGGAAAAGGCGGAGTGGATTTTGCCGTATATTCAATTGTGTTTATAGCAGTTTGAATTATTTAACAAGTGAAAGGAATATACAGATGATTACATTAAAAGAATACAGAGGACATATAAGAAACTGGAGAAATCTTTGTAATGAACTTGGAATTGATTCAACACTTTCAAGAGCAGACAGAGAGCAGGCAATTATTGTAAAAGCATACGAGAAGTGGGGCTATGACATGGCATCTCACATTTACGGTATGTTTGCATTTGCAATCTGGGACGACGAAGAACAGAAGTCATTCTGTCTGAGAGATCAGTTTGGAACAAAGCCTTTTTATTATTATATGACAAATGACGGACAGTTATTATACGGAACTTATATCAGACAGATTATGGAACAGCCCGGATTTGAAAAAGAACTTAATGAAGATATGCTTCAGATTTATTTATCTCTCACATATGTTGCAGGCGAAGATACATTTTTCAAGGGAGTTAAAAAATTACTTCCGGGAAGATATCTTGTATGGCAGGATGGCAAGCTTACTATCGAGAGATACTGGAAGCCGGAATTTAAGGCTGATGAGACAAAGTCACTTGAGGACTGGGCAGATGAAATCCACAACACTTTGTCTGACATTATGCCTGAGGTAAAAGAAGATGGCGAAGTAGCCGAGTCATTCCTTTCAGGTGGAGTTGATTCTTCATATGTACTTGCAATGTCAGACGCAAAGGTATGTGATTCCTGTGGATATGAAGAGGAGAGATTTGATGAGTCTAAGGTTGCAAGAGTAACTGCAGACCTCCTTGGAAGGGAACACAAAGTCAGTGTTATAAAACCTGAAGAATTCTTCGATGTTGTCCCTTATGTTATGTACAATATGGAGCAACCTCTAGGCGATGCGTCGGCTATCGTATTTACCCTTGGATGTAATGCCACAGCAGAACACACAAAGCTTTGCTATTCAGGTGAAGGAGCTGATGAGTTCTTCGGTGGTTACAATATGTACAGAAATGCAGAACGCTACGGTGATAATTTGAAGACGTTTTATGTTGGTAATACAAACATCATGAAAGAAGATGAGAAGAAGATTATTCTCAAGAACTATAAGGATGATTTGCTGCCAATTGATTTGGTAAAAGAAATATATGCAGAAACTGAGGACCTTGATCCTCTCACAAAGATGTCAAATGTGGACATTCAGATTTGGCTTGAGGGCGATATCTATCTCAATGTTGATAAGATGAGTACTGCCTGTGGTCTTGAAATCAGAATGCCACTTACAGATATGAGAATCTTTGATATTGCATCTCGTATGCCTGCAAGATTCAAAGTAAATGAAGAACAAAATAAGGTTGCATTCCGTACTGCAGCAGCAAAGATGCTTCCTGAAGAGATTGCCTTCAGAAAGAAGCTTGGATTTATTGTTCCAATCAGAATATGGATGGCAGATAGCAGATACAATCAGGATGTGAGAGTCAAATTTGCAGGCGAAAGCGCTGCTAAGTTCTTCAATGTTGAAGAGATAAACAAAATCTTTGATGAGTACGTTTCGGGCGATTCTGATTTATGGAGAAAAGTGTGGACAATCTACACATTCCTTGTATGGTATGAGGAATACTTTGTAAAAAGATAAGTATAGAACCGTAACAGCAAAAAAAGTGATAGCAAAACTTTGATAATAAAGCGGTAACAATAAAACAGTAATAGCAAAACTTTGATAATACAACGGGTGGAAAAGATGGAAGAATTATACGAATTTATTGAAGAAAAAATAAAAAACTCCGGTTATCCGAGAAGCGTTTCGGGAGAAGATGTCTACAATGACATTTGTGATCAGATTGAAAGCAAAGAAAACGGAGATTATATTTTGCTTTCAAAATTTGATGATGATGTTGTTTTTGAATATAACATTACAGTAATGGATGATGATTTTAACCTTGGACTTCTTACAATAGCTACACCTGAAGATGTTTTCAAGGCAGACTTTGATGCATAACAGACAATAATTGATGTGGTGATTTTTTATGGATATAAAAGTACTTTTGGAATTTATAAAAAGAATAGTGTATGCATCACAGACGAAAGAAAAGTTTACCGGCAATCTCGTGGAATTGCGTGAACGTGTGAGGTATGACAAAGAAGACAGAAGACTTTTGGACATTATAGACATAGCCATGAACGGATATGACGAATTGATGGAACTGAAAGAACAGGGAACTTTAGATAAGGATATAGTTATCCTTGACACAATAAAAAAGATAAAAACCAAGATGAACAGAGACGGGGCTAATTAAGTATGGATATATTTTTTGATGAAAATATGGCGGTGGCTGACAGGACTCTTATCACATATAATGTCCAAAGTGAAAAAGTGGTTGTTCCGGCATACACAGGCGAAGGTCAAAAGATTGTCAGAATTGGAAGATATGCATTTTCGGACAGTGATATAGTAAAGGAAATTACTATTGAGCCCGGCGTGGAAATAGTTAAATACTGTGCCTTTTCCAATTTGCCTAATCTTGAAAAGATTACTATACCACCATCGGTTGTGCAGTCCTATGACGGAGTGTTTAAAGGTGATGGCAAACTGAAACTCATTAAGATGGGCATGAGACTGAAGGATGATGAATATAAAGAATTGTATTCTAATATCAGGTATGATGTAAACGGTGAAGCCTATGTGATGGCAAACACTTTTTCCAGACTGACGGGAACCTTGGAAAATATGATGATTGATGAGGGTTACTCAAATTGGAATGAGCAGGAAATCAGAGGCGGGATAGAGAGACTGTTTCTGGTTGGCGAGGCAGAGGATGTCATTTCCGGAGTTATTATGTTTTCAGAGAGTGATATCACAGATGAATATGAGAGTGTCAAAGATATTATTTTAGGTAATAAAACTACCCCTTATAGTATTGAGGCTGATGATATGAATGATTATTGGCTCAGAGCAAAGCAGATTATTGCGGTGAGTAAGGCAGCAGTTATTCATTTTAATCCAAATGAAAATAAAATGGACAGGGATAAGATTATTGTCAATTTTTCAATTGAACTTGCCCATGCATTCTGGCAGGCTGTTGAGAAAGTGCAGTATAGAGGTGAGCAATATTATCTCTATTCCAGAAATTATCTGTACAAAAAGAATGAAGAAGAATATATAAAAGAACTTTGGGATATTTTTGATGAAGAAGGAAATCCTCTTGATGATATGGCAGTTAAGGAAGAGATTATGAAAAAGTATTATCTGCTTTCAATGATCTGATTTAAGTGGATGACAGAAAAACTTTTGTGGAACGGAGCTGAAAAGGGATGAATGTAGAAGAAAAATTTAGCAAATTTAAAGTGAATATGCTACGTAACAATCCGTTTTACGGCGATATTATCATGAAAGTAAAGTTTGTTGAACGTGATGATATAGGGACTGCGGCAACAGACGGAAAATATATTTATTATAACAATGATTATATGGATTCACTCAGTGAAGGACAGTTCAATTTTGTGGTTCTTCATGAAGTGCTTCATCTTTTGCTTGGTCATTGCAAAAGACACGGAGAGAGAGATGCATCTCTTTGGAATACAGCCTGTGATATTGTAGTGAATAATATGATTTTAAAAATGATTCCTCAATTGCAGGATTACAATATGCCTATGGAGAAACCGCCAAAGGGAGTATTCAGGCCTAATGAGCAGGAAAAAAGTGCAGATGATTTCTACTATCAGTTTTTTAACAGATATATGGTTGTCGACAATGAAGTGATATTCGATGAGGAGTATCAGGGCGTAAAAAGTATTGAAGTCCCTGAAGATGTTATAGAATCGGATTTCAGTGAAGAAGAGGAAGCGGAGATTGAAGAGTGGAGAAAACAGGCAATAAAAGAATCTCTCAAGAGAAACAAGGACAGAAATGAGTCGGTATATATTCCAAGAGAGATGTTAAGGCTTGTGGAATCCAAAACCATAGCATGGGACAAATTGTTGATTGAATATCTGAATGAAGTTGACAGCGATGAGACTTCATATTCAACTCCTGAGCGCAAATATCTTTACAGAGGAATAATTGTACCGGGATACGGACATGAAGAAAAGTTAGAGCGAGTGTGGCTGTTTATTGATTCATCAGGATCTATAAATGAGCACACAATGAATGAGTTTTATACTCAGGCATACAGAATATGCAGAAACAATAAATGTGAACTTAATATAGCTTACTGGGATACGAAAGTTACAACTGTTTACAGAAATATACGAAACTATAAGGAGATGTACAAACTGACTCCAAAACATATCGGTGGTACTGATATCAATTGCGTATATGATTGGATTAAAGAAAACAGAATAAAGCCCATTGCAATGATAGTTCTTACGGATGGATACTTTGGAATCCTTGAGAAAAATAAGGTCCCTCACAATCTCAGAAAAAAGACAATAGTGTTGCTGACAGATAATCTGACTAACAGGCAAAAGGCTGAACAACTTGGAAAGATTACATATTTGCGCTCATAAGAAAGTTGAGTGACAGTTGTTGAAAGTTTAAGATTGAAAGCTATCTTTATTTTGAATGTAAGTTTAACTAAAGTAATGATGTGAAAAGTTAGAATAATAAAGTGAAATGATAAAGTAAATAATAAATCAGAATAATATGAATGATTACGTACTCTCTTTGTGCGTATTGTGGAGATTAGTATGAATATTAGCGAATTTGCGGAAACGATTGAATTTAATATAGTACACAATATAAAACACTCAATATTGGGACTGGGAGCACCGGGTATTGGTAAGTCTGAACTTATTCAGCAGATAGGACAAAAATACGGTTATAAAGTGATTGATTTGCGTCTTGCCCAAATGTCAGAAGTTGAAATAAGCGGACTGATTTTTCCAAATGAAGACAAGACTAAAACGATTTGGTTGTCGCCTGATATTCTTCCGGACGAAAAGAGAGATGGGGATAAGACAATTTTGTTGCTGGATGAGATTACTTCCTGCAGCAAAAAAGTCCAGGTTGCGGCTTATCAGTTGATTCTGGACAGACGAATAGGCCAGTATAAGTTGCCGGAGGGGACTTTTGTAATAGCCCTTGGAAACAGGGAAGATGATGACGGAGTTTACATTCATCTTGCAGGTCCATTGGCAGACCGATTTGAGATTCATTATATTGAACCGGATTTTGAAACATGGAAATATACATATGCTCTCAACAATGGAGTGCATCCTCTGGTAATCTCCTACCTGTCATTTAAACCGTCAGCACTTCATACTCACGATCCTGAGAGCGATGCCATGACATTTGCAACACCAAGATCCTGGGTTAGAGTCAGTGATATACTTCATTTTGATGACGATATCACAAAAAATGTTGTGAGAAATAAGATAGCGGGTAATATTGGGGAAATCGAGGCCAGACAGTTTTTTGAATTCTGCAGGAAAAAGGAAAAATATGTGACTCTTGAACAGGTACTTGTAGGAAAAAAACAACTTCCTGTAGAGATGGATGAAGTCAGTGTATTTATTTCGTCTATTGCATCAAGATTAAGTTTTCTGGCAAATGTTGAATCAGAAGAAGAATTGACTGACGAACAAAGGCGACTGGTTGGCGCCACTATTGAGATTATTTTTGATTTTAGAAATTCGGAATATACAGTTATGGGACTGAGAGAATTGATTGGACTTAACAGAAGAGTTGCAAAACAGATATTCCTGAATACTGACGACTCAAATATTTTTGAATTTATCAATTCGAATGAATATCTTTATAACTAGTTTTTGAGACAAAATAGTAACTATTCAGCCTTTCAGCAATGCCAGCTCGAATTCGCAGATCTGCTTAGCTTTCGTGATTTTCATCCTTCGGATATCAAATCACTTTCGCTCGCGACAAAAAATGCTTTGTCGCGTGTCTCGCTGATTTGGGTTCCCCAAATACATAAAAGAATAGTTACACAAAATATGATATTTTAGTAGAACTAAATACAATTGTTTGTTTTTTGAATATATGCTAATCTGTAAATGTTGTATTTAAAAGATTAATGAAGAAGTGTACATAAAAGATAAATACAAAAGATAAATATAAAAGATAAATATAAAAGATTGATGCAAACGAAGGAAGAAAAAATGAAAGTATTGATTACATCGGACTGGTATAAGCCGGTAATAAATGGTGTAGTTACATCTGTTATTAATCTGGCAAACGGTCTTGAAGAAAAAGGACATGAAGTAAGGATAGTTACATTATCCAATAATATGCGATCTCATGTAGATGGAAATGTTACTTACATAGGCTCTGTTAGTGCAGGAAAAATATATCCAAATGCTAGAATAAGAGTGTCACTTTCAAGAAAATTAATAAATGAATTAATAGAGTGGAAACCTGATATTATACACAGCCAGTGTGAATTTTCTACATTTATTATTGCCAAGTACATAGCAAGAAAATGTGATGCTCCAATAGTTCATACATATCATACGGTGTATGAGGATTTTACACATTATTTTTCGCCAAGCAGAAGAGTTGGAAGATATATGGTATCTCTCTTCTCAAGAAAATTACTCACTAGAACTGATGCTGTAGTTGCACCAACAGACAAGGTAAAAGAACTGTTGGAGAGTTATGGAGTAAAAGAACCAATTTATACAGCGCCTTCAGGTCTTGAATTGAAAGAGATTTATTCTGCAATAGAAGAGTCGGACAGAGACGCCCTTAGAACTGAATTGGGAATTCAAAAGGACGAAAGTGTTCTTGTATATCTTGGAAGAATTGCAAAAGAGAAGAATATAGAAGAGATTCTTGATATGCTTAATACAGTCGAGGGTCCCAGACTTCTCATTGTGGGTGACGGGCCTTACAGACATCATGTAGAAGAAAAAGTTAAGAAACTGAAATTAGAAGACAGGGTAATATTCACAGGAATGGTATCTCCGGAGGAGGTTGCAAAATATTACAGAGTGGGAGATGTATTTGTCAGTGCATCACAGAGTGAAACCCAGGGACTTACATACATTGAAGCAATGGCGTGCGGTCTTCCAATATTATGTAAGGAGGATGCATGTCTTGATGAGGTTGTGGATAATGGAGTAAACGGTTTTACTTACAGTACTCAGGAAGAGTTTGAAAAAGAACTTAAAAAATTGCTTGAAGATGAAGCGTACAGAGAAAAAATGGGAGAAAATGCGGCTGATACAATAAGAAAATATTATTCGACAGAAGCTTTTGCGGAAAATGCAGAGCATATTTATACAGACGTGTTGGATCAGGAAACTAATGGTAAATAATAAAGTTATAAATAAAGTAATAGAATTTGTAAAAAAGGAGAGCGTACTGTCAGCAGCAATTCTGCTGGCGTTTGTTTCAGCTTTGTTTGTTCATCCGGACAAACAATATTTAGGATACATAGATTATAGAACTATATTGATATTATTTTCATTGATGGTGGTGATGGAAGGATATAAAAAGATAGGAGTTTTTGGATATATTGCAGAAAAACTATTGATTCAGTCTAATAACATCACTTATATAGTTTTTGTCCTTGTATCATTATGCTTCTTTTTTAGTATGGTTATTACAAATGATGTGGCACTCATTACGTTTGTACCATTTACATTTACTGTATTGAGCAAACTTGATAAAAATACCGGAGAGTATTTATTTATACCGGTGGTAATACTTCAGACTGTTTCGGCAAATCTTGGGAGTATGCTGACACCTCTGGGTAATCCGCAGAATTTGTATTTGTACGGTGTTGGCGGAATGACTTGGGGAGAATTCATAAGCCTGATGGCTCCATATTCAATTATGGGATTTTGTTTGATTATGATTTCGATTACTGTTCTATGCAGAAACCAGGGAAGAGCGCAGTTAGAACACAGACTTTTCAATTCAGGTAAAACAATAGAAAAAAAGAGAATGATAATATATTCTGTAATGTTTGCTTTGTGCATATTATCTGTTGTGAGAGTTGCCGATTACAGAGTGGTAGGTTTGATTATAGGGGGAATAATTCTTGTCATAGACAGAGATGTTTTAAAAAAAATAGATTATTCTTTGCTTGGAACATTTGTATTCTTCTTTATATTTGTTGGAAATGTCGGGAGGATAGAGTGGTTTTATGACAGACTGTCAAAACTTGTTGACGGAAGTGAAATACTGATTTCTGTTTTATTAAGCCAGTTTATCAGTAATGTGCCTGCGGCTTTGTTGCTTTCAGATTTTACTGACGACATTGGTAAACTGATTGTTGGTCTTGATATTGCGGGTTTTGGTACTCTTATAGCGTCCATGGCAAGCCTGATATCATTTAGACAGGTCGCAAGAGAAAATAATGGTATAAAATGGAAATATTTATTGAGATTTTCTGTCTTTAATATTGTTGTTCTTGCAACAATGTTAATGGTTTGTTACATAATCGGATGATTTATGTCATGAAAATGAAAAAAAGGTGTTATTTTTTTGATATATAAAAAAAGAGGACTATAATATGTGTTCTTTATAGTATATAATTTAAAATGAACTTATAATATTGCTTGAATTTATTTTGATTACAATATTAATTTGAGGGGGACAAGATATGATTAGAGTTTATTCGGCTGTTGAGAAAGAACAGTCACTAAAAGTTTTGGGAATGTTAGAAGAAAAACAAATGTCGGCAAAAGTAAAAGAAGCGCTTATTGTTGATATACTTGAAAGCGGTGAAGAGGAGATAGTGAAAGAATATGAAGTACTTGTTGATGACAGATACTTCGAAGATGCTATCAGCTTTATTTATACTACAAACTATGTTAATTGTGTTACCGAAAATGCATACAAGATTATTAATGGCGTGAAGCAGGAGCCAACACAAAATGCCGAAGAAGAGGAAGAAGCTAAGTCTGTTGAAAAGACAGCTGCTTACGCAAAACAGCTTATCAATAAGGCGAGAGTTGGTTTTGGTGTATTTTAAGTATTTGAGTATTTTATGTGTTTTGAATAATCTGAAGACTGATTTTTCAGTTGATAATATAACTGGAAAAGAAGATAATTATAATTACATATGTACAAAAAATAAGACGTTTGCAAAATTGAAAACGTCTTATTTTTTTGTGCCTTTCTATTTTTTGTATTTGAGCCTGAACTGTTTTGGTGTAATACCATATTTTCTTTTGAAAATCCTAATTAGATGACTGCAATCGGAAAAACCTGTTTCCGAACTGATGAAATTTAGGTCGTAATTTGTGAATAACAGATAATTTTCCGCTTTGTTCAATCGAATAAATTCTATGTAACTTTTGCAAGATTGTCCGTATAATTTATGGAAAGATTTTGCAAAATATGAGTAGCTCATATGACACATCTGAGCCAAGTCATTAACCTGAATGTTTTCATGGGAATGAGCGTCAATGTACTCTAATATCTGATGAATTGAAAATGAGTCGTCATATCCGTAAGATTCTGTTTCGACCGAAAAACCGCAACTTTTCCAATATCTTAATATTTCCAGTAGGAAAAGAGAAATGCTGTGCTGCATGTAATAGTAATAGCCATACTGCTTTCCATCGCATTCTGAAAGGCAACGGAAGAAAAAGTGCTCTAAATCGAAATCAGGAAAGTTATCCTGTGTAAAAATCAAAGGCAGCGAATCGTCCATAGATGCGCTTCTGAATAACGTGTTGAACTTAGGCGTGTGAGCATCAATGTTATGGAGTTTGTTAATGTCAAATTGAATTACAAGATAGCGTATATCTTCGTCAGTATTTTTATCAAATGAATGAATAGCCTGTGAGTGGAAAAACATCATCTGCGATTCGTTTAAAGTATAAGTCTTCCCATTATAAGTGATGACAGCAGATCCCTTAAGCATAAATACAGCCTCTACAAAGTAATGCCAATGAGCTTCAACTGGAAATTTTTCTTTTGAAGTGTCATAACAAAAGGCTTCAAATGGTGAATTGAGTGTGTCTGTGTATTCGAATAAATATTTCATGGTATACTCCGTTCTTAATGTTGCATTATAAATGATTTAGCTTGGCAAAACAGATATAGATTGTTATGTTACACTTTCTATAACTGCTATATTCTGAGTATATTATAAAAGAAAAAAATTATCTATATATTTGGTGGAAAAATATTGACTGACCTTGGGAAAATTGAATTTTATTGGAAAGGGTTTACATAATAGCTACGAAAATGCGTGAACCATGTGCATTTATGAAGCGAAAATCTATATAAAATGTTTTTTGTTAACAAAATGTAAATATGAATCGCAATAAAAATATTTCAAAACGATTCAAAAATAGTATAAAACTATACTAAAAACGTTTAAAAAGCCAAAGATAGACAAAAAAAACAACAAAATACAAAAAAACAGTTTCAAAAAGTTAATATTTGTGATATTATTTTAAGAGAGGAAAAGTTGCGGAACGGTTTTTATGTTCAAATTTTACAATTAATATAATGGAGGGGTGTCTATGTTAATGAATCCTTATAAAACAGAATTTGAAAAAATAAAAAGGAAGATTAAAAAAGAGGAAAAAGGCGCTGTAATGATTCTTATGGCGTTCTTAATTATCGCTCTTTTAGGCTTTTGCGCATTAGCTCTTGATGTCGGACTGATTTATATGACAAAAAGCAGATTGCAGCAGGCTGTTGATGCTGCAGCCAGAGCAGGTTCTATTGTATACGAAGATCCCGATTTGACTAAGACTCAGAGAGAGACTTTATACAAAGCCACAGTTAACAGATACATGGAAATGAATGGTTTTAATCCTGACACATTGGATACTTATGATGCTGTTCCTGATGAATCGGGAAGAGGTATCAAAGTTAAAGCGGTTTGTACTGTACCGATGAATTTCGCAAGAATACTGGGGTATGACGAGGTTAAGGTTGCCTGCAAGACTTTGGCAAAAACTGATCTTCAAGAGGAAACTCACAGAACTGTAACTGTTGACGTTGCCTTTGTTTTGGACTTGTCAGGTAGTATGTTCAATGATGGTACAAAGAGAGATAACAAGTTTATTCCTATGATTGATGCAGTTAATACATCTATCAATATCATAAAGACAGAAAATGCTGCAAACAGAATAGGAATCAATGTATTTGGTGATGATAATATAGTTGGTTCTCGTAAAGTTACTGATTTGAAAGCTAATCTTCGTACTGTATCGAAGAGAAATATTGATGGCGTTGATTATCAATATCAGAGAGCAAGCGCAAAGAAAGGTTATCCATATATCTATTTAGGAAGATACTCATATAAAGATGGTGAAGGCATGAATATTGTCGTAGATGGTTATGATGACTATATTCATCTTCAGAGAAGTACAGCAACATTTACACAGTATGGCATACAGTTGGCAGGTGAGATGCTTGAAAATTCAGATGATGACGGAGTGACAAGAATTCCTTCAGTATTCCTGATGTCAGACGGTGAATGTACATATGGATATAATGATAATTCAAATTTGGGATATAAAAATGTTCCTGTAAATCACAGAAATGGAGCTATTAGCCACAATGTTGGTTGGGGTAATGCATCACGTAAGAACAATAATCAGGGAATGTTTGAATATTCTAATGAGTTGTCAGCAGTAGGTTTGTATACCATTGAAGCGGCAACTTATTGGAAAAATAGATTGGCTTCAATCTACACATCGAGAAATAGTGAAAGTACATTATGCAGATTCTTCTGTCTTGGTTACAAGTTAGACGACACAGTTGATATGCAGTTTGCACAGGCAATATTAAATCCGGCAACATTACAAACAGTAAATGCGAGCGATGTTAATAATTACTTCCAGGTACCTGGAGTTCGTACATATAAAACATGGGAAAGATATTGGAATGGAAGTAGAGTTGTAGAAGGATGGGTAGAGCATAGAGAGAATGTTACTATTTATGTTCCGAAACCGGCTCTTATGCTTAAACAGAAGTTGACAAATAAATTTGTAGCAACTGATTGGCAGTGGACAGGTCATGCTAATGATTTCGTAAATTATAATGATTATCCAACAAATTATCAGTATGCTGATTGGTATCAGGAGGCTGCAGATGGAAATGAACTTAAGGATGCTCTTAAGGAATTCGCAAATCAGGTAATTATAGATGCTAGAAAGTTCAGAACATATCTTGTAGAGTAATGTTTGAAATGTTGAAAAGTATGATATTATAGTTCTTGATGATAGTAAGAGATGTGTCTGATATTGTTATCAAGTTACATATGATAGATGAAGCCGGGTATGGAGTATATGCCCGGCTTTATCTATACATACGAAGATATAGAGAGATAAAGAGATGCTTCTTATAATAAAGAGATGTATCTTTTGATAAATAGATGTTTATTATAACAAGCGATATTTCTTGTTGTGCAAATATGTGAAATATATTACTACGGGGACAATATACATTTGTAAAGAAATAAAAAAAGAACTGGTTGTTTTATTATTAAAAAGGATTAGTTCCATAATTTTTACCTTTGTAAGGAGGTACAAAAAAGTCTTAAAATAGGGCGTGAAGAACGCGGAAAACAAGATGAAAAAAAAGAAAATGAAAAAAATATAAAAAAACACAAAAAAAGTGTTGACAGATGTAATTTAAGGTGATAAGATATCAGAGTTGCTGCTGAACAAGACAGCGAAGCAACACAGGAACATTGATAATTAAACAGCAACCATCCCTGAAAATTTCAAGAATAAATTTTCAGCGAACATCATCGAAAGATGATTTTCCAAAACAGTAATTGATGGAAGAATGGCTAACGTCATTCTGAAATGGATTAAA
>JAEELL010000043.1 GCA_016282745.1 Lachnospiraceae bacterium
AAGCTTATGAACTCGGAAAGATAATGCTGATATTTGAGTATCTTATTCCAAATCTAATGGGTCCAATGATTGCAAAATCAGGTTTCCGGGAAACAAAACTTTACGAGTTCATAACAAGGAAATATGGTGGAAAAGATATAGGACTTCCAGATATTGTTGACCCGGGAAAGCCAAATGATCCGTTTGATGGCGAAAAGCCAAATGATCCAAACAATCATAACAACAATGAAAATCTGAAGGATAACAACACCGGAAATGATGAAAATCTGAAGGATAATAATTCAGATAACACATCAGGAAACAACTCAGAAAATAACCAGTCAGAGGACTTGACAAATGATAACCAAAGATTAGAAAATGATGAGTTCTGGAAGGTTGCATTTAAAAAGTATGACAATGATGTTATTGAAAAAATAAGGCCATTTGGAGAAGATGGAAAAGCATTAATAGAAATCTATGAAAAAGAGGGAAGAATAGATGAAATCATAGATATAATCAATAAGTTGCCGGAGGAAGACGTAGAACAAGGCATACATTTGATGATAGATTATCTTGATGATGCAGTCGAACTGTTGAAGAATGGAGAGAGTGTTGAAAGTGTAAAAGCATTATTTGAATTTGAAATAAAAGCGGGGCATGAAATAATTAGTCATATATCAAAAATTGAGTACGGAAACGATAGTCTGTCTAGAGCCGCTATAGAGTATAGAAAAAATAACAGAATAACTAGTCCTAGAAGGAATGTTTGTTCAATTGAATATATTGATCTTGAAGGAAAAATAGTGCAGAAATCTTTTTGTAGTAATAATTCTAATCATGCTGAGGAGATAATGATAAATTATTTAAAAACGGAGAACATACCCGGAAAAAATTTAATTCGATTATTTACAGAAAGAGAACCTTGTGTTGAAATTATGACTAATCTCGGACATAATTGTACTATGCGCATTGTTGAATATTCGCCAAATGTAGAAGTAACATATGCTGTTGATTATGGAATTAATAAATCTGATGGATTAAATGCAAGGATTGAATTAAAAAAAATATTAGAAAAATTATTGGAGTGAGACAATGTGAAGTGGCATAATATGTTAAGATTCTCAGATATGAAAGTAGATTGTTATTATGGTAGAAGAGATTATTGTCTGCAAGAGGAAAAATAAATGAAATGTTTTAAGATGCTTTAATTAGAAAATTGGAAATAAAACCTTTTTTGTATAATTTTAGCTTAAGGTATAATAAAAATGTTTAGATAACATGAGTGAATAATTTGTTCTTGTAGAAAGCACAAAAAAGTCAAAAATAAGAGGGACTGTTAGTTAGTCAAGTATTAAAGTATTATGAAAGGAAAAGTATATGGTGATTTTTGTAATTTGAATTTGACAAAGATTATTATATAACATGTTAAAAAATATGGAAGAAGCAATAAAAAATTATTTTATAAAGATGAAGAATTATCCGGACTATTATAATAATGATGATTTTAGTGATGTTTGCGAAGATATTCTTATATATCTAAAACAAAAAAAATATATGATAGACAGAAAAGAAAACACTTCTGTTGAATTGTTGGAAAAAGAATTGGGATATAAATTGCCAACTGAAATAGAAATATATATAAATTATTGTTGGCATCCAAGCATATGTGGCTATTATGGCTCAAGCGAGTGTATTGTATTGTTCCCAGTTTTAAAAAAACAAGGGGATAGTAGTGATGATATTTTAAAGTATCAAGATGGCATATTAACAATGGTGAAAGAATGGGAAAAAAATGGATGTGTAAATAAATATATACCTATAGGATGGCTAGGATATTCTGGCAGCTTTGTTTTATATGAGATAAATACATGCCATATTTATTTGGAAGATTACGATGTTGATGGAAAAGTTTTGGAACAACCAATTGCTAATTCACTTAAAGAACTAATTATGAATTTAAAAATAGGTAATTAACCTAAATTATTCATTAAGCAAATTTGAAATTATATTTTAGCTTCATGCGTTAAAATTTAACTTTTTACCTTTTAATTGATGCAATGTTATCCACAAAAGGGCATAGTATCTCTGTGGTTTTGTTTACATTAATTTTTAGTTTGTCAAAGTGCATTTTTACTGTTATTCCAGCTGAACTTTCAGTTTGCTTATATTGTTTAAAGTCTCATAGAATTCATTCTTATAAGGGCAGCTACTGCACAGTTTAAATGTTATATATCGTGCTGAACGAATTGCTTTTGCAGCAATTTTCAGCAGTTTTAAACGGACGGTATCAATGCGTTGTTTACGCATGTTTGCAGATAACGCCAATCGTCTAAATCAATTAAATGTGTTATAAGCAAGTGCAAAAGGAAAAATAGGAGATATCGAGATAGATTTAGAGTGTATAAGCGGAAAATTTACAAAAAATAATTATTTTAATAAAGGAAACTTTGAACCACCTCAGCCAGAGGATTATTATTATGAAGGTCCAATCCCTGAATTTACGAATCATACAGAACAGAAAATAATAGAGTACTTAAGAATTGTAATTGAAGAACATTATAATACTTATGGTGAAGTTGAATTGGTATCTGAAAGAGCTTTCTGTGATAATTGTTGTGCAGTGGTGGATATGTTTGAAAAAGAATTTCCCAATATAAAAATAGTTAGAGTTGAAATAAAGAAATAACCAGATGGAACAACTAAAACTGCTTTCTAATAACGGTAGTTTACCTTTAGCATATTTGGAATTTATGGATTTTTACGGAAATGGTAATAATGGAGATTTTATGCGAGGTGACTCGTGTTTTATGGATGAGATTTTTTATTTAAAAGAAGGTGCAGTTGAATTATTAGAAGATAATCAATCAAATAGGTAATTATCAGTTGATGAAGGTGTAGAAACAGTAACTAAAGCAGCACAAGATAATGAAACAATTCCAAGTACAAAGATTACTAAAGTAAAATCAAAAAAGAAAGCATTAATTGTCACTTGGAAAAAAGTCAAAAATATAAAAGGATACCAGTTACAGTATTCAACAAATAAGATTTTTAAAAAGGCAAAAACACTTAATTTAAATAACAAAAAGACAACAAAGACAATTATAAAACTTAAAAAATCTAAAAAATATTATTTAAGAATCAGAATATACATAATTTCCGAAAGCAAAAACAAAAAAAAATCAGATTGGCAAGTAACAAAAATTAAAAAAATAAAGTATAATAAAAAAATCAAAAAAGCACTTGATTTAATTTTTAATTAGTGCTAGGATTGTGTCAATAAGTTAAACCGTTGATCGGGAGTAAGTAGTCGCTAGGGACGCTTTTCAGAGAGTTGATGGGTGGTGTGAATCAACAAGCTATCGGTGATGAATGGACCTGAGAGGGCAACTTGAAACCGGAATTATTCGGAAGTAGACGTTGACGGAGCCTTACCGTTACAGAAGGTAGCATATGTTGGTATGTGAATGAGTGAATGTGATACACATTAAATTGGGTGGTACCGCAGAAGTTGATTTTTATAGCTTTTGTCCCTTTGCAGGGACAAAAGCTTTTCTTTTTTTCTGAATACTTCACACAAAATCTTTCACTTATTCATAAAAAGGAGGTAATTATGAACACAACATCATTTGACCAGGTTAAAAGTTTCATATCTGAGTACAGTATGATTCCTGTTTGCAAAGAAATCTACTCAGATGTAATTACACCAATTACATTACTCAGAAAAATGGAAGCTTTTGACAAAAATTTCTTTTTACTTGAATCTGTGGAAGGTGAGAAAAGATGGGCAAGATATTCATTTGTAGGATATTCACCTGTACTTATGGTTTCTTGCAAGAACCACAAAGTAACAATCAAAAGCGGAGAAGTAGAGCATGTAGTTGAAAAAGAAGGCATGGACGCTTTAAGAGATCTTTTAAATAAATATAAGTCACCAAAGATTCAAGGTCTTCCAACTTTTACAGGAGGATTTGTAGGATATTTCAGTTACGAAATGATTTCTTACGCTGAGCCAAAGCTAAATATCAAAGAAAATGACATCGATGATTTTCAGTTAATGCTTTTTGATAAAGTTTATGTATTTGATCATTTAAAACAAAAAATAATCGTAATTGCAAATATGAAAGCAGAAGACGGATTGCAGGGATACAACGCAGCATTACTTGAAATCGAGAAAATGATTTCTCTTATTCAGGATGATTTCAGACCTGCAAATACTCCATCTCAGCAGAATGTACACTTTACATGCAATGTTTCTAAAGACGAGTATTGCGAGATGGTTGAAAAGACAAAACACCACATCAAAGAAGGTGACATTTTTCAGGGAGTTATCTCAAGAAAATTTGAAGCTGAATACAACAGCAGCCTGATAAATCCTTACAGAGTGCTTAGAACAACAAACCCATCACCTTACATGTATTATTTACAGATGGACAAAATACAGATAGCAGGTGCTTCACCTGAAACATTGATCAAAATGGTGGATGGAAAGCTCACAACATTCCCGGTTGCAGGAACAAGACCACGAGGCAACACTTACACCGAAGATGTGGAACTTGAAAAAGAACTTTTAGCTGATGAAAAAGAACTTGCAGAACACAATATGTTAGTTGATCTTGCAAGAAATGATATCGGTAAAATTGCAAAATGCGGTAGTGTATACGTTGAAGAATATATGCAGATTCATCGATTCTCAAGAGTAATGCACATAGCTTCAACAGTTTGTGGAGAGATTAGAGAAGAATTTGATGCATGCGATGCTATTTCAGCATTACTTCCGGCAGGCACATTATCAGGTGCTCCAAAGTTTAGAGCCTGTGAGATAATTGACGAGCTCGAAAAACAGCCTAGAGGAATATACGGAGGAGCAATCGGATACATTGATTTATCCGGAAATTTGGATGTATGTATTGCCATACGAACTGCAGTCAGAAAAGATAACAAAGTAACAGTTCAGGCAGGTGCAGGAATAGTTGCAGACAGCGTTCCTGAAAACGAATATATGGAATGTGCTCACAAAGCAGGAGCTGTAATAGACGCAATTCAAAAGGGAAGTGAGGTGAGTAACTGATGGTACTATTAATTGATAATTACGACAGTTTTTCATACAACCTCGTTCAGTTAGTTGGCGAGTTATCTGACGGAAATGTTAAAGTAGTCAGAAATGACGAAATCACAATTGACGAAATAAGAGAGTTAAATCCGGACAGCATCATCTTATCGCCTGGTCCCGGAAAACCAGTGGATGCAGGAATTTGTGAAGATGTAGTCAGAGAATTAAAAGGTGAGTTTCCAATACTGGGTGTTTGTTTAGGACATCAAAGTATTTGTGAAGTGTTTGGCGCAACAGTATCTTATGCCAAAGAACTGATGCACGGAAAACAAAGTGATATGGAAGTTGATAATAACTCAAAAATCTTTGCAGGACTTCCAAATGTAATAAAAGGTGCAAGATACCATTCACTTGCTGCAATCGACGAAACAATTCCTGATTGCATGGAAATCATCTCAAGAGATGTAAAGGACGGAGAAATAATGGCTGTAAAACATAAGGACTTCGAAATATATGGATTACAGTTTCACCCTGAGTCAGTTCTGACACCGGACGGAAAAATAATTGTTGGTAACTTTTTAAAAATCAAAAACTAGGAAAAAAGAAAAATATGTTTAAAAAATAATTCGCTTAGGAAACGAATTAATCTAGGAGGATAATATTATGATTAGAGAAGCAATTGAAAAATTAATTAAAGGAAATGATTTAACTTACAATGAAGTATATGAAGCAATGAATGAAATTATGAGTGGTGAAACTCCAAACGAACTCATTAGTGCTTACCTTGTTGCACTTAGAATGAAAGGCGAGACAATTGATGAAATCTCAGGTTCAGCAATGGGAATGAGAAATAACGGTGTAAAACTTGACCACAACATGGATGTACTTGAGATTGTAGGTACAGGCGGAGATCAGTCATACTCATTCAACATTTCATCTACATCAGCAATTGTTGCTGCAGCATCCGGAGTTAAGGTTGCAAAACACGGAAACCGTTCAGTATCAAGTAAATCAGGAGCTGCAGATGTTCTTGAAAAACTTGGTGTAAATATCAGCATTGAGCCTTCACAGAGCAAGGAACTTCTTGAAAAAATCAACATCTGTTTCCTGTTTGCTCAGAAATATCACACATCAATGAAATATGTAGGACCTGTAAGAAAATCACTTGGAACCAGAACTATATTCAACATTTTAGGACCACTTACAAATCCTGCCGGAGCTAACATGGAAATCCTTGGTGTATATGATGAAGCTCTTGTTGAGCCGCTTGCAAATGTTCTTATTAACCTTGGTGTCAAAAAAGGAATGGTTGTATACGGACAGGATGTAATGGATGAAATTACATTAAGCGCAAAAACAACAGTCGCAGAAATCAGAGACGGAAAGATAACAAAATATGAAATCAACCCTGAAGAATACGGTTTCAAATTATGTACTAAAGAAGATCTTGTTGGTGGTGATGCCGCTGAAAACGCAAAGATTACAAGAAACATTCTTTCAGGTGCAGAAAAGGGACCAAAGAGAGATGCAGTTATCTTAAATGCTGCAGCTTGTATCTATGTATATAATGATGATTTAAGTTACAGAGAAGCTATTGAAGTTGCAAAGAGAACTATAGACAGCGGAAAAGCTCTTAAGAAATTAAATGAGTTTGTAGAAATGTCAAACAGTTTTTCTACAGTGTCAATTGCATAGAAAACTAACACATAGAAAACAATCACATAAAAAAATTAAAACATAGAAAACTAACCTTAATCAGGAGAAATATATGTTAAAGAAATTAGCAGACTCAACAAAAATAAGAGTTGAAAAAGAAAAGAAAATAACACCTTTAGAATCAGTTAAAGAACAAGCTCTTTCATTGCCAAAAGGTAATTTTGAATTTGAAAAAGCTTTAGCAAAAGATGGCATAAGTTTTATCTGCGAAGTAAAAAAAGCCTCTCCTTCAAAAGGCATAATAGCAGAGCATTTTCCTTATGTTGATATTGCAAAGGAATATGAAGCTGCAGGTGCAGACTGCATATCAGTGCTGACAGAACCTGAATATTTCAAAGGTGACAAAAAGTATTTAAAAGAAATCAGTGAATCTGTCAAAACTCCACTTATCAGAAAAGACTTTGTCATTGATGAATATATGATTTACGATGCCAAAGTTCACGGTGCATCATGTGTATTACTGATCTGTTCATTGCTTGACTCAGATACTATAAAAAAATATATTTCCATTTGTGACAGTCTTGGAATGTCCGCTTTGGTTGAAGCCCACGATGAAGATGAAATAAAGAGTGCAATCAATGCAGGAGCAAGAATCATAGGCGTTAATAACAGAGATTTAAAGACATTCACTGTTGATATTCACAACAGCATCAGACTCAGAAAACTTGTCCCTTCAAATATACTTTTCGTTGCAGAAAGCGGAATCAAGACAAGAGAAGATATCACTGAACTGTTAAGTGCAAATGTCAATGCAGTTCTCATTGGCGAGACGTTTATGCGAGCAGATAATAAAAAAGAAATGCTTGATTATCTTAAAGGAAATTCTTAATTAAGAATGTTTTCCAGAATAAAATTGCTAATATAAAGGAAGCAGACATATATGGTTAAAATAAAAATATGTGGTTTAAAGCGTCTCGAAGATATTATGATAGTAAATAAATACAAACCAGATTATGTAGGATTTGTATTTGCAGGGACCAAAAGATTCGTTACGGATGAACTTGCCAAAGAGATGAAAAATAATCTTTCAAAAGATATCAAATCCGTTGGAGTATTTGTCAACGATACTTTCGAACATATCAAATATCTCACTGACAATAATATAATCGATGTCATCCAGTTACACGGTGATGAAGATTCCGATTATATCAAAAATATAAGAGAATTTACAGACAAACCAATTATCAAAGCAATACGAATGAAGGATTCAAACTCAACAGCAGAAGCATTAAATCTGAATGCTGATTATTATCTTCTCGATTCCTACGACGAATCAATGTACGGAGGAACCGGGAAAACCTTCGACACTTCTTTGATAAATAATATAAGTAATTTTTTTATTGCCGGAGGACTAAACGAATCTAATATACTGGATATAATTGAAAAGTGTTCTCCATACTGTGTCGATATCAGCAGCGGAGTCGAGACAGACGGTTTTAAAGATGAAACAAAAATCAAAAACATCATTAATTTGATAAGAAACAAATAAAATAATATGCAATTAAAATAATATGCAATTAAAATAAATTCCAAAACAATTATTAAAAACTATATTAATAGTAAGAATTTCTATAAATTATTTCAAAATAGGAGGATATCCATGAGCAAAGGAAGATTTGGAAATTACGGAGGTCAATATATACCTGAGACATTGATGAATGCAGTATACGAACTTGAAGAAGCATACAACAAGTACAAGAACGATCCTGAATTCGTAGCTGAACTCAATGATTTACTTAACAATTATGCAGGCAGACCATCTTTATTATATTATGCTGAAAAGATGACAAAGGACTTGGGTGGTGCAAAAATCTATTTAAAGAGAGAAGATTTAAACCATACAGGTTCTCACAAAATAAACAACGTTTTAGGTCAGGTTTTGCTTGCAAAGAAAATGGGTAAAACAAGAGTAATCGCAGAGACAGGTGCAGGTCAGCACGGTGTTGCAACCGCAACAGCCGCAGCACTTATGGATATGGAATGTGAAATATTCATGGGAAAAGAAGACTGTGACCGTCAGGCATTAAATGTATTCAGGATGGAACTTTTAGGTGCAAAGGTTCATGCTGTAACAAGCGGAACAATGACACTTAAAGATGCAGTAAATGAAACAATGAGAGAATGGACCAACAGAATATCAGATACTCACTATGTTCTCGGATCTGTTATGGGACCTCATCCATTTCCAACAATTGTACGTGATTTTCAGGCAGTAATAAGCAAGGAAATCAAAGAACAGATTCTTGAAGCAGAGGGCAGACTTCCTGATGCAGTTATAGCTTGTGTTGGTGGCGGCTCTAATGCCATTGGAGCATTCTACAATTTTATTGAAGATAAAGAAGTTGAACTTATCGGTTGCGAAGCTGCAGGTCTTGGCGTTGATAATCCTAAGAATGCCGCAACAATCGCAAACGGAACTGAAGGTATATTTCACGGAATGAAGTCAATATTCTGTCAGGATGAATTTGGACAGATTGCTCCTGTATATTCAATCTCAGCCGGACTTGATTATCCGGGAATCGGACCTGAGCATGCAATGCTTAACGACACAAAGAGAGCTCGTTACGTACCAATCACTGACGTAGAAGCAGTGGAAGCATTTGAGTACCTCTCAAGAACAGAAGGAATTATTCCTGCAATAGAGAGTTCACATGCTGTTGCTTATGCAATGAAATATGCAAAAACATTAGATAAAGATAAAATAGTAGTAGTTAACATTTCAGGACGTGGTGATAAAGACGTTGCTGCAATTGCAAGATACAGAGGAGTACAGATTTATGAGTAGAATAAAAGATGCATTTAATAATAAAGCTTTTATAGCATTTGTCACAGGAGGAGATCCTGATCTTGAAACAACAAAGAAATTAATTTTAGAGATGCAGGATAAGGGAGCTGACCTTATTGAAGTTGGAATTCCATTTTCAGATCCTGTAGCAGAAGGCCCTGTAATTCAGGAAGCTGATCTTAGAGCATTAAACGCAGGATGCACAACAGATAAGCTCTTCGATACACTCAAAGAAATCAAAGATCAGATAAAAATTCCGCTTGTATTTATGACATATATCAACGTAATCTATGTTTACGGAAAAGAAAAATTTATGGATAGATGTAATGAATGCGGAATCTGCGGAATCATTGTTCCGGATTGTCCTTTCGAAGAGAAGAACGAACTCCAGCCTGAATGTACAAAGGCAGGAATCGAACTGGTATCTCTTATTGCACCTACATCTAATGACAGAATAAAAAAAATAGCCAAAGAAGCCGAAGGATTTGTATACTGTGTATCTTCTCTCGGTGTTACAGGTGTAAGAGAAAACATCACAACAGATCTTGGTGCAATGGTAAAATTAGTAAAAGAAAACACCGATATTCCATGTGCAATAGGTTTTGGTATTTCAAAGCCTGAGCAGGCTCAAAATGTCTGCAAATACGCTGACGGTGCTATCGTTGGAAGTGCAATTGTAAAAATAGTGGCACAACATGGAAAAGACTGTGTTCCATATGTAGGTGAATATGTAAAATCTATGAAAGAAGCTTGCTTAAGAGCATAATTAAATACATTAAGTCTCGAAAGCGAGACTTAATTTTATAGGGGACTAATGCAATATACATGTTGCATCAGTCCCTTAAATTTATTTATCAAAAAAATTGACTAAATCATCTTTTGATTCGTATTATTGATGAGGAGGTTGAAAAATGATGGCAAAAATGAGTACTCAACAATTCGAGCAAATCTATGAAAAATATAAGACGACTTTATTTAGAGTTTCATTTACATATCTGAAAAACAATCATGATGTACAAGATGTTCTTCAAGAAGTATTTCTTAAAAGGTATTATTGTAAAACTGAATTCACAGATGAAGAGCATGAAAAAAACTGGATGATACGCGTCACTATAAATCTATCGAAAGATTTATTGAAAAGCTTTTGGAAAAGAAATATTGGAAGCATTGAAGATGACTCATTCACCGAAGCAATAAATCAATTTGGATTTATGGAAAATGAAAAAGAACTATTCAGACAGGTCATGTCATTGCCTGAGAAAAATAAAATAGCAATTTATTTACATTATTATGAAGGCTATTCATGCAAAGAGATTGCAACAATGATTAGGTGTAGTGAATCAGCTGTAAAAATGAGACTCAAAAACGGACGTAATTTATTGAAGGTAAAATTAAAGGAGGGATGGACTTGAATAATAACAAGTACATAGAAATGATGAACAAGGTTAATATACCTGAAGAAATGGATAAAGAAATAAAAAAATCTATCCTTTCAGGCAAAAGACACAAACATATCAATATAAGATTAAACAAATATGTTTATGCTGCCGGAAGCGTAGTCGCTGCATTCGCATTGGTATTTACAATTGGAATGTCAAATCCGACATTGGCAAAAAACATTCCACTGATCGGACATATTTTCCAAAATATCGAAAAAGATGCAAATTATAAAGGCAATTACAACAATGTTGGAAAACAGTTAACAAGCGAGAATGATAATAATAAATATAAAAAACTGTCAGACGGAATTACAATAAATTTATCAGAGACCTATTGCAATAGTCAGGCATTGTACATTACAATGGAAATCAAATCAAAAGAAGAGTGGCCTGAAATGGACTATTTAGAATTATTCACAGAAGAAAAATACAGTTTTAACACAACTTCTACTAATGATGCATTAGTATTGCAAGGGCATATTATTGACAAGCATACCTATGTTGGAATGATTAGATTTGACTTAAATCAAAAAATAACCGACATTAATTCTTTACCTGATTCATTTGGACTCGATTTGACAGTTTCTAAGATTAAAGGATTACTTTCTGATGCAGTATTCGACGAAAATGCACAAGTCGACAGTGAGTACGCAGTTATGAATGGTCCTTGGGATTTTAATGTAAATGTAGATGTAAATACAAAAGAAACAATTCAAATGAATCTTAGTGACAGGGCAAAAGACGGCTTAGGTTTTTCATCTATTGTTAAAGACAGATTTGAAATCGCCGTATACAGTCTCAATGAAGACCCTAATTACTTTGGAGATTATTTCCCTGTTGTTTTAAGTTCTAACGGAAGAGTATTAACCTGCAGTGATAGCATCAGTTCCTATGCAATTGGTGACGAAGATTCTTCTTATGTTGAATTATTCCTCTTTGATGAAAACGATTGGCTTGATGATATTAAGACAAAATATTGGATAACACCTGACGGATTAACAAACAAAGATGAATTGGCTACTTTTAGAGATATTATGCTTGAAAGATGTAAATATCACACTAAGGTTGAGTTTGAATAACAGAATTTACTTATGGAGATTTTTATGTTTAATACAACACTTTGTTATATAGAAAAAGACAATAAATATCTGATGTTACACAGAACGAAAAAAAAGAACGACATCAATGAAGGACATTGGATTGGAGTAGGTGGGAAATTTGAAAAAGACGAAACTCCCGAGGAATGTCTTCTTCGCGAAGTAAAAGAAGAGACAGGCCTTACTCTCACAAGTTTTAAACTCCGCTCAGTAATTACATTTCTCTCCGACGAATACGAAACTGAATATATGTATCTGTATTCTGCAGATGAATTTACCGGAGAAATAAAAGAGTGCGACGAGGGAGATCTTCATTGGATAGATAAAGACAAAGTGCTTGATTTAAACACCTGGGAAGGCGACAGAATCTTTTTGACAAAGCTTATTAATGGAGATGATTTTTTTACGTTAAAAGTTCGCTATGAAGGAAAAAGATTGGCTGAATCTGAAATTTTTCAATACTAAACAGAAAAGTTACGCATTGAATGATATGAAATTCTTATCAGATGTGCGTAACTTTTTTCTTGTTAGCCCAATACAATAATGTTATAATGCATTTTATAAATATGATAGGAGAGTGTAGTGAAACTGACACATAGTGAAACTACCACATATTACAATGTCAAAAGAAATCAAATCAATTATTTCAGAGGCAGTAAAAGACATTGCCTCAAATTATGAAAACAATGATATATATGCAGGAGACTGTTCAAGCAGACTTCCAAACAGAGGAGAGATCATCAATATTATCAAAGATCTTAGAAGAGTGATGTTCCCCGGTTACTTTGGATATGAGAACATCGCCACTTCATCTCCGGACTATTTTATTGGTCATTACCTGACAAAAGTATATGAGCACTTAAGCGCTCAGGTACAGCTTGCATTCAGATACAACAACTGTTCACTGTCTGATGTAGAAATAGAAGAACTCACTGACAATGTATGCGAGACTTTCTTCTCTAAAATTTCCGATATACAAAAAATACTTCTCACAGACGTGGAGGCACTTTTTAACGGAGATCCTGCTGCAAATAACAAAGAGGAAATAATATTCTCTTACCCTGGATTATTGGCTATATTTGTATACAGAATTGCTCACGAGCTCTATCTTATGAATGTGCCTTTCATTCCAAGAATCATGACAGAATACGCACATAGCAGAACAGGTATTGATATCAACGCAGGTGCAACAATTGGAGAATATTTCTTTATTGATCACGGTACAGGTATTGTTATCGGCGAGACTACAGTTATTGGAAAAAATGTCAAAATATATCAGGGTGTTACGCTCGGTGGTATTTCGACAAGAGGCGGACAGTCACTTCGCGGAATCAAGAGACATCCTACCATTGAAGACAATGTTACTATTTATGCCGGTGCCACAATACTTGGTGGCAACACTGTAATCGGTAAAGATACGGTTATCGGTGGTAACACTTTCATCACAGAATCTGTTGATGCAGGAACAAAAGTATATATGAAAGCTCCTGAACTTAATTTTAAAAATCAATAAATCACATATTTATATAAGTTTTATACCTCTCATATTAGGAAATAATAATATGGGAGGTACTTTTTTTATGGTAAAAAATCTTCATATTTTATGTCATTATTTCAATATATATGTTAAAATAAAAATGTATTTATATCAGTTAACGTAAGACTTTGACCTATATAAGTTCTTATATAATTATAACTTGAGATTATTTGATCGGATTTGACAACTTTATACTTTTATATATGAGAGATTTATGATTCTCTGCGTTGAAAATAGTGGAGGACAAAACTATGAAAAACAGGCAATTACTACCTTACATATCTCCTGTTGGAGCGTGGGCGCTTTCAGTTGGAGCTACAATAGGTTGGGGACTTGTCATAGTCCTCATCAATAACTATCTTTCTGTAGCCGGGCCCGTTGGCAGTATCATCGGATTAATTATCGGCTTTTTTGTTATGCTTATAATGAGTTTTAATTACTATTATCTGATGAAAGACCTCAGAGTCCCTGGTGGTGCATATTCATACATAAAAGAATATTTCGACTCCGATCACGGTTTTCTTATCGCCTGGTTCATTATGCTCACCTATTTCGGAATGTTTTGGGCAAATCTTGAAGCTATACCATATCTTTTAAATTTCTTTTTCAATAATATTTTCCATTTTGGATTTCATTATAATATATTTGGTTATGAAGTTTATGCAGGAGATATAATTTTCACTTTATTGCTGATACAGTTTATCGTCATAATCTGTATTCGTGCTAAAAAAACAATGATATATGCCCTGATAATTATGTGTTTTGGGATAATTGTCTCTGTGGGCTTATGTTTTTATTTCTGTTTTATAAACAGAGAACCGCAGTTTTCCTCTATTGAACCTTTGTTTTTGGAAAATCATGATAAATTTAACCAGATTCTTAAAATTGCCGTAATAACGCCTTGGGCATATATAGGCTTTGAAAATATCTCACATTCCTCTAAGGAATTTACCTTTGACAATCAAAAGACTAAAAAAATAATGATTGTCTCGCTTTTGACATCATTATTTGTGTATATATTGATAATATTCTTATCTATCAGCGCATATCCGTCCAGATACAGCAACTGGTATGAGTATTTTTCAGACACTCATAATTTATCGGGAGTAGAAGCACTTCCTGCTTTCTATGCTTCAAGATATTATCTGGGTAATTGGGGACTATTTCTTATGTTTATAGCTATATCATGCCTCATAATAACCAGTCTTATATCCAATGTAATTACCCTCAGTCGACTTTTGTATTCCATGGCACTTGATAAAATACTTCATCCAAAATACTACAGACTTAACAAAAAACGACTTCCTGTAAATTCAATTATACTGATAGGTATTATTTCCTGTCTTATTCCATTTTTAGGCAGATCAGCCCTTGGATGGATAGTTGATTTAACAACAATAAGCGGAACAATTATATACGGAATGGTATCAGGTGCCACATTGAGAAAGGCAAGAATTCATAACAATATTAGATACAAATTATTAGGTATAGTCGGGATTTCAATAACAATCACGCTGGCTATTTATCTTTTATTTTCAAATCTGATTACTGAATCAGCTCTTGAACCTGAGACATATTTCTTATTTGCCGTATGGTCAATTTTAGGTTTTAGTTTTTTCTTCCGCATCCTAAAAAAAGATACTACTAAAAGCTTCGGAAAATCAACTATTGTATGGATGGTATTGTTAATCCTTGTATTGTTCACCTCTTTAGTTTGGGTTAGCGAAACCACAATAAAAAGTTCAAGCAAAGTTTTAACTCAAGTTTCGAAATATATGATTTCAAACAAAAATGCAGACAGTTCGCAAATACAGCAATTTTTATCTACTAAGGTCACGGAGCTTCGTTTTGAAAATTTAAAAATATATGTAATTTTTGCAATCCTGTTTGGAATATCGTTAAACATACATCTTTTGATGCAAAATCAGCAGAAAAAATTGGAAACTGAAAAAATCAGAGCAGAAGAAGAGAACAAGGCCAAAAGCGAATTTCTCTTTAACATGTCTCACGACATCAGAACTCCTATGAATGCTATACTTGGTTTTTCCAGTTTAGCAAAGACGTCAGGTATAAGCATTGAAGAAAAGAATAAATATCTTGATAAAATTGATGTCGCAGGAAAGCATATGCTTTCTCTAATCAATGACATTCTTGATATGAGTCAGATTGAAAGCCACAAACTGATTTTGATGCCTGAAGACACCAATATAATCGATTTGTTTAATGAAATATACGACATATTTGCCGAGCAAATGAAGGATAAAAATATTGATTTTGCCCTTGACTATTCCACCGTTTTAAATGAATGGATAATATGCGACAAGAACAGACTACAACGTGTTGTACAAAATCTGATAAGCAATTCGCTGAAATTCACAGCTGAAGGAGGATTCGTTAAAGTTTCACTAAAAGAAACCGGCACAGAAAAAAACAAAGTATATTACTTAATAACCGTCGCCGATAACGGCATAGGAATGAGTGAGGAATTCAAAAAAAATGTATTCGGAACCTTTGAACGGGAACGCTCTTCAACTGTTAGCAAAATTCAAGGAACAGGTCTTGGACTCAGCATCGTTAAAAATATTGTCGAATTAATGAACGGAACAATAGACTTGAAATCAAAGCAGGGCGAAGGCACTGAATTTTATATAAAACTTTCTTTTCCAGTCACTGAAAATCCTGATACCATTTGCGAAAACAATAATTTCCCCGAAACAGCAAATGAAAAAAGAGTATTATTGGTAGAAGACAACGTAATAAACCAGGAGATTGCAAATGAAATACTTACTCACGAGGGTTATCTGGTGGACTTTGCAGAAGATGGTAAAAAGGCATTAAAAAAATTAACCGAATCCCCACAAGATTATTACGACATCATTTTGATGGATATTCAAATGCCTGTCATGAACGGATATGAAACAACTAAGGCTATTCGCTCGCTGGAAAATAAAAAGCTGGCCAAGATTCCTATAGTTGCCATGAGCGCAAACTCACTGTCCGAAGACATAAAACGCTCACTTGATTCGGGAATGAACGCCCATCTTTCCAAACCTATTGATGTAAAACAACTAAAAGTTACTCTAGAAAAACTTTTATACAAATTATAAAGGGAGGTCGCTATGGAAAAATTCAGAATTAAATCTAATTATAAAAGACATATCCTCATTGTTGATGACGAAATTATAAACCGTGAAATTATCGGTAATTTTCTTCAATCAAAATACGAAATCACTTATGCCTCCAATGGAAGTGAAGCCATAGACATTATAGAAAACAGAGAAAACAAATTCTCTCTGATTCTTTTGGATTTATTTATGCCTGTTATGGATGGTTTTGAACTGCTTGATATTATGAACGAATCCGGTCTGGTTAAATCTACCCCGGTCATTGTTATGACAGCCGACAAAAGTGCTGAGATAAAGTGTATCAAACTTGGTGCAATAGACTTTATTACAAAGCCCTTCGATTTGCCGGAGGTTATTATTGCCCGTTGCGAACGAATCATTGAATTTTTCGAGGACAAAAATCTTATTAACATCGCAGAAAAGGATTCACTTACCGGTTTGTATACAAAAGATTTTTTCTTTGAATATATCAGACAGATCAACACTTTATCTTCATCGGATCCTATGGATGCTATATTTATTAATATCAATAATTTTCACCTGATTAATGAATTGTACGGCAGAAAGAAGGGCGATCTGGCATTGAAAAAAATAGGCGAAAAATTATTATCCATAGCCAACAACACTTTAGGAATCGGCTGCAGAATAGAGTCAGACAATTTTTATTTTTACTGTTCGCCTCAGGATGATTATGCTGATATGTTAAAAGAAGTTCAGTCTGCCTTTGACTGTTGTGACAATCATCATAAAATCACACTTCGAATGGGTATCTGTAAAAATATAACACCTGACGAAGAAATAGAAATATTTTTTGACAGAGCAAAATCTGCATGCGATACAATCAAAAATGACTTCACTAAACAAATTGCATACTTTAACAATGAATTAAAAGAAACTTCAATATTTAATGCTAAACTGATAGATGACCTGGATGATGCCATAGCAAATAATGATTTAATAGTTTATTATCAGCCTAAGTATGGAATTCTGACAGATACACCTGTACTAAAAAGTGCTGAAGCTTTAATTCGTTGGAACCATCCGGAGTTAGGTATGATAAGTCCCGGAAAATTCATTCCGCTGTTTGAGAGTAACGGGCTCATCCAAAAATTAGACCAATATGTATGGGAACAGGCAGCAAAACAAATCAAGGCATGGAAAGAGAAGTACAATAAGACCATTCCTATTTCAGTAAATGTTTCAAGAGTAGACATTTACGATCTAACTCTTGAAGACAGGCTTAACCAGATACTTATTGAAAATGAAATATCCACTTCAGAGTTAATGCTAGAAATAACCGAATCTGCTTATGCAGAAAATGCAGCAATACTTGTAAGCGTAGTAAACAAGCTGAGAGAGAACGGCTTCAAAATAGAAATGGACGATTTTGGTTCCGGTTACTCATCACTTAATATGCTCACATCATTACCAATCGACATATTGAAAATTGACATGATTTTTATACGAAATATGATGAATGATGCTAAGAGCTTAAAGATGCTTGAACTTATTCTCGATATTGCCAAATTTCTTCATGTACCTGTTGTAGCTGAAGGAGTGGAGACAAAAGAACAACTGACAATATTAAAAGAACGCGGCTGTGATATAATTCAGGGATACTATTTTTCAAAACCGGTGCCTCCTGAAGAATTCACGCCTTTCATTGAAGCAATGCTTTAATTCGGAGGATACAATATGATTACACTGGATAAATTAGTTAAATACGGTGCAAATACCGAAGAAGCTCTTAACAGGTGCTACGGAAACACTTCATTATATATTAAACTGGTGCAGACAATTACAACTGATGACAACTTGGAAAAATTAAAAAACGCCTTGGATAAGAACGATTTGAACGAGGCATTTCAAGCGGCCCATGCTCTCAAGGGTACACTTGGGAACCTGTCTCTTACCCCATTATATGAACCGACAGTTGAAATAACTGAATTATTAAGGGCCAGAAAAGAAATGGACTACACTCCGTATATTGATAAAATTGTCGAAAAATATAACGAATTAATCGCACTCTGCGATTGACAAGGATATAACTATGTGCTAATATAGTTGAGTATGCCGCACAGTGAGGTCTCAAAGTATTGATTTGATCAATCACCGAAGCTGGCGAGTAATGGGTAATAGGAGGTGCCGTATGTACGCAGTTATAGCAACAGGTGGAAAACAGTATAAAGTTTCTGAAGGTGATACAATCAGAGTTGAGAAACTCGGTGTAGACGCTGGAGCAAAATATACTTTTGACCAGGTTCTTCTCGTAAGTGGAGATGACGTTAAAGTTGGCGAGCCTACAGTTGCTGGAGCTTCAGTAGAAGCAACAGTAGTTGGTGATGGAAAAGCTAAAAAGGTTATCGTATACAAATACAAGAGAAAATCAGGTTACCATAAGAAAAATGGTCACAGACAGCAGTATACAGAGCTTAAGATTGAAAAGATCAACGCTTAATTTTGGATGGTGCTTAGATGACAAATGTTATTATTTATAGCACTGATAACAGATATTTTCATATCAATGTAGCCGGTCATTCCGGATATGCTGATGCAGGTGAAGATATCGTTTGTGCGGGGATATCGATTTTGGTTACTACATTTGAGAATTCATTAGATCAATTAACTGATGACAAGTACAGTGTATCAGCCATTGAAGAAGGAGATGCCGTTATTGATATTATCATAGAAGGTGTTCCAAGCGATGAATCCCAGCTATTATTCAAGTCATTAATTATTGGACTTGAACTGATTAAAGAAGAATACGATGATTATATTTCATTAGACTATAAGGAGGTATAGCTATGTTAAAATTGAACCTTCAGTTTTTCGCCCACAAAAAGGGAGTTGGTTCTACAAAGAACGGTAGAGATTCTGAGTCAAAGAGACTTGGTGCCAAGAGAGCAGACGGACAGTTTGTTAAAGCTGGAAACATTCTTTACAGACAGCGTGGTACAAAAATTCACCCTGGCGTTAATGTAGGCCGTGGTGGTGATGATACATTATTTGCAACAGCAGATGGTATCGTTAGATTTGAGAAAAAGGATAAGAACAGAAAACAGGTTTCTGTATATCCGGTAGCTGAATAAGTAGGAATTCATCAGGCTTCAAATCATGTTTGGTTTGAAGCCTTTTCTTTATAAGAGATAAGAGTCTTAAATAAAAAGGAGGTAACCCATGTTTGCAGATAGCGCAAAGATCTTTATAAAATCCGGAAAAGGCGGAGACGGTCACGTTTCTTTCAGAAGAGAAAAATATGTTCCAAACGGCGGTCCTGACGGTGGTGACGGCGGTAAAGGCGGAGACATTATATTCGAAGTTGATAAAGGTTTAAACACTCTCTATGAATTCAGACATAAGAGACAATACAAAGCAAGACCGGGAGAAGAGGGTGGCAAGAAGAACAAACATGGTGCCAACGGAGAAGATCTTATTATCAAGGTTCCGGAAGGAACTGTAATTCGTGATGTTGAGACAAGAAAAGTCATTGCCGACATGAGTGGCGACAATACAAGAGTTATTGTACTCAAAGGCGGTAACGGTGGAAAAGGAAACCAGCATTATGCCACATCAACAATGCAGGCTCCAAAATATGCACAGCCCGGTCAAAAGAGTCTTGAATTAGAAGTGTATCTCGAGCTAAAAGTAATTGCAGACGTTGGTCTTGTAGGATTTCCAAATGTTGGAAAGTCAACTTTCTTATCAAGAGTAACAAATGCTCAGCCAAAGATTGCCAACTATCACTTCACAACTCTTAACCCTAATCTTGGTGTTGTTGATTTAGATGGCGGAAAGGGTTTTGTTATTGCTGATATTCCGGGACTTATCGAAGGTGCATCTGAAGGAATCGGACTTGGTCACGAATTTTTAAAACATATTGAGAGAACAAAAGTTATTATTCACATGGTTGATGCAGCTTCAGTTGAAGGAAGAGATCCTATTGCTGACATAAAAGCAATTAACAAAGAGCTTGAGGCATTTAACCCTGATTTATTAAAGAGACCACAGGTAATTGCCGCAAATAAAATAGATGCATTCTATGACGGCAATTCAGATGTAATCGATGAGATGAAAAAAGAATTTGAGCCTCAGGGAATGAAAGTCTTTCCTATTTCTGCTGTCAGCGGAAAAGGTCTGAAAGAACTTCTCTATTATGTTCGTGAAATGCTTGATAACTTCGATGATTCACCTACAGTTTTCGAATCAGAGTACGATCCAACTGAGTTTATTGATAATTCTCAGGATCCATATACTGTCGAAAAGATTGAAGATGGTGTTTATTCCATTGAAGGACCTCGTATCGAAAAGATGCTTGGTTATACAAATCTTGAATCTGAAAAAGGCTTCATGTTCTTCCAGAATTTCATGAAAGACAACGGTATTCTTAAGGAACTTGAAGATTTGGGAATCGAAGACGGTGACACAGTAAAAATCTACGGTCACATGTTTGATTATTACAAATAACAAACAATTTGTATTCCTGCACAAACAAGAATATTAACCATAAATATATTAGATTGGAGAGATATTATGAATAGCAAACAGAGAGCATATTTAAGAAAAATCGCTGCAACTATTGATCCGATATTTCAAATAGGCAAATCATCTGTCACACCTGAGATAACAAGTGCAATCGCTGAAGCTTTAGAAGCAAGAGAACTCATCAAAATTACTGTTTTAAAGAACTGTTTTGATGACTGCAGAGATGTAGCTGAAACATTGGCAGAAAGAACTCATTCAGAAGTTGTTCATGTTGTAGGCAGAAAGATTGTTTTATACAAACCTGCAAAAGATGAGGCAAAAAGAAAAATCATTTTACCATAATAGTATAATAATTTGCTGATTTAGTTAGTTATTGATTTATATACCAATTATCATAATTTACATTTTATATGTTGGAGGTAAATATGAGAACAGGAATACTTGGTGGAACATTTGACCCTATACACAGGGCTCATATTAATATTGCAATAAAGGCATATGAAGAATTTGGACTTGATAAGGTACTGTTTATGCCATCTCCAAATCCACCTCACAAGAATGAGAAAGAAATTACAGATATAACTCACAGAATTAATATGATTAAGCTAGTTACAGACAGCAATCCGAAATTAGAATTCTCAAATTTCGAATTATCAAGAGAAGGTAAAGTCTATTCAGCAGACACTTTAACGCTCTACAAATCTTCACATCCGGATGAAGAATTATTTTTCATAATGGGAAGCGATTCTCTCTATTCATTTGACAATTGGTACAAACCGGAGGTCATTGTGAAAATGGCAACTATCCTGGTTGCCTGCAGAGAAGATAACACCAACAATACTCTCAAAGAAAAAATTGAATATTTGAGAAAAAAATATGATTGTGAGATACATGAAATTTATCTCAAAGCAAGCAATATTTCTTCAACCATGATTCGTCAGAACGCATACAGCGTAAAACTGAGTGATTTTGTTCCTGACGCTGTAGCTGATTATATTATTTCCAATAATCTGTACAAGACATATATAGGTTCAAAACGATTTACCAATGCACAGATTCTTGATGACTTACAAAAAAGTCTTAAGCCATCGAGATACGAGCACACTTTAAGTGTTGCCGATACCGCAAAAAAATTAGCTGACACATTTGGAGAAAATCCTAACAAGGCTTATCTTGCAGGATTACTTCACGACTGTGCAAAGTGCATTGATGACGAGCAGAGTATTGAAATGTGCAAAGATAATAATATTGAATTGTCTGATTTTGAATTAAACAATCCGGCTTTGATACATGCAAAACTCGGTGCATTTCTTGCTCAGACAAAGTATCATATTATAGACGAAGACATAATAAATGCAATTGCATATCATACGACAGGAAGACCTGACATGTCTTTGCTTGAGAAAATAATATTTGTTGCAGACTATATAGAGCCACTTAGAACCAAGCAGCCTTATCTTTCAATGCTTAGAGAATGTGCATTCAAAGATCTTGATTACACAATTTACAGAATTTCGGAAGATACGTTAGAATATCTGAAAAAAGCAACAGAAAATGAAAATCAGATAGATACAAACACAAAAGATACATATTTATATTATAAAAATGTTGTAGAAAACCGTTAACAGGAGGAAATATGACTTCAAAAGAAATAGCTAAAATTGCTTATAATGCCCTCGATGACAAAAAGGGTATAGACATTTCAATTATAGATATCACAGAAATATCTGTCATTGCGGATTATTTCATTATTGCAGGAGGTAATAATGAGAATCAGGTGCAGGCAATGGTTGATTCAGTTGATGAAGAATTATCAAAAGAAGGCATTCATGCAAATCATATAGAAGGCTACAGAAATGCCAACTGGGTTCTTATGGATTACAACGACGTAATTATTCACGTATTCAATCAGGATGACAGATTATTCTATGACCTTGAAAGAATCTGGAGAGACGGAAAAGAAATTGATATTAATTCTCTTTAAAACTTGGACAGATTCTAATCGGAATAATTGATAATAAAGAATTAATTACAGGAGACTAATTATGTGGGCATATGAATCAGTTTTTTATCAGATATATCCTTTAGGATTCTGCGGTGCTCCATTTGAAAACGACGGAATTCTTACTCACAGAATTTTAAAGGTAAACAATTGGATTGAGCATATTAAGGAAACAGGAGCAAATGCTATTTATTTTTCGCCTGTTTTCGAATCAGATACTCATGGATATAACACCAGAGATTACAAGTTGATTGACAAACGTCTCGGAACTAACGAAGACTTCAAAAAAGTTTGCAAAAATCTCCACGACAACGGAATAAAAGTCGTGTTAGACGGAGTATTCAATCATTGTGGACGCGGTTTTGGTCCTTTTGAAGATGTTCTGAAGAACCGTGAGAATTCACCATACAGATATTGGTTCAACATTGATTTTGGTGGAAACTCCAACTACAATGACGGTCTTTGGTACGAAGGCTGGGAAGGCAACTATGATTTGGTAAAACTCAACCTCTACAACGAAGAAGTTGTCAATTATCTTCTTGATGCAGTGAAATACTGGATAGAAGAGTTTGATATAGACGGAATTCGTCTTGATGTAGCATACTGTTTAGACTATGAATTCCTAAAGCGCTTGAGACGTCACTGTGATTCATTAAAAGAAGACTTTTTCCTTGTAGGAGAAATGTTGCATGGTGATTACAACCAGCGAATGAACGACGAAATGCTTCATTCCGCAACAAATTACGAGTGCTATAAAGGTTTATTTTCAAGTTTTAACAGCATGAATATGTTCGAGATTAACCATTCATTGCTCAGACAGTTTGGTCCTGAAAACTGGACGCTGTACAAGGGTAAGCATCTGTTGTCTTTTGTTGACAATCATGATGTAACAAGAGTAGCCAGCATTTTGACGAACAGCAATCATTTACCTTTGATTTATGCTTTGATGTTTGGTATGCCTGGTATTCCTTGTGTTTATTACGGAAGTGAATGGGGCACAAAGGCCAATAAGAGCGAAGGAGATCCAGCTTTAAGACCTTGTTTTGAAAATTATGAGTTTAATGAATTAACTGCATTTATCTCAAAACTTGCAAATGCAAAGAAAAATAGTGTAGCACTTAACTACGGCGATTTCACATCATCTGTTTTAACAAACAAACAATGTATTTTCAAAAGATACACAAACGAACAGACGGTGTATGTATGCATCAATGCAGAGGAAAATGAATATACCGCATATTATAATTTTGGAAAAAACAGTGGTACAGATTTGATTACCGGTGATATAATAGAACTCGGTGACCATATTGTATTGCCACCTTACAGTGCATTTTTCATTAAAATTTAAATATTATTGTTTATTCATAAGAATACAGATATCAATATTTATAAAAAAAATGATATCAATATTTATTTATCAGATAATAAATTACAATCTCATTAGAAAGGATATGGTAAAATGATTAAAAGAAGAGAAGTAGTACCTATTACTTTACTTACAGGTTATTTAGGTGCCGGAAAAACAACTTTATTAAACGAAGTATTAACAAATCAGCAAGGTTACAAAGTAGCTGTTATCGTAAATGATATCGGTGAAGTTAATATAGACGCCAGCCTTATCGCTAAAAACGGTCAGGTAACAATGGCAGATAACAATCTTGTACCATTATCAAACGGATGTATCTGCTGTACATTATCTGTTGACCTTATTAATCAGATTGTTGATTTAGTTGCAACAGGTGAGTTCGATTACATCTTAATTGAGGCAAGTGGTATTTGTGAGCCTCTTCCAATTGCACAGTCAATTGCAATGATTGATGGTTCTTACAAGAAGAACACAAACATCTGCCGTCTTGACAATATCGTATCAGTTGTTGACGTGGCAAGACTTGCAGACGAATTTGGTTGCGGATCAGATCTCATTGATAAGAGTCTTGATGAAGAGGATATTGAGAATTTACTTATTCAGCAGATCGAATTCTGTAACACAATTATCTTAAATAAGGTTGATACAGTTACACCTGAGCAGTTAGAAAAAGTAAAATCTGTTGTAAGGGTACTCCAGCCTCACGCTAAATTAATTGAAACAAACTACGCAAAAGTAGATATAGACGAGATTCTTAATACCCGCAGATTTAATTTCGAAGAAGCAAGTACTTCTGCAGGATGGATCAAATTATTGGAAGAATACGACGGTGAAGAAGAACATGAAGATGAGCACGAGCATAATCACGATGAGCATGACCATGACGAACACGAGCATCATCATGATGAGCATGATCATTCTAACTGTGATCACGAACACGGTCATTGCGAACATGAACACGAGCACGAACATGATGAACATGAGCATCATCACGAGCACGAACATGACGAGGAAGGACATGGACATGGTCACGGACATCATCATCATCACCATCATCACCACGGTGAAGGAGAAGTTGAAGAGTACGGTATTGGAACATTCGTATACTTTAGACGTAAACCATTTGACCGTGAAAAATTAAAAGAATGGTTACAGTTATTCCCTGCAAATGTTATTCGTTGTAAAGGTATCATCTGGTTAGCAGATAATAACAATGATGCTTTCATGTTAGAGCAGGCAGGAAGACAGATAAATGTTGCAGACGCAGGAAGATGGATTGCTACAGCCCCAAGAAAAATGAGAGCAAAAATGATGGCAGATGATCCTTCAATTGAAAAAGACTGGGATCCGGAAGTTGGTGACAGAATGATCAAATTAGTATTCATCGGTCACGACATGAACAAAGAAGCTATCATTAAATCTCTTGATGATATTTTAGCTTATTAATAATCTTAATATATATACAAAAAAGAACGTTACTAAAAATAACGTTCTTTTTTGATAAATAAAAATGTCAATAATTATAAAATAATAATTGCTATAAAAATCAAATAATTGTATTTCTAAACAGACTAACAACCTTTCCAACAATCTGACAATCAGGAACAATAATAGGATCCATATCATCATTTTCAGGTTGTAATCTGATAAAATTCTTTTCCTTGTAAAATCTCTTAACAGTAACAGAATCATCTACCAACGCAACGATTACATCTCCGTTTTTTGCTGTAGACTGTTTCTGAACAAAGAGCATATCGCCTTCATATATTCCCATATTAATCATGCTGTCCCCCTTTACTGTAAGAATAAAAATCTCCTCGCCCTTTGGTAAAAACTCTACCGGAACAGCAAAATAATCTTCAACGTTCTCTACAGCAAGAAGAGGTTCGCCTGCAGCAACACGGCCTACAATAGGAATATTCATCATCTCTCGTCTTGTAAGATTGAAATCGTCATCAACAATCTCAATAGCACGAGGCTTAGTAGGGTCTCTTCTTATATAGCCATTATTCTCCAAAGTTTCCAGGTGTGCATGAACAGAAGAAGTAGACTTAAGATGAACCACTTCACAAATCTCTCTTACAGTAGGCGGATATCCTTTTTTTAGAATCTCGTCCTTTATATAATTTAAAATCTCCTGTTGTTTAGCTGATATTTTTCCCGGCATAACTACCTCCTATTATCATAAATAATTAAATTCATTTTTTAAGTTTCAAAGAGTTTTTACTTTTTAGTTTTAACTATTTTCAACTTTTTCAACTTTTTTCACCCCAGTTCAATTGAGAGTAAAAAACGGGACAGATGACTTGTTACAATAACAATGTAAGCAAAATCAAGCTGTTATTTACATATTTTATTTTAACATATGACATATGCATAATCAAGCAAAAAATCGAACAAATATTCGAAATATTTATTGACAAACGTTTGTTCGGATGTTATTATTACATTACCACAAAGAACAAACGTTCTTTTTGAGGGATAATGTAAAAATAATGTAATAACAGCAAGATTAAACATATTAAGTACAATTAAGTACATATTAAGTCATATAATAATTATTCAATCGGAGGTTTTATTATGATAAGCAGACATTCAACAAATTATAATTCAGTTGCCCAGAGAAGAACAAACATTTCTTCATTTATTGCAGTTTCATTGATTTCATTAGTTTTTCTTTTTATTATTTGTTCTAACATTGTAAATGTTAATGCAAAGAAGAATGTAGATGCCAGCATGGAGAAGCAGTACATTAGCATTGAGATTCAAAGTGGTGATACATTAGAAAAGATTGCAAGGGAATATTACTGTCCCGGTTACTCAAGTATTAAGAATTACATCAACGACATCAAAGAAACAAATCAGATGACAGATGATACTATTTACTCAGGTAGCTATATCATTATTCCACAATACGTTACTGTATCATCTAAATAATATTTGTTGGATATATCAGCAGAAATATTTTCCTTGTGTATTTCTGCCGTATATAAACATAGCCCTGACAAAACTTTTCTATCCGTTTGTTTTGTCAGGGCATTTATTTCCATAAATAATAAATAACAAATAATAAATACTAATTTAAAATATGTAATTTCTATTTATCCTCTCTTAATTTTACTGCATTTCGTGCTCGTCTTCGACGTTCATCTTCAATAGCTGCATAGTGTTTCTTTGTAGTATTAACATCTTTATGTCCAAGTACATCTGCAACCAGATATATATCACCGGTTTCACGGTATAAGCTTGTACCGTAAGTACTCCTAAGTTTATGTGGTGTAATTTTCTTGAGATTAGTAACTAGTTTTGAATATTTTTTGACCAGGTTTTCTACAGCACGTACGCCAATACGTTTTTTTTGCATTGACAAGAACATCGCATCTTCATTTCCGGCAACAGGAATCATCTTTTTTCGTTCTTCCAGATATGCTTTCAGTGCTTCGTCAACCTCATCTCCAAAGTATACTACAGTTTCATAACCACCTTTTCGCCTAATCTTTATGCCTGAATTTTTAAAATCTATATCGTCAATATTTATTCCAACACATTCAGATACACGAATTCCTGTTCCAAGCAACAGAGTAATAATAGCAACATCTCTAACTTTTGTCTTATCATGATATTTTTGCTGACTCTTTGAAAGTTTGTCTCCGGATTCAACCTCATCCAAAAGATTACTCACCTCATCAACATCAAGTCTAACTATCTCTTTCTCATGCAACTTAGGCATCTGAACAATAGAAGCAGGATTATTTTTGATTGCCTCTTTTCTGTAAAAGTAATTATAAAAACTTCGAAGAGATGCAAGTTTTCTCATTATACCTCGCTCATTATTGGTATATTCTTTACCATCATCAGATATGTAATATTTTAAATACTCCAGATATTCTTCAATATCTGATACAGTTATTTTATCCAAAACATCAATAGCTATATCTCTTATATTTACATCTTTGTATTCCGGATTGTATTCTTTTAAATATTTAAAAAATATACTCAAATCATAAGCATATGCAATTCTTGTACGTGAAGAAGTAGTAGGCTCAATTCCTCTGAAAAATTCAGAACAAAATTTCGGTAACTTATTTAACAATTCTCTAAGCTTAACTGCATTATCAATATTAATCTGATCGTGATAATTCCTGTTTACCGCCATAACAACCTCCTATAAAAATCAATGCAATTTATTTGCCCCAATTATTAGTATCTCATATATATTTTTTTATTCACATTTCTAAACATTAATATTAAAAATACCGCCGTCTAATATTGCTCTGAAAAATCTGTCCTTACAGCCGGGGTTTTCATTATTCAACTGTTTTACCAAGTTTTTTACATACTCCCTTTTAGTATGTCCGTCAACCGGGCAAGGATTCTTTGCTACCGGAAGATTATATTTGTTTGCAAATCCAATAACATCCTTTTCTGGAACATACATTAACGGTCTAATCAGCGTAAGTCCAATTCTGTCTAAAATAGTAATAGGCGAAAAGCAGTGGAATCTGCCTTCATATATCAAAGATAAGAACATTGTCTCAATCATGTCATCCTTATGATGTGCAAAAGCAACCTTATTGCATCCCTTTTCCTTAGCAACCTCATTTAAAGAACCTTTTCTCATTTTTGCACAAAGAGAACAAGGATTAGATTCTTTTCTTTCATCAAACACAATTTCCGCAATATCAGTTTTAATTACTATATATTCAACTCCTAAATCATTGCAATATTTCTCGATTAAGTCAAAATCTTGAATTCCAAATCCAAGATCAACGGTGATCGCCATCAATTCGAAATGATTTGGATAGAATCTCTGCAAACCTTTAAGTGCATAGAGTAGAGCAAGACTATCCTTTCCACCCGAAATACCGACAGCAATCTTATCGCCTTCCTCAATCATACCGTAATCATCTACAGCTCTCCTTGTATAACTGTATAAATGTTGTGCATCCATAATGTACCTCTCTAAAAAAAATAATGTTTCAACTATTCGGAAAAAAATAATTATCACGAAAAGTATATCATTATTAATGTGCTTTAGTCAAACACTGATAGCTAATATTTTATCTGTAAAATATAATTATTTCATAATGCTCTAAATATAATTATTTCACGATGCTCACTGTTTATTTATTTTATTTAAAGTAAATAGAATACAAATCACAATAATATCTTAATAATTAGTTTTTAAAATAAAAAGCAAGAGCAATAGTTAAAACACAAAAATTTATCACGAAAAATTATCACGAAAGAAGGTTGATTATGAGAAACAAAAAGCTTTTATTTATTTTATTTGTAGTATTTATCATTCTGATAACAATTATTATTACTGTCTCTAAAACAAGTAGTATTAGTCAGCAAGTAGAAACAACTGACGAAACATCAGACGAAACAACGGATGAAACATCAGTTTCCACAACTGACATTATTACTACAAAATCATTTTCAATATCAGATATTGTTGGATTATATCGATTAGATAAGTCAAGTTTAGACAAAAATGATATAAAAACAGAATTTGATATTCTTGATTTTAGAATAAAAATATTTGAAAACGGAGATTTCATGGCTAGTGAGACACCAATAAGCAGCATCATGATTCAAGGAAAATGTAAAATAAGCGGAGATATTCTCACATTAGAAACTATAGATGAAGAAGGAGATTCAATAGTTCTTAATAAATTTAAAATATTTGAGAACAAACTTATATTTATAGATGACAATTCTCATAATTATAACTACGTGACATTAAGAAGTGGAAATACCTTCTTTAAGGAACAGTAGACACCATAAAAAAGGTTGTCCACCCCAGACAACCTTTTAAAATTTAGATATTTAGATATTACCAATCGATAACGATACGACCTCAACCGTTATCTACTAATTATAGTGTGACATAATATAAATACAAATCCACGACATATTATTTAATAAATTGTAAAAAAAATATGATAATACCATACATATTTATTGCTTAAATATAGACTATCACAACATTATGTGAGATAATTATAATATAAATAAAGGCTCTCATATTTGGTGTTTCACGCACTACAATTGAGACCTATAATTGATAGAAAAACAATAAATAATGAGGGGGTAACATGGAATATAAGTATAAGATTATTAGTATCAATGAAGATGAACGGCAGATTGTTATTGCAAGCAGTAACAGATCTTATATGGAAGAACCAAATGCATTTGTAAATCTTGTAAAGTTAATACAAAGCGAAGTGAACGGAACTATTGAAAATGTCGGTGAGATGCAGTTTAAAATAACTGATGATAAGTTTGGGCTCATCTATCAGTGGGATGGTTTATTCGGTATCAGCGTAATCTATCCGGAGAACATATCACCAAACGAAGCTGTTGATTTTTTAGACAATTACATGAGTGAATTCTAATAAAGATATCACAAAAAATGCAAATGATTACAACTTAGTCATTTGCATTTTTTGTGTTTCACTATCATTTATTAATCTTATTTATAGGAATTATCACATACGTCCATACAAGTGATACAGCAATATCCGGGATAGATAATCTGCCGTCCAAAATAACGGAAACGTTTATTGGTAAATGGATTAATAAAATCACCCTCTATGATTTTTCCTTCAAAAGCACAAATCTTAATATTGTCATACCAATCACCTCCAAGAAATGGAAAGCGTTCTCTTACAGTATATCCAAGCAGTTCTTTTGCCGGAAGGCCGATAACCTCCTCATACTTATGATTAAGGTAAAAGAATACAACATCATACAAACCTGTTTTTTCCGAATACGTTACTCGAAATACACAATATCCAACAGGGAGATCATCAAAAAGTGAGAAAAGTTCTAATGCGTGCTCAATACGGTTTTCTGAAGAAATATTATTATCATAATCCTCTGAAATACCAGGAGAATTAAGAAGTCCGGTAAGAGTCTCACGTCTTGACGATTCATATTCGGTGTCCTCTGTTTCACAAATAGAAGTCTTATCAAAAAAGTATCCCATGAGTCCGATTATCTCACCGTTAATATCATAAAGTGGAGTTTTACTAGCCATAATTTCTCTGTTTTCGCCATCACGTATGCAATTTTCCCTAATATTCTGAATAGATATTCCCTCATGAATGACCTTATACTCGTCATTCATGTACAAATCCGGATGAACATGCCAACCAAGTTCTTCATCATTCTTTCCAATTATTATTTCAGAAGAAGGAAATCCGTAATAATCAAGAAATCCTTTAGTTGCTCCCAAAAATCGTCTTTCTTTATCTTTCCAAAAAATATTTACCAACTTAGAATGCTCTAAATTGTACCAAAGGCGAGATGGCGAATATTGATCTTTCTCACATATTTCTGCCGCATTATTCTCAATGTAATTTTTAACTGAATTATGAACATTACGCACAAGAAGAAAATAATTATCATCATCAATCTTAAGGAGAGTATATTCTTTCCATACATAATTACCATGACGTACACTGGTTCTAAAAATATCACAGAAGTAGATTGCATGGCTATCTCTGATACGAGCTGCAGCATTATCTGGATCAAAAGTAGCAACAAACCTTTCAATATCCTCTGAAAAAATATAACCATTGGCATATTCCTCAACCAGTTGCTTTATACCTTTTCTATTTGAAAGCAAATCCTCTCTTGTGTCAGTATACAAAGGTCTGATTGAATCTTCAGAATAATTCATAAGTGTAATCCTGTCATACAAACCATAAATCTGGCGAATAGTATTATCAAGATATGTAGTCTTTTCAGTCTGAGTATCTTTAGTGAGATTTGTGATGGAAATGAGTACGCAATATTTTTCCTTAGTCTGAGTCATACGACGTACATTAACTTCATAGTATTGTTCGTTAATTGTAAACAACATCCTGCCATCTCCATCAACCTTTACAGAATCCATAAGATTAAGGATTTTTCGTGAAAGTGCATGATAAGGTTGTGGCTTACACAACATTTCCTGTGTAAAAACATTTGTAAATATACCCACATTATGGGCTATTTCTTCAAATGCAGAATTGTAAAACAGAATTTTAAATGTATCTTCGTAGAAGACTGCAAGAGCTAACGAAATACTGTTGAGCTGTCTGGCAGTAGTAAGAGAATCGTATTCTTCGCTGGTCATAAAAGGAACTGCACTAAGATAATCTATTTTTCCAATGTCATCATAGAATTTTCTGTCACCTGGTTTTTCTATCTTAATTCCTTTTTCATGTAAATTAGCTAATGCATCATCATATAACATTGGCTTTCCGAAATAATAACCCTGAACTTTTTCACAGCCAATGTCTCTAAGATATTCAAACTGTTCCTCAGTTTCAACACCCTCAGCAAGAGTGTGAATATCAATATCTTTTGCCATCTTTACCAATGCTGTAACTATGCGCTTTGACCTAAGATTAAAAGGTCTTAGAAAACTCATATCAAGTTTTAATTCATCAAAAGTAAAATCTTTAAGAACATTAAGAGACGAGTAAGCGCTACCAAAATCATCCATCCAAATCTGATACCCAGCAGACCTAAACCTGTCTACAATCCCAATCATAAAATCTTTTTGTTCAGCCATAACACTCTCAGTAATTTCAAAATAAATGAAATCATGTGGAATCTGATAATCACTTACAATATTATCTGCAACAGTAAAAATATCACATAATGTAAAATCCAGTCTTGAAAGATTAACAGAAACAGGTATTGGCGTATCACCTTTTATGAGAGAACTGCGAAGCTTCGCACAAACCTGTCTGATAATTGTTTCATCCAGTAAATGGATAATATTTTCCCTTTCCATAACAGGAATAAACTCATCCGGAAAAATCATACCAATCTCAGGATCAATCCAACGTGCAAGAGCTTCAAAGCTGCACAATTGTCCGGATGAAGTACGTATAACAGGCTGATAAAATGTCATAATTTCATGATTATCAATCGCCCTTTTATAATTGTTAATAACAAATTCTTCAAGATTTCTTCCCATACAGCGTTTCCTCCCATCAATATCTTCCGTTCTGCTTTCGAATTATTGATCCCCGTATATGAGTTATTAAGTTGTAATGTATAAATAGCCGATCCGTTTTTAATATACTTAATTATATCAAAAAAACCTTTATTTTACTATTATTTCGGGAAAATCTTCTCATATTTTTCCCAAGAAATTTATAACATCCCTTTTGGCTTTTTCTTCATATGGGTTGTCGGGCATTATTATTAAACCTAAAATTCTCTACATATCTTTTGAAAAATACACAATGTTACCGTTTTGTTACCATTATGTGATATATTGTAAACTAGGATTCAAAATTATAAAGTGATAGACGCGCAATTTGCAGGTGTCAGACACTTAATTTGCAGGTGCTATACACGAAATTAACAGGAGAAAACATGGATCAAATACTAATAGTTGAAGATGATGTAAACATAGGAAACTTAATACAATTAAATCTGGAGCTTGTTGGATATAAAAGCCATTTATGCGTAAACGGGATTGAAATGAAACAGGCTCTGGCAAAAAACAAATACGATTTAATACTGCTTGATGTGATGTTGCCGGGACAATCCGGATTTGAATTAATCAATTCTTGTGAGGGGACTCCGGTAATATATGTAACAGCAAAAGGAGAACTAAATGACAAGCTTAAGGGATTGACCCTTGGTGCTGAAGACTATATTGTCAAACCGTTTGAAATGATGGAACTTGTTGCAAGAGTAAAAGTTGTACTAAGGAGATTTCGCAAAGATACGCAATTGTTTCAACTTGATGGTGTAACTGTAGACCAGGAAAATCGAACAGTTGAAAAAGACGGTCAACGAATTGATTTGACGCCAAGAGAATTCACTTTGCTATCAGTTCTAATCGATAATAGAAATATAGCAATGTCTAGAGAAAAACTATTAGAAGTTGCATGGGGATGGGATTTTGAAGGAGAGACCAAAACAGTCGATGTCCATATTCAGCGACTCAGAAAAAAACTCGGTTGGGAAAAGCAGATACAAACCGTAACAAAAATCGGATATAGATTGGAGGTATAAACCAGCATGAAAGTATGGCAAAAAATATATCTTGCAGCCTTTGTCATCAGCGTTATTTTTGTAAACTTAGGAATCTATGCCGTATTTCATTTAACTTATCAAAGCAATATTAAAACAGAACAAAACAACGGACAAACGAGTTACCATATGCTTGAGCAAATTGTTGAAAATAATTTCACTGCTTTGAAAGAACGCAATAATCTTAACAACACAACCATCTGTGGAATAATGGAGATGTTTGAAAGAGAATATAGCAATCAGTCATTTGAGTTTATCATTTGGAAAAATGGGAAAATACTATATTGCAAAAATAATTCTAAAGAAAATAAATATATAGAGATAAATAATGATGAGATAAAAACATATATTTACGGTAAGCATTGGGAGAAATCATTTAAAGCTGTAGGTAACATTTCAGGATTAGATGATGAATATCAGTTATGCATAAACTATCCATTAAAAGAACTGAACCAGACATGGAAGCAGCTTCATTTCATTTATTTAACAATCAGCTTTTTTATGATGATTGTCATGGCCATTATAATGATTATTTTGCTGCATAAATTATTAAAGCCGCTTGAGCAGTTAAACAGGCAGGCAACGGACATCAGCAAAGGAAATTACGAAAGTCGAGTTCAAATAAAAGGCCATGATGAAATTGCAAATTTAGGACAAAGTCTGAATTCAATGGCCGATAAAATCCAAGTAAATATAGAAGCGCTTCAACATGAAAACGAAAAGAAAGAAGAGCTGATTGAAAATCTTGCACATGAAATGAAAAGTCCGCTGACCAGTATTTACGGATATGCTGAGTATCTTCAGAAAGCAAAAACAACTCCTGAGAAAGCAGAAGAATTCTATCAGATAATAATGGACGAAAGTAAACGACTTCAGAATATGGCGTACACATTGATGGATATGGCTGAACTAAGGGGAAAAGCAATCGAAATGAAAGATATAAATATCCGTAAATTTATAGATAATCAGCGCAAAATAGTCGAGAGAACATATCCAAATAATTATAACAATAACAATAACAATAACAATAACAATAACAATAACAATAACAATAACAATAATAACAACAACAATAGCAATCATAACAACAAACACGCCGAAATTATTTGGAATATAAATGTTTCAGAACAGGAACACTTATATGGTGAACCTCAGCTTATGTCGATTCTATTGTTGAATTTGATTAGTAACGCGGCAAGAGCCACTAAAGAAAAAGTTGACGGTAAGATTACTGTCAGCGTTGAAAAAACTAATGAGAACAAAATTCTAATATCCGTTTCTGATAACGGAATTGGAATTCCAAAAGACAAACTATCTTCTATAACAGAACCATTTTATCGTGTTGACAAAGGCAGAAGCAGATCAATGGGAGGTAACGGTTTAGGCTTATCTCTTTGCAAGAGAATTGTTGAACTGCATAAAGGGGAAATGGAAATCCAGTCAGATGAGGGTATCGGAACGAAAGTGAATATTAGTATTAAAAATCAGTATTAAAAATCAGTATTTAATATCAGTATTTAATATTAGTATAAAAACTAAAAATTAAATATCAGTATTTTATTTCATCATATTATTTTTTATTTCGTTACCTTTTTGTTACCTTTTTGCAATTGTACTGAAAATGCACAGGTCTAGGATATACATATAAGAAATGTTAAACGAATTGCAATTCACAATCATTTGAACAAAAAAACTATGCATCATTTAGAAATTATGAATGACATGAAAAGCATGACACTCATGAAAAAACACGAAAGGAGATATATCGTGAGAAAAGAAAGTATTTTAACTATCACATTATCTTTAATGCTTGCAAGTGCAGGTGGCTTGGCACTTAATCAAACTATTTCCGGTGAAATGAATCAGGAAATCTGTAAAAAATATAACAACAAAAGCATTAAAACATCAGCTAATAATATCAATTCAGACTATGATGAACTCGCAAACGACGACTTTTTTGCCGATTCAGAAGACAGATACGCATATGATGACACTACACCATTTAAGTCGAAAAAAATAATTGATATTTCCGCATCAGAAGCACAAGAAATAATAGTAGAACAGGTTGAGAAAATATATGGAAAACTTAATGGCTTTTATTCTTTTGGAATATCAAATCGTACCGGAGATGGCGTAATTAACAGAGAATACTATGGAACATTTACAGTAACGTCAACCGAAGGTGACGGAAAAAAAACAGATTATGAATTTGCTCTAAATTCTATTACCGGCAAATTAATTTACATATACAAACATTGCCCGGATTTAGATAAGAGAAATGGCGACAGTTCATCTGAAATATCCGTAAATGGAGATGAGTTAGATAACACTTCAGAAAAGTATGAAAAGATTGCAAAAGAATTTGCCTCATCATATTTTGATGATAATGATATTGCAAAAATGGAAGTAATCTATAACGTTGTTTTCTACGGTGGGGAAAATGATCTTGATTATTTTCATCAGTCACCTGCTGTTGAGCTGACAATGGATGACAATTCAAAATATACAATAAGTATCCATCCAACAACCGGAGAAATCGTCGGTTTTGTAAAGAATTAATTTTAAATCGCTAAAAAATATGCAAATTATTAACAGTTATTTTCAAACAACTATAAGATATGGAGTATTTAATTACAAAAAATTATAATATAACGAAGTAGAAAAAAGTGCACTATAAAGTGTACTTTTTTTATGACATATAGTATGATTATTGTATATTAATTCTGTATTAACTATATCTGATTAATCAGATGAGAGGAGGATTTTATGAAAAAGAGTATCAGAAAAATATTCAGTTTAACACTATCAGCTATATTAATTGTTGGCGGTTTTTATTTTTCGCCATTAGGTGAAGGCATGCACAATTCTTTTGCTGCATCTAACGATGAAAATCCAACCGTAGCGTTGGACGATACACTTTACTCAGTAGATATTACCGGAGTAATTGCCCCAGTGGATGGCGCATACGCTCTAAGAGATGTAGCTTCGACAGATTTTTACGATGCAACAGCTTCCTGGTGGGCATACGATCCAGGATGTTGGTTATTTCCATCAGATAAATTTCAGGATGGAAAGAAATACAAAGTTCGTGTAACTCTTGTTGCAAAAAGTATTTTTAGGTTTGCATATAAGCAAGGTCCGGAGTATCCTGAATCAACTGTAACAGCAACAATCAACGGTCTTCCTGCAACTGTAAATGTTGAACTTGGAAAAGACCCTTCACAAACTATCATGGTAGATTATACATTTACTTGTGGTGAACTTCCAACAACCACAACACAGCCTTCAACAAATGGTGGAAATACAAATCAACAGACAACTACAGCACCTTCTTCGGTTGCAGCAACAACTCAATCAGCAACAACAACTGTTGCAACTGATGTCACACAGGCTGCTAACAAAAAAGATACACAATCATTAAAAGTTTCTGTAAAGAAGGCAAATGTCAAATACACAAAAGTTAAGAAGAAATTGCAAAAAGTTAAAGCAATTACAGTAAAAGAGGCAAAGGGTTCTATCTCTTATTCCAAAGTAAAAAAAGGGTCTTCTGCAAAACTTAAAGTAAATAAAAAGACAGGAGTTATAACAGTTAAGAAAGGTACAAAGAAAGGTACTTATAAGATTGTTGTAAAAATCACAGCAACCGGAGATGATAAATATCTTTTAGGTTCAAAAACAGTTACAGTAAAAGTCAAAGTCAAATAAACAAGAAATATATATAAAACAAATATACATGACAAAGGCGTTTCATCACATAGTGGTGGAACGCCTTTATATATTGGTCAACTATTCTTTTATCAAGAATGTAATATCCCTGAGATACGTCTGAGATACGCCTGAGATATGTCTGAGTTATATCTAATTATTTTTAATTGGCGAATTACAGAAATATATTTCTCAATTTAAGAAATATATTTCAAATAAAAAAAATGATATTATTTTGTTAAAAAGGATTTATTATATAAAAATTTAGTAACTATCAAATTGAAAGGAAAAATGATGCTATGATTTACGAAAAAAACAATATTAATTACAACAACGAAATAAACGAATTGTTAATTAATGGAAAGAATGCGATTAACAAAAAAGACTGGGAAACAGCATCATTATTATTTTCAAAAGCAATTGATTATAATGATAAATGTGGAGATGCATATTACGGCGCATTAATGGCAAAATACCATGCTAACAGCCCAAAGAATATGGTTGACATTTTTCTTGAAAAATATAATAATCCTGATTCTATAGCTATTGAATATTACAGAGATCACATTGATGATATAATCACTGAATACAAGGTTCCGGGATATTTGTCTGAAGATGAAATAAAAAATGAGTACGATTTTTGTAATGATACAGTATTTTATTCAACAGTAGACTCAATTATGGATATGAAAGAATTAGCCATGAAAGAAATTTCAGGAGAAAAACTTTGGTCGAAAGCAATGGAATACGGAACAGATAATCTTCAAGCTAAAATTAATAACATAATAGAAGAAATAAAAAGAATTTTAGATGAAAGAATCGATATAGCAAAAGAACAATATATAAACAACGTTTCTGAAGTTGTTCGCACAACCGGACAAAGAGTAATAGAAACAGATAAAATAATTATAAATAAATATAATGAAGCCAGAGAGGAGAGACTCAGAGATTATAATAGAGCTGTTTTTTTATTCAAATGTGCAAGAAAAAAAGCTGATATTGACGTTGTAATCCCAATGTTTGACAGAATGAAGGAATTCAGAGATTCAGATGAATATTTAGCAAAATGTATAAAGATTAGAAATACAGTATGGCTTTATTATCTAACACATTATAACGGAAACGCAGATTATTCATTACAAATCATATCAATTATCTCAGGAATATCTTTTTTCTTATCCGCGATTGTAATTTTTATACAAATACTTAGTTTTTTATACTGAAATTATGATATCTGAAACCAGAAAGTTATCATTTTTTTCATAAAGCACACCACTGATATAAGGTTGGTGTGCTTTTGTTCTACAAATGTAGAATTTCCTCTTGACAAACCATTTCGACATTTGTAGAATAAAATTACAAATTGATTTCGACATTTGTAGAACAAGATATTTTTAATAAAAAACGAGGAGAGCAGCTATGAAAAAATCAATTATTTTATCAATCTTAATTATGGCATTTGCACTTGGAATTGGAAGCAAAGCATTCGCCTATGAAAAGCAGAACAATCTCAACATAGACGGGAAATACATGTACGTCGTTGCACCGGACAACTCTAGCACTCAGATAGTCAGATACGACAGCACCACAGGAGAAACAAAAGTAATATACGAAAATGGTGACATAAAAGCAATTACTTCAGTTATTGTTTGTGGAGACAGACTTTTAATTGAAGGCAACAAATGCTGGTCTGCAACATATGGTGGATCTGCCGGATTTCCTCAGTCTGTAAATTATATTTATTCCATGAATAAAGACGGAAGCGATATTAAAACCATCACTAAAGGAAAAGATATGATATATCACAAAGGTAAAATATACTATATCAATCCTAAGATGAAGACTATTGATGGAGAGAAAGGAACATTATACGGATTGGTTTATAAGATGAATCCTGACGGTTCAAATAAAAAGCTCGTATATAACAACAAAAAAGTTGCCAGAATGTACACCGATGAGAAGTATCTTTATGTGGAAAAATACAAAGAAGACTATATGAATAAAACCTTTTACAGAATTAGTTTCAAAGGAAAAGGCGAGAAAGAAGTAGATTATGCAATATATAAAAACAAAAAATATGATTTTTATTCTATCCGATCTTATTACGGAATAGTACCGGAAATATCATCAATCGACTATATAAAAATATGCAACAAAAAAGGAAACACAGTAAAAAAAATAAAGACAAGTTCCTTTACGGTATGCGGCAAATATATCTATTACAACAAGAGTAAAGTAAAAAGCTGTACAGTTTATCGTTTAGACACTAAAACTTTAAAATCAAAAAAAGTATACAGTTATACAAACGAACTACTTGATGACTCTTCTGAGTGCAAAGCATTATTCTATCATAACAAACTTGGAAACGTAGTTTATATAGAAGGATACTATGTAGAAAAAAATGGTGATTATTACGACGAGATTTGCGAATGTATTAATAACCAGGGAAAAGCAACAGAAATCAGCAAATGGTTTGTATCATAATAGTACAGGAGGGCAATAACTATGAAAAGATTACCGGATTCCGAGTTAGATATAATGATGGCAATTTGGAAACTTAATTCAGCAGTTACCAGAGTGGAAATAGAGGGGGCACTTAGTAAATCTGATGAATGGTCACCAACTACAATTTTATCCCTGCTTTCAAGATTAGAAAAAAAGGGATTTGTTAAGGTTGAGAAAAATGGAAAACAAAATGTATATGAGGCTATAGTATCACAGAAAGAATATCTGCAAAGCGAAAGCAAATCGGTATTAGAAAAAATGTACAACAACTCTATTACTAATTTTATGGTTGCACTGTACTCAGGTAAAAAACCTACCAAGAAGCAGTTAGATGAATTGCAGAATCTTATCGATACTTATAAGGGGGAGTAAAAAATGTCTGAATTGATGGGAAATATCTTATTAAATAGCTTAATATTAAGTCTTTTAATAGTAATTGTGTTAATGCTAACGCCATTGCTTAAGGGCTATTCAAGACGATGGAGATATGTTGCATTTTTTGTAATAGGATTAAAATTACTTATTCCGGTATCTTTTATACCGGGCAACTACGGAATACAAATTCCAATAGTAAGTAATGAAGTCGACAACACAGTTGGCAATACAAAGGATAATATAGTCAAAGATAACAATATACACAACGACGGTGCAATTGCAGATAAAAGTGTTGGTAATAATTCCATTAATAAAAATACTAACATTAATGATAATGAGATTATCGGCGATAAAAACAACATAGTTGATAATGAAAATGTTGATAATAATAGTGACGTTAATAATGCCGGTGTTAATAATATTAATGACAATAATGCCGGTGTTAAAAATGCCACAGCAAATGATAATAACATCATTGCAGACAATTTAGTTCCTAACAATCCTAATACACAGAATACTGAAAGCAATAATATTGTTGAGTCAGCTAAAAACACTATTAAAAACATCAGCGCAAATACCTTATTACAGTACGTATTAATTATTTGGGCATCAGTTGCTTCAGTATTGATGTTAGTTTACATTCTGATTTATCAGTACCACAAAAGAAACATCAAAAGATGGAGCGTTCCTGTTGAAGATTCTGAACTTATCAATTTATTTGAAAGTGAAAAAAGTGCTTTAGGCATTAATACTGATATCGCATTTTTACAGTGCAGAAAAATCAACACTCCAATGGCAGTTGGTATCATTAATCCTTGTATATTAATTCCTTTTATGGATGATTACAGCGGGTTAAGATATATTTTGCGCCATGAACTTGTTCACCAGAAACGTCACGATATGTATACCAAAGTATTTTACGTTATAGTTAAGTGTGTCCAGTGGTTCAATCCATTAGTACGCCTTATGGTAAAACACGCATATGATGACATCGAATTTTTGTGTGATGATGAAGTTGTAAGAAGCCTTGAAAAGGAGCAGCGTATACAATACAACGAATCACTGTTGAATATTGTAAAAATACAGTGTGAATATACAAAAGCAGAGAATGTTGTATTTTCATTCGGATTGATTCAGGATAACGATGATTTAAGAAAACGTATGATAAACATAATGAATATGAAGATTAAGAAAAGCGGGCATATCATTACTGCATTATTAGTTGCAACAGTTATACTTAGTGGAAGTCTTGTAGTATGCGGAAGTTCTTCTGATAATAATTCTTCATCAAAACAGACATTAGAAACAACAGGAAATATAACTAATGATGACACTGAATCAACAAACAATAACGATGAAGCTATTAATAACGATGAAGCTATTAATAACGATGAAACAAGCGATGGAGCTGAAACAAAAAAAACTGATGAAAATACGGATAGACTTGAAACCATTATACTAAACAATGGAAGCACATTACCGGCCTTATTGACATCTGCTTTGGAAAACAAAAGATCTTATTATCCTGATACCACTGATGAATCTTCGGTATATTGGGGATTTTTATGGGAAGCCGTACATAGGTTAGTATGGTCACATCCATCATTCATCGATGGTAATGACGAATTTAATATAATCAGTGAAGAAGAACTCGCTCAGATTGGAGCTGTATATTCGCCAAAACCATTTGACGAATATAGCAAGAATTATCCTGAAGGAATTGAGTATCATGACGGAAAATATTATATTCCTGTAGGAGATCCGGGAGAAACATATTACTTAATCGACAGCAAAACCATAAATGAAAATGGAGAGATGGTTATTAAAGGAACAACAGCTCCTGCTAGAAATTTTGATGATCTTATATTATATAACTATGAATTAGTTATCAAATACTTAAAAAACAACAGATATGAATATCAGGTTGTAAGCATGAATTTAAGTGAAACAGATGAATATATCGACTACCTAAAAAGTGGTCCTCTCAATTTCGCTACCAACAAAAACAGACTATCTCTATTCACGTCAGCTGCTGTAAGCGTGGAAGCATTTAAAGAATCAGAACCATCTGCCAAAATGAGTCCGTATTGGACAAAAATTTGGTATTATATATCCAGATGCGCTTCGGATTCTAATAAAGAACTCAAAATAAAAGATTCTAATGACTACTGGATTGTAAATGAATCGGATGTTGAACAAATCGGAACAGTATTTTCAGACGAGCCATTATCAGAAAACAAAATTCCTGATGGATATTCATTAGTCAAATATAAGAATGGAAAATATTACTTCTTAAAGGGTGATTCCGGGATTAATAGATTTACAGTAGATAATTCAACCTATGATGTTAAAAATGATATTCTTACAGTAACCGGACATTGGGATAATAATATTGAAAATATGGACGGATCTGAAAAAGAAGAATCTGAAAAACCATTTAAGTTACAAGTTAAAAGCCATACAAACATATATGGTTACCAAATTATCAATACAGAAGTAAATTAGAATAAACAAACTGTAACAAGCTCCATTGGAGCCTTACAAGAACAAGGATACCAACCATGCAAACGCTGTCTTGTAGACAAATAAATAAAAAAGAAGTAGGAGAGAGTACCATTATGAAAAAAATATTTGGAGAGATTAACTTAACCTGGAAGAAATTAATTATATTTGCTATTATTGCCGGAGTATATACCGCCATTATGGCAATGCTACCATATACTGAAAATACATCTTTCAGAGATATTGCCATATCCTTTGAAGTATGGATTTTGTTTGGAATATTAATAATTATGAACAGTAAATCAGCAAAAGACTCTGCGTTAAAATGTTTTGTATTCTTTTTAATTTCTCAACCACTGGTGTATATAGTTCAAGATTTAATTAATCACAGTAATTTATTTTTTACATATTACAGATTTTGGATTGGTTGGACAATCGCCTGTTTACCAATGGGCTTTATTGGATATTATATGAAAAAAGACAAATGGTGGGGATTATTATTTATCTTAACTCCAATGTTATTATTTTTAGGATTTCATTACGGCTCATATTTAGGCGAAACATTATACTTTTTCCCATATCATTTATTAAGTGCAATATTTTGCATAATTACACTGATTATCTACCCATTATTTATCTTTGATAATAAAAAAATAAGAATTACCGGATTTATAATAAGCTTATCGTTAATAATAATAATGACAATTATAACATTGTTAGATAGAACAACATATAACACTACATTACTGGTAAACGGTGGAGAAGCCGGAGCGACATTTAATGATAGTTACAAGGTTTATTTAGAAGATAATAAATATGGTAAAGTATACATTAAATATGATGAGAATTTAGAAGAATACTTGATACAAGCTGAATTCAGCAAGGGAGGAAAAACCAATCTCATCTTGGAAGATTCAGATAATAATAAAACAATTTATGAGATAGATATAAAAAGAAACTCATATGAAATTACAAAAAAATAAAAGCATTGGATTTTTTAATTATATTCCGTTTAATAATTTCTAATAGTGATATTTAGCGCCTTTGTAAAAAGGCGCTATTTTGTTATCCACGACAAGCCAAATAATAATTTGTGCTTACACAATAATTATTATTTGCAGCCTACTCGATTTACATGAGCGCCAGACACATATTTGAAAGGATTTATTATTATATGAAAATTATTAATGGAATATATTCATCGGCAAATATATTTACTACCGAAAATGCCGAAACAGCAATAGAGCCATATACTCTCAAACAGATTCAATTGCTGTGTGATAACAAAACAACAAAAAATACTAAAATAGCTATTATGCCTGATGTACATCCGGGTGTTGTTGGAACAATCGGTTTTACATCTACAATCGGAGAAATGCTTATGCCTAATCTGTTAGGCAGTGACATAGGCTGTGGAGTGCTGTTAGCTCAGATAAAAACTAAAAATGTTGAATTCAAAAAGATGGATTCTTTGATTAGAGAACGCATTCCATTCGGAGCTGCCACACTTGATGAGGCTCCTTTCGCCTACAGAAATATCGATGACATTGCAAATGCTATAAAAGCTACTGTACATATTACCAACATACTTACACCTATCTACAATTTCAAAGGGGGTGATAAGTAATGTTAAACTGGTTTGTGGATGTCAGTGTTATTCCTGAAATGCAAGAAATTAACAGAAATAAAGAGTACAAATTTGAGAGATTTCACTGTGGTGGAAATGGCGGACAAAATGTAAACAAAGTGGAAACCGGAGTGAGACTTACGCATATCCCAACAGGAATAATCGTCACATAATGGGTTATAAAGGAGAAATATGATTAAAAACAATAACGATACTTCACCGAACAATTTTGCAAATCATGCAGAAGATAGTGATAACAAACTGACAAATAATCAATCAACAGATGAGGAATTGGCTGCATTATGGAATCAGCATGAATTTTGTCCTAAGTGCGGAAGTAAGAAAATAAAAGAAATAGATGAAAGAGTGAGAGTACTTTTTTTCCATAGTTATCATGTCAAAAAATATGTATGCAATAATTGCCAATGCCAATGGCTATAAAATACTGTAAATCCATATATCAGCAGCTACAGGTACTAAAACCAATAATTATATTTCTGCATCCATACCTGAATATAATGGTTATGATTTTATTGAATTAAATAATAATAATCCGGTATTTACCGCAGAAGAAAAAAACAGCCGCCCTAAATGAGCGACTGTTTATCATATAAAATTAATAAGCAATGGAAGTAGGAAGTTTAGAAATAACCATGTACTGAGTTTTATATGTGTATTCATTAGATGTTTCAACAACACATTTTCCTGAATCATTCATAGTATACATATCCCATGTAATATCTTCAGGAGTTTTATTATCATTAATCTTTAATATTCCAACATCATCCCAGCCTGGTTTAAAATACCATGAACTGTTGTTTGATTTCTTAACCATTACAGGAAATGGAATATAGCTGTTACCAACGCCTGAGTAAAGAACAGTTGGTTTATTTCTAAAAGCAATAAGATACTGATCTTCGCCAATAGGGTAGTTTGGATTATTATCTGCTCCTGTAAGAATTGTAGCTTCTCCGCCTAATGCTTCTACGTCTGCTTTAATAAGTTCTTCTGTAGATTTGTCACGGTCTGCACCATACATATCAGAAGCAAATCCATAGTTTACACGGGCTTCAATTTCAGCACCGCCGACAACCCATCTATTTAAAGCAAATCCGTAACCGTCTGTGTTAAATACTTTAAAGGATTCAAAATATCTGTCATATGTTGCACAGTAAGAAACATTGTTGTTAATCTTATATGAAACAGGATATTCCGTAACTTCTGATGGTGATGTTGTGTCATAAGTAAAAGCTTTGTTGTATGGAAGATAGTCTCCTGCACCCGGTAATTTAGATTCATTAATTATTAATTTACCAAGAGAGTCTTTTTCAACTGCAGGTGTAACATACACCAAACACTTAGCAAGAGCACGAGGACAGCTCTTATCATACACAGATATTTCTGCGTAACCTGGACCTACAGCAGTAATTATTCCTGTAACAGAGTCAACACGAATAACATTTGCTGAATCTGTGTCCAGCTTGAAATCTAATCCTTTTGCTGCATACCAAGGGGCAACACTACCTGTTAACTGAGCAGTCTGTCCGACATACATACCGATATTATTGAAATTTAAAGTTATTTTTCTGGCTTCAATAGGGGCCTGTACATTACTTTTTTCAACCCAGCCTGAACGAACCACATCTCCATCAGTTATATGAGTAACATAGTACCAACCACCACATTGTTTTGATACCTCATAATCCTGATGAGGAACAATAGTAAAATGACATGCATCGCATTCGTAGTTTTCTTTTGTGGCACCTCTGTAAAGATATGTTGAAGGAGTTACGATTCCGTGACAGTATTTGACTTTTGGAATTGTATAGGTTGATACACCTACAGATTCAACATAAGTATCCTTTGATGTTTTAACAGTTAATTTAAGTGTAGCATGTCCTTCCTTAACAGCTTTAATTTTACATTTCGCATTGGCCTTAGATCCTGTTGAACTTACTGTAAAAAGAGAAGTGTTTGACGAAGACCATGTTGCAGACTTAATTGTTCCATGTCCTGATGGAAGTTTAAATGTGTAATAATCTGCAGTTGTTTTACCAACCGCTACAGCTGTGTTGTGTTTTAAGTCATCTGTGTAATAGACTTTTAAAGGTGATGAAGCAGCAGCTTTAACATCAACTTTTGGCATAGCAACTCCCATTGTAATGACAGCAAGGGACGCTACTACCGTGCTTACTAGTTTTCTTGAAATGTGTTTTCTCATTTCACGCCTCCTATAAAATTATTATTTTTTTAAGGGAAAGCAAAAGATAGAATTATTACAGACATAATAATTCAAAAAGAAATATTTTTTTCAAACTCCCCCTTACAAATTCAACATTATACAAAAACCGATTTAAAAAAACAATGATTTTTGCAAAAGCTTTGCAGTAGCGTCAAACATTTTTGCAAAAGCTTTGCAGTAGCCAACCATAGCAAAATTTTCAACCAAGAATAGACAAAAAAACAGCTATCCAAAACCGGATAGCTGCTGTTGTGTAAAATGGTGTTAATGTAGGACAGATAAATCCGTCCAAAGATTTTTTACCATTACATTATATACAAAAATAATATGATAGTAAAGGAAGCTACATTGACCAAGTAGTAGCGTAACCATTTTTTATCAATTAAAAACGTTATATGCATTGCTATTTTTTATAATCCTAATATTTGCTTTTTCTTTTGTTCGTACTCTTCCTTTGTTATTAATCCGTCATCAAGCAATACCTTGAATTTTCTCAAATCGTCTGGATTATTGCCAATACTGTTATTACTATTAAAAATCACATATTCATTGTCGGTGCATCGTTTCTTTATCATTTTATCTATTTCTCGACTAAACTGGATTGTTTTCTCAGTAGTTACCAATATTTGTCCAGAAGCAGTACCAATTACTAATTGACTGTTTTTGATGGAAACTTCCTTTATTGTGTCGATTGATACTTCAAAATTTTTTCCCTGAGTGACCCCATATATTCTCCTATCTGTTAAAATCACTTTATCAGAACTGCATTTTGAGCATTTGCTCCATCTGTTAGCCACAATACACATAAGTATAGGAAAACTAAATAAATATACCACAATCCCCTCTGGCGCGGAGAAGAAACCATCATAATATAAATACAAAAAATAGCACACCAAGAGAAAAATGAGACCGATTTTTTTGTCTTTACTAGATGATTTTAAATTAGTAAAATCATCTCTTAATATTTCCCGTTCTTCCATACTGATTACCTGTCCTTTTATTTATAACCAATCAACTACTTTCTTTTAATGTAACATATAAAATAGTAAAAATCTATTTGCATTTTCTAATAATATATTTGTTTTTAAGTTTCCCCACGTCACTTTGCTCAAGGCATCTGTGCCCGGATCATAAAAAAGAAGCAGCCACCACGCGGTAGCCGCTTCTCATTTATGTTTGTGTATCTGGGATCCAGATCAACCATTGGTGGTAAACTTGTAAAAAACGAATATTATAAGGACAGCTTTCTGGTTTCAATTCTTGGAGAGAACTATGCTGAAAAGTTTTATGAAATGCGATGTAATATCCTTCATCAATGTGAAACGGATATAGAGCATGGTTCGGGGTTGCCTATTTTCTTTTCAATCGGGATCGGAAACACACATTTGTCCAATGAATGTATCGTGCAGATTGAAACTATTTGCGATGAGATATTCCGTTATGCCGAAAATTGGATAGAGATTTGTCACTATCACGATCTACCAAAACGTCAGTATTATGACGGAAACAGCAGAGATGATAAGTTGCTGTATAATAAGCTTTGTGAAAACGATAGAGCTGATTATCTGTTGGAACAACATAATAAAGAATTAAGTCGAAGAAACGGATAATCGGAGATGGATGGTTAATCCATCTCCGCTATTTTTATGTACTTATAAACTGATGCCCTGGAACAGTTCATGATACGAGCCATCTCGGATATGTTGATATCACCGGACTTATACATCTGATAATACTTCCAAAACTTATCCGGAAGGTTGTCTTTCGTGGTTTTCGGTCTTCCAATCTGCTTTCCTTTGGATGCAGCATTTTTCATACCGGACTTAACTCTCTGGGAAACGATGTTTCGTTCCATTTCAGCAAACACACCCCACATCTTAACCATACCTTCTGTCATTGGATCCATTTCACCTTTTGAGCAGTCAACACAGAAGGAACCACCGATATTAAGTATCAGCTTCTTGGCTTTGACTGTCTGTAGGATTTCACAAAGATGTTTGGTTAATCGGGTAAGCCTTGATACTTCTGTTGTGGCAATCGTATCTCCTTCTGATACGATATCCATGAGTTTCTGCAGTTCGGCACGGTCATCTTTTGTGCCAGATTCATACTCCCAGTAGATATGTTTGTCGTCAATAACGCCAAGGGCATACAGTTCCCGTTTCTGTCGGTCGATGTCCTGTCGTTCTTCGTTTGTAGAGCAACGGGCATATCCGTAAATCATATTATCTGTCCTTTCTGTATATAAATATCATTATAGGTATTTATATATTTTGGACTCTGAGTAGTATCCTCTATCATCAACATTAGCATATGTAATCGTAAGAGGAATTACACGCTGAATTTGTTTATTTATTGCAATAGCGGCTCTTTGTAAATCTATCTTGTCATATTCGCATAACAAATCAAGTGCATCTCTTAGTTCTTTAGTAGTATCGAGGATGAATTTGTTGTAGTTTTTTCCTTGATGTATTAGGACTTGATCTTTTCTTATTTCTATTTCGTAATCCACAGTATTAGGTCCTGTTACATGTTTTATTGAATACAACCAAAGGGATATTATTTCCGAATTTAGATTATTAGTAATCCTAAAACTAGATCTGATTTCTGTTGTAAATGATTCTTTTGTATCTATAAAATAATTCAAATCATCCTTCTGTACTTTCTTAATATCTTCTATGCAAGGAGTTATTTTTTCGGTCAAAAATTTACCAATCACATTTACTTCTTTAGATACTTTATTTAATTTTATTTGATTCTTAATAGCACATCTCCAACCATAGATTACTAGAAGAAAAAAGACAATGTACCATGGTCGTTCTGAAAATACTTTGATAAGTGCTTTGATTATAATCTCTGCATCGGCTTCTTTTGCCATTATAGAAGACGGAAATTTTATTGTTATTTCTAAATTGTTAACAAGCATAGTGTTATACTCCTTAATAATAGTATTATATGTATTAAATGGTTTTGCAATATGGTTAATTGTAGCAATCATAGAAACTGATATATGATTTATATTTATCACTATATGCGTATAAAATAATATAAATTGGTTTTAATGCTAGCAGATACGTCAAAACTAACATTTCTATGAATCAAACGTAGTATTTGAACTTTCTTATCAAATATTGAACATCATCATTTGTAGGTCCATAATTGGCAATTAATTGTTTTTGTATTTGTCGTAAAGCTTCCTTATCTTCTGAATCGTTTGCTGCTTCAATTGCAGATAAGTACTGATTATACTCTCTTGATGGTATTGATGACATATTATCCCCTCCTTTTCCGCTGAAAGATAGTAATATTTATCATTATATTCCGCTCCATTTCATATACTATATATTACAAAAATAGGTTATGTTTTGCAACTTTTTTTGGTTGTTCCATATTCATTTCCAGACATATTATTTAGTGAGGACATGGAGATATTGAATAAAAAAGTAAGAGATGGTACAATTACTTATGCAGAAAGGAGTAAGAAATGCCATTATTAGATAGTACAGAAGGAAAGATAGGATTACTTGTTACAGGAGTTATTATTTCATTTATCATAATTATTTCACAGTTTTTTAAAGTGAAGAGGATGATGAGAAACAACGAAATTGATAGTAAAGAAGCTGCAAAGATAATGCAAAAATATTCCTATGTGGCAACGGTAATTATTTTCTTTTTCGGATTTCCGTATTTTTTGGATACTTTTTTTAAATAATTATTACTTGAATGATACACCAAAAAAATAGTGCGTCGTTCAACACAATTTTATTTACAACTTGCAAAGCAGTAAATACCACCAGTCACAAGGCTAGGTGGTATTTTTATATCAAAATGTTATGGTGAATATATGGAACTTCATTTTGGTCCCTTAAATTAAGCGCTTACTGTAAACGAAGCTTATCGGTATAATATTGCACATATTAAAAAAAATTTTTTGAATTGCGGTTTGTAGTGTATGGATGGAAAGTGTGATATGATGATAAGTAGTTAGGTGAAGATGAGTATTATCACATGTGGGATGGGAAAAGAAATTAGAAAGGTAGTAACCATGAGAGTGGCAATTTGCGATGATGAAATAATTGAATTGAATAATACTAGAAAACAATTGGAAATTGCATACAGGAATCTGGATCTGTCGATAGATGTTTATGACAGTGGTAATGAGTTGTTGAAAGCTGTAGAGCACAAAAAATATAACCTTATAATACTGGATATTGAAATGCCTGAAATTGACGGAATATCTTTAGCAAAAAAAATAAGGGAAACTTATGAGGAGATAGCGCTGTGTTTTTTGACATCCCATGTGGAATATGCTCTTAAGGGGTACGAAGTAAATGCACTTAGATACCTTACTAAACCTGTAAAAGCCGAGCAGTTATCTGAGGTGATAACATACCTTATAGAAAAAGATTCTGCACAGAAGAAATTAATGTTAAAAGATAGTGAGGATATGAACTTAGTTCCCATAAAGGATGTGATATACATGGAAGCACAGAACCAGGATATAAAAATTGTGACCGAACAGAAGGAATATAGTCGCAGGTACAACATTAAAGATTATGAAGATGAACTAAGAATGTATAATTTTGTACGATGTCATAGAAGCTTTTTGGTTAATATGGCGCATGTCGTACGTATTTCAAAAAATGAAGTTATGTTAGATAACAAAGAGAGTATTCCTCTTAGTAGAACAAAAGAGAAGCAAGTTAAGGAAGCGTTGCTATCATATGTGAAAAGGAGTGCAATCTAGTGAATTGGGAAATGATTATAATATCAGGAATAACCGAATTGTTATTGATTGGCCTTACTATTCTGACAGCCAAAGCATTATTTGAAGACTCAATTGTGACCGACAAAAAAACAATAAGCATTTTATTATTGGATGTAGCGGTAACCATTTTGTCTGAATGGTTTGGAAGCAAACAAATGGTTCCTTATACAGTTATATGCACTGTATTGATATTCACATTGTGGTGTTGTTATTTTATAAGAGGAAATAGAGAACGAATATGGAAAAGAGGCAGGGCTGTTTTGTATTCTTTCCTACTTATAATCGCATGCGGTTCCAGCTACTCAGGGACATGTGTAGAACTTCTTAACATAAAAGGAAATAATGAAGATAGTTTGGAATATAGCATACAATTTTATTCTTTTGTGATATGTGTGTGTATCATTTTTATTATTGTCATATATCGTGGATTAATAAGAAAGGGTATCAATTTGCAGTGCAGTCTTAAGGAAAGAGTGTTTTTACTTGGCACAGGTCTAATTGTTTTTTCTATTTACTCAATTATTATATCTGAAATGGAGGCGGAAAAGGAAAGAGGAATAGAACTCCCAATTACAATAAGAGTGATTATTGTTGTGCTGATTACGATAATATATATTGCTATTCCGTCCTTGATGATAAGTAATAAATTGTCATTATATTATGAGGTTGGACAAAGGTACCAGAAAGAAATAAATGAGTTGGAATTGGTACATTTTGAACAATATAAAGAATCGCAGGAAGAGACTAGAAGATTCAGGCATGATATTATAAATCATTTGATTGCAGTCCAGATGCTTAATGAGAATGGCAAAGAGACTGAAGCAAAAAAATATATAAATGATTTGCTGGGAAGAATTCAGGCACTATCTCCAAAAGTAGTTACAGGATGTGAAATGCTTGATTGTATTGTTACATCTAAGTTGGAATTGATGGAGCAGAAGAATATAGAATTTTCGTTATATGGAGTTATGGATTACGGCTTGGATATGAAATCGATAGATATTTGTTCTATATTTTCAAATGCAATGGATAATGCCATTGAGGCGTGCGAAAAGATTGAAGGAGAAAGAAACATAGTTTTTTCTATAAAAAGAACAAAATCATTCTATTGTGTAGACATTAGTAATACTATAGATGATTCTAATAATAATGCTACAGATAGAGAGATATTGGTAAAGAAGAATGGATTCACTACCAAAAATAATAAGGAACTACATGGATTTGGCCTTGGTACAATAAAAAAGACAGTCGAGGAAAATGGTGGTGAGATATCTATGGAAATCTTGGATGGAAGATTTTGTTTGACAATTCTTTTACCGGTGCCCCAAATAGATGGTAAACCATGCGAACAGATATAAAAATGCAATTCACGACAGAAGAATAACCTTTTACGACAAAAAAGATTATTCTTCTGTTTTTGCGTGTAATATTATATGTGGTTGTAATAATTGAACTGAAATACAAAAGGAGAGAAAGACAAATGAGCAAAAAAAACAAGATGTCAATGGGAATCTATCCTATGAAAAAGAAGGAAAAATCTAAGTATGAGAAAATGCTTGGGGAGAAAAAAGTGTTTGAAATGACACCGGAGGAACTTGAAGAGCCAATTACGAAGGAGATGGGAGAACTGTGTAGACATCGTTTGGAAAAAAGGTGGTACAGGAGATTAATCGAATTGAATATTATTATGATAATAGTTGTGGTTTCTATTTTTGTAAATAACTATTCGAAAAATATGGAGCTTGCAAAGGAATATGTTGCTCAGGTTAAGGAAGAATTCAAAGAAGATATACTTTCTGATGATAGTAAAATTAATTCAGACGATAAGTCAACAGATAAAAATGCAGAAGGAAAGTCAAAGGACAAAGTAAAAGAAACGAACAAAAAAACAAATAGAGATGTAAAAAAAACAACTGATAAAACAAAATCGGATAAGGATACGGGGAAGAAGACAGAAAAGAAAGACGATAAGAAATCAGAAAAAGATAAACTGACAGAGGAAGATATTCCTTTTGAAGTAACTGCCTTAGGATATGGATTATTACTTATTGTTGTAGGATATCTTGGATTGTATATTATGTATGCACAGTACAGATGTATGTCATTGAGAATTACAGAAAGTAATTTTCCTGAAGTGTATGATATTGTTGAAAGATATGCAAAACGACTTGGAATACAAACTCCGAAAACGTATGTGGCTCAGAGTAATGGCATACTAAATGCTTTCTCAACATTTATATTCAGACGACAGTGGATTTGTATCCACTCAGAATTATTTGAGGTCTCATACAGAGAGCACAAAGATATGGACGCCTTGAAATTTGTTATAGCCCATGAGATGGCCCACATTTATTATGGTCATGCTACACTTCACTATAATATACCAATATGGTTTGCTATGCAGATTCCATTAATAGGGTCAATAGCTTCCAGAACAAGAGAATATAGCTGTGATCGTTTGGCTCAAAGATTGACAGGAGTGGATGGCATTGACGCGATGTTGATACTGGTTATTGATCGTCATCTGTACAAGATGGTAGATAAGCAAGATTACATAAATGAAATGAGAAGTATAAGAGGTTTCTTTGTATGGCTATATAATCTATTTGTGAGTCATCCGGTAATGTCAAAGAGAATACTTGCGCTGAATGAAGGACGTGGAAGTGGAAGATTGTATTAAAGCTTTGCCATTTACAGTTGTAGAAATAGATAATAACAACAATTAGTTGTACAAACAAAAGGAATTTTATCTTTAAAATATAATTGCAGACTGTTTTAGAAAAATGGTATAATAAAACCAATAATAGCATGCACGGATATAAAAAAACTAAATAACAATTAGCGCAATCGAAATACCCCAAACTATAATAATTTATAACTGTTAATGGTAAATGACTTTATATTTTACAATACCTAGAGTTAATTATGTTTTTTCAATATTATGCGAGGTTCATATGGATAAAAATTACAAATTAATAATTATCTTATTGCTATTTATAATTATATTAACCGGATGCACATTATCCAATGATTCTGTTCACCACACTAGTTCAAATCATAAAAATACGGCCGATAATATAACTACAACCTCAATCGCCATTTTAGAAACTGATTCCACTTATGAAAACATTACAGAAATCATTGAAGAAAGAGAAAATACAGAAACAACCTCTACAGGATCTTCTTGTGACATATCTCAGTCTATTCCTAAATATAGTGGTGATAATTTTATAGAATTAAATAATAATAATCCGGAATTTACTGCAGAAGAAAAATCCTGCACAGAAGCATTTGAGCGATACAGCAATCTTGATTCAAAAGGGAGATGTGGTGTTGCATTTGCTAATGTTTGCAAGGAACTAATGCCTACAGAGGAACGCGGTGATATCGGGGATGTCAAACCATCCGGATGGCATACTATAAAATATCCGGAGGTAATTGATGATCTCTATCTATACAATCGATCACATTTAATAGCATTTAGTCTTTGTGGTGAGAACTCAAACGAACAAAATCTAATCACCGGCACCAGATATATGAATCAGGAAATAATGCCGATATTTGAGTTGAAGGTATTGGATTATGTGAGTACAACAGACAACCACGTTTTATATAGAGTTACGCCTGTTTTTGAATCTGATAATCTTGTTGCCACAGGGGTAAAAATGGAGGCATGGTCCGTAGAAGATAAAGGACAAGCCATCTGCTTTAATGTTTTTTGTTATAATATTCAACCTGGAATAACTATAGATTACAGTACAGGTGACAGTTGTATTTCAGATGATTCAGCGCCATTTAATAAAAACGCTGAGAACTCTGCTGATACAGATATTACAGATAATGCAAATAATACAAACGAGGCTACCTACATTCTCAACACAAACACCAAGAAAATTCATTTACCAACTTGTAAAAGTGTAGATGATATGGCGGAACACAACAAGCAATCAGTTACAAGCTCTATTGAAGCATTGAAGGAAAAGGGGTACCAACCTTGTAAACGATGTCTTGGTGATAAATAGCGCCAACAAAAAATAGCAACCCTCAAAAGTTAGAGTCATCTAACAATTGTTAGATTATCAGGAAAAAAGTTGAGGTTAATTTTCACATTATGATATAATCAGAGTATGAATAAATGGTGTTGTAAAAAACAAGATGTCGTGCTTGTTATTTGGCTGATACAAGATGTAATTAATGAGTATGTTTTCCCCTTTTCTATTTCAGCTTTCATTTTTGTTCTCACATCAAAATGCTCAATCGAGCAGTTCTAGTCCATAAGTTCTGACATCATCGTTTACAGCATCAAATATCCATTCTCCAACACTTCGGTTGTTTCCGAGCTTGTCAAACACATTTGAAGAGATAATTGTATGCTGGGTATTATGGGTGTTTTCATCTTTTCCGAAGTTCCAGATATAAATGCCAACATCGGGGATATTTGTTTGCAACCCTTTTACCATTTCTCTCAGATTACGTTGGAAGTTATCGCCAAGCTCTTTTGTTTTATCCATTTTTCCACTGTCGATATAGGACTGATACTGCATTAGTGTATCATCACGATAGGAGCAGTCAAAGAGTATTTTTACGTTTTCACCACGCTTCTCATGGAGTGCAGTAAGACTGTCAAGGACAAGGTTGTTTGTGGTCAGTCTGTCTGAAATCTGAGTCGGAGATTTCCATAAATTCACAGCCGTTTCGTGCCATCCGTCATAAAGTAGGAGCGAGCTGTCAACACAGACGGTTACATTTTCTGCACTCGGAAAACGGTCGATTACATCATCAGCCAGTAAAGAGGTCGCAAATCCGCCTGCTGAAAAGCCTGTTACAAGCAGCGTGTCAGGTTCTCCGATATAATGTTTGATCTGTTCGATATAAGCGGAGTAATTGTTGTATCCTATGTGATATACTGTTTTTTCGCCCTCGTAAGTTCCCATTCCTGAATGGAAATCACCCGTTGCATAGGGTATCACGATAAAACTCCAGTTCCTAAATGGGTTATCTTCCGAAGTATTGCCGATGCCGCCCTGCGCTACAAAATCTTGAGCTGTCATATTCGTTGCATAGAACTCCTTACCTCCCTCGGACGTCTTAGGGGTGATGCTCACACCGCCACCGAAGAAATACACGACCACCTTGTTCTCAGTGCCCTTGCGGAAGATGCCGTGCCATTCGCTGCCGTCAGAGGATTTTGCACTGTCAACTTCGACATCATACCACTTGCCAATCTCTGGTTCGCCCTTGAGCACCGGGAAGGACTTGAGGATTGTCAGCTTCAGAAGAATAAATATGCTTAATGTAATTACCACAATGATAATTCCTATGATGACAAAAACCTTTTTCAGTTTGCTTTTTGCGTTTGTGTTTTCCATAATAACGCCTCATTTCTTAGCCAGAATTTGATAAACCACCTTATTTATGATACTATAGTATCAAGATTTAACTAAAAAGTGAATAAAATTGCGAAAATGATACTATTTAGCAAAATAGTATCATCGAGCAGAAAGGAAGAATGGAAAATGTCTGAATATGTGATTTCAGC
>JAEELL010000044.1 GCA_016282745.1 Lachnospiraceae bacterium
CGTTGCATAAGACCCAAACGTCAACATCACTTATAAAGGGCAGCCCTACAACGTAAATCCGAGGCGAGATAACACCCCTGCTGTAGCGGATTGCAGGTACAGGACACCGCTAGTTTCCCGGCTGCGCGGAAGTTTTATAACAATTTTGGGTTTAAAATCCTACAACAGACTACGATAGTATACCTTATCCATAATTACATTGTCAAGAATATGCACTAAAACGGGGATTGTATATTTACTGTCTGAAAAAGTATTGGACCTTATTTTATTGGGATTGGCTTTTGGTTCTTATTCTCTCACTTAAAGCATTTTCTTTCTTTAATTCATTATTAATGTCAAGTAATAACTGTGTTTTTATCTCTCTGGCTTTTGATAATAGCGCTTCAATTCCCCTATGAACGTCAAGTGTCATATCTCCAATGCTGTAAAGAACAAGATATTCTTCAAGTTTTGTAATCTGCTTAACCGGATTACTTTCATCTAATGTTCCTAAAAAAACAAATAATTCATCCCTCAATTGCATCTGGATTTGCGCTTTTTTAAAACTGTTCGACGAAGACAACAAATCACCCACCATACCTAAACCGGTTGTATCCATAAATACTGTCTTTGAAACTGACTTAAGTACTTTTTTTTCATTTTTTGCCAATCCGCTGAGTCTTGAAATATAACTAATAACCTTATCTATATCTTTCTGATATAAATTGATATTCTCAATTTTTTCCTTTATCTCTTTGATTTCGTTTTCAATCATCTCAATTTCATTCTTTTTAGCCGGTTCGTTTTCAATCATCTCAATAATTTTTTCTTCTAATTCTTGCTTTTTTTCAGTAATTTGATTGGTATCATTTTGATGATTTGAAATTCTAATGTCTATTTTTTCCTGATTATCATTGTCCAAGCCTGCCATTGCTCTAAGCCTTGAATTAGCCATACTCTTTTATTTCTCCTTCATAAGTTTATTCATAAGTCATAGTGCGATTTAAGCATATCATCATAGTAAATTGTTGTAAATAAGTTATATCAAGTATTTAGTCCGGATAATAAATGAAAGTCAAAGACGGGCTCAATTATCAGGAAAAACTGTTGGGTTCAATTACTATATTATGGTATAATCAAAGAATAAATAGTGTTGTAAAAATCTTCCGAAAAGTATAAAAACATTGTAGGAGGTATTGCAAAACAATCCGGTCATAGCCGCGGCAGCACGGTGGATTTGACATTGTTGGATATGAAAACCGGAAAAGAACTTGATATGGGCAGCCCTTTTGATTTGTTCAGCGAAGCTTCGCATCCTGATTATAAAGGTATTAGTGACGAGCAGTACGAAAACCGTATGCTCCTTCAGCGTGCCATGGTTCGTAATGGATTTGAGCCTATAGACTGTGAGTGGTGGCATTTCACTTTGAAGGATGAACCGTATCCGGATACATATTTTGCATTTCCGGTTTCATCTGATTACTTGAAACGCTAAAAATAACATTCCCCCTACCTTCACTTTATTTGAAGGAGGGGGAAATTTGCTTCTTAGCTATTTTTTATCTTCCATAGTTATCTATAATATCCCAGATATCCTCAGTCTCAAATCCTAACTTCCAGCATCCGCATCCGCCTATGTCATACTCATTTGCAACGTCAATTTTTTTTCTGAATTGATTTTGCGTTCTCAAGCCAGATCTGAGTATTACCATGTTCCTTATTCTCTGCTATTTTGTTTGGCACAGAATACACCTTTACTTCATTGTCTGCACTCAATAATACATTAGTCATTTTAGTTTCTCCCCTGAGTTTAACATATTTTTCCCATTATCCAAGATATTTCACTAACAGTAATGCCTTGGCCTAAAACTCTTCCAAATCAGCCATTGTCTTTTCATTTATAACAATGCCAAAGCAGTCAAAAAAATTGTAAGACTCCATGGAAATAGGATATTCTTCAATATTTTTTTCTATTTTCAAATTAAACTTGATATTTTTTAATTATATATCTCTTCCCTGATACTGAACCGTCACAACATATACTATTTTCTCGTTTTCATCAATCCTGAAAATTGTAATATAGTTATCTACAACAAGTTGCTTATATCCCTTTCCGGCATATCGTCCCACAAGGCGATCTTGATGTGACTGTGGAAACTTATCTAAACCGAGAATAGCTTTTTTTATTCGCTCTATCTGCCCTTCAGCATTTCCGGGAGATAATTTCTCATGCGCTATATAAGCATAAATATCCTCAATATCTCTATATGCTCTTTTCATCAGTTTAACTGTATATTTATCCAAGATACTTTTTCTCCAATTTCTCAAAAGCTACTTCTGCATCGATAGCTTCTCCCGTCTCTGCATATTCCTGCTCTGCCTCAAATATTGCTTGATCAATACGATTTTCTCTTGCAAATCGTTCATAATATTCTGCACTCATGACCACAAGATCACTATATCCATTTTTAGTAACATATATTGGTTCTTGTTGCTTATGTGCAATTTCGGAAACCATACTCGTATCTCTTAAATCTCTAATTGGTATAATTATTGGCATAAGAACACCTCCTATATAAACAAATTGTAGCACAATTATGCTGCGGCGTAAATACTACACATCACTACAAATTGAAGTTGTCTACACGACTCCTCTAATATTGCGACATTATTTCTGATTGACCTGATTCTAGTTCCATTGAGGCAAAATAACATTTACCGTATCATCATATTTATAATCAGAAAGTTCTCTTATTCCCAACCAATTCAACCAAATATTCTTTGACAAATCAAGTTCTGTAATATTATTAGAAGTACAATCCAGTTCATTTAATTTAATACAATTTTTAATATCCAGCTGAGTTAACTCATTATTCTTGCAATATAAGTATTCTAAATTTGTGCAGCCCGTCAAATTCAACAGCTTCATGTTATTATCTGAACAGTTCACCTCATATATGTCAGGACAGTTTGACAGGTCTAAACTTTGAATATTGTTATTCAAACAATACAATCCATGTAACTTCACATTATTATCAAGTTTTAATTCTTCCAATTTACTGTTTTCGCAATAAAGTAAACTAAGATCTGTCGCTGACGCCACGTCCAAGGAACTTAAATTGCTATATCCGCAATCAAGCCAAACCAGTTTTTTCAGTCCTGAAATATTAAGTTCATTCATTTTTCTATTAATATTGCAGTCTACTATTGTTAGTAATTTATTATTGGTCAAATCCAATTTTGTCAATTTGTTATGTTCGCAGTTCAATTCGGAAAGGTTTATATTGTTTGCCAGATTAAGTTCTTCTATGTTGTTATAACTACAATCTAAGTATAAAAGTTTTGTACATTTTTCCAGTTCTATATTATACAAATTATTGTGTGAAATATTAAACTCCACAAGTTCCTTATTATTTGATACATCTATACTGCTTAATTCATTACCTGCAATATCAAAATTTTCAAGTTTCTTGTTATTTGAAACATCTATACTACTTAATTTATTCTCTGAAATATCAATTTTTACAAGTTCCTCGTTGCCTGAAACATCTATACTGCTTAATTCATTCCCTGAAATATCAATTTTTACAAGTTCCTCGTTGCCTGAAACATCTATACTGCTTAATTCATTGCTTGAAATATCCAGATTTACAAGTTTCTTATTATTTGATACATCTATATTTTCTATACCTGTTTCATAGATTTTCAGACTGCGTAATTCTGTGAATTCGCTAATGGATATATTTTTTAACATTGGCAAATCTGAAAAACACAACTCGGTAGAGTTCAAATTATTACCCAATTTTACATTTTCTAATTTTTTAAAACCTGTAATGTCACCAAGTACTTCGTTCCATTTGCCTGATATTGATATTTCACCCTGTAAATCAAGTTCTGAAAAGTCAATTGATTTCAAATATCCGTCTTCATCCCAGACAAACTGTTCTGAGTCATAATCAAAATTAACATCATTACCATTCTGTTGAAGATTTTCTTCCAGCTTCTCTAGAAATATATAATCTTCAGCTACTTTTGATTCTATTTTTACGACAACATTTACAGAACCTGAACCTTTTAACCTATATGTCGGTACATTATTTA
>JAEELL010000045.1 GCA_016282745.1 Lachnospiraceae bacterium
CAAGCAAATGTTTTCTTAAAACTGTTCATCAAGTACTAGTTTTTAACTTCATAATAATAATGATAACTCGTCCGTTCCAATTCACGAGTGTTCTTGATGAAAACTCGTTCAATGGAACTAAATTTTAAGGAGTTGTAATCCTTAAAATTTGACTTCGTATCATTATTATTATTTCAGAAAAACTATGTACTTGATTCAATGTTTTAGCGAAATCCATTTGCTTAAATGCTCTAAGAGTTATTCTGAAAACTGCTGTAGTTTACGTTTCATAAAGTATACTTTAGGAATAAGCATGAGTGGACAGGATGAACATTTGATAAGGAAAAAGAGCATGGATAAGTACATTGAAGATTTGAATGAAGAGCAGCTTGAGGCTGTAACAACAACAGAAGGTTATGTGAGAGTTATTGCGGGTGCGGGAAGCGGAAAGACGAGAGCACTCACCAGCAGATATGTCTATCTGGTAAATGAACTTGGTATTTCAACTGCAAATATACTCTGCGTCACATTTACAAATAAAGCAGCCAATGAAATGAAAAATCGAATAAGGACTTTGATAGGTGATCAGGACACAGGTTATATCAGCACGTTTCACGGTTTTTGTGTGCAGGTGTTGAGAGAGGATATTCATACAATGAATTATCCGGAGAATTTTATGTTGCTTGATTCCGACGATATGGATACAATTCTGAAAAAGGTATATGAGGATGCACATATCAAGAGTTCTAAGTATGTTTTTTCCATGGCGAAGGATATGATAGGAAACAGAAAAGATAACCTGTCTCATATTCCGTATCTGCTTGACACTGACAACACAAGGCTGAAGCAGATGTACAAAAATGCATCCACTGTTGAAGATAAGATTTTCTATGGATTTTTGTATGAACAGAAGAAATGTTTTGCACTTGATTATGATGATCTTATTACATTCGTTATTCATATTTTTAGGAATCATGAAGAGAAAAAAATAAAGTGGCAAAAGAGAATGGAGTATGTCATGGTTGATGAGTTTCAGGACATTGATCATAATCAGTACGAGATTGCAGAGACTCTCAGCGGCATTCATAAGAATCTGTTCATTGTGGGAGATCCGGACCAGACCATATACACCTGGAGAGGTGCTAAGGTTGAATTTATCTTGGACTTTTTGCTGAGACATCCAGAGGGGACTGATATTATTATGGACAAGAATTATCGTTCTGCCAGTGATATTATTTACGCATCCAATTCACTGATTGAAAAGAATAAGAAGCGTGTTCCAAAGCAACTGGTGCCACAGCGTGAAAAGATAAAACCGGTTGTTTATCATCATGCAAAGAACACAGGTTTAGAGGCTGCATGGATAGTAGAACAAATTCAAAAGATTGTTGAATCAGGCGGGAAATATGAAGACATTACTATATTGTACAGGGCGCATTATGTGTCGAGAAGTGTTGAGGAAGCGCTTCTTCGAAGCAAGATTCCATACACTATTTACAGTGGAATTGAGTTCTACAAGAGAAGAGAAATAAAAGATATTTTGAGTTATCTTCGAATGTTGATTTACAAAGATGACATGTCCTTTTTGAGGATTATAAATGTACCGTCGCGAAATATCGGAAAGAAACGTATGGAACTCATAACAGATTATGCAAAGGAACATGAGTGCAGTCTGTATGATGCTCTTCTGGCAAATATGGAAGATGAACTGATAAAGAAAAGTGACGCTTCCGAGTTTGTTGATTTGATTGAAAAGTATTCTGCAAGTTATGAAAAATACAAGCTTATTGATTTGATAAATGAAGTCCTGGTAGACAGTGGATATGAAAAATATCTGCGACTTGGAGGCGAGGAGGAACGACTTGCTAATATGGCAGAATTTAAACAGTCAATTTATGAATATGAAAAAAATGCGGGAGAGGAAACGAATCTCGTTGAATATCTTCAGAGTATTTCACTATTTACAAATATGGATGCTGAGGAGAAAAAGCAGAGTGTGAAACTGATGACTGTTCACAATGCAAAAGGACTGGAGTTTCCATATGTGTTTGTCTGTGGAATGAATGAGGGCATTTTTCCAAGTCAGCACACAGATACACTTGATAAGTTGGAAGAGGAGAGAAGGCTTGCCTATGTAGCATTTACAAGGGCACAGAATGTACTGTTTATCAGCGAGGCGGAGGGCGTGAACTTTGACGGCCTTTTAAGGTATCCGTCCAGATTTATATTTAACACTGATGACGCGTTTATGGAGTACACAGTGGAACTTGAAGATGAAATAGTAGAGGCTGCAAACAGATATATTTCTGCCAGCGAAAATAAAGTGAACGCACTTGTGGATAACATGTTTGCTCCCGGGGACAGAATACGTCATAAAGTATTCGGTGAGGGAACAATTTTGGAAATTGATGCACAAACAACAAGTTTTGTGATAAAATTTGATGGGTTGGAGACAACGAGAAATATCAACATGCGTGTGAAAATTGAAAAAATCTAAGTGAAAAATGTGAATTTATGTAGCATGTAAGTGTTAAACGAAAAATATGAATTCATATAGAATGTAAGTGTTAAAAGAAAAAATGCGAAATCATATAGCAGGCGGGTGAGACAGATGAAGAAAAAATCAAAAAAGAAAACAAACAAAATATTACTGGCTTTTACAATTTTAAGTTCGATAGTTGTGGTAGGACTTGCAGCAGTATACATAGGTGGAATTGTGTATTACAACAGTCATTATCTGAATGGTACTACAATTAACGGAATTGACGTGTCAGGATTTACATATGAGAAATTAGAGAAGAAGATTAAAGGATATACTCTTGCAGTATCTGAACGTGATAAAGAGTCTACAGGAATTTATGTAGAAAAACTGAAAGGTGAACAGCTTGGAATTGAAGTAATATCTGAGGATGCGTTAAGGGATATTTTGAAAGTACAAAAGAAAGCTTTGTGGTTTCAGGCTACGGGAGAGTCTTATGTTAAGGAAAAAATAATCAGCTACGACGAAGAAAAATTGAAAACTGCGGTTAAAGGGTTGGAGGGCCTTAATGAGAAGAAGGCGGTTCATCCAACGGATGCAAAGATTTCCGAATATACAGAAAAAGACGGATATACAATTATTCCCGAAAACCAGGGAAATTTTCTGATAGAAGAAAATGCAGTTGAGGCTGTCAAGGCAGCAGTACTTAAGTTGGAGAAAAAAGTTGATTTGGACAAGAAGGGATGTTATGAAAAACCTGAGATTGACCAGGGAAACAAGGAACTCAACAGCCTGCTTAATTCATTAAACAAATATGTCTCTGTGAAGATTGTATACAAATTCGGAGAAAATAAGGAAGTACTTGATGGAAGAACCATTAACAAATGGATAAAGGTTAAAGGTTACAAGGCAAGTATAGATTCGTCAAAAGTAAATGAGTACGTTGCAAATCTCAGAAAGACATATGACACAATTTTTAGGACCAGAACATTTATGACCAGTTACGGTAAAGAAGTGACTTTGGACAGTGGAGACTACGGCTGGTGGATGAATTACACCAAAGAACAGGAAGAACTTCTTGCACAGATTAAAGAGGGTAAGAGCGGTGAGAGAAAGCCGGAATATTATCAGAAGGCAGCAGCTTATGGCAAGAAAGATTACGGTGATTCTTACGTTGAGATTAATCTGACAGCACAGCATCTGTTTGTGTACAAAGATGGAGAAAAAGTATTAGAGACGGATATTTGTTCCGGAAATGAATCAAGAAAGATGGGTACTCCTGAAGGAGTATACGGTATTACTTATAAGGAAAGATACGGTGTACTGGTTGGCGAGACTTACGAATCCACAGTTGCTTTCTGGATGCCTTTCAATGGAGATATAGGACTTCATGACGCAATCTGGAAGAACAGATTCGGAAGTGATTTTTACAAAAAAGAGGGCTCTCATGGCTGCATCAATCTTCCTTATAATACTGCAAAAAAAATATACGACCTGGTTGAAAAAGGCGAAGCGGTTATCTGTTACAGACTCAAAGGAACAGAGTCTGATTCTGTTACAGAGCAGGATGAAAAAGAGATAGCACAGGCTGCAATCGATGCCATTGAGGCAATCGGAAAAGTTGATAAGGAAAGCGGAGATGCAATCAAAGCGGCAGAGTACATGTACAACAAAGTGGGTGCTGAAGCAAGAAAATATGTAGATAATTACAGCAAATTAGAACAGGCAAAGAAAGAATTCAAACAGTTTGAAGAAAAAAAGAAATAACTGTGAAGTTGTAAATGAATTTTTGGAATTAGAAATAATTAACAGTGAAGACAGAAAAAACGAAATAACTGTGAAGTTCATTGACATGAAATTGAATGTGAGTTATAACTGAAAGGCTTAGGAAAAATGACACAAAAGGGAGAAAACGATGTCAGATAAAAAAATACTTGTACTGGACATTGACGGTACATTAACTAACAGCAAAAAGGAAATAACAGAAAACACAAAAAAAGCAATCAATGATATACAAAAAGACGGGCATATTGTTGTTATTGCATCCGGAAGACCTACAGCCGGAATTGTAAAACTCGCAGATGAACTTGACCTTGATAAGTTTGGAGGATACGTTTTATCATACAACGGAGCGAGAATCACAAACTGGAAAACTAAGAAAGTTATTTACCAGAACGTACTGGACAATAACATGATTGGTGATTTATACAAATACGCAAAGAAGAATGATTTGGGACTTGTGACTTATGAAGATAACAACGTGGTTACAGGAACGAGACATGATGAGTATCTTGAGATGGAAGCAAGAATAAACGGTATCCCAATCAAGGATGTAGATAATTTTGTAGACTTTGTAGATTTCGATGTAAATAAGTGTCTGTTTACTGCACCACTTGAAAGTGCAAAGCAGCATGAAGAAGCTATTGCAGCAAAGTTTAAGGAAGCAAGCGTTTACAGATCAGAGCCTTTCTTTATTGAGGTAATGCCTGAGGGAGTGGACAAAGCAGCATCTCTCGACAAGCTTGTTAATATTCTTGGAATGAAGCAGAAGGACACAATTTGCTGCGGCGATGGATTTAATGATCTTTCAATGATTAAATACGCAGGTGTCGGAGTGGCAATGGAAAATGCCCAGGAAGCAGTTAAGAAAGAAGCGGATTTTATTACAAAGTCAAATGACGACGATGGAATCGTGCACGTTATTAATGTATTTATAAAAGAGAAAACAGCATAAACGCCCAGGGCGTTCTTTAATTCATAGGCAAAAAAATAAGAAGCTATCATATGATTATTACCTGAGAGTAATATGTATGATAGCTTCTTTGATTATGTAATTTGTTTATTACTTGTTTTATCTGATTATTGTTTTTTGATTTCTATTTTTGATTTTTGATTATGTGTCTTTTGAGTTTTATTCCATCTGTAATTTTCTCATTTGGTAGAAGGCACCTTTTTTCTCCATTAATTCATCGTATGAGCCAAACTCGATACAGCCACCGTTTCCGATAACGGCAATCTTATCGGCGTTTCTGATAGTGGAAAGTCTGTGGGCAACTACAAATGTAGTTCTGTCTGAAACAAGGTTATCAAGTGCAGTCTGAATCTCACGTTCTGAATTGCTGTCAAGAGCCGAAGTTGCCTCATCCAGGATAATAACCTTTGGCTGTCTAATAAGGGCTCTGGCGATTGAGAGACGCTGTCTCTGACCGCCGGATAACTTGCCTCCGTGTTCGCCGATCATTGTATCTAAACCTTCAGGAAGTGATTCGATAAATGAAGTCAGATTGGCGGCTTTTACAGCGGCATTAAGCTGCTCTTCAGTATACGAGTTGAGACCATAAGTAATGTTGTCTCTGATGCTTCCTGAGAACAAAATAGTTGCCTGAGGTACAACTGCAAGATGCTGTCTGTATGTTCTCAAGTTGAGATCCTTCATGTCATAACCATCCAGAGTAACTTTCCCGCCTGTAGGTTTATTAAAGCCTATAACAAGATTTAAAATTGTAGTTTTGCCGGCACCGGATTCACCGACCAAAGCAATAGTTTCTCCGTGATTGACTTTGAAATTTAAGTCTGAGAGTATCTCATTTCCGTCCTCATAAGAGAAGGAAGTATTGATGAATTCAAAGTCGCCGGTTACGTTCTTCAATTTCTTTTTGCCTTTATAATTTTCAATATCGTGAGCAAGTAAAACTTCGCCGACACTGGTTATGGATTCAGTACCCTTTGCTATATTAGGAAGCATTGTAATAAGGTTGCTGACCATATTTACAATAGTAGTGAAGTAACTTTGATACATGGCGATATCACCCACAAGAATACGCTTTTTGAATGCGAGAAATCCTGTAAATGCGAGGCAGATTACCTGAAAAGCCTGGAACAGACACCAGCTGACAGCAGCAAAATTTGCCTGTACGATATCAAGTCTGTAACCTTTGCTTGCGACTTCATTGAGCTGGGATTCCATCTTCTTTATTTCTTCATTTTCAAGGGCATGAGCTCTCGTGACAGGAATGAGTTCCACCATTTCCATGACACGTGCGGAAGTATTTTCCATCTCACGTCTGAATTCACGGTTGCGCTTTCTGATACTGCGTCTGAACATAGCAATTGTTATACCTGCAACAGGTACTGTGAGAATAAAGAATACAAATACAGTCATACTCTTTGTAAGAGTAATAGACAGAGCAACGATGATATTTAGTCCTATTGTAAGAAGGGAAGTGAAAACCTGTGATGACAGAGTCTCAATAGCTTCCACGTCTCTGATAATCTTAGACTGAAGTCTGCCGGATTCCATTTCTTTGTGATAAGAAATAGACAACTGCTGAAGTTTTCTGATAAGAGCACTTCTAAGATTTGCTTCAACCTGTCTGATTGCACTGCTCTGACACTTCGTATAGAGATAATTCATAGGAAAATTGAAGATAATAAGAGCAATTATAACCAAAACATTTATAAGAATATCTTTCTCTGTATGTCCTTCAGGATAAGTTGCAATGTTTATAATATTAGAAGTGATAATAGGAAGAATCCAAACCGGACTGTGCTTAATAATAAAGAAGAGAACTGCCAGGGCGAACCGTCCATAATTACCCTTGTAGAGCTTAAAAAGAATAAGTATCGGGTGTTTACTGTTGTTACCGTAAATGTTGACAAAAGAATTGTCTGACTCGATTTGATTATTTGTTTTTTCCATATTAGTAATTTCCTCATAATGTAATTTCCATATAATGTGATCTCATTAAAATAGTAATTTTTTATAGTGTAATTTCCATAAATATTATAATGCAGATGACACAGAAAGACCACTATTACTAAGTATATACATATTGCCTGTAAAAAGTAGGAGGTATCGCTTGAAAAATTGAAATTATCTTTCTAGTCATGTCAGATTAACCAAAAATTATTTTTGACTTTGTGCAATATTTATAAACTGATAAATATTATGCTTTTACTCTTTTTTTATAATATTTTTTAACAAATCTGTTCCTAAAATGTTTCTTTCCCTTTTTTTCTCCTTTATAATCTGGTCTGCATCAATATCCACCAATACTTTTCTGAAGTAATCTATCTATGCCGGAATCTTTTCCTGGTTTTCTACTGCTTTTTTACTTGTTTTTCTCCCACCCCTATCCCCCTCCTTTTTCCCCCTCCTTTTTCCCCCTCTTTCCTCCCCCTTTTTTCTCCCCCTTTTTTTTCTATGCTACTACTCTATAAATATAATAATTTAACTATGCATCACACTAATGCGCTAATAAGTTGCAAGATTAACGTGATAAATAACTAAAATATTAAACTGAAAACAAAGACTTTTACATCCTCTGCAAGATGAGAAAGAGTCCTGAAAAATGGACATAAAATATTGTGAAAATTTAGCACTTTAAAGCATTATTAAAACAGTATAAAGCTATCATTTGCACACAAGAAAACAATGCTGGGATGCAGTCGGAATAGTGTGAAATCAGCGGATGATTCAGGTACAATTTCTTGGACTAAAATGAATATATAATAAGGAAGAAACAAGTGACAGTTATAATTGACTAATAATATATAAATAAAAACAAAGAGAATTAAGATAATCTCATAAAGTGTTAACTAAAAAGATTATTTTAACTATTGAAAAAATGCTACTATAGAGTTATAATTTTAAGTGTTATACAACTTAAGAGATAAAAATCGACATATTATAGTGAAAGGAACTAACATGAAGGAACTGCTGTTATATCATGGCTCACCCAACATTGTTAAGCATCCCACACTGGATAAAAGCAAGGAATATGCTGATTTTGGGGCAGGCTTTTATTGTAGCAGGAATTCAGAAACCGGGAAGGAATGGGCGTGCTCATATTCCAGAGACGGATACTTGAATAAATATGAACTAAATATTGATGGACTTAGGATACTTGATCTTACGTCAAAAAAGTATACGACGCTTCATTGGCTTGCCGTTTTGGCAGAGAATCGAAAGTTCAAAATTGCATCTCCTCTGATGCGAACTGCCATCATAGGGTTGAAGAAGAACTTCCATATCGATACGGATAAGTATGATGTGATTGTTGGTTATAGAGCTGATGATTCATATTATTCATTTATAAGAGCTTTTATGAATAATGAGATTTCTCTTGAGCAGTTGTATAATTCCTTGGACAGGACGAAAGCAGGCAGACAGTATGTCATCAAGTCGGAAAAGGCACTTGATCGTATTGAGTTTATTGGATTTGAACCTGTAAGTAGTGTTGAGTATTACTTCAAGAGACTCAGAAAAGACAACAAAGCCAGAGAATTATATGATGATTTTGTTTCTGTTGAAGATAAGGCTGGATTATTTATCAGAGAGTTTATTCTGAGGGAGGTACATGAAGATGATCCGCGCTTACAACGATAGATATGTTATGGACGCAGCCAACAATATGGGCGAGATGCTGGATTATATTCAGAATATCTGCGAGATGGATCTGAATGATTTTTGGAGCATGTTCATAATGAGTGGTTATGCAACATTATTTGAAAAGGGCGTTCCCGCCGTGGTTGCAGGAATGTCAGGTATTGAGCTTGCAGTTGAAATCGTTGGAAAGTTTGAAGAAACAAAGGAGATGCCTGATAAGTATATAGAGTACAAGACTCTGTCTGCGTACTGGATAGGTTGGATAATCGCATATTATCAGTGGTATTCTGCAAGAACCTTTGCTGAGATTATCGAGGTGATATCCTTTGAGAATTTTAAAAGATTGCATGATGAGTACCGAGATTATGATAATGAAGAGATGATAGAGATAATTGATGCAGTTATGAATCAGGGAGAAAAGGAGACAAATCTTTCAAAAATAAGAAAGAAAAGTGGTCTTTCCCAGCGTGAGCTCGCTCAGTTATCCGGTGTAAATATCAGAAGTATCCAACAGTATGAACAGCGTGCCAAAGATATAAACAAGGCGGCTGCTCAATCAATCAAAGCTCTTGCCGGCGTGCTTGCATGCAGGATGGAAGCCTTGCTTGAATACACAAATGAATAGAAAAATATCTTAAAATAATAATAAATAAGATAATAAGATAATATAATAATATAATAATATAGAAATAATTAATTAATTTATAAGCTAATTACCGATGTACTGTCTATGCGGTATATCATTTTGATAGAATTTTCTCAAGTGGCAGCCCGACTGTAAAGTTGGAGCTGCCTTCCTCTTTATTTGGAAGTAAATGATAATTTGAAAAGAGGTTTTTATAAAATAGGTTTTCGGTGTTGACAAAATGGTCTAATGATTGTAGACTGACAAAAGAGGTTTACAGGCAGTAGACCGATGACGCAACTTAAGGAGAAGATTTATGGAAGATATAAGATTGGGGTTAGTTGAAAGCCAGTTTGCAGATATTATATGGAGTAATGAACCAGTTTCCTCAGGAGATTTGGTGAAAATATGTCAGGAAAAATTAGATTGGAAAAAATCTACCACATATACAATGTTAAAAAGATTATGTCAGCGTGGCATTTTTCAAAATGAGAACGGGGTAGTTACATCTTTAATGAGCAAAGAAGAATTAGGCGCAGCGCAAAGCGAGAAAATTATTGAGGAGTCATTTTCAGGATCATTTCCTGCATTTATTGCGGCTTTTGCATCCAGAAAAAAACTCTCAAAAAAAGATATAGATGAGATTCAGAAAATGATAGATGCATATGAGGGAGAAGAGTAAATGGAACAGATTTTATCACAAATATGGAATAATTCAGGTTCGGTAGTAATTTTGATACTTTCGGTAATTATTATTCGAGCTGTTTTTCAGAAAATGCCAAAGTGGAGTGTGTGCCTCTTATGGGTAATGGTCGCTGCTAAATTAGTCTGTCCGATACAGATTGAAAGTGATTTCAGTATGAATCCGGCCGGAAAGTTCACATCCGGAATGGTTGCTTTGAATCAAAAAATGCAAAACAATTTGCTTGATCAGCAAACATTAGAAGCAAAGAACGCATCAGAAGAATCGCAGATTGAAAACAAAGCAACTGAGAACAAAGCAACTGAGAACAAAGAAACTGTAATTTCCACTGCATTTTCAACTTCAATGTTGGCGCTCGATTACAAAGAGATTGCTTTGATAATTTGGATAGCCGGAATGATTGTTATGATGGCTTATGCAATTATTTCATATGCCATGTTAAAAAGAAAAGTTCGTACATCTATGAAAATCGAATCAAATATATACATATGCGATGAAATAGAAGGTCCGTTTGTTTCGGGAATGGTACGACCAAAGATTTATCTTCCATCTTCTTTGAAGAGGGAAGACAGAGAGTATGTAATCAAGCATGAACAAATGCATTTGAAGAGAAAGGATTATCTTTGGAAACCGTTAGGATTTTTAATTTTGATTATTTATTGGTTCCAGCCAATGTGTTGGATTGCATATGTTCTGTTTTGTAAAGATATTGAATATGCCTGTGATGAGGAGGCAATCAAGGATGAGCAGAATAGTTGGAGAAAAGAATACTGCCAGGTGTTATTAAATTGCAGTATGCCGAAAAAATATATTGCAGCCTGTCCGGTTGCTTTTGGGGAAATTAGTGTAAAAGAAAGGGTAAAAAGCATAATGAATTACAAGAAACCGTCAATTTTGATTATCACATTTTTTATTATTATATGCGCCGGTGCAACAGCCTGTTTTGCAACAAATCAAAAGACTTTGAAATTTGATACATCAAAGGTGAAAGTAGATTACGGTCAGTCAGAGATTTATTCAAAAAAGGAAATGGATGAGGCAATTAATATTATATATCAGGAATTTTCAAGCTGGAACGTGGGCGAACTTCAAAGTATTGAGTATTCAACTGATAGTGAAAATAATGAAGATAATGTGATGTGGCTTAATGACTTAAGAGAAGGAATGAACGTTAGAGAAGGAATGAACGTTAAAGAAGAAATGGATGAATGTATTATGTTTACAAGCTCGTTTCATACTAATGGCAAAGCACCATTCGATGAAAATTCAGATTATCCTCACTGGCAGTGGTGGCTTGGTAGAACAAAAGGCGGAGAGTGGAAACTTATTTCCTGGGGCTATTAATGGTAATAAGTAACTAACAATTTTTTGAGTAGTTCACAATAATAGAAGAAAGTGGTAAAATAAGTAATATAAATTTTCTTACATTTCGAATGTGGAAAAGACTAGATCGGAGGTAGTGACAATGGAAGAGAAAATTATATTTACTTATGAACAGATGCTTGGTTGGTTAGGACATATATCAGGTGAAATGAACGTCAGTCCTGAAAAGATAAAACTTCTTAACGCCTGCGGAAAAAGAAGAAATATATTATCTGCAATTGCAACTCACAAGAGAGTTTTGATTTTTGCGGATGAAACCAGAAAAGATATGTTATACAAATGCTGGGAGGCAGGTTACGGAGAGTATGACGTATGGTACGGAAAAGGCGTGGAGCCAGGCGAATTAAAGAAGGCAAAGATTCAGGATCTTATGGATAATGATATCAGGGAACCTATGGTGTTCTATGTTGTTAATGAGAATACAAGAGAGTCCATGATATTTGGAATGAAGAACGAGAATTTCAGTGCAGGTTCTGTAAGATATGTTGGTCATGAGATAAGGGCGGTTATCATGAATAAACTTGAACTTGACGCGTCCGATACCATTACAATTGTGAGTGGCGAGAGTATTGTTATAGAGGCTTCAATGATGGCATATGAAGGTCTTATTATTGCAGTTGAGCGTGACAAAGGTTCTCTCAGATCCATGGAAGAAAATATCGAGAAATTTGGAGTTCATAACGTTGAGATAGTTGAGGATGTAAAGCCTGAGCTTTATGATGGGTTCAAAGTTCCAAGACTTGCATTCATTGTTGCAACAAAGAGAAATATAGAGAGTGATATTATCAATTTCTTAAAGATTAATCCTGATATGAAGTTTGTAATCTACACTCTGGAACTTGATATATTATCAGATATCAAGTATCTGCTTAACAAATATGGTGTTGAGGTTACTGAAGTAATGCAGATTTCGGTATCAAAAACAAACAAGAACAGCGAGTTTGTTACACAGCCGACACCGTTTATTATATCTGCACAACCTATAAGAAATTAAGGTAAGTAAAAATAAAGAAAGTATAAAAAACAGATACCATATTAAGAAGAGGTGTTTTATCTCCAGCGACTTTCCTTTAAAGGATAACGACTGGTTTGCACCTCTTCTTTTTTTTGTTATCCACGACGAGCCAAGTGGAAATCTGTGCTAACTCATTTGATTATTTATACAAAAAGTGATTGACAACATAGTATATGAGTGATAATATAGGAATTACCCAATAAGGCAACAAAAAGTATATGTAATATTACATGGTGATATTATATCTTTCTGCGTACTTGATGCCAATGGGAATAAGAGAAGGAGGTAAGGTTTATGGACGTATTTTTGCAGGAACATGGTAAGACTATATTTGTGGCAGTTTGCATTTTGTTACTGGTTGGAGTCGCATATGCGGTTGGTCCGGTTATCAGTAAGGCTATCACAGGGGTTGTTACCAGTTATACGGGGTCGGTTTCATTTGACAAAGTATCAGGCATGATTCACTAGGAAGAGCAATATTTATATAAGCGTCAGACTTGATTCATTAAAGATATTAATGATTGGGAATAAGCCTGATAATAAGATTGTGAAATGTATATTTACTAAAACAAAAAGAATTGATGTAAAAAAACTATAGGAGAAGCATTGGAATATGAGAAAACTGACTTTGCCGGACAGGATTTATGGGGATTTATTGCAATTTATCAATGATGATAATATTACGGATATCAATTACAGTCAGGCGTTATGGGTTAATGATTTAAACAGAGGGAGATATAAGGTTGAGGGATTCACGTTAGACAAAATCTTTATTGAACAGTTTTATACAAGAATCAGTAATCTTATGAATACTCAATTTAACAGGAATAATCCGTTATTAGAGGCTGAAACCGAGGGGCTTAGAATTTCTATATTGCATGATTCCGTGACAAATACGGGGATTAGCATCAGTATCAGAAAGACTCCTGCGGTCAGAAGAATCTGCAGGGAGAGTATTATTGAGAATGATTATTGTCCTGAGGTCATTGATACATTTATGGAGAATGCCATCAAGGCGCACTGCACTGTTGTCGTTGGTGGTCTTCCGGGAGTTGGAAAAACAGAATATGTAAAATACCTTACAACGTACATACCGGCGTATGAAAGGGTATACACAATCGAAGATAACTTAGAACTTCGATATTCGAAAATTAACCCGGATAAGGATTGTGTCGAGATTAAAGTTGGAGATACTTTTGGATATTCTGATGCTTTGAAAGCCAGCAAACGCCAGCTTCCCACATGGGTTTTGCTTGCGGAGGCCAGGGGCGAAGAAGTGAAATATCTTTTGGAGAATATATCGGCAGGTGTACATTGCCTTACGACTATTCATTTAGATGATGTATCAAAGATACCTGACAGAATGAGAAATATGGGACGTAACATAAATGAAAATGACGTGTACTCGTTTATTGATATTGGTGTATCGCTAAAACAGGTTGTCAGGGAAGAAGAGAAGATTACAAGAAAAGTGTATCAGGTAATGTGCATGACAAGAGAGAATGACCGAAATAATAAAGTCATGATTTATGAAGACGGTCAGATATTAACGAAGAATCTTCCGAAAGAATTACTTAGAAAATTTAAACTTGCAGGGATTGAAGATCCCTTTAAAAAAGCTGAATAATAATTTTTATAATTACTCAATCAGTATTTCTGATATAGAAAGTAGAATCATCTTTTGATTGTAATGAGATCTTGGGTTAATTAATTGCTGGTAATCGGATATAAAAAGTCCGATATATGCAGAATAGGTTTTGAAGTGTTGTGAAGTTATAAACAGAGATACTGATTGAGCAGTTGAAAATGTGTTGGGGAATATTATTGATGACATTAAAAAATAAAACAAAGAGTAAAGAGTCAAATTTAGAAAAGAAAAAAATAGGCAATAATTCAAATATAAAAAAGAAAATAAAGGGAATGACAGATGAAGAAAAGCGGCAGTTTATTAAGAGAACAGTTTTGGTGGGGATTGTGTCTGTAATTGTTGGCTTGATTTACAATCTCAAAATATGGGGGATTGTGATTTGTTTTCTTTTTACAATGAGCGTTGTTCCTTTTTATTACAGGATTAATTTGAAAAGAATTCATTACAGAAAGAAATTTGAAAGTGTAATTTTGTACATAGAACAGATGCTGTATTCCTTCAAGAAAAGACCCAAAATAAGGGAAGCGCTTATTGATGCAACGAAGACATGTGACAGCATTGTGAAAGAAATAATAGAAGAGATTATTGTTAATATTGATTCGAAAATGAATGATCATATTTACGAAGAATCTCTTAAAATTATTGAGGAAGAATACCCCTGTAAACGTCTTTCCTCCATGCATAATTTTATGAAAAAAATAGAGAGTCAGGGCGGCGAATGCGGATTCTATATTGATGTTCTGATGCAGGATGTCAAGGCGTGGGATGACAGGACAAAACTGTTTATGGGTGAAGTGGACAGAATAAAGAGAAATGTTCTGATTTCGGTTGGCGCGACTTTGATTACATGTGCAGTTATGACACATATTGTTCCGTCTGATTATTCCTATTCGGATAATGTGGTTTACCAGATTTCCACTATTATAATGCTGATAATAATGGAAGTGATATATCTTGTGGTGGCTTCAAAACTCAATTATGACTGGATAAATGAGGAGAGTAATCTGACGCCGGAAAGAATAGACAGATATTACAGTATCGTATTGGAAGAGAAGCACGCTGATTTGGATTATGGAATTCCATCCCATCTTAATTGGATTAAGCGCAGTAATTACAAGACAGCAAAAAAGCGTATAGAGAAAGAAATAAGAAAGCAATTTCCTGAGTGGCTTAGAGATGTGGCCATTAATTTGCAGACGGAGACAGTACAGTCTGCAATTGAGAATTCTTTCGATGAAGCGCCATATGTGATGAAAGAACCAATAAGAAGAATGATGCTTGATTTTGAAGATTATCCAATCGGAATAGAACCTTATGACAGATTTCTCATGTATTTTGATGTGCCGGAAATGAAGTCGTCAATGAAGATGCTTTACAGTATCAGTGAACTTGGAAAGGAAGAAGCGGATGTCCAGATAGGTTCGGTTATTGATAGAAATATCCTGCTTGAAAACCAGGCAGAGGTAATAAGAAATAAAGATAAGATTGGTGCGTTTTCATTTTTGTCTGCGGTGCCAATGATTGTGGGAGTGAACAAAATAATGATTGATATGGTTTTGATGATAATAGTATTTACGTCAGCAATAGGCAATGTGCTTTCACAGTAAGGAAAATTTGAGAAATGAGAAATAGTGAAATGAAAATTGCAAAAAAATAGTGGTAACAAAATAGTGGAAACACAATTGTGAGAATTAGTTAAATGAAAAATGCAAAAGATAGTAGAAATCAGAATTGCAGAATTTAGAAAATGTAAAAAATTGTGTAAATCAAAAAACAGTAACTGAATTGGTATAAACAGAAAAGAGGTTTTATGAAATCGTTGATGATGGGGTTAGGTGAAGTAGTTGTTTTTTCAATTATTTTCATCTTTATATGTACAGCATTTAGAGAAATAATGTATGGATTTGCGGGGTGAGATATGAACAGTTTGATTGAAGAACATGGAGAGGTTATAGTATCGATAATTACGGGACTTATATTTATTTCCCTGGTGTTTGTTACAGTGGAGGTGCTTGCTCAAATTCAGATGAATGAAATGGAAAGGATTATGTAATGTATTATGTAACAGATTGTCAGATGAGTAAAACGGAAAGGATTGTACTATGGATTTTTTGATTGAGGAACATGGTGATGCTCTTAAGTGCTCTGTGATAAGTCTGCTCGTTGTAGCAGTTACTATTATTTCGATAGGCATAACAAATAAAATAACGCCTATTTTTAACACGAATATATACTACAGAAATATGGTCTTATCCAATGAATTTAAAAAATATTCTCCGACTATTAGGGCAGAATATGCGGTGTATGCTGAAAAAGGTAAGCCCTTTAATTTGTTTTCTGCTGTATCGGTGACGGACTATGACGGCTCTGATATTTCAAACAGAGCTCTGACAGATGGAATAATAGACGTAAACAAAGAAGGACTTCAGTGTGTTTTGGTAAGGGTCACAAATGAGAAGGGTTTTACAGTTTCAAAAAGAATTAATGTGTTGGTGGAGTGATTGCTTTGGATAATTTGTTTGGAAGAAATATTGTAGATTAGTTATTTTAGATTGATGGTTATAGATGGGAGAAGTTTGAATGAGGTTAGCAATAGAAACATTTACAACAATAATTGTTGTTACCATATCATGCATTTTGCTGTCGTCAATGATTAGCATTGCTGCGCAGGAATCGGATGCAAGAGAGTTTTTTGATGTTATGAGAAGTGATATAGAGGATAGTGATTATAATTCAAATGTAATTGAAAACTGCAAGAGTGAAGCTAAGAAAAAAGGATATAAACTAAACGTAAACGATCTTTCGGTTTCTGAAAAAAGAAAAGGTTTGTATATGACTCTGTATTATGATGTGACTCTTCCGGTGTACGGGATAATAGGAGGAAATGGTGACAAAAGGGGGATGATACAGGGTTATGCAAGATAGCAGAAATACGAAAGATAGCAGAAATACGAAAGATAGCAGAAATACGCTTGGAAGGTGCACAAAATTAACGGTGAGATGTGCAGTTTTTTTATTTGTAATGTTTGTGTTTGGAGATTTCCTCTTTGGAGATTTTCTTTGTGAAAAGGTTTGCGCTGATCTTACAGGAAGCGGTACAAGCAGTAAACCGTATGAGGTAAGCACATATTCGGATTTGAAAAGTGCACTGACAAGTAAGAAGAGGCAGGATGGAACCACATACATCAAGATCACCGGCGATATAATTATTACCAATGTAATAAAAGTTGAGGGTGGAAGTTTCATAATCTATTCAAATCGTGATTGTAAAATCAGCAAAAGCACAAGCTCAAATGATGATATAAATGCAAAAGGTGGTTACAGGTATTGTATTCATGTTGGAATGGATAACAAAACTGAGATGAAGATTGGGACAAAAGGCGATGGCGTTATTTTTCTTGATGGAAACAGAAGTTATTACGAGAAAAATAATGTTCAGTCATCAGGCTGGATGTATGTAGGCACGAAGGCAAAGGTAGAGCTTGGGAATAAAACATGTGCACAGAATATGATTAACAATAAAAAAGAAAAACAGACTTCTAATTTTACAGTGAACGGTGAACTGACTATCAATTGCCTTATGAAGAATTGTGACGCGCAAAATGGAGGGGCTGCATTTGTAACAAAGGGTGGAAAGTTATGGATAAACAAGGGAGCGAGTATAACCGGTTGCCATGCAGAAACGGAAGGCGGAGCGGTTGCAATAAAAGGAAATGCAAGTCTGTATATGAGCGGAGGTGTAATTCAGAATAACAGTGCGGGAGAAGAAGGTGGTGCCATTTTCGTTTCGGATGAAGGGGCCTATGCTGAAATTACAGATGGCAATATTAGTTATAACAAAGCTGGAAAATCTTCCGGAGCTGTTTTTTCAGGTTACGGTGCCCGAATGAAAATAGGCGATAATGGTTATGGTCCAAACATTCGGTTTAACATAGCAGACGGAAGCGGCGGAGCTATTAAATGTAACGGTGGAGACGGTGTGAAAGCCGGTGGAACGACTTATATATATGGCGGAATTATCAGTGATAATCAGAGCGGCAAAAACGGAGGCGGCATTGCGGTTGGAGAAGTAGGAGCAGAGAGCCTTGGAGTGTTTCATTTAGAATCCGCACAAATATATAACAACCATGCTGAAAAAGATGGTGGCGGTGTCTGCATTTACAAAGGAAATGAAGGCAAGAACGGTGAGGTTAAACTGGTAAAAACGGATATTGATGACAATTATGCAAAAGAAAAAGGCAGTGGTTTAATGACAAATTCTTTTGTGGAAATATCAGGCTGTAACTTAAGAAGGAATGGAACTCCCGGTTGTGGTGGAGGTATTTACATTGGAAAAAACGGTGGTGTTACAAGCGAGGGCGGGAATGTTAATGGAAACAAAGCAAATAATGGTGGAAACGGAATATTTGTGGATGGAAGATTGAAAATAGGACATAACTTTGTAATCGGAAAAAATGATGTTATTTATCTCAATACTGAAAAATATGTTGAGATAATATCGGGATTCAATTATTCCGCAGACAGGTATTTTAGCCTTGATTCCAAGGTTAAAAGTGTGGGGACAAAAGTGATTTTTGTGAGTGCCCCTAAACTGACATCCCAGCTGTTTTTGTATGGAAGTAATACAGGGGAGAAGGATGAGGCAAACGGCAAAAGTGTTTCAAAAAAGGCAGAACATATTTCACTGGACGGTAATCTGAGGCTTAGATCTTGTACAAATATTGGCTCGGGAATTGAACGCTGGATATGGATTACAAGAACGTACAAAGTGAGTTATATGAAAAATGTTGACGCACAGGTTTATAACATGCCAACAGTACAATATCTGTTTCACGGTGAAAGCCTAAATCTTGTAAAAGAAATGCCTTATGCGACTGATTATGAACTTGTGAAAGATAAGATGTGGAATACGTCAAAGAACGGAGATGGAATGGTGTTTGTTCCCGGTAGCAGGTACAGCACAAATGAGGAAATAACACTGTATGCAATTTGGAGAAAAAAACTTAATCTTAGGATGAACGTTAAAAACAGATATTATCTGGTGGGACAGAAAGTTAAAATGTCGGTGGCAGAATTAGTCAAAAAAGTTAAGGTGACTGACAATCTGGATAGTAATTACCCGTATATAATAAAGATAACAAAAATTGAAAGGTATAAGCCGAAAGTAAATAAAAATGTGGGATATGAAAAGGATGATATTGATAATATAAATTTAAAAAATGCAGATATTGAAGAACTAAGTCTTGAAAATATAAATAGTGGAGAAGTACACATAGAAGAAATAAATATTGAAGAAGTAAATGTTGAGGATATAAACATTGATGAAGAAGGTTCATACATGGTTTATGTCAGTACTGTAAATGAAGATTACAAGAAGACAATAGACTCGAATTTTACAGTGAAAATTCTAAGCCCGAAAACGGATAGGAAAATCAGATTTATAAGTGCAAAATATTTGAATACACTTGATAAATCATCCATATGGAAAAGCAATGAAAATAATTATTTGAAATTGAAAAAGGTACTTAGTGATGATGCTAAGGCAGCTAGTGAATATCATTTTGACTCACAGGCAGTGAAGGAGAAAATTAAAGTGCCAAATGGTTCGTGACAGAAAATGTTGAAGTATTTGGTGCTAAATGATTGGAAACAGAGAAAGTGAAAATAGGAGGAAAAAGGTATTAAGCAAGTTATAGTTTGTGCGGGGATTTTGTCGGTTGTAATAATGGCATCTCTGACTATAATGATTATCAATTCAAAGATGATTAGAAGAGATGAACTTGAAAGTGCAGTTGCGTTATCATGTAGAAACACACTTTCAAAAATGGTGGAAGAAACAGATTCTTTGTGCGAGGAAGAACAGGCCAAGGATGTTTTTTTTCAGGAATTGTTTTTGAATATGAGAAGTGAGTCCGATGATATATGCGTTAGTTTTTATGATATCGATTGTGAAAAAGGTCTTTTGTCAGTAGGAGTGAAAGAGAGCTATGAGAATCTCCTTGGAATAACCACAACTCTGTATGTAAAAAGAACGGTGATACTTCAGTGAAAATTATAAGAGGGAGCTATGTGACAACTCCCTCTTATAATAAATAATTAAATTATTGTGATTTATTTTACATCTGAAACATCTGATGCACAGTGTGGACACTTTGTAGCTTTGATATTGATCTTTGAGATACAATATGGACATTCCTTCTCTGTTGGCTCAACAACTTCTTCTTTTTTCATTTTGTTTGCAGCCTTAACAATAAGGAATACAGCAAAGGCTGTGATCAAGAATGAGAGAACCGTGTTGATGAAGTTTCCGTAAGTGATACTCTTCCATTGGAGACTTGCAAAAGCTTCTTCAGATCCACCGGAAATAAGCTTGATTACCGGTGTGATAATGTCCTCAACTAATGATGTTACGATTGCGTTGAAAGCGCCACCAATGATAACACCGACAGCCATGTCAAGTACGTTGCCTTTTGAAATGAATTCTTTAAATTCGCCAAAGAACTTTTTCATTATAAATACCTTCTTTCGTATTATTTTTTGGTCGATAAAACCTAGTCTATTATAACACTTACTTCTCCCGAAGACAATTCTTTTATAGTGCCGTCTCCCAGTCTTACAATGAGATGACAACTCTCATCAAGGTCAATTGCGGTAGCTGGGATTTTGTCGTTTCCGTCCAAAATGTGTATGTCTTTTCCAAGCAAAAATGAACGGGATTTGTATTCTTCAAAAAATGATTTTGAAGTAAGGTTGTTATAGTAGTCGAAGAAGTAATTGAGAACGTGTGCCACAAGTTTGCTGCTGACTTCCGATACGTCTTCACCCTGTGAAAAAATAGCACCTGCCTTATTTTTGATATCCTCAGGAAAGTCATCCTTTGGAGGTAGGATGTTTATTCCTATACCTACAATTGCGTAATCGAGTTCATTGTTCTCCACATTGAAGGCACCTTCCGTCAGGATGCCGCATACCTTTTTGTTGTTTATATAAATGTCATTTACCCATTTTATGTCTGCCCTGCAGTCTTTTACATCTTCTATAGCTTTTGCTATGGCAACGGCAGCGGATGTTGTGAGAAAAAGTGAATTCTCAGCTGACATTTTCGGTCTTAACAGAATGCTGAAATATATGCCGGTGTCTGCAGGAGAATGAAAACTGCGCCCTAATCTCCCACGACCGTTAGTCTGATTGGTTGCGATAACTACAGTTCCCTCAGCAGCACCTTCAGCAGCCATCTCTTTAAGAACTGTGTTGGTGGAAGTGACTGTTTGAAATACCTGTATATCTAAAGGGACATTTGAAGTTATATATTTAGAAATGCTTTGTTTGGAAATGATATCGCTATCGTTTGAGAGACAGTATCCTTTGTTTGTCACAGACCGGATATTATAGCCTTCATTTTTTAGAGAATTTACTGCTTTCCAAATGGCATTTCGGCTGACTTTTAAATCATTTGCAAGTGAGGCGCCTGAAAAAAAATCACCTTTATTTTCTTCGAGTTTTTTTAATACTTCATCTTTTACTTTCAATTTAATTATCATTTAACCTCCGATGAAAGTTGTAGTGCCTGCCAATAATAAAATTGCATAATTGGCAGGAAAATAATAATAACTAATTGGTAGTATATCATAATATTGTATAAATGGATTAAAAATAACTAAAAGATATGTTATACTCGAACGAGTGATATCAGAATAAAGGTGGTATGTAATTTGAAAATTAATGAATTGAAAGCATATGAAGTATTAAAAGATTATTATATGGAAGATTTGAATTCGAGAGCTTATCTCTTGAAACACAAAAAAACAAAAGCTTTGATTGCACTTTTGTCAAACGAAGATGACAACAAGGTATTTAATATAGGATTCAGAACTCCTGTTGCTGATGATACAGGGGTTCCGCACATTATAGAGCACACGGTTTTGTGCGGCTCTAAAAAGTATCCGGTAAAGGATCCTTTTATTGAACTGGCAAAGGGATCTCTCAATACATTTTTGAATGCAATGACTTATCCGGATAAGACAGTATATCCTGTTGCAAGCTGCAACGATAAAGATTTTAAAAATCTTATGGATGTATATCTTGACGCCGTTTTTAATCCTAGAATTTACAATACTGATATGATTTTTAAGCAGGAAGGCTGGCATTTCGAATTGGAGGATGCCGACGGCGAAATAAAATATAACGGTGTTGTTTACAACGAAATGAAAGGAGCGTTCTCGTCTCCTGACGGTGTACTCGAGAGAAAGATTTTTCATTCGTTGTTTCCTGATAACAATTACGGAAATGAGTCAGGAGGGGATCCGGAGTTTATTCCTGAATTGACATACGAGAATTATCTTGATTTTCACAGAAGATATTATCATCCTTCAAACAGTTATATCTATATGTACGGAAATATGGATATGGTGGAGAGACTCACATATCTTGATGAAGAATATCTTTCTAAGTATGACTATCTGGAGATAGACTCAGAAATAAAGTTACAGCAACCGTTTGAAGAGATGAAGATTGAGAAAGATTATCTCCCTATCTCTGACGGAGAGGATGAGGAAGATAATGCACTTTTATCTTATAACTTTGTTATGGGAACTACACTTGATAAGTGTGAATATCAGGCAATTCAGTTGTTGGATTATGCACTTATGGGAATGCCGGGTGCGATAGTAAAGCAGGCACTTCTTGATGCCGGAATCGGAAAAGATGTCTACGGTATAGGCGAGACTTCAATCAGACAGCCTTATTACGGATTTGTAGCTAAATTTGCAAATGTGTCTGATGCAGACAGATTCAAAGAAGTGATTGATGATACATTGAAGAAGATTGTAGAAAAAGGACTTGATAAAAAAGTGCTTGAGTCTGCAATCAACAACTTTGAGTTCAAATATCGAGAGGCTGACTTTGGAAGATATCCAAAGGGGCTTCTTGTAGGACTTAATATGTTTGACAGCTGGTTGTACGATGAAAACGAACCTTTCATGCATGTTGAGGCAAATGAGACATTTGCAATGTTAAGAGAAAAACTTAAGACTGATTATTTCGAAAAGATTATTGAAAAATATATGATTAACAATAATCACAAGTCAATGGTTATTCTTGAACCTAAGAAAGGTTTGATAGCTGAGAAAGAAGCAAAAGTCAAGGAAAAACTGAAGACATACAAAGACAGTTTGTCAGAGCAGGAAATACAGAAACTTATTGATGATACAAAAGCACTGAGAGAATATCAGGAGCAGACTTCCACAAAAGAACAGTTAGAAACAATTCCTATTTTGTCGATTGAGGATATAGGAAAAGAACCACGACCTATCAAAGTTGAGAGAAGGGATATGGGTGATATTGAAGCTGTTTATCATGATTACTTTACAAACGGAATAGGTTACCTGTCGCTGATATTTAAGAATGTAAACATTCCTCGTGAACTGATTCCGTATCTTGGTTTGCTTAAAGCTACCCTCAGTTACATGGATACGGACAACTACACATTTGCGGAACTTAGCAATGAAATTAATATGCACACCGGAGCCCTTGCGATAGAAGAAATAATACACCAGAAGTTACACGGCGGATATCTGCTTACAACAGAGGTAAATGTAAAAGCGCTGTACGAAAAGATGCCAAAGGCATTTGAACTTATTGAGGAAGTGTTGTTTGCTACAAAATTTGACAATTACAAGAGACTTCTTGAAATAATACAGGAAACAAAATCAAAACTCCAGACAAGAGCAATGCAGGCCGGAAATACAATGGCGAGTCTTCGCGCCTACTCATATTATTCGGAACCTCATTATTTAAGAGAGGCATTTTCCGGTATTTCATTCTATAAATTTGTTGAAAAAATAGAAAAGAATTTTGATGAGTATAAGGAAACAATCGCGAATAATTTATCGCTGCTTATGAAGCTTATTTTCAGAGAAGAGAATCTTATTGTCAGCTACAATTGCGAGAAAGACAAATATGATGAAGTTATTCCTTATGCTCATAAACTTTCAGAGAAACTCTTTAATGACGACAGAAAGAAACTGGAAGAGGGATTAACACCTTTTGAGTTCGTACCAAACAAACTGAATGAAGGATTTAAGACTTCGTCTCAGGTTCAGTACGTTGTAAGAGCAGGTGATTTCAGAAGAAACGGTTATGAGTATACAGGACATCTTCTTGTGCTCAGTAATATTTTAGATTATGAATTCCTTTGGAATAATATTAGGGAAAAAGGCGGAGCTTACGGATGCAGTTCCGGATTTTCAAGAATGGGAAATGCTGTCTTTTCTTCATACAGAGATCCTAAACTCTGTGAGACAAACAAGGTGTACGAAGCAGTTCCTGAGTATGTTGAGAACTTTGATGCCGATGAGAGAGACATGACAAAATATATTATTGGAACAATAAGTTCAATGGACACACCGCTCACACCGGCTGATGCAGGTTCAAGATCTCTTGAGATGTATCTGTCAGATATAACAATTGAGGATTTAAGAAAGACAAGGACTGAAGTGTTATCGACGGATGTTCAGGCAATCAGAGGATGTGTGGATACTGTCAGAGCAGTCCTTGCAGAAGATACTCTGTGTGTTATAGGAAATGAAAATATGATAGAAAAGAACAGAGAAATGTTTGGCGAAGTAAAGAGTCTGTTTGAGTAAAATGGACTATTGAAGAAAGGATATACAAATGGAGAATAATTATAAATCAGGTTTTGTTGCGCTGATTGGAAGACCTAATGTCGGCAAATCGACACTTATGAATCAGATTATCGGTCAGAAGATTGCCATAACTTCCAACAAGCCGCAGACTACTAGAAACAAAATTCAGACAGTGTACACATGTGATGAGGGACAGATTATTTTCCTTGATACACCGGGTATTCACAAGGCAAAAAACAAACTCGGAGAATACATGGTAAACGTTGCAGAAAAGACATTAAAGGAAGTAGATGTTATTCTCTGGCTTGTTGAGCCTGATACATTTATAGGCGCGGGGGAACAGTATATTGCTTCCCAACTTGAAAATATTGACGTGCCGGTTATCCTTGTAATAAACAAAACAGATACAGTAAAGAATGATGAGGTACTTGCCTTTATAGATGCTTACAGAAAGTTGTTGGATTTTGATGAAATCATTCCGGCATCTGCACTTAAAGGCAAGAACGTAGATGTTATTGTAAAAGAAATCTTCAAATATCTTCCGGAAGGACCTCAGTATTATGATGAGGATACAATAACAGATCAACCAATGAGGCAAATTGTTGCGGAAGTAATCAGAGAAAAATCTCTTCATGCTCTTAATGATGAGATACCACACGGAATCGCAGTTACAATAGAAAAAATGAAAGAGCGTCCGGGTGGAAAACTGGTAGACATTGAGGCGACAATTATTTGCGAGAGAGAGTCTCACAAAGGAATTATCATCGGTAAAAAAGGTGCAATGCTCAAGAAGATTGGTTCGACTGCAAGATATGAAATTGAGCATATGTTAGACATGAAGGTAAATCTTCAGTTGTGGGTTAAAGTCAGAAAAGACTGGAGAGACAGCGATCTGTACATGAAGAATTACGGATATAATGACAAGGAAATATAAGGGATTGAGGCGTTATAAGTGGAACAGATAACATTGAGTGGAATTGTGCTTTCTGCAATGCCAATTGGAGAGTACGACAAGAGGTTGGTTATCCTCACAAAAGAGCGTGGAAAGATAACAGCATTTGCCCGTGGTGCGAGAAGACAAAACAGTCCTTATCTTGCGGGAAGTCAGCCCATGACTTTTGGTGAGTTTACTGTGTACCAGGGACGAAACGCATATACTCTCACAGCTGTGAAAGTTACAAAATACTTTTCGGAGACGGTAAAAGATTTTGAAAAAATGTCTTACGGAATGTATTTTCTGGAGATTGCTGATTACTACGGAAGAGAAGGTTTGGAAGCATCCGATGCTTTGAATCTTTTGTATGTGTCCCTGATGGCACTGGCAAACGAAGCTATCCCGGACAGACTTGTCAGGGTAATATATGAATTGAAAGCATTGGTTATTAATGGAGAATATCCCGACTTTTTTAACTGCTCAAACTGTGGCAGGTCAGAAGGACTAAATTATTTTGATGCAAAGAATGGACGACTTGTCTGTGCAGAGTGTGGTAGCAATATAAAAAGATTTGTTCATTTGGATGATTCGACACTTTACGCCATTCAATACATTATCACTGCAAAATTATCGAAACTCTACACATTCAATGTTAAAGAAGAAGTGCTTTTGGAAATGGAGTCTGTGATAACTCCATATTTTGCAAACATGGTTGACAGAGAGTTCAAATCATTGGATTTCATATAACTACAGTTTTTATGCAACAGTTGAAATTCATATGACTAAAAAAATCTTGCAGCAGTTCTTATAGTTACAAATAGTACAAAACTGTCGCTTTTTATAAATTAACTGTTGAAATAAAAATGATTTAACGGTAAAATAACTTGTTAGTATACCTATCAATAGATAGAATATAAGATTGAATATATGCGCCGAAGGAGTTATCTTGGACAATACAGTTACTGATAAGATAAATGCTTCCCCGTAATAACATATCAGGAGGACGTTATGTTTAAGCGTATTGTTACAGCGTTTCTGATTATGAGCATGACAATGGCTATGTTATCAGGTTGCGCTAAGAAAGAAGTTGGTAATATTTCGTTGAAGGCAGGTGAGACAGGTTTCTATCTCCAAAAAGATGGGACAGTTGAATACGAAATATACGAGAAATTTGATGAAAGTTATTATGATAAGAAAGAATTAAAGAATAAGATAAAAGAGGAATTAGATTCTTTTAATGCAGGCGGTTCATCAAAATCTTTGGAATCAGCAAAATTAGAATATTTTGGTGTTGAAGATAAAAACGTCAAAGTAATTATAAAGTTTTCTTCTGCATCAGATTTTATGAATTATCTCATAGATTGTAACGAAGAAGAGAATGCAACTACATATATCGGTAAGATTTCCGATGCAGTAGCAGCAGGAATTCCTTTCAAAGGCGAGTTTACGGAGATTAGCATTAATGAACCTACCGGTGCAGTTGCAAAAGGCAAAGATTTAAGAGAGATGGATCTTAACGTAATTGCAATAAAGGAAAAGATGAAAGTTCAGCTTGATTCATCAATCAAATACATCAGTGATAATTGCACAATAAAAGATGGAATTGTTAATATCAGTGATTCGGAGCAGACTATTATTGTGTATGAGTAAAACGGACTTTATCAAACTATAATTTATAATCATTTATAATATAGAATTATCTATGATTATAAATTAACTGTGGCATAAGTTTAAAACAGAAATTTATAGCATAAATAATAAAAATACCAATAAATAAAAAATACCAAATGGATATGGAGGAATATCATGGAAAAAACAATGGAAAAAATTGTAGCCGTAGCAAAGAGTAGAGGATTTGTATATCCGGGTTCAGAAATCTATGGAGGACTTGCAAATACTTGGGATTACGGTAACCTTGGTGTTGAACTTAAGAATAACGTAAAGAAAGCATGGTGGAAGAAGTTTATTCAGGAAAACCCATATAACGTAGGTGTTGACTGTGCAATCCTTATGAACCCACAGACATGGGTGGCTTCAGGACATCTCGGAGGATTCTCTGATCCGCTTATGGATTGTAAAGAGTGTCATGAGAGATTCAGAGCTGATAAGCTTATCGAAGATTATCATGAAGAAAACGGACTTACACTTGAAGGTTCTGTTGATGCGTGGTCTCATGAACAGATGGCGCAGTTTATTGAAGAGAAGAATATTTGCTGTCCAACATGTGGAAAACACAACTTTACAGATATTCGTGAATTCAATCTTATGTTCAAGACATTCCAGGGTGTTACAGAAGATGCAAAGAATACAGTATATTTAAGACCTGAAACAGCTCAGGGTATTTTTGTAAACTTCAAGAATGTTCAGAGAACATCAAGAAAGAAGATTCCATTTGGTATCGGTCAGATTGGTAAATCATTCAGAAACGAAATTACTCCTGGTAACTTCACATTCAGAACAAGAGAGTTCGAGCAGATGGAGCTTGAGTTCTTCTGTGAGCCCGGAACAGACCTTGAGTGGTTCC
>JAEELL010000046.1 GCA_016282745.1 Lachnospiraceae bacterium
CTTAACTAAAACCTCTAATAATGTTACAATGTTCATGAGAAAGATCCTCCTTGTTATGTGTTTTTTCGTCGAAACTATTATAACTTAAAAGAGGACCTTTCTCATTTTTTATTTTTTATTCAACTGACAAAATCTTTACTCTATAGGACACAAAATAGACACAAAGCGACGCATCATTTACCATGTGTAAAAATACTCTTTCACAAATGTACATTTCTTCAATTATTGTCACAGCGTTTTTAATCAAACAAACCCCACACCCCGGATTATTATTATATACTCACTGCCGGGAAGGCAGGAGCAATATCCGTAGATGTGGGGATTAGTGTTATTAATATATATCTTCTTTATTCATCAATAACCGACGGATCAAACTTAGCATTTGTATAAATGAGATACGAATCCTTCCAAGCGTTTGTTGCACCGTCCAAATCCGCAGTAAGAATTATTTTGTAGTTTGCATACTCATTATGATCAGCATCACCGGTTAAAACTATACAGTCAAAATCCACTTCAAACATTTTATCAAGATCCTGCTGACTATCATGATGAATTTCTCCTGTGTATACATAGGTCTGCGGATCTGACCTATCCGCAACAAGCGTCACCTCTGAGTTTGAATCTGTCAGATTTACATTACTCATATAATCACTAATGTCATCGACCTGCTCATATCTCGTAACACCCATATTATCAGTAACTTTTTTATACAGTGTAAGTGTATAAACTACATTTTCTGCTGAGTTGTAATCGACAATATCATCTACATTATAAATTGCTTTTCCAATAACAGGATGCTGTGTTCCATATTTGCCATTTACACCAAGCAAACTTCTGTTATTTGTTTTAAGTCCGATTTCATCAGTATTATCATCTGCAGGAACAGCATTAAAACTTAACTGTGCACTATTTTTGGTTGTAGAATAATAGAATTTTCCATCCGGGTCTTCCTCAATTGCATTTAACGCACTGAATCGAAGATCTTCTTCCCTGTATGCAACACTTGATTTTACAGAAACCTGAGTTCCTATCTTTGCTGCCCCATTTACATTAAATGGGAATGCAGTAATATCATTAAATGTCATTGTCGTCGTAGAATGTATTGTAACTACAGGTGTAACCGTAGGATCTGAAAGTGCATCTCTTATACTTCCCGAATTGAGATATACGTAATTCGCTCCCAAATATGAATGGGTAGTGCTATCCGTATGGCTTCCGCCGGTATTTGTATAACTTATTGTAGTACTATTCTGTACATATCCAGGCGTAATACCATAAATGATATCCGATACTCTTCCATCAGCATCATGTGAAGTCAATGTAAGATAAAATGCATGATAAACGTCTGAGTTTGCAAGGAACGCACCGGCACTAAGATTTTTAATCTGAACCGTTGCTGTCACTTCTGTCTTGATAACCTTATTTACCGATGTCATTTCTCTATTGTCATCCCACAATAAATTTCCATCTCCCGAAGTAACTGTAAAACTATTATTTGTAATTTCATGGTTAAACAAATCTCCTAAAACTACCAGTGAATTCAAATTCAACTCTATATTTGCCTTTTGTACTTCTGCTCCTCCCGTGTAAGTCATCAAACTTCCTGATTTGATAATAACACTGTGGGTTTGTCCTTCTGACAAGTTCGGAACATACATACTTATATAGTAATCTTCATAAAGCTCATTTGAATGCATTGAGCCCGTTCCCCAAGCACTGTTATCTGCCAGTATAGATGACAGATTCTGTGGAGAGAACGGATTGCCACTCTCATCTCTGAATGATGAAAGATTAAGCACTATATCTGTATTTGTTGCATACGAACCATCAAGTGTCAGCGTGTAATATTTATCTGCATTGGCATTCGGGTCCACAAGAATCAGTTTAGTACCATTTGGCAATGTATCAAAGTTACCATCCAAATTAAGTACTATACTCTTATCAAAATTCCAATCATATCCCGATGAAATCTGGTTCTTTGGATATATAAAACGTACAAATGTAGTCGTCCACTCGTTGGTACTTTCAATAAGAATAGAAGTCGTTTTTGGTACCGCTATTTCAGATGAAATCTTTTCAGCATACGGTGTACGGGAATAAGTGGTTCCCGTCATAGTTACCGCGCTAAATTCCGCAGTAAGAATCTTCTTCGTGTATACAGGTACGTACAGATGATATGCCACTCTATTATGATTAGTATCAGTCGGATCTTTAAATTGAACATCCACAAGGGAGAACTGGCATGTATTACCCGACTCTGAATCTGCTTTTGTTGAGTCGAACCAATACTTTCCTGCATTATCATCGGTACCTGAATACAACTGCAATCCCTGATCACCTGCTTCACCGAGAACAAACTTTTGTGAACCGGAGTCGTAGTAGCAAGGATTAATTGTTACCTGATAAAGTTGATTAATATTCGATCCGGAAGCAGAACTACCACAACTATACGCATACCGATTATACTTCAATCCATTTGGCTGACCTGCCGCATTTGTAACTAAACGAATGTACGATTTAATAAAAGGTGTAATATCACCTGTTTTGTCAGTGTCGTCGTTTATTACAAGCATCGCGAAATCGTCAACACCCGTTAAATTAGTAAACGCTTCGCCAAACTCAGTAGCGGCTGTAGATATCTTAAAAGCCCCATCTTTATATGTTCCATTGTTGTTAATATATTTTGCGAGTGTCGTAGCATCCGTTGTGTTTGATGACGGATCATTTGAAGTTCCTATACTATATCTTCTATTTGAAGTACCATCCTTATTATCTTTATATATTTGACCTGCATTACCAAGTGTTGCTCCAACGCCTACACCATCTCCTGTAATGTATTCACCTGTTCCTACTGACCTATGAGGCGCTGTATTAACAAATGGTGCCAAAGGCATATCGACATTTATTGGGTTTCCTAATGTATTAACACTTCCAAAAGTTGATGTATAGCCTGTTCCTGATGTAAGATTTGATGCTGATGCATTTAAGTAATCGGCAAATACAAAGAAGTTATTACTACTAGTACCTTGATTTCTAACAACATTTGTAGGCACTAATGACGTGTCAGAATTGAAAGCACTAATTCCTACAAATTTATAGGTCAAAGCATTACTGTAACCGCCTGAAATTATTCCCGCGCCCGATGTATTATCAGAATCACCATACTTAAAACTTACGTTATCAATTTTCAAATTGTATCCCGAAAGATTTTGTTCTGTATATCCAACAAATCCTCCAACTTTTCCCGATGTATTATGTGTTATGATATCACAATCTTTAACATAATCATTTTTAAGATACATTTGTTTTTGTGATACTCTTCCAACCATACCACCAACATTAAATCCTTTAATTACATATCCTGAAATATAACTATTTGCTATAGTACCAACATACGTTGAAGAGGTCGAAAAGAATCCTGAAACAAATCCTCCTGCTATATTGTCTGCATCCACAGTTCCTGTACCATACGCCTTTATTTCAGGCTTTGTATTTCCCGTGCCTACTACTGCACTATTAAATATATAAATATATCTCGGTCCCCATGATTCCATATTACTTCTTCCATAAAAACCTGCGGCACTGGTTAATGCCTTTACAGAAAGATTATTCAGCGTACAGTTTTCTATCCAAATAGAATTCTGCAGATAATCATTATCATTCTGCTCACTCGCCTGTGAAAATCCAATAAATCCTGCTGCATTATACACAGTGCTTTCACCTACCGCTGGGTTAGCACCAAGGCCTTTTAAATTAACATTCTTTATTTCAGCTCCGGTTCCGGAATAACCAATCAAACCTCCTACATTACATCTCTTTCTAGTTCCAGTATAGTACGAGGTAACTTTAGATACATATATATCAGATGTATCAGCAGTTTCTGTTTTACCATCAATACATGGGCGACACCAAAATGTCATTCCTACAAAAGTACCTAATCCATGACGTAAATTATCACTTCCTCCATAATATCCACCTGTTATACTTATACCGTTTTCCGTCGTGTTGCAACCAACAATTTTCATCTTAGTGTGAGATTTTACGGCATCTATGCCAACCAAACCTCCACATGAGTATGCACCGGTAATTGTTAATCCATCAAATCTGATATTGTTAAAGTTAACATCCGAATTATTACCAAAAATACGCTTGCCATACACTCCTCCAACGCAGAAAAGCTGTGTATTATCCGTTGTTCCTGTAATAACACTTCCTGATGAATTAAACACCTTATCTTCTATATTTCCTTTAAGATAAAAATTTTGAAATTGATATTCGTGGTTTTCATCTTTTTTTACCATTACGCAATCAAACAATCCAATTCCCAGCAACTTTTGAAGATTAGCATCATTATCATGCCCATATTCCTTTACCAGCGTTTCACCTGAATAGGTTTGAGTCAACGTTTTATTTTGAGCATGATAATAGTTTTCACTACCGGTTTCATAACGAGATAAACTAATATGAAGATTCAATGTATTTCCATTACCATCGAACGTAGCTACCTTAAAAGCTGTTTTTGAAGTAGTATTGTCACTTACACTTTTTGAATTAATTCCAACACAACCAATCCCTCTAAAAGCCTGAAAATCATCAAAATCTTCAAAAGTATCACTTTCAAAGAGTGTAATATCCCAAAACTTAGAGTTACTGTTTGTCATATACCTTGCAGGAAAATTTGCCGCAGGATTAGTAGCCGTAGTTCCATACCTTGTTGTATACCTATAAATAATATACGGAATAGGGGCTTTCATAAGCCTATCTTTTACAGATGAATCCGCATAATTATTAACACTATCTAAAACTGCATAATCGTTATAATCTGAATGATTAGTTTTTTGCTCATTAGAACCACATCCTACATCATTATAATCACCAAGTCTTGAAATTCCTGTTATATAATTGTTATACCCATATGAAGGAGAATAACTGCTGTAATCATAAGCGGAAGATGTGTTAGCTGTACTTGCGATAGACTGAGTAATAAGTGACATTATATATAACGACTGTGCATCAGGAACATCAATAGTACTATTCGTGTAATTGACATCCAACTTATTTGTATTACTTCTGTCAATAGTATCTATTTGATAAGTATACGTCTTTGTCACATTATGATTTTCATCCTCAACAGCCTTGTTATAATTATCCGGTGCTGTTCCACTCCTATTGCTGATTGACTCATAAATTGCATATCCATTTATTACTCTTCCCACATATTGGTTAGAATAAATACCTCCACCTGTCACAGTTCTTCCTGTCACAGTATTCGCACCTCTGAAAATAAGTGCACCGTTAACAACAGCACCTACCATTCCGCCTTCAGCTATCAAATGTCCGTTAAGAGTAGTAGTTCCGCTGTAGGAAACAGTAACATCATCAATGACATTATCTCCACCCATTATTTCTCCGATAACACCACCATAATATTCTGCACCCTTATTTGTTGAATCATTTTTTTTGTATCCATACAGAGCATTATCACCAACCCTGTCCAGCGATTTCGATATATTAGCTGTCACTTGAATATTTAGATTTTTAACAACTGAACCATTGCTAATATAAACCAAAGGATTTCCAGACGGATTTGTAATCACCGGTTTTGTTCCATTAGATTTTTTCCCCACTATAACACCATGGAATACAACACTTCCATTTACAGCAGTTCCTGCTCCGGGAGCACCTATACCCGGATAATCCGATGGAAGACTATTAGCCCCTGTCAAATCAGTATTTATAACATAATACGCAGAAGCAAGATAATTTCGCACAAGAGCCGTAGTCCATGTTGTCAAACCTGCGCTATTACTACTATCTTTCACGTAACTTGAACCACTCTTATTATATAAACCGTCACCATTCTGACCTGTATGCCATGTTGCGGCAAAAGGTAAACTACTTACTACATTCATTGTGTTTGGCAACTTGATTGTTCCCGGAGTACTACTCTCACTGTTTACTGCATCAGCTACTAATTTCAACTGCGATGCTGTCGAGATAATATATGGATCGTTATAAGTTCCACATCCTTCAACAAGTCCCGCAACTTTATAATTAACTTTTATCTCTGTTACAGGATAAGTAGTATTTGTTCCTTTTGCTGTATAATTTCCAACATAAGGTAGAAATCCTGACGAAAAGTCAAATTCAGTATTACTATCAGAAACCGGGTTAGTAAAATGTCCCGTTCCTTCTCCAACTAAATTATAATGTTTTTCACCGTTAGCATACTCAAGTGACGAACTAATTTCTTTTCCATAGGTTACATTTCTTCCGTCTTCCCAGTCCTCTTCTACTGTATAATAGTATTCCAAAGTTGAAGACTTAGCTGCTAACAGCGTTGTGAAAAATATCGCCTGACTGAATATAGAACGGCTCGTACCATACTCTGTATCCATTGCCGTTGCAGCTGCAGATGTCCAGTTTGCGTCTGATATAGTATTGCCATCTCTGGCATCCAGTTTAATATCATTGAAAGTCATAGTCATATTCTGACCTGTCGCTGTTCCAAACAAAGATTTTGCAACAGGTAAAGTTACACCTGCTCCACTGTAATTGTTCGTGCGCAAGTTACTGAGTACCAAAGACGGAGTCGCTGTTCCTGTACCGTCTATACTATTTATAAGCAAATATGATGCATTGTTTGACGGAATCAATTTATCCAACGTCAAACCTGTAAGGGAAACATTTCCGGATGTAGACTTATTTATAAGTGCTCCTGAAGCAACTCCGGACACATAACCAAACTCACCGGTAAGTGTGAGATTGTTTGCTGTCAACGAAGATACTGTTGTAAAAAGTCCTGCCTGCATCAGATAATGCTGATTGCGACGCGCTGACGACGTCTTTGCCATTGCAGTATTATCAGGATATCTTGACCATGAATCAGGTGTTAAAGATTGTCCTTCATATGCTTTAATTGCACCAAAATCAAATGTAACTGTCGCTCCTGTTGGCAATGTTACATCTCCACCCGGGATTGGATAATAAGACAATCCCGAAAGATCAATTGATGTCTCTGAAATCATATCTCCATTACTCTTAAAACATGATTTGATATTAGGCGCAGCATAATTATATACTGACCAAAGCAAAAACTTTTCGCCGCCAGGGGCTGTACTTCCTTTGGTTCCCTTGCTAAGCATAACATCCAAATTGTAATAGTATCTGCTATTTGGATTACCCACAAGATTTCCAAGTTGTGAGTAAAGTCTGTTCTGGTATGTACCTGTTCCGTTTTCGTCATCATTTGCATCGACGTCTGTTATCTTAGTTTTCGTTCCGTTACCTGTGTTCATGTTGATATTTACGATTCCGGTACCATTACCGCCAATCATAATATCTCCACTGTCTTTACCGTTATTTTTTGTATCTGCTGCTATCTCATCAACATAATAATTATTATCTGTTGATGTTGGTAAAGTTATTCCCGACAGAGAATAACCACTGTTCTTTAAGTTAATATACAAACCGTCATCGTCACTATACGCCTCATTTACTATCATTCCAAATGAAGCAGGCGATTCATCAGCTGATATAAAACTAGTATTAACCGGGCTTGCGCCAGTTGACGCCTGAACAGTAAGAGCATTAATATTCCATTCCCCTGATGCTCTAAACACAAGTCCGCACTGTTTGCTTCCGATACCTGAATATTTATTATTTACAGTTGAACCTGCTATGGTGAGTCCGTCAACTGTCAGATTTGTTCTGTCCCACATAGAGCCAAGGAGTCCACCCGGATATTTTGCCCTGGTATCCACTCTTGCGCCTGTCATTGTCACCGTATCCAATGTTATACCTCTGGAATTTGAGGCATTCTTACTAACTCTTCCAATAGTTCCGGCAACATATGAATATGTGGCATTGGCAGTTACTGAATTATCTATAATAATTTCCGGTGAAATTTCCGTATTGGCAATCGATACATTATAGCGTGTTGAAGCTGCACCCTTAAGAAGTCCCAAAACGCCTCCTGCATATGTACTGTTATTATCATCACCTGTCACAGTACCTGTCAGTGTGATTGAAGGCGTAATTTCACTTCCGGTAATAGTCAATGTATAAGGATTGCCTGCATTTTCATTGCCGTCAAATGTACCTGCAACTCCTCCCACATGGAAATTTGCACTGTCAACTCTGTCAACAGTCACATCTGTGTCAATATTGACATCAGAAATAGTAGCTCCATTAGTCATTGCTCCCATCAGAGGGGCGATGTAGAGTTCGCTTGAACCTGCTGCTCTTGAAACGTGCATTTCTCCCCCAACAGTAATATCACTGAACGAAGCTCCCTTTCCAAAAGCAATCAATCCCTGAGCATCATGTCCATAGCCATTAGAAAGGTATATTCTTCCTCCGGCTGAATCCGCAGCAACAGCATCTCCGTTTCCGTCACATCCATACGCTTCACCTGTTGCAAGAAGTATCTTGTCAGTTGCCGCTCCGGTCGTACCCGAAATACTTCCTGTAAAATAATCAGGCGAGCCCACGAAAGCACTACTTGCGTCAATGTATTTTCCGTTTCCCCCATCACGCATAAGACCTAACAGTCCTGTGCCTTCAAGGTCTATGGTACCTGTCACTGTGATATCAGAAGCCAACAATGCAGTTTTATTTGCTCCACCTGTAGCAAAGCAAAGTGCCCCATGATTGCTTCCATCATTCAACTGCATATTGAGGGCTACTTTTGCAAATGAAACTTCATCGGTTATTGCAGGATTGTTTGCAACCGCTGCAACAGTAACTTTATTACTTGCCACAGACACTATTCCTGCTTCTTCAGCATTTTTCTCTACGCCGTTTACTGTGAACATTCTTAAAACTTCTCCCCACTGACCTAAATCAGAGGCAGTTGTTCCAGCATTTCTCTTAAGCGTCCAATTAGAATCTTCTCCATTTCCTTTTGCATAAACCAGAGTTTCATCATTCTCATATACCAGTTGTGAATAACCGCTTGTAGCCTTGGCTCCGCTTATATCAGTAACTCCGGCAAATCTTACAACTCCTTTTTTGAAAGAATACGCAATCGCTCCACCTTTGTATTTAGTTCCCGAAGCAAGAGACAATGTATAATTACCTGTCAGGTCTATAAACGATCCCGAATTACTGTCATTCAAAGTTATAATGATTCCTCCAAATTTAGCAGCGCTGTCTACGTTTGCATTTGTAATACTTACACCACTCACCGCTACATAGGTAGAACCATTAAGCGTGCCAATGACACCTCCCACATTTCCGGAAGAGGTGTAGCTGAGATTGTTTATAGTAAAATCGGATAAACTAAGTGTTTTTGAATATGATGAGTTAGCATACGTACCGATAACACCACCAAAAGTTGCAGAACTTGTAGGTGGCACAAAATGAGCATTACTTGTATTTGAATCAGTTATTGTAACGCTACCATTCGGTGTGTATTTTCCAAAAAGTCCACCTGTTGTAGTTCCCGAAAGTGACAGAGAACTGTCTGTATACTTATCTAAATCAATTGTTGAAGCAGACGTATATGTGGATTTGTACTCGCCTGCAATACCTCCGGTGTTACCTTTGCCGCTAGTAACAGTGCACGACGAAAGTGTATAAGTTCTTGTAAGCATAATATCATTTGCCGCAGAATTGCACTCATAATATCCGAAGGCTCCACCTGTTGCAGTAGCGTTGCTGCCATTAGTAACAGTGCAATTTGACAGTGCAATAGCTCCACTTGTTGTTTCATAATTCACCACTGTATTCTTACAATATCCGGCTATACCTCCAGCGTAAACAGTTCCCTCTATACTTCCTGAAACAGAAAATCCGGAAGGCAATGTTATAGTTCCTCCCTCTGCATGACCACATACAAATCCTACCTGGCTCTTGGCTGTCTGAAAATCAACTTTAAGGTCACTACTTCCACTGAGGAGTTCAAATGAAGAGCTGTTAATCTCACCTACTAATCCTCCACAATAAGCTGTCTCAGTTCCAATAAAAGTAACTTCATCATTATTCGCCTTTGTGTATGTAGCCTGCAGAACACTGCCTTCTTTAATTGTTCCACAGAGTATTCCGTAACTTTTATCGCTTTCTTTATTATCAATAATCGATCCTGAAATAATAACATTGTTACTATCCCTCTGAGGTGTGTGATTACTGTTGTCTGTAAATGTCAGATTGACTTTTGCACCTGAAGACATATCTCCGATAATCCCGGAATAACTTCTGACACTTGAAGAACCCAAAATTATTCCCCATTCATAAGGTGATGCTGCACTGCTTCCTACCACATGCCTTGCAAAAAGAGGAGATATTGAATCTCCGGCATTTGCCACACGATTAATATCCAAAGGAACAGTTGCATTGGTTCCCAATTTATACAATTTGACAGAATCATTAACATAATCAAATATTGGTGCATTTGCTACTACAGCGAATTCTGCTGCAGATGTATTTAAATATATTGTCCCATTAAATGGTGCACTGGAATTGCCCATCGGATTATAATTAACATCAAACAAAAAACTTCCACCAACCGGATTGAGCGTTATAGTGTCTTCGGCATGATCAGCAGCCCATGATGAATCCTGAAAGCATTTTGAATAGTCAGAAAAATCGGTCTGTTCAGAAGTAAATGTGTAAACATGACCTGTAAATCTCGCCTTCAGTTCTTCAAGTTCTCCTGCCGCCTTTACTTTCTTTACAAGCCCGGAAATATCTATTACATCTTCAGAAATCATATCCGTTGGAAGTCCTGCAAACACCAGTGCCAATGCAAGTGTGATGCTGATTACCCTCTTTTTTATTCTGTTATTATTATTTAAAGCTTTTCTCATATGATCACCCTCAATCTACAACATTAGTATTTCCATTTCAATATTAATTGATTACGGCGTTACCGCTCCTACATCTTGAATATAGTTTTCGCATTTGATGTATTTACTTGGAAATTCATTGCCTGTGTATGTAGCCATAGTTCTTTTATAAAACTGTACAACATACCTGTTATCTCCTGTTGCGGAATCAACAGTGAGTGTACGTTTTTTCCATCCCTCTCGTCCTGTCGCAGCTGATTCAGCTGTAAGTATTCCTGTCCCTGACGGACCATACTTCTCAATAAAGAACGGATTCATTGCAAACTTTGTATCATTCCAAAGAATGTCTATTGTTCCTGCTCCGGAACCTTCAATAATAAGATTATAACCATCGTAATCTGTAGAACTCGCTTCCTGAAGAGTCCCATGCCATCCGGTCTCTACTGTTCTACCTTGTGAAATACTGATTATACTCGCAAGATTAGAAACACCACTATTTGACTGAACACTCTCCTCTGTAGGTGTTGCAGATACTCTTATAAAGAGTTCCGGAACATCCAATGCAACTTCTGTGGCATCAAAACATATGTTATAGGTATCTCTGTATGAATTCTCCCCTGCAAGACTTTCTGATGAATATGTATAAGAAAATACTCCTACACCACCTTGCGTGCCATTAATACTATGCTCAGAGTCTGTTCTAATCACAATATTGTCATCCATAACTTTCTGAACGTAAAATGTTTTTGCAACTCCACCTTCCTTTGTTTGAACAGTGGTAACAGGAACATATGAATCTGTTCCCGAATCATATCGCACGAGCTCCGCTGTAAAACTATATTCAATCACAGCGTGCGCCGGAGCCGTTGGAACGAGCTGATCATAGTTACAAACGGTAACAGAGCAAATAAAATTCCCTTCATTTGTAGTTCTAAGATTCTTCACCGCCATATTAGACAATGAAAAAACTTCCATGTAGTTCGAAGAAAAAACACTGTTGCTTGAAGTCTGTGTAGATACAACTCGCTTTACATCTCCGGTCCCGTTGTATGCAGCATAAATCGAAAGTAGGGTTGATAGAATAAGAAGAGACACAACCATCCAGGTAGTAATTGGATTTTTAATTATAAATCTGGCAACTTTTTTCAAATGTCTTTTCATCATTCACCCTCCTTTCCTTTTCTTCATGAAATTGTTATATATTTTGTTTTATATTTTTTCATGAAATCATTTTTCATTTTTTCAATTACTTTACGCTTCTTTAACTTATTAGAGAATCCATAATGCCATCTTGCATTCCCCAATTTTCTTTTATTATTTATCACTCTGTTGTAACACTATACTTAGAAGATATATAAATAATATCTGTTTCTTTGTTGTTAAATGCATAGTTCCAATATCCTGCATTACTTTCAATCATATTGCTTGCTCCCGGTATCCAGGAAATTCTGATTGCATAATAATCTCTTTCGCTGCTTCCATCTTCATTTTCATTCAACTGAGGCAGATTTCTTGCAATGCTGTACAAAGGCTTTGCATACTGATTAACCTCATCATTTACAGCGTCATAATTTCTTCGACTCACAGCAAGATCACTCTCATCCCCAAGAATTCTACCTGTCGAATTGTCGTCAGGATTGATATTGGTCAGTGTTACCTCACCACCGGTTGTTCCCGTCGCATCTGTGATGATACTGTACATTAACGTTGTTTCTTCTCCACCAGCTATCGTATGGTCAATATATTCAATCGTTCCATTCTCATCCTCCTGAACTCTATACAGCCGATATGTAAATGGAATATTGGTTGTATGTGACAGCTGAATATCATAAGCATTATACTTTCCTGGTTCAATAGAGAATACAATGTATTTATCTGTTCCACTTGAGACATCGATATTCTCAAGAGAAATATACAAAGCCGGATCTGCGCCACCGGATGCAATATTGATAGCCGGTGGTTCCTTAATCTTGGTAAAGGCCTCTATCCTGTCTCTAATTAAAAACCAGGCACTTACCGGAATTGCCACGGTGCAAATCAAGGCTATTATCAACTGAATCTTCATAGGAAGAGACAGCTTTTTGATATATTCAATTATCTTTTTCATAGCTGCCACCTCCTTTTATTATTTGTCACTCTTCGCTAATAACATATGTACCTAATGCGAGTGTATCTCGCATCTATTCTGAATCCACCACCGGTTCAACTTTCATCGAAAGCAAAAGATACGATACATGATTTCCGATTTCAAGATCCGCATTATCGTATTTCATATTGTAATGATTAAAAATAGAGTTGGAATATGCAGTGGACAAAGAAGTCAAATCTGAGGTCACTTTACTCACACTATCACTGCAATCTTTGAAAAATCCATCCTTATTATTTGCAATATACTGTATCACTGCGGAGCGCTCCGTCGGAGCAAATATTATCTCTGAATTATCATTACTCGTAAGATTACTTAAATACTTTGGCCATACCCAGTAAATCGTCGTGTATGTCGCCCCATTCCTTGTATAAGTCTGGTTCGAAAAAACCCTTCTTGCAGACTGGTCATCGCCAATAAGTCCTGTATATTTGTGTGTAACAGAATCCTGCCCTGAAAAAAGCATAATATGCGACTTAACATATTCCTTGATTACACTGTTATTTATTTCATTTATTGCTGTTTCAGTCTCTCCGTTTCCAACCGGTGTTATTGTCTTCAAATACACTTTGATATCAAATACACAATCAACAGTTATAGAATCAGCATCGTTTGGATTCACTCTGAATTCAAGTTTGCCGCTATCTCCCGGTTCAATTCCCGGTTCTTCCTCTCCCTCTTCTATTGCCGACGTATGGTTATCAAAGTTGTAGTCTGCGCTGATTTTCCACTCCATACCTCCGGTATTAAGACTTTCGTAAATGTCACTGTAAATACCACTGCCACTTCTTGTTTGAATAGTGTATGGTGCACCCTGAACCAAAATCCCCATACCGTTATCAGAGACTTCGCCATTTGTAGAAAACCATGCTATAGCTCCTAAAATAAAAATAATGAATACGAATATGAGAAGAACTCCCATTTTGACAAGACTAATAGAGGATGAAGCCAGTCTCTTTTTGCTGTCGTCATCACCCTCTTGATAAACTTTGTATAGATTTTCTAGTTTTTCCCAAATTTTTCCATTCATTCTCATCACCTCTTATTCACTTCCGAATTTTCTCAAAAAATAATCTAGTCTAATGCTCATAAAAGGCATAATATCCCTATTTATATTGTACACTATTTCCATTTCAATTACAATTTCAGATTATTGATTTTGTGAACTAGAAATGTTCTAATTTCACTTATACTATCTAATTTAATTATACAACATTAGAATTACCATAAAATGACAATATACAGGTATATATATTGCTCATTTTTTATATTTTTCATGATAAAACATCACTACACTTTCGTTTTCCTATTATTTTGCCAAAAAATACAAAGAATATGACAACGATAATATTGAAAAATATAAAAACGGTAAAAAACAATCCATTAGAAAAACAGGTTCCAGAAGAAACAAAAATATATCAAAAGATAAATCTTTAAGCGTATCACTAGCGCACCTAAAAAACAAACCGTCGGGTCATCCCCGACGGCTTGTTTTTAAACTATATCACAATTTCAATAATATTTCTATCATCATTAAGTAGTTGTAACATCCTGAGTAATCTGATAAACACCACTTGCTGTTCCAGCTTCAAGCTTAAATTTAGTTTCAAAACTCCATGTTCCATCAACCAATGTCTGGAATGTATTTACATTACAAGTTTTATCTTCACCTTCAAGCCATACACGAACTACTACTTCATAGTACTCTGTTGCGCCTGCAGCTACAGTTCCAATTGTTGCATCAGATGCTGAACTTGCATATGTAACAGCACCAGTTGCGGATGTTGAAGTTACAGCTTTGTTAGCCTCAAAATTAGTTGCACTGGCAGGAGCATAAATATGTGTTGTAACTCCAGTAGCACTTGCATCAATATCAGGAAGTGTCTTTGCTCCATCAACAGTTGCTGTAGCGAATTTCTTAGAATGAATTGCAACACGCCATGCTTTTTCTGAATCTGTTGCCTTACTAAATGTCATCTTAAGTTGAGACAAGTTAATATTCTTAGTATTAGCACTATCAGTATTTACAGCCTTTAATACAAAATGATAATCAAGCCAAGTATGATCTGCTGAAGTATATCCTAATCCAGTTAAGTCACTTAGCTGTGTGATTGCTGTGTAAGCTTCGCTTATAGCATCTCCATCACCCATTACATTGGTAGGTGAAGTTGCAAAGAAGTTATATCCATTTGTTGTTGATAAAGGCGCTAAAGTAGCTGCAGCAATAGTCTGCGTCGTAGATGATCTAAATGTTGAATCATTAGTAGCATAACTACCAGCACTCCATGTACCACCATGACAAGGTGCAACATCATCAATCAACAAGTTGCTTTCAACAGTTGTCTTCATTGACATACCAGTTACACTTACTTCATCATTCATTGTGAACCATGCATATGTTGCGGTTCCGAGCATCATACTCGAGATTAATAACATTGACACCGCACCGGCCAATCTTTTCCTTGTTTTCATGTTTGTTTTTTTCATAATCGTTTCCTCCTTTTTCACTTTTCCTTTGAAATCGTTTCCAAGACCCCATTACAAACACTGAGTCTACCTTTATAACTACCTTTATTATATACAAAAAATGTCATTTCCACAAGTTATTTTTGTACATTTTTGCTTTATTATTGTATTTTTTTGTTTCATACTTATGCATACTGCATAAAAACCTTTCATTTAGTCTTTTTATTGAATATTATGCGCTTTATTCAACATCATAAACTATTTTTTCTCACTGCTCAATTTTTCCACCCAATTAAGAAGGCTAAAACTGAAAACTTCAGCATATTTTTATGCCACTTTATAGAGATTCCAGTTCTTTTTTCATCTCCAGCATATGATTACGGCAGGCTGTTATCTCTCCGGTATATTTATTGAACCACTCAACATCTGCCTCATCAGGTTCCTCCTGCAAAAGGATTGCCTGTACCAGAGCCGACTGGGATCTCGCACGTCTTCTCTCTATTTCAACTATTGTTTTCTGACATACCTTTATTTCTTTTTTCAGACGACTTTTTCTACTCATATGCCTCATCCTTTCTTATCGTACTTTGTATTCTTATATCTTCTTTCTATATATTGAAAGAAATAATATTTCTCAATCAAAAGCCTTTCTTGTCAATCGAAGCAATAAATTGATCCAACTGTTCATATGCATCCTTTTCTGATGTTTTTATTTTTTTCAATATATTTTCAACTTCTTCTAATCTATCGCTCGTCTGCTCAGGGTATTTAAGAAACACTGTATACAGTTCATTTATTGATTTATGCTCTTCTTCTTTTTCCTTTATTAAAAAAGAGAACGTATTGATATTTGTAATTTCAGCAAAAATCATTCTGTAACGCAACTCAAAGTCTCCATCTGCATTAGCATAATTATCTAACTGCTCTATCGCACTGTCTAGTGACTTGTAAAACTGTCTTTTGTACGTTTCCTGAACTCTATGTGTCTCACCTATGTACAATGCAATGAACACTATCAATGCCACCATGGTAATAATCAACAAAACAATGGATCGTAGCATTTTTTTTTGCATGATGTATTCCTGACCGCTGTCTCGATAGGTATAATTAAGCATTTCCTCAATTTTGTCATTTTTATTCTTCTTATTCTTTTCTTTGTCTTTCGCCATATGAATCATCTGCCTTTTCTATACTTCCTGAATTCTGCTGTTTCAAATACTCCTCAACTGCCTCTCTCTTCAGTCTCTCCATCTTTTCCTCGGTAGTTTCTACGCCCTTTTTCTTTTGTTTTTCCCGGTATTCTTCACTCTTCAGCTTGTAGAACAGTTTTGTAACTGTGCTAAACTCGTAGACACATACCAGAAACAGCGGAATCACTACCACCATCAGCATCAGTTTCTTCATATCAGTAAAGGATGTCAGCCAATCAAGAAACCAAATCTCAGATGCGTATCTGCCTATGATTTGATCCTTCCTAACGTGATAATCGTCAGCGCTGACATTGGCATCTCCCTTAGTAACATAGGTTCCATTATCATTGATATCAACAATTCTATGGACCACTATCTTCCCGTACACATCGGGATCCTCTGAGTAATAGGCTATAATATCTTCTTCTCTAAGGTTATCCATATCCTTTTCAATAACAAGGACATATTGACCTTCCTCAATGGTTGGCTCCATGCTCCCTGTAACAACATGCAGTACGTTCATTCCAAAAATGTCAACTGCCTTACCTCTGCTTGTACTAATAAACACAAAAGTCAAAAACACCAGTCCCAGGACTAATATTATGTATTCAAAAATTTTAAGCCCTTTTTTTATTGTCCCTTTATGCTGCATTATCCTGCAAATTGCCCTCTTTTCCTTTTATCTTCTTAATAAGACGTCTTGTATTCTCTATAACACCAACATGATATGTCTTGTAGAGTCTCTTCATCTCCATGTCAATAGCTTTCTGTTCCTGAGGAGTTCTGTTAGGCGGGTTGAATACAGGCTTTGGTTTTCCCTTGTTTGCCTTTGCTCTCTTGCGTTTGAACTTCAAGTCATTAAAATATCTGACAACATTATACGGAAAAGCAGTAGAGTATTTCTTGTAGTATACCTCGTATTTTTCTCTCTCGCCTCTCTCGTACTCTTCCTGTCTTGCGACTTCTTCTCTATGCGCAAGTATACGCCTTTGATCAGGATTTTCAGTATCTTTAGGAATATATCCAAATAATACATATAACAACCAGATGAAGAATCTTGGGATTGCATATATTGGGTTGTATGTGTACATTTTGTATATTTCTCTGAAAGGTTTAGCTTCAAGTCTGTTTCTCTCTGCTTTCAGCTTCTGTGCCCTTTCTTTTTCTTTTCTTTCTTTCTCAAGTTTCTGCTGCTCAAGTTTGAGTCTTACTGCAACTTCTCTTGGGTCTTCCATTACTTCTTTTGGAAGTTCACCGTTAAGTTCAGCATTCTCCTTGAGTTTTTCTTCAGCCTCCTCTATATCATCAGCCGTAACCATTCCCGAAGCATTAACTTTATCTCTCTGCTCTTTCTTGCTGTCTAAGATATTGGTATCAACACCTTCTGCCTCACCAAACTCACTTCGGATATTCTTCTTTTCTTCTTCAATTCTGGCCCTCTCAGCTGCCTCTCTTGCAGCTTCTTCAGCCTGTCGTCTTTCTTCTTCTTCTTTTGCCTTACGCTCAGCTTCAAGTCTTGCTCTTTCTCTCTCCTCTGCCTCAATCTCTGCACGTCTTCTCTCAAGCATTTCCTGAACACGTTTCTTTTCTTCTTCTCTCTCACGGCGAATTCTTTCGCGTTCTTCTCTCTTTGCCTCCTCGATTCGTCTCTTCTCTTCGAGTCTCTGAATTCGCTCCTGTCTTCTCTTTTCTATCTCTTCCTTGAGCGCCTGTTCTTCCATTCGCTTCTTCTCAACTTCCGCGATATAATTGCGCTCAATGGCTATTGCCTTATCTATCTGAACAAATATCTCATCCGAATCTTCAGGAAGATCCTTATTGATAAATGCATTCATCCCCTCGGCTTCGATGTATCCCACAGCTCCGTCTGTATGCAAATCATAAGAACCTGACAAAAGTTCAGACTTATACCTTTTTATTACCTTAGGCTTGAATCCACCATAGTTCTTCTTTCCAATAGGAACAAACTCCGTTTCTTCCTTATCGCCTTCTGTGTAAGTTCTAAAAAGCATAAGGTTACAGGCCATCATCTGTCCTACATCCTGAAGATACGCTTTGTCCGGATTCAGTGCAGTGTCCTCAACATTTATTTCATAGCCCGCTTTATCATAACTTAAGATATACTGCCACAGCGAGAGACATGCTTTTAAATCCACATTCTTCATTATGGCGTTTGTGCGCATAATAGGTGGCTGGACAAAGTTATTCCCCAGAGTAGTACAAAGTTCTGAACCCTTGTAACCTTCCAAGGTCTTTTTCAATTTTTCAACCCTTTGCCAAATGGTATAGCCACTCTCATTAGTGGACTCAAGATTTTTCTTGGAATCAATGGATATCTTGACGTTATACACATGACCTCTCTGATCATTTATCTCGTTATCCATCTCCATTTCGAAGACTTCCTCATCTTTTTCTACTTGTGATAGTTTCTCATACCTAAGCATAATAAAGATGTACAATCTGTCTATAAGAGTATTCACAAAACGGTTCTCGTAAGTCGCGAGACTTTCTTCTTTGTGAACATTTAGAATCTTAGAAGGTGTTATGGTCCCTCTTTTTTCATCTACGCTCTGAATCAAATCCGTATGCTGAGCCAAATGCTTTATGGATTCTACTGTAATCTTTCTAGACAGTGCTATCGGAACAACTTCTTCAACGTCAACTATTGTCCTGCTGGGATTTCTGACTACATTATCTACATGAATAAGCCCATCCTCTATTGCTTCAACCCAGGATACATCAATACTCTTCTCCATGAGTTTTCGGTTCATGGATACGCTGATGTTTCCTGAGTCTACAAGCCTGTTCATATCATCATAGTAATCATTATCCTGCATGTTTCCAAGAGCATCCTGCAACTGCTGATACCATTCTCCATACTTCTCGTTCAATAGCTCTTCCTTCCCTTTCTAAGTCGTGTAAGCATGTTAAAACAGTTTCTGCAATCTCTCAAGATATGCAATGGACTCTGCCATTCTGTTTTTTCCGAAGGACTTGTTCATATATACCACAAGTTCCTTAAGTTCGTCTCTAAGCATAGCTAAGTTGAGTGACTCAAACTTACGGAATATCTTTGTTGCAAGAACGTAATCTATTCCATCCAGTTCATCTCCTCCACATGCTACATAAACAGGAACAAACATGTTCATCTGTTTAATAATACGGTTACCAAAAGCTACACGCAGTTTGTCAATTACCCAAAGGTCAAGCTGATGTATCTTCTTAAGATTTTCTTCTGAAACCGGATATTTTTCAAATGCTTCATTGAACATAGCATTTAAGTGTTCAAAACTTAGTGAAAGCGGTTCTGTGTCTTCCGCCTCAAATGCAACACCCTTCGCATCAAGATTGATAGGCTGCGCACGGTCATATACCTTATCAGAAATAGCATATGTGGAATCATCGTTATTAGCCGTTCCAACATACCAGATATTCTGAGGTATTCTGAGTTTTCCATGATCCAGATTTACCGGATCCGAACTCCATACATTAGGTACAATGTCAAGTTCCCACTCATCTGCATTCGGCATTTCAAGAATAGAAAGCATCTCTGCAAAATAGTACTCAATTCTCGCGATATTCATCTCGTCGAGAAGGATTAAGTTAACATTGTCATTGTAACTTGCTTCATATATTCTTCTAAGAACTTCTGTCTCATTGAAGTTCTTTGTAAATTCATTGAAGTAACCAAAAAGTTCTGTTCTGTCACGCCATGAAGGCTGAACAGATGCAATAGTTGTATCTACCTGTAAAAACTTACCGAATGAATATGGGAGGGATGTTTTACCTGTTCCGGAAATACCCTGAAGGATAATAAGCTTTGTAGAAGCCATACCTGCCATAAACAATCTGATTGTCTTTATATCGTAGTAGAGATGCATTCTTGAACATGCAAAAAGTCTGAACCTCTCGCAAATTCCTTCAAGAGTAATCTCATTGTCATATTCAGGTGGTGTATAATCCTTGTAGAACATATCCACTTCGAAGAGTTTTGAGAAACGTCTTGTCGATGTGATAATGATACCTTCTTCACCCGCTGCCTGCTGAATATTCTCAGCATCTTCATTTTCAAAGTCTGTCTGTGAAAGACTTAATGCCGGTCCTGAGCCTCCGCCAATCTGTGCAACCTTCATTGCCATGATTTCGTCTTTTTCCTTGACCATCTTAATAACCTGTTTCTGGAGAACCGCTATCTCTTCCAGCAGATCTTCATTGCTGACTATGGAATGTCTAAATCTGATATACTTTCGAATCGCCATTACAATCAGCAGTGCGATCAAAAAATACACCGCAATAACCAAAACTATAGCTAAAATGGCAAGAATCCACTCAGCCGTAGTAAACTTCTCGGAATATGACTTGAAAATGTCTATGTATTTTTTTACGTTGAATATCTTGAGAATTCCTTCACCTATACCTCTGAATATTGTGGCATATCCCTGAAGCATCTCTGAGATAAATTCAAAAAACCATCTCAAAAATCCGTCCATACAGTCACCCCTTGCTTTTCATCATGCTTATTCAGCAATACTCAATTTGTTTTCATGTTTCTTTTTCTGTAATGTCGGTCAGTTATTTGACAACTTACTACTCTGCATCCTCTGCCGTTTCCACTACAGTATCCAAAATATCCTCAGCAGGATGCTCTTCCGCCGCCTTTGCCTTTGCTGCCGCTTCCGCCTCAGCAGTGGCCTTTGCTGCCGCCTCAGCAGCGGCTTTTTCCTCTTCTTTCTTCTGTTTAGCAAGATATTCTTCGATAGCTTTCTGCTTAATTGCTTCTTCGTCTTCCTCTGAGATTTCTCCATTCTTTACTTCGATAAGTGCAACAATGAACTTATAAAGCTCAAACAGGAAGATAATTGCTATAGGAATAATAATGCAGATAAAGAATCCCTTCTGAGTCTGAATAAAGCTGAGTGCAACACCAACTTTTCCAAAGCTCTTTCCTGTCCACTGTCCAATAATATCAACTGCCTCAACCGGAAGTTCATCATCAACCGGGTTGTTATCACCTCGTGTAATAAAACTTCTCGTATTATCCTTTTCTTCGATTTTGACAATTCTATGGGTATTGATGATTCTCTGATTATCTACGATTGTATAGAAAGTAATAACATCATTCTCCTTTAAATCGTAAAGATCATCAATCTTGTGCACTATAATAAGATCCCCTTTGCTGAATGTCGGTTTCATTGAGTCTGACTGTACACTCATAGGCGTGTACCCAAACAGTCTTGCAACTCCTTCATTCTTTGTGGAAGTAAGAACTGTCAATGTAATAATAAATGCCAAAATCAATAATACCCACGCTAATACATCTGCTGCTACTTTTAATACTTTTTTCATAATCTTTGTTTCCTTTTCGTAATATTATTCTGCTGAAATTGTTATGTATAAATACCTTTATAATTATTGCATTGAAGTTACAATCGACATTATAACCTCAAATAAACACTAGGTTGCTTCTACTATATTGAACTGCATCTGAAACTTAATGGTTCCTCCAATTATGTCATCAATACAGTCAGGGTCATTTCCCTCTAACCATATAACCACAGTATATTTGTCTCTGTCCTTTGGTTTGAAATCCTTTCGTCTTTCCTTCATTACAATATTGGAAGACAAGAACTCTTTGTCGCAATCACTCTCCATACCCTGGCCATTGGACTTTGTCTTGCCGTAAACCACTTTCTCGCCATTTTGATATACTGTAACTCTGACTGCATCATCCACATTCTTTGTGACATTCTGAATAATCAGCTGTCCATCATAAGTTAATGTGTCGCTTCCTGAATTTATAAGATAAAAAGTGTATGCTATATAATTGTTTCCATTGTGGCTACCATTTATCTTATCGAGATTGGCCGGCAAATCCTCTCCGCTAATATTGGTCATATCGTATACAATATTTGCGTTAAGCTGTGATATGGACTTGTCATAATCCGGAGTCTCTGAAAGGCACAAGCCCTGCTTTGCCATGTCATATTTGTTAACCTTTACTGTAAAACTGCCAAACTTATCATAGAAGTATGATACAGCGTATGCAACCGCCAGTATCGCGACTAATAATCCTACCAAAAGTGCCAGCACTCTCGATACCAGAGCATGTCTCTTTACTTCTTTAACAGTTCTTCGCAGTTCTACAACATTTTTTGTATTCTCTGCCAAGATATCATCGCCCCTTTTCTGTTTTCCATATTTCCCTTATTACACGTTTTCCTTTTTTACATGTTTTCCCTTTTTACATGTTTTCCTTTTTTACGTTTTTTTGCATGTTCCTCTTGGACACTGTTCAAAAATCAACCTTACCGGTTCTCTGAAATCATCCTGCAAGGATAATTTCGGATCACTCCTCACCGTTCTTCTTTCTCAGGTATCTCTCTCCCACAAACTTACCTATGAGAGGTCCCGTACCATAAAGACACTGTGCCTGGTATAGTTTTTCAGCCTGCTCCACAGTGGAAACTCCATCTGCAATGGATTCTGCTCCAAGTCCCTGTGCAAACTCAACCATGGAACTTACAGCAGAGAGAGATCTGTCATCATCCTTCAGATAACCAATGATTGCCCTGCTAAGCTGCACATAATCAACAGGAAAATACGCAAGTCTCATCAGCGGTGAGTTAACTCCGCCAAACTCTGTAATCATAAAGTGAAATCCTCTGTTGCGAAGATTCTCAATATTCCTGCTGTGCAGCTGATTGCCATCTACCAATATATCCGGCGTCAGTTCAAAACATATCCTGTTAGTGTCTATCTCCGCCTCCTCGAGAATCTTTACAATAGTGTGTTGCATGCCTCTCATCTCAAGATACTTCAAAGGCATATATACAGACATCCATCTAAAATAATAATCTCTCTTCTGGAGGTTTTTGACCGATTCCAAAACCTGAGCCAACTCAAGTTCAAATAGAGATACACACTGATTGCTAAGTTCTGCTACCTTGCGATAATTCTCCGGCATCAGAGTACCAAGATCCGGTGTATTCAGTTTTGTCTTAGATTGGAGAAAAGTAATGTCGCCTGATTCAAATCCTCGAATGCCTCGATAAAGAACCTCAACAGCTCTCAATCCTCCAACTTTAGTCTCCATAACTTCATTTTCCATACTTTATCTCTCTTATTCTTCTTTTGAAAATAAATGCCATAAAAATAGCATATTCCGACAGTTATTCTTATATAAAATTATAAGTTTTTAGGTCAAATATGTCAAGAAAAATGGCATTTTGCACAAACCCATAAAATGAAAAAAAGTACCTCTGAAAGATTTATTACAAAGATACTTTTCATTTAACTGTTATATATTATTATTTTGAATTCAATCCAATCCATTCTTTACTGCGAATACTGCCAACTGTGTTCTATCCTTCAATTGCATTTTTTCCAGAACTTTGGAAATGATATTTCTGACAGTTCCGTCACTTAGAAACAATTCTGCTGCAATTTCCTTGTTATCGTATCCCTGGGCTACCAACTTTACTACGTCAAGTTCACGCTCTGTCAGATCTGAAATCTTATCATCTCCTGCAAAACTATTGTTTTTCTTACTTTGCTCATATCCACTGAGCATAACCTTATATACACTCTCGCCAAAAACATTTATTCCATTGTATACACTCTTGATTCCGGCGATTATTTTCTCGTCTTCCATTTCTTTTAGAATGTATCCGTCAGCTCCGCTTTTTATCGCTTTGTCTATTGTCTCTTTGTCATCAAAAGTCGTAAGCACCAGCGCTTTCGTATTAGGACACTTTTCCTTTATGGCTGCAATTCCATAAGCCCCGTCATAATCAGGCATCCTCATGTCCATGAGTACTATGTCAGGCTCATATACTTTTGCCATGTCGAAAGCCTGCTTTCCGTTTTCTGCAAGTGAAACCACTTCTATCTCTTCATCCTGCTCAAGAATGGCTTTCAAACCCTGTCTTAATATTTTGATGTCATCTGCAATTATTACTTTTATCTTTTTCATACGTGCCTCTCATTTTTTTCATTTAATCGGAATTTCAATTCTGGTCAAAAATCCCTGTCCTTTTGCAGTCATAAATCTGACTTTGCCTTTTTCTTTTTCAATTCGCTCTCTGATTCCTTTGATTCCATTATTCTCAGATATCTTTTCGCAACCCACGCCGTTGTCCGCAATTGTTGCCTCGAGACTGTGCGGTTTAAATCTAAGGACAATTTCCATTTTTGATGCCCCTGAATACTTAAGGGCATTGGTTATCAGTTCTCTAATTGTATCATATACCGTCTTTGAAAGGTGGGAATATTTTTCTGAATCTTCACCTTTTACAGTGACTTCAACTTCCATCTCCTTTACCTGATTTGCAAGTTGCATAACGCCCTTGGTAACCAGTTCGTAGTTTTCGCCCTGTCTGAGCATATTAATCGACTCTCTAAGTTCCTTTATGCCGTTACCTGTAAGAGCCCTTGCCTCTGACAAATATTCCTGTGCCTCGTCGTTTTTGCCGTTTTTAACAGATATTTCTGCAAGCTTCATATATGACTGAATCATTGTCAGGGTATGACCTGCTGTATCATGTACCTGTTGCGCTATTCTGTTTCTCTCTGTCTCAAGCAATAACTTCTCGTTTGTAATTATGAGTTCACGTTTCAAATCCATAAACTGGTACTTGAAGGTGGCTAGAAGAACCAGAGCCATTGAGATACCAAATCCTATAGAGTTAGTATCATAGCGAAGTCTGTCCCCAAACAGTATATTTACCATGCTGAACATTGTAGGTATCAGCACTGCAAGAACAATAAGTACTTGGGCTTTGTTCTTTTGAGCAAGGCTCTCCTCTCTCATATTTCTGATACTCACGCCTTTAAAAAGAAGTACTGCACCAATTAACACATATACATATATTATTGCAAAATTACTATAAAACAATAACCCATGCGTAATCTTTGTCCTGGTAAATTCAGCATAATAGAGATGATGAAGCGGATTTGTCAACATCGCCATGTAGTGAAATACCGGTGAAATTAGAGTTGCCGCCATTAAGATGCGAGTCAGTTTTATTCCACAATACAAAATCGCAAACCACAACCAGAATAATCCTATTAAGCATACGCCTATGTTACCATATGCGTAACACACTGATAACTGTTTGCTATCTTGAGACATTGCCACAAAAATCTGGGAGCTGGACCATATAGCCGCCATCCCCTGACAGGCCATGCACATCTTTACCGACAGTTCTTCTCGTCCTCTAAACAGCAGTGCTGCCATACTAAATATGACAGTCACCGTTACTATTAGATTTATAATTCCTATTGCAAGTTCCATAATTCTAACCTCTATTATACAATCCAAACTTCATTATTGGTAAATTAAATATTGATAAATCATTAAGCCTATTAGATTTTAGCCTTACGTTTTTCATTCTTTTATTTTTCATTCTTTAGTTCTTCTTACCCAACCTACTCTTCACTATTATCATTCATTTTCATTTCAGTAACTTCTACGTTATCTGAAGCATTTTCGTTTTCTTTATTTTCCATATAACCCAATGCTATTTCATTTGCCACATAGCCTGATGGCACTTCTCTTGCAATAAAACCTGCCTGTTTTTCATTTACAATAGATTCTACTGTTTCCTTCTTTTCGAGGAACACTGCAATCAATACAAAGATTATTCCTACTGCGAACAGGTATCCCCACCAGGGAACGCTTGTCCAGAACTCTCTTGTTATGTATACGAAGTGGATGAACATATAGCAAAGTGATGAGATCCAGCATACCTTTCTTGAAGCAATTACTCCGTAAAGGAATGTCAAAGTATAAAACACTGCGTAAATAAGTGCGCAAACTAAATGCTGTTCACCGAATACGTTATGTATTAAAAGAATTGTCAATGATATAAATAGTGCAATATCCTGAATGATTCCCATTATGTTTTTTTCATCATACCAAATTACTCTGAGAATGACAATTGATACCATTATTGTTGCTACGAAGTACTCAATTCCAAAATATGCCGGAATTGTAAATATTGCTCCGGGGAACATGTTTACAAGAAATATTCCAAATGCCAAGCTCATTGTATAGATAATCTTTCTTCCCTCTCTGTCTTTAATAAATGATGCACAGATTAATAATGCGTGGCAGAGAATTGTCATTGTTGCAATAGCATACATCTTACTGATTATCATAAGTTCTGTGTTGTTAATATGTGCATTTAACTTTCCGATTATCATAATCGCTGTCATTCCCTGGAGAATGAACTGGTAAATTGCAAATCTGAGCAACTTCTTATTTTTATTTTTGTAGTACATTCCAAGCATGTAAACTCCTGCAATGATTGCATATGGAGCGAACTGATATGCTGAGTAATTCATATCAAGTATAATATTGTATGTATTTAACATTGATAATATAAGTACAAATACTGTTAATTCTTTTCTGTTTACGAAAAATCCAACTACTCCTACAATTGCAAGTGCTGCAACTGTAATAATCTCTGAGTCAATTGACAGGAATCTGTTAATATCAAACAGCATTGTGTAAATAAGTAAGCAGATACTTGCGCTGTTTAATAATTTAAGTAATTTGTTATTTACACTTTTATACTCAAGCTCTGTAGCTGTGAATATTGATAAAATCATAAATGGAACAACCATGAATGATACTTCACCGGATACCGAAATACCTAATGTAATCATTGATGCTCCGACCACATCCAGAATCCCCTTAATGAAATATACGATCGAATTGTCAGGAATTACCTCAGATATGAAGTGTACAATTCCAAGGAGAATTGCTATGATCTGAATCTTTTGAATAACAGTTACTACCGATCCAAGTCCTTCAATTCCAAATTTGTCATGGTTCTTGTAAAAGTAGTTGATTACCATCAGCACTGCTGCCCACATGGTAAGCATTATGTTGAAGTCTCCATAAAATATTGTAAGTGCACATGTTGATACTGAAATGCTCATTACAAGAGCATACTCAAGAATTACATCAAACTTATTTCTGTCCATTACTATTTTGCATCCAATCAATACCGTGCCTATGCAAAGTGCACATGTAACTCTGTCCCAAAATTCAAAGTTGTTAAATACTGAGTTTTTTAAAACTGAATACGCCAGAAAACCTGCTGTTGCTGTTCCAAGATAATACAGTGCAGAACCTGTAATATCTAACTTTGCTTTTACTTTATGTGAGCCGTAAAAAAGTCCTGCCATTGTAAGCATCAGACAGATTTGTTTTGCCGGATCGCTCATGTAATTCCATGCATTTGTGACAAATACACATCCTGCAATAAATATCAGGAATATTCCAATTCCCATCAGCAAATTTGAATTAATTGATTTTTTCTTATCCATAACTCATCATCCTTTCAGATTAATTTTTCCTTTGTTTTTGTTTTGTTTGGATTTGTTTTTTGCATTGTGTTTTTTGTTTCTTGGATTAATTCAATTCTATCCGGATGAGGGATTATTCTGTAGATGTCATCTGTCACATAATAAGAAAGGACACATGACATTTGTCATGTGCCCGATTATTATTATACCATGTAATAAACAAATGATTTGATAATCAACTTTGTTTGGACAAACTAATAATATCCTCAAAGCTCACTCGCAACTGTTATATCGGTTCTTTGATTATCTCATATTTCTTTTTGAGGTTATTCAATGAAGCTTCACTTATTATTTTCTTTCTTTGTAATATGCCTACAATAATAGATGGTGCAATTTCCTGATTATTTGCAAACTTCAAAACACTCTGTTCTGAATAGTCACCTGATTCACAAAATCTTTCAAAATCCTCAGGCTCAATCAATGAATTATAAACCCAATCATCTTCATTTTTTTCTTCATTGATTCTATCTTCTCGGCAATTAACGTTTTCCACACGTCCCAATGCAATATGCGCAATCTCATGAAAAAGATTCAGCCAAAAAATATCCGAATCATTTTTGTCAGCATTCATCACTAGTACAATCTTATTTCCATCAACAAATGAAGTTCTCTGAATTCTAACTCCTTTCAAACTTTGAATAATAATCAAGGCTATTCCGCATTTTGCGAGCCTTTCACTTATCAGTGGCAAGAACTCCTCCGATTCCATAACTGTCATTCTTCGTATCTGAGGAATAAATGAAATTACTTTCTTAGTATCTACTGCTTCCGTTTCAACCGCACGCGCAAGTACTCTCGCTTCCTGAATCCACGACAATCTTGCCAAATCACTTCTCTTGGAGATATCATACACCATCCCTGATTTTCCGGATATCTTCCTATTGCCAAGAAGAGATAACTCAACAACTTCAAAATACCTTCTGAGATGTTGAACTCTTTCGATGGGATTTCTTGTATCCAAAACCCATCCAAACTTTGCCATCTCCGCGTAAGGAATATTATTGGCTATTTCTAAATCCGTATCCATCTTCTTATCAGATTCTATTTTTATTAACTTTTCTCTGTAAATCGCTTCAAGGTTATTCCAAAACTGTGCCGGAACACCAAGAACTATTTCAAGCTTTACTGACGTTTCATATGTAAGAATCACTTCTCCGTTAATCAGTTTGCTAATATGCTTCTCGGACATTCCCATTCTTGCCGCGAATTCTTTTTGATTCATCCCTCTGTCAACAAGCTGTTCTTTTATTGTGGCACCGGGCGGCGTAGCAATTATACTTGTCATATTATTTCTCATAGTATTTCTCATAGTAGTATGTTATTTCCAAATTTTAGCCTCTACAACAAATTTACCTGTCAGGTAAATCGACAATAACATTTTCGAACAAATTAGTCAACAGCAAATTTACCTTCTAGGTAAACTCTTGTACCATTCAGCCTTTCAGCAATGCCAGCTTGAATATGAATATTATTTCTTATATGACAAAGTACACCCGGGCACACAACAAAAATCATGCGCCCGGGTGTTGCCTAATATTCCAGTTTCCCTGAACAAAAATTACACCTATTAAATTTTGTTTTAGCAAATAAAGATCCAGATTATATAAATGTCACATCACTTTCAAGTCCTTTTTCTATTGCAAACTTCTTGATAAATCTTCGCTGATCATCAGTTAAATAATTGCTATCATTTATCCGACAATAAAGATAATTATCCACTACAAACATTTTTATGAAGAACTTTTTTGATTTGTCCGTCATATATAATTCAGTCCTTCTTCCCTCAACTGTGTCATGTATAAAATCTCTTATACCGTAAAACAGAAGAAAATCAGTTTTTTTGTACAAATCAAGAAGAGCTTTAATTGAATGTGGAACAAAGACTCCATATTTTCCATCATCATAAATGAATTTTGAATTATTTCTATAATATCTCCTCATTTTCTGTTCCATTTTTTCTTCATTTTCTATGTATTTTTGAAGAAAGAAATAAAGTTCATAAAAGCTGTTGAAATTATTATTAATATATCTTGCCGTCTTTGGAAGTAATTTATATGCCCACTCTAATTCATCACACAAGGCATAATACTCTTTTACAACAGAATATATACTCTGTGCATCAAAATCTAAAATAATAGCCTCTTCATGTCTGTCATTCCTTTCATCCTCATTACACTCATTACACTCATCATCCTCATTATTTTCTGTATACTCATTCCTATAATGACCTTCAACGGAAACATCATGAGATTTGCTACGTTTGATATAAGCACCTTCGCAGGAATCAAAATCACAAGAATCATCGTATCTGCATATATTCTCACAATATTCCTCTCCGAATGCCTCAGCATAATAACACTTTTCATATTTTACATAATCATCTTCAATATAACGATCATACATCAGATGCGTATCCAGTTCGCCGAGAAATCTCAGCATTCTCTTTTCAACAGTTTCATCATTTTCTAAGCAATCTTTCAAGTACAGAATCTGCAATTCATTAAGTGTTTCGATATCATTCAAAAGAGAATGATAATATCTGTATATCATGGCAATCAACTGTCTGTCATCTGCAGTAGCTATTACACAATCTTTTTCACTTTCAACTCTGTAATTAAACTTTCTAAGAAGTGTAACAGGCATTCCAAAAGCATCTTCAATATTCTGTGCCATCATATTCCAGCCAGTCATATAACGGAGATTTAACGCTATGTATGAGAGACCTGCTTTTACGAGAAGTTCTCTGACTCCGCTTCTAAAAGAGGCGAAGTATGCATGGAATAAAGAAGTACCAATATTGAAATAATTCTTTATATTCAATTCCGGAGCAGCCTTATCAAGATCATCTTCAAATATGCCAATGAGAGCCGAATTAAACCATACAGAAGATTTGTCAATGAGTTTCAAAAACTTATGCTCACGAAAATCCGGCATCTGATATCCCGGTTTAATGACAAATCGCTCTTCCATCAACATATCGCTGAAGTTATAGAAGAAATATGCGTCAACAAACCAGCCATCATCATCCTTTCTGACATAGGCATTGCAAACCGCAGTATCTTCATTAAGTTTTGTAGGAATAACCTCAAGACGCTGAAACTCACGTTCCTCCTTAGACAAAGGAGGTGGATAGTCCTTTTCATCTAGTATCGGATTATTATAAACTTTTCTTTCTATGTCTCTTGTATTGTAAAATTTCATACTCGACTCCTTTTTATATTTTGCACTTTTTTCTTATCTATTCTCTTATGAGTTGTCATGTGTTATGCTAGTGTATGAATCAATTATGTGAAAGGAAAAATAGCAATGAATAAACTAATCAAAATATTATCAATAATTTTTGGAGTGATATTAAGTTTCTACTCTTTCTCAGCTCTTTTCAAAATTCCATATTATGAAGTTATTTATAACCATGGAATAAAACTTCGTGCAATACACATTCCACTCATTTTTTTGACACTAATTATTATATCGCAAATCTTAATTCATTTCTTTTCAAAAATAAAAAAAGCTACAATTATTATAGTCCTAACACTATGTGCTCTCTATATAATAACGCTGTATTTTTATGCAACTCGCATTGACAATAGAGAATATGAAAAGATAGTTTGTTCATATTTTGGATGCAAAACACACAACGACAATTTGTTAGGAATCCATGAATGTCAAGTTGATAAAAATATGAAGCACATCCTTATTCAATTTGAAAGCGATGCTACTGACAGTTCACTTGATATTATCGACAGTTTAAAAATAGTTTCTGTTCCGGATGACTATTCTTTTGACAATAAATCTTTTGATATCAAACCTGTATTAGAACCAGCAGATACAGCCAACGAGTATCAGGTTGATATTTCTGACATTGAAAAAGAACTTTTCAATCACTATTTTATGGATAATGTAACACTATATACTATAGTAAATGATGAATACATTTTTGAAACGGCAAGATTTTACCGCGATACACCTTTAACAAGATTCTTTGCACGCGGAGACAGGGCAGAGATGTTTGATATGTTTAGCACACAATCATTACTTATTATTTCAATTATTGGTTTATTACTTATGTTTAGTTTCAATTTATTTATTAAGACAGATGTGAGCGAGAAATAATATTTTTCCCGCTCGTATACGGCGTCGCGGTATTCAACAACAAAAAAAGTTCCGATGCAAGTAAACTTGCATCGGAACTTTTTTTATTGTTGAGCGTGGCTTGTGACGCTTGCTAACGCGATTTTTACAAATCGCTACCGCATCGACAAATGTAAGCGTTTGCTCAACCCACACTTACTCGCAATTCGCTCCGCTTCTTGCTCGTATACGTGCGTCGCCGCATTCAACAATTAAAAAAGTTCCGTTTGCAAGTAAACTTGCATCGGAACTTTTTTATTGTTGAGCGTGGCTTGTGCTAAACGCTTACATTCCTGCCTGAGCTGCAACTTCTGCTGCGAAGTCGTCTACTTTCTTCTCAAGTCCTTCACCTGTTTCGAAACGAACGAATTTCTTGAGTGCTACTGTAGCACCAGCTTCCTTAGAAACTTCTTCTAAGTACTTAGCTACTGACTGCTTTCCGTCTGCTGCCATTACGTATGTCTGATCTAAAAGACAGATATCTTTTAACTGCTTAGAAATACGTCCTTCTACTAATCCGTTGAAGATCTTGTTCTCTAAGATTTCTGCTTTCTGTGCTAATGCGATTTCTACAACTGCTGCCTTTGCTTCTTTTGAAAGGAAGTTGAAAAGGTAGTTTAAGTTGCTCTTCTTCTCTTCGTAGATAGCTACGTCTTCAGCGCTCCATACGTTTGTTGCAACTGCCTTCTCAAGTAATGATGTCAATACTGGCTTTGGAAGTGATTCAGGCTCGTTTAAAGCGCTGTCGATTGTGATTTCTCTAATCTTTGCAAGTTCGTCTGCTGAAATATCATTTCTTGAAACGTACTGTGGATTCATAGCTGCAATCTGCATTGCAACTGTCTTGATAGCTGCTTCAACTGCATCTGTCTTTGGAGCATCAGCTTCTACTAATACACCAATCTTTCCGCCTGCGTGGATGTATGATGCAACAACACCGTCAGAAACGAGTCTTTCAAATCTTCTAACGTTCATGTTCTCACCGATAACTGCGATCTGTGATACTAATTCATCTTTAACTGTCTTTGATGAATCAAATTTGTATGTTTCAGCCATTAATGCTTCAACGTCATTAGCTTCAGAATCAACAATCTGCTCTGCAACGTTTGCAACGAATGACTGGAATTTCTCGTTCTTAGCAACGAAGTCTGTCTCAGAGTTAACTTCAACGATTGCTGCCTTACCGTCTTTTACTACTGTGTAAACGATACCTTCTGCTGCAATTCTTCCTGATTTTTTAACTGCTGTAGCTTCACCTTTTTTTCTTAATACTTCAACAGCTTCATCCATGTTACCGTCTGTCTCTACTAAAGCTTTCTTACAAGCCATAACGCCGGCACCTGTCATTTCTCTTAACTCTTTTACCATTGATGCTGTAATATCCATCGTAATTATTCCTCCTAAAATATATATCTTTTCTCTTTTTAAAATTTAACGCGAGCATATACTCGCGTTAAACTATATATTTAAATATTATTCTGCTGTTTCTTCAACAACTTCTTCTGCTACTTCTTCAGCAGCATCTGTTGTAGCGAATTCTGCACCCTGGTTAGCTTCGATAACTGCGTCAGCCATCTTAGAAACGATTAACTTAACTGCTCTGATAGCATCATCGTTACCTGGGATAACGTAATCTAATTCTTCAGGATCACAGTTTGTATCAGCAATACCTACAAGTGGAATACCAAGTGTGTGAGCTTCCTGTACACAGATTTTTTCTTTCTTAGGATCTACTACGAAGATAACATCTGGGAGTTTCTTCATTTCTTTGATACCACCAATGTTCTTCTCAAGCTTATCCCATTCTTTCTTAAGCTCGATAACTTCCTTCTTAGGAAGAACATCAAATGTTCCGTCTTCAGCCATAGCTTCGATTGCTTTTAATCTTGCAATTCTAGTCTTGATAGTCTTGAAGTTAGTAAGCATACCACCTAACCATCTCTCGTTTACATAGAACTGTCCACATCTCTCAGCCTCTGTCTTAACAGCATCCTGTGCCTGTTTCTTTGTTCCTACGAAAAGAACTGTACCACCATCAGCTGATAATTCAGCCATAGCCTTGTAAGCTTCGTCAACCTTACCTACTGACTTCTGTAAGTCGATGATGTAGATACCATTTCTCTCTGTGAAGATGTAAGGAGCCATCTTAGGGTTCCATCTTCTTGTCTGGTGTCCGAAATGTACACCCGCTTCTAATAACTGTTTCATTGAAATAACGCTCATTTTTCTACCTCCATTTGGTTAATTCTTCCGTCTACATCCAATTAACCGAACAACCCCGAGCATGGGCACCTGGTCGGTCTCAGTAAACGTGTTTACTCTAACTTCACGATTTTATCATAAATAAAATCAATCGGCAAGTGTTTTTTTAACTTAATTTATTAAAAAGAGGGCCTGCCTCACAACAAACCCTCTTTAAAAATATTATATTTTTCACTTATGATTACTCAACAATATATTTAACCCATTTATTAACATTTGTTATTGAGTCTCCATTAGCAACTATTTCTGTTTCAGATTCCTTCTGTTCTGTTTTCTTGAAATAGTATGTCCAAACTTTCGAGCGATCTCTATATCTCCATTCATCATGTGTTACTGCAGCTACATATGTAGAACCACTATAGAACCACTGATTATCGTATGAATGTGAGAACATGCCACTATCATAATAGCCATATAATCCAAGCGATGAGTTAACACAACTTAATGCATAAGTAATATTGATCTCGTCATATTTTGTACAATAACCATGTGCACTTCCTGTATAGTAATTCTGAGTTCCATAACCATAGCCATCTGATGTTCTATAAATGTAATATTTGTAATTTGTGTATGCCGCTCTATCTGTTACTGTTCTTTTTTCAACTTGACGACTATCGCTAGGATAGTACTGTGTTCTACTCCATGGTGACCATTCTCCCCACGGTCCCCATTCCCATGTTGAATTATACTGTGTCCATCCAGACATAGTCGAACTACTTGATGTTGTTTTTGATGTCAAATCATATGTCCATTTCTGATTTGTTTGTGTAGCATCCTGTGGCAACGCAGAATCAAGCACCCATTCAGACTGCCAATGCGCTTTAAGAGTAATATCACAGTCAAAATCATATAGAGTGTTTTCAGTAATCTTTATTCCATCTGAAGTAAACCATCCTATGAATATACAATCATTTCTTGTAGGTGTTGGAAGACTTCCTATCAAAGCACCTGAATCCACAGTTATTTCAGTTGTACTTACATTACCACCATTTGGATTAAACATTACTTCATACTGATTAAGACTCCAATGTGCATACAGAACAGATGGTACGGGATCTTGAGCTATAGTATTCTGATTTATCTCTGTTCCACCTGTTTTTTCATCAAACCATCCTTCAAATGTGTAATTATTTCTTACAGGCTCTGGAAGAGTTCCATATCTCTGACCATAATATACAGTAATATCTTCCGGATTATTACCTTCTCCTCCATTTAAATCGAACGAAACAGTTTTAGATGTACGATATCTATTCCATTCTTCTTCTGTAATTATTTCATATGTATTATTTTTATTATCTACTACATTAAGCAAAGCATCATTGGTAACATTTCCACATACCAATACATCTCCGACTGTATTTAGAGTTCCTGTAATTGAAACATTCTCCTTTGATAAGATTAAACTCTTAGTTAATATTGCAATATCAGTTTTAGAATTTACACTTACTGCACCATAAAGTTTAACATCTGTATTTTCATTCTCACAAATCATAGCAAATCCCGGTGCATCGAATATATTAACCCTATTCAGTGTAAGTTTTTCTGAATCAATAACAAGTGGTGTAGTTTTGTTATTTTCAAATGTCATATTACTGATATATGTTTCTTTCGCCTCAGACTTAATTGATAGATTATTATACTTAACACCGTTGCTTAATAATGCAATATAGTTTTTATCGTTTGAAATTTCTATAGTTTTATTGTCGATTTTTCTTGCATCAAGACTTGACATATCTAATGAAATACTCTTTGCACCAGAGTTTAGTGCTGCATTAAATACCTCTTCATTACTTGCTGCTACTTCAATCTTATCTACTCCTTCAAATGCATTGTCACCTAACTGAACCACTTTATTATCAACAGCGAATTTTTTTAGTGAAATACATCCCTTAAATGCTTCGTTTCCAATGCTTGTAACACCTAATGCAACTACTTCTTCAAGATTAGTACATCCCTCAAAAGCGTTATCAGGTATTTCATCAATATAAACAGGTAATACTATTTTTTTAATGTTTGTATTATATCTAAATGCATTTTTATTTAAAGAAGTAACTTTTATTGCCGTCTTTGTATTATCCGCTCCATTATCTGCAGAGAAATACTGCGGAATTATTACTGTGGTATCCGCCTCTGATGATCTTGAATATGCATTAACTTTTCCATTCTCCAAGCCAATCTCCAAATCATCTGATTTAGTAGTCAACATATTAACATACTCATTTACTTTATAAGGTATTTCAAATGGTATTATTGCATTTTCACAATCGTCAAATTTTGCATTATCTTTAGAATAGTCAAGATATGTATGTCTTTCATCATCGAGTACACTATAACTGTATGTATAATAAGAATTTGTTGCAATATCATATCCTACTACTCCAAACACATGGACGGTACCTGCATTAACAAGTCTATAATAACCTGCCTCATTTGACGTAAACTTGATATTTCGTTCCGTTGTAGTTTTATCACCTTGTGAATATCTAAATGCTGTAGAATAGGTATCGCTATTCGAATCATAAGTTTCATCTCTTATTTCCTGTTTATTTTCTCCACCTGTTGATTCTGCAACATTATAAGTTGTCTTTTTAGATATTTCTTCTGAAACAGAATTCGTGAGTGATGTATTCGTTGTTGATGAATAGCTCTTTTCATAGCTTTCTGTACTATTCCAGTTACTTGATTGATTTTGAGTGACATTAAAATGTGAACTTGATGAACTCTCATTCGCAGTTCCTATTCCAAATGATGAACTTGTGCCGATTCCGAAAGACTCCTTATCTCTTCTTCCACTACTAACCTCTGCATTAACTGTTGTAGTATTTTTAACTCCAGCACTAACTTCAAATATATCTACTGGGAACTTCACTCCAGCATTAACCTCTGTTTCATTTTTTACTCCTAATTTAGTATCTACATATTTTTCTGTAGAACTAGAATATTCTGTGTTTAGTCCCATAGATCTATCTGTTGTCACTTTTGATGAATTTGAAGAACTTCCTCCAGACTCTGTACTTATGTAACTAGAACCACCTTGACTATTACTTACAAAGTAATTTCCTCCTACTGTTCTACCCTCTGAATCCGTTCTGACAGCGCTCTTCCCCTTTGTTTCACCTATTTCGCTTCCGGCTTCATATACCTTATTCCACTCTTCTGATAATGTCCATCCGGAAGATCTTGTTGTTGCTTTAGAAATAACATTTGCAATTTCCCTTGCATCTTCACTAAGTATTGAGTTTTCAACACTGTATGTATTATCAATCTGTATACCATCCGAGTTGCCAATATATTCAATTTGTTTAAGAGGAACATTTTCAATTCTTCCAATGTCATATACAAATTCAAACCTTCCATTTTCGTTGTCCTCAATAATACTTAAAGGCTCACCATATGATGGATTAGCAACACCACGATTTCTATTTGATGTCCAGTTTGCATGCAATGTTATATTACCGGTGGTTCCCGGTTTAATTCTTGAAACAATAAATCCGTCATCATTTGACCAACCTACAAAAGTATATCCATACCACTTTGCAGCCTCCAATGTTGCACCCTTATTTACTGTATATGTTTTGCTTGCCATTGGAACATCCGGTGAATCAAAATTAATATTATATTCAACCAAATGCCATCTTGCATAAAGATCTATTTTTCCAGTCGCTCCAACAGGAATACTCTTCACCAATTCACCGTTTGCGCCTTCACCATCATACCAACCATCAAACACATATCCTCTTACAGATATATTTGATAATTTTAATCCCTTCTCAGACTTATATGTATCTGGATTTGGATTATAAATGCTTATAGATTCCAGATACTCATCGTGATTCGTTATATGATATTCTATTTGGTACTCGTCATCGTCCAAAACAATGATAGGAATCACAGTATCTTCGATACTAATTTCTTGTGCTCCATAGGCATCCTTATAACACTTATCACATTCTCGACAATACCAATATTCAATATTGCCATTTGTAGTACTTGTTGCATCAACTGCATCTATTTTTTCCAATGCATGTGGATGTGCTTTAGGATGTGGTAATAACTTTATACCGTATCCTCCTGCTATATACCTTCTAAGACATATTACGTCCGTTGAGTTCCATCTTAGATCACCATTAACATTTCCAGCATACTCAATTATATTCTGCTCATAATTTCCCACGATATATCTTCTTAAAGAAATAACATCCATAGAATTAATTTTACCATCATCTGTTAAGTCTCCCGGAATGTAATTAAGAATACGCACTCCACCATTTTCAACAGTTGTATTTACAACATTCAAATCATAATCTACTATGTCTGAAGCATCATAAGAAATAGAAATATTATAGTCATCATCGATTTCTGCATCTTCAGGAATTGCAAATGTCAACTTTAATATCTCACCATCCATAACATCATCATCTGATAGTTCCTGACCATCCCAACTGAATGTATTATTATCTGAATATTTTCCTGGAGCAGTAAATACTAATGGCGAAAAGGCTTCCCCATTTTCAGCCTTTGTCAATGTCATCTTCGAATTGTCAAAAGATACCTTTAATACTGCTCCAAGTATTCCAGGATTATCCTCAATTAACACTTTAACAACAATATTTGTTCCCGGTTTAGCATACAAACTCTCAACACTTATCTTTGCCATCTTGTTATCATCTGCTTTTACAGAATAACCATCAAAAGACAGTCCCGATATAATCAGCCCCATTGCTAGGACAAGCGCCCATAATCTTTTCAATCTCTTCATAGTTTTCTCCTTTCTTATATCTTGTTATTTGACAATGATTTTTCCTTCATTAATGCTTATATCTATAGGATTTAAATCTCTGTCGATGATATCTCCATCCTCGTACAAAAATTCAATTTCATACGTTCCTACTGGCGCATTATCTTCCACATCAAAAGTAAGTACTAGAACTTCTCCATCTTTTACCTCTTCATCCGAAATTTCCAGTGCATCCCATGTAAATTTACATCCACTTTTTAATATAGCTCCCTTTGTCATTGTCAATGCACTTAAAGCATCACCATTAGTGGCACTCTTTAATGTCAGATATTTCTGATTATATTTAACAGCCAAAGTCATTCCCAGAATCCCCGGATTATCATTAATTAAAAGTGCTATCCTTATACTCTTGCTACCTGACTGAGTTTCAACCTGTGTAGCACTCATTACCATTCCGCTCTCTTGTTTGTATTGTGCTATAACTTCAAGATTAGATATAACATTATTAAATGTCTTATCCCATCCAATAAAAATAAATCCATCTGAACGCACAGGATTAGTCGGTGCTGTTGCTGATTGTCCCTCTTCAACCTGTTCGGTTTTTAGAACCGTACCATCATAATCTTTGAACGTTACTGTATACTTATTTGTTTCAGGTTGAGTTGATGTTCCAGTATGTCCTGCATTTATTATTGTTCCATTCGTAAGAACAACTATTAAATCCCCATTACCATCAACATATATATTTGATATGCCAACGCCTTGGGCACCTTGCTCGCCCTGGTCTCCCTTTTCACCTTGGATTCCCTGCTCGCCCTGGTCTCCCTTTTCACCTTGGATTCCCTGCTCGCCCTGGTCTCCCTTTTCA
>JAEELL010000047.1 GCA_016282745.1 Lachnospiraceae bacterium
CAGATAAAAGGATTAAAGCAGTTTAAGAGTGAGATTGGAAATCGGAGCCAAAGAGGAGAGTGTTATGGAACTTAATATTAATTCACCTCAATATTACAAAGAATATTACGGCATTGATGATGCAATTTATAGATTTTGTCAGGATGCCTACTTGTTTTTCGAAAATAAAGAATATAGTGATGTATTGAAAATAATCGGAATAATACCAATTCTTGCACCTGCCGATGCCTATGAAAATGGGGAATGGAAAGAACATGTTTCATTTATATCTCACAACAGTGTAGCCACAGTTTGGATTAGGATGAATTTGGAACAGTATTTGGAAGCTGACGAGTTTGAAAGAAAAAATATGTATAAGGATATGATTCTTAAAGCTGTTAAGAAGGTAAAAGGCAAGGGAAAGTTCGACTTAAATGCCTTCAGCAAAGACTTAGAGGAGTATACAAATTCAAAATTGTAAGGAGAGATAATATGTTTGATGTAATAAGAGAAATAAACAAACTAGAGGAAAAATATGGCGAAGAATTTAATTGGGGAACTGAAATAGACAGGAAATACTATCAACGTGAGCTTGAGAAAGAAATGGTGTTAGAACCATTACCATTTCTGGATGTGAAAGCTTTGGCAAAGAGTTATTCCAATGATGATGTTTTGTTTTTGTTGGATAATAAAGTTTATCGAATTTATCATCTTACATATTCTGATGGGGAACCTCGTTATACAGAGTTCCTTGATGGGGAAAAAGTAGTTGAATACATTGAAAAAAGATTTGTAGATGAATATTGTTAGTTAGTGATAGTTTACCTCAGTCGGATAAGACTGCCACTTTTATAATTGGTGAGTAAAAACAAATCTCTATGCTACCAAAAATCAGTAGGTATTTTGGCGTTTCGGTAGATGTGCTTTTAGGATTGGAACCGTTGGATGAGGCCTATTTTCCATCCAATTCTGGGAAAACAGAGTATTGGGAAACGCGATTGGACTATTTGCAGAGAACTCGCAAATTGATGTGGAATGAGGACTATATGCACTTCTTGGTGCAGGATGTTTGGAAGATAAATAAACAGTAGGAATTGTAATGTAAGCGTCTCACACGCTACACATATTATTATAAAAAATCCATCGGAAGCTATCAATTAAGTTTCCGATGGATTTTTTACATATGCAGGTATATTTTCAGACCCTGGTAAAAGGGCCTCTATCAGTTCTTCATTTATAACTTCTGCCAAACTCATTGGGTCCATTACATACTTTAAGTACTCATACGGTATAAGTTTATTAAGTTTTGCTGTTTCAACTATGCTATACAGTATGCAGCTTGCATCTGCTCCTGCAGGTGTGTTTGAAAACAAAAAGTTCTTTCTTCCGATACGAACGGCTTAACTGTTCTTTCCGCAGTTTGTCTCTTTTTCTGTTACAGAAAACAAAGAGTGCATTAGAAAACGGATCCAGGTTGAACTTGCGTTGCACTAATAAAGCTAAACCATTGATGTTGTTTCTTAAGTCGGTTACACCGCAGGCAAGGTAAACACTTGCCTGCGGTATCTTTCTTTTTTCGGCAAAAGCTGCAACCGAAAGATTAGTTTGTTTATACTGGGCATAGAGCTTATCCCAGTCGCTGAATTGTCTTTTCATTTAGCAATACTTCCGATAGAAGTATTATGCTATAATTAGAAATGAGTTTAAAGTGTGTCATCTTTGAGACGCTTACATTACAGTGATGACTAAATAGGAATCCCTTCGTGACTTCGATGTTACGGAGGGAAAATAGAAAATTCTGGTTTGACGTGATGAATGGAGGAAAAGATATGCAGATTAATATGGAACCGATAGGCTTTGTCAGCAATGATGTACATGGGAAAAAAGATGTTTCCTGGGGAGAGGATGTCTCGACGATCCGATTAAATGAGGAATATATTGGCGGTCTGCAGGGACTTAATGATTTTTCCCATGTGACGATTATTTACTATCTGGATCAAGCAGTTTACAATCGGGAGAAGCATCTCAAACGACATCCACAGAACCGTGAAGACATGCCTTTGGTGGGTATTTTTTCGCAGAGAGGAAAGGATAGACCTAATCGAATCGGCATGACCTCGGTACAGATTATAGGTGTCTTTGAGGATAGGCTTACAGTAAAGGGTTTAGATGCAATTGACGGAACACCGATTCTGGATATTAAGCCTTATTATCCGGTATATGACAGGAAGGATGCAACAGTACCGGAGTGGGTCGACAGATTGATGGAACATTATTTTTGATGGAGGTCAAAGTCGTGGGATTAATGCAAAGTCTACATCAAATCCTTTGCCTTGATATACGGATGGTGATAGCGCTTGCGTTTTTCGGGAAGTCTTAATAATTTTATGATGAAGGTCCCCAGTTGTTTGTGCGCTTCCGGAGTACGAAACTGAATTGCCTTGGTTGGACAGTAAGCAACACATGCGTTACATCCATGACAACGATGATTCCAAACTGGACGGTTTTGTTGCAAAGTGATGTTTTTGGTGGGACATACTTTTGCGCAGGTTGCACATCCGGTGCACCGTTGGTCTGTATAGAATCCTTTATCATATTCTGTTTCGATTTCCATATAAGGAGTCATGACTTTTGGATATAGTTTCTTCGTTATAAAGGACATGCGTGGAAATGGTCTTTGTTTTTTATTTTGTATTTCCTGACTGATTTTTTTCATATTTTTTTCCATAATTGGAATCATAAGTTTTTCCGGCGGGAACGGTGGATAGGCGATACACTGACTTGCTACACATCGCAGTGGACGACTATAGCTTAAATGAGCACCTTTTGAAGACAATAATTCTTCCATGGTTTCAAAACTTTTCCCATGAATTAGGATATATGTGGCGACCATGAAAATATATGCTTTGGGATTGATCTTGAGGTTTGCAACAAAGGTTTTCATTGCACCGGGAATATCCCATTCATATACCGGACATACAAACCCGATGATATCGGCTTCTTCTGCGGAGACGGTTTGAGGATCGCACCGAACGGAAATAATCTGCGTATCGCCTAATTTTTGTGCGATGACTTTGGCTGCACGTAAACTGTTGCCGGTTCCACTAAAATAATAAATGACTTTTTTCATGACATCAGCCTCCTATTGTTATGGATTACATATAAATACCTATGTCAGGGGTTACACTTGTTACCCTTTCAGACTTATTATATAATGATCCTGTGTTAATAAACAATGGAAGAAACTAATGTGTCACAAATTCATTAGGTTTGTTACATAGATAGAAAGATAAGGTGCAAGCATGAATAAGACAAATGGAAAAATTGCAAATCGATCAAAAGAGATGATAGTAGATGCTATGCTTACGATAATGAAGCAATACGATTATCGAGAAATTACTATCACGCAGATTGCACAGGAGGCAGACCTTTCGCGTAAGACATTTTATCGTCTTTTTCGTGATAAAGAGGAAGTATTGATGCACCTGTTTGAATCTTTGTACCAGGAGTGCATCGGGCAACTTAAAAAAAGGGAAGTACAGCACTACTGGGATGTGGTTCAATGTTATTTCGATTTCTGGGAAGAGAGACGAGACATATTGATGCTCATGAAACAAAATCATCTCTTGCTGACCTTGTTTGAAGGAGCATACAATTATTCGTTTCAAATTTTTGAATATGTCCGATCTAGGGAGATTGTGAATAAGCTGGATACGCAGCTTCCCTATCTGCTGGCATATAGTGTAGGTGGAATGCACAGTATGTTAATGAAGTGGGTGGAGGATGATATGACGATTCCATCATCCGTACTGATAGAACAACTCAAGGATGGATTCAAGTCGGAAGAGTTGTAGGCTATATTTTGTGATAGCGTAAGGTAGAATGAACCGGTATGTTTGTCCATGGGCGGGCGTATTGCAGCTGTTTTGGCAGGAATGGAGGGGGTCAAGGTACAATATTTGGTTCTTGACGGTGCACCACTGGCTACTATTCCGGGATTTTTAAGGAATATCATGAAGAAAAACTATCTTTCGATTATAGATAAGTCTAAACAACGAGATCCCAAAGTAATTGAAAACTGCAAGAGAGTTTTTTTACCTGAGAGGTATTTGGAGAATTTTCTTAAAATTGCGGATCGAATAGAAGTACAGTCGATTTATAATATAATGGAAAGTGTATTTGATCAATTTGAGTATAGAACCTATGACGGTGGTATTAAGATACTTTTTATGCATGGAACCAAGGGGAATGAAATGATATCCCGTAAGGCTGCAGTGAAAATGAAAAAAGCGAATCCGCAGACGGAAATACGTTGCTTTAAGGGATATGCCCATGCGCAACTCGCATGTTTTGAAATAAATAAATGGATTAAAGAAGTTTCCGGCTTTATTGAATCGTAGATAAACGGGAACAGGTCTTGCGCATGTGTACCAGGGTGATACGTATGAGTATAACTTATATTTGAAGAGAGAAAACAGATGATAGGAGTCACGTTGGCAGTTAAAGAAAGTAATGGACGAAAGGGGTAGACAAGAATAATGGTTACATATCAAAGATTAACTGACAAAGAACTAGATACTTTTATTCAGATGAGAATCAGACAGCTTCGTGAAGAAGGAGCAACAGAAGAGATAGACTTAGTTCTCCCGAAATATAATAATATTAGTATTTACGTGTGCTTATAACATTGTATATAATAATTTTGTTGTGACAATCTGGATAAACAGATGTCGCATAGGAGGTAATCATGAGAATGCGAGATAACTACTCGGTGCAGTTTTAATGCTGACAGCAGGTTGTACCGAGGTTAATAAGAGTTATTTGCTGTCACATACTGC
>JAEELL010000048.1 GCA_016282745.1 Lachnospiraceae bacterium
ATTATTTTAATGTTACAACTGCTCCAACTTCTTCTAACTGGCTCTTAAGTGATTCAGCTTCTTCTTTAGAAACACCTTCTTTGATTACCTTTGGAGCTGCTTCTACAACTGCCTTAGCATCAGCAAGACCTAAACCGCAAGCATCTTTAACTGCTTTGATAACTTTGATCTTCTGTCCACCAACTTCTGTTAACTCAACGTCGAACTCTGTCTTCTCTGCTGCTGCTGCGTCTCCGCCTGCTGCTCCAGCTGCAACTACAACACCTGCTGCTGCTGATACTCCAAATTCTTCTTCACATGCTTTTACTAATTCATTTAACTCTAATACTGATAATCCTTTGATTACTTCAATGATTTCTGCTGTTGTCATTGTAATTTCCTCCATTTTAAAATTATTTTTTCATTTATTATAAAATTAACTTTTGCCATATTCATTATGGTCTTTTGTCATATATCAGCTTCGGTACTGCCTCATCCTGACACATGATTCTCGCATCTTATGCTACTTCGTCATTCTTCTCAGCGATCTGCTTAATAACACGAGCAAAGTTTGCGATAGGTGACTGGATACTTCCAAGTAATTTTGAGATAAGAACGTCTCTTGATGGTACGTTAGCGATTTCTTTAACGCCTGCTGCATCATAGTATGTTCCTTCTACTACTCCACCTTTAACTTCAAGAGCTTCTGCTTCTTTTGCAAAGTTGCAAAGAATTCTAGCAGCTGCTGTTGCATCATCCTTACATACAGCGATAGCTGTAGGTCCTTCAAGATGCTGTGCTAACTCTTCGAACTCTGTTCCTTTGATAGCGAAGTTGATCATAGTGTTCTTGTATACTTTGTATACTACACCTGCTTCTCTTAACTGCTTACGAAGATTTGTATCCTGTTCAACAGTAAGACCACGGTAATCAACTACAACTGCTGTTGCAGCGCCATCAAGTAATTCAGAAATCTCATCAACTATAGGTTTCTTTTCTTCTACTTTAGCCATGATTTTTTGCCTCCTTATATTATTCGGGTTCTCAACCAAATATATGCCGGGAGCAAGCTCCTAAATATATAGAAAGCCTCTCTGCCAAAGACAGAGAGGCGTAATAAGTCATATCTGTTTGATCTTATTTCCTCGGTAGGCGACCAACGGTCTTACACTTTCGTACCTACTGTCTACGGCATTGGTATTCAAACCAATATGCATGATAGCATATCTTTTTATATATTGTCAACCTTACGGCAACAATCTTTTTTATATATTGCAATTACTGATTAGTTAGCTAACTTAACCGGGTTCAATTTAACTCCAGGACCCATTGTAGATGTAAGTGTAACTGACTTTAAGTACTGACCTTTAACTGCAGCTGGTTTAGCTTTGTTGATAGCTTCCATTAATGCGTCAAAGTTCTGAAGTAACTGCTCTTCTGAGAATGAAGCTTTTCCAACAGGAACGTGAACGATATTTGTCTTGTCAAGTCTGTACTCAATCTTACCAGCCTTGATATCGTTTACTGCCTTTGTTACATCCATAGTAACTGTTCCTGCTTTTGGGTTTGGCATTAAGCCCTTAGGTCCGAGAACACGACCTAAACGTCCAACAACACCCATCATGTCTGGTGTAGCAACAACTACGTCGAAGTCTAACCATCCATCATTCTGGATCTTTGGAACTAATTCGTCACCACCAACAAAATCTGCTCCTGCAGCTTCTGCTTCAGCAACTTTATCGCCTTTAGCGAATACTAAAACTCTTACAGTCTTACCTGTACCGTTTGGTAATACAACGGCACCACGGATCTGCTGATCTGCGTGACGTCCGTCACAACCTGTTCTGATGTGACATTCGATTGTTTCGTCAAATTTAGCTGTAGCACCTTTCTTTACTAAAGAAATTGCTTCTTCTTTATCGTATAATGTAGCTCTGTCGATTGACTTTGCTGCCTCTACGTATTTCTTTCCTCTCTTCATTTAAAAACCTCCTTGTGGTAATAACGGATAAACCTCCCACATTCTTTCAATCTATTAATCTGTAACTTTGATTCCCATACTTCTAGCTGTTCCGGCAATCATGCTGATTGCTGCATCAATGCTAGCTGCATTTAAATCTGGCATTTTGAGTTCTGCAATCTTCTGAACTTCGTCTCTTGAGATTGTAGCAACTGTAGTTGTCTTTGAGTTAGCTGCTCCAGACTGAATCTTGCAAGCTTTCTTTAATAAAACTGCTGCTGGAGGAGTTTTAGTTACGAAAGTAAAACTCTTGTCATTGTAAACTGTGATAACTACAGGAATGATCATTCCCGGCTGATCAGCAGTTCTTGCGTTAAAGTCCTTTGTGAACTGTACAATGTTTACACCATGCTGTCCAAGTGCTGGACCAACTGGTGGCGCTGGTGTTGCTTTGCCAGCTTCGATCTGCAATTTGATATATCCTTCGATTTTCTTTGCCATCTTCGGCACCTCCTAAATTTGTGGTATTAGCGGGAATCCCTCCCACTGCCTTATGTTGCACCATAAGACATACTTCTTTATCATTAAAGCTTATGCTTTAACTACTACTTAAAGTTTTTTGACTTCGGTGAAAGCAAGTTCAACCGGAGTCTCACGTCCAAACACCTCAACGTTAATTGTGACTGTCTGTCTGCTTTCATCAATCTTCTTGATGATACCTGCTACGCCTTCCCATGCGCCTGACTTAACTGAAACAGTGTCGCCAACTTCAAAGTCGATTTCGACTTTTCCAACATTAACACCCATGTTAAGCATTTCGGCCTCAGTAAGTGGAACTGGTTTAGATCCCGGTCCTACAAATCCTGTAACACCTCTTGTATTACGAACAACATACCATGTATCGTCATTCATAATCATATTAATCAAAACATATCCCGGGAACATCTTTTTCTGTGACACTTTTCTGACACCATCTTTGAGTTCCACAACTTCCTGCATTGGTACTGACACCTCTAATATCTGATCCTGCAAGTTACGATTCTCTATTGTCTTTTCGATATTAGTCTTTACTTTGTTCTCATACCCTGAATAAGTATGAACTACATACCAATTTGACTCTGACATATAATCACCTTTACCTTTTCAAAATTTACGCAATAATTTTATCAAGTGCTGTCTGAATACCAGCATCAAGTAATACGATTATTAATGCTAAGATAACTGTAATTATCACAACAGTAGCAGTCTGTTTTACAACAGATTCTTTGTCAGGCCAAATAATCTTGTTAAATTCAGCCTTTAAACCTTTCCAGTAGGAACTAAGTGACATTTTGTTATTTGATTCACTCATAATTAACCTCCTATTATAGACTGCTTACTATTTTGTTTCTTTGTGCAATGTGTGCTTTCTGCAGAACTTACAATATTTCTGAGTTTCCATTCTGTCCGGATGACTCTTCTTATCTTTAGTCATATTGTAATTACGCTGTTTGCACTCTGTACATTCTAATGTAATTTTTGTTCTCACGGCTTCATACCTCCAATATTCCTCTTTACATAACAGGTCCTAATTTTTAGGCATAAAAAAAAGACCTATTCGCTCGTTAAACAACTATACCATACAAAGCAACCCTCGTCAAGCACTTATATTTTTTTAATAATTTCTTTAATGTGCATGTCTTAATGGTTACACATTCTTTCTTTGTACCGGCACCCCTGCGCTTATGCATGCGAAATACACTTTTTGTATCCCTGCCTTCTTTAATATGTATGCACAGGCATCAATCGTTGCTCCCGTAGTATATATATCATCTACAATCAGGACATTCCTGTATCTTTTTGCCTTAGAAACATCCACCCCAAATGCACCTCTCAGATTAACATATCTCATATAGTCACTGAATTCTTTTTGTGGCGATGTCTTGTTCTTTCTTATAATAAGCTTATCATCATACAAAATCCCTGTTTTCCTTGCTATCTGTTTAGCAAATTCTGCAGCCTGATTGTACCCTCTTTTTATTTCTCTGCTCTTATGTATTGGCACCGGAATTATAGCGTCTATGTTCCACTTTTCAAAATATTTTCCGTAATTATTCACTATTTCACGCGAAAAGAAATCTGCATAATCTCTTCGATTCTTATACTTGAAATCATATATGGAATTACGTATATCACCGGTGTGCACAAACAGACTTACGCCCTGCTCAAACTGATGGATTCCTCTGTCACACTCATCGCAATATACTTTTGATGCCTCCTGTAACATCCTTCCACACTTTTTGCAGACAGGTTCTCTCGTATAATAAACTTTTCCCAAGCACGTCCTGCATATGCCGATATTACCCACAGGTACTACATCACCACATACAGGGCATGTCGCCGGAAAAAATAATGATATTAAATTATTTATTGTCTTTGAAATATCTATCGCTCATCCCTCCGTGTACCTTCATCCCTTTACACATATATCAAAGCGAAAAATTCTGTATTTGGAACTTTAGTCCCGTATATCTTTTCATTTGATTTTCATTATCAATCATATGCTGAAACGTCTCATTGCTTCCAACAATGCAAACACATTTTTTTGCCCTTGTCACTGCCGTATACAAAAGATTCCTATTCATTAAAAATGAGGAACCTGCTAACAGTGGCAATATAACTGCAGGGTACTCGCTTCCCTGAGACTTATGTATGGTGATTGAATATGCAAGTTCCAATTCATCTAACTGTTTGAAAGAATATATCACATATTTGTCGTCCTCAAACTCAATCTCCATAAGCTCAGACTGGTTGTTTATTCTTCTGATAATACCTATATCGCCATTAAAAACACCCATACCTGTCTCAATACAAATACCCGATGGCAACCTCTGCTCCCACTCAAGCTGATAGTTGTTCTTTATCTGCATTACCTTGTCGCCAACGCGAAAAACTGTGTCTCCGTATTTTTTTTCGGCCTTACTGTCAGATGGGGGATTCATGTATTTTTGGAGTTCTTCATTGAAGCCTTCAACTCCAAGGGTACCTTTTCTCATCGGAGTAAGAACCTGAATATCAAATTCATCTGCCCCTACATAACCCGGAAGTTTTGTTTTTATAAGACCAATTGTGGCATTAACCACATCCATTGCCGTTGTCCTGTTTATAAATAAAAAGTCTTTGCTCTTATTGTCAAGAATAATGTGCTCACCTTTATTGATCTTGTGAGCATTTATTACAATGTCACTCTCGCCCGCCTGTCTAAAAATCTTGTCCAGTTTGACAACATTAAATGTTTCGGAATCTATAATATCTTTAAGAACATTTCCCGGTCCAACACTAGGCAACTGATTTGCATCACCAACCAGTATAAGTCTTGAGCCAACAGGTATCGCTTTGAGAAGTGAATGCATCAAAAACAAATCAACCATGGACATCTCATCCACGATAATAACATCTGATAGCAGTGGATTTTCTTCATTTCTCTCAAATCTGGCATCATCATCTCCGGGTTCATCAGCGATTCCCCTAAGTTCCAACAGTCTGTGGATGGTCTGTGCTTCGTAACCTGTCGCCTCGGACATTCTCTTAGCCGCTCTTCCTGTCGGTGCCGCAAGACTAATTGTCAGTCCGTCGGCAGCAAACATTCTTATTATAGTGTTGATAGTCGTGGTCTTTCCTGTACCCGGTCCTCCGGTAATAACAAGAAGTCCGTTTGACTGTGCTTCAACTACCGCCTCTCTCTGCCTCTCATCCAAATGTATATCCTGCTTTCTCTGAATAGCTTCTATCTTGAGATTGGTAGTTTCTTCATCTGTAACGAGGGTATGGTTAAGATCATGAAGCATCCTTGCTACATTCAATTCCGTATAATAGTATGTCGATAAATATACCACCGACACACCTTCTATTTCTTTTACTACAACTTTTCCGTCCATAATAAGATCCGAAAAGTAGGTATCAAGCAAATCAAAATTATATGATTCGTCCATATCTTCCCACATTTCTTGAAGTTCTAATATGGAGATTGTTCTTCTCACCAGTTCTTCCTTTGGAAGATATATGTGTCCCTGCATCGCCGCCTGTGCAAGCGAATAAACCATTCCACTCTTTATTCTGAAGGAAGAATGGACATCTATTCCTGTCTTTTTTGCAATATCATCGGCAACTTTGAATCCCACTCCCGGAATATCATCAGCCATCTGATACGGATTATTTTTCAGGATATTGTATACATCCTGCCCATAACGATTGTATATCTTTACTGTAAGCCCTACGGAAATACCATACTGCTGTAGAAACATCATGGCTGCTCGCATATCTTTCTTTTCTACTATCTGCTCGCTTATGGCAATAGCCTTCTTCATGCTTATGCCTCTGACTTCCGCAAGTCTTTCGGGCTCTTCTTCTATTATTCTGAAGGTTTCTTCCCCAAATGCTTTTACGATTCGCTCTGCCAGAATAAGTTTCAGCCCCTTTATCGCTCCCGAGCCTAAATATCTGGTTATGGACAATACATCACTTGGCTGCTTGACCTCATATCTGTCAACAACCATCTGCTTACCATAAATCGGATGATTTACCTCTTTGCCCTCAACCTCTATGTACTCACCCTCGCTTATGAGTTGGAAGTAACCTGTACATGTCATGGTTTTATTGTCGTATGCTAATTCCAGAACTGTATATCCGTTGTTCTCGTTCGCATACAGTATTCTTTCAACATAACCTTCTAGTTTCATATATTTCCTTTATATTTTCATATGTCTTTTCTATTACTTATCACTGTTTTGTTCATCAAAGAACTTGAGATATTTTCCAGTACCTATGGCAACGGAAGTCATTGGATCTTCAGAAGTCATAGTGTTGATTCCTGTCTTTGCCTCAATCAGTTCCTCAAGTCCTCTTAAGAGACTTCCGCCTCCTGTAAGAACAATACCTCTGACTGCAATATCTGCCGACAATTCAGGAGGTGTCTCCTCAAGCACCTGATGAATTGCATCAATAATCTGCGCTGTAACCTCCCTGAGTGCTTCCTCAGTTTCTTCAGATGTAACATTTACAACCTTTGGAAGTCCTGTAACGAGATTTCTTCCCCTCACTTCCATAGACTTGCTCTCTGATTTTTTGAAACATGTTCCAATATTTACCTTTATTTCTTCGGCAGTTCTGTCTCCAATAAGAAGGTTATGCTTCTTCCTCATATATTTGACAATAGCCTCATCAAAATCATCTCCTGCAAGTTTAACAGAATTACTTACTACAATTCCTCCAAGAGATATAACGGCAATGTCTGTTGTACCACCACCTATATCAACTATCATGTTTCCGCAAGGCTTCATAATATCGATTCCCGAACCTATGGCTGCTGCAAGAGGTTCCTCAACAATAATAACTTCTCTTGCTCCGGCCTGATATGAAGCATCCTCTACAGCCTTTGTCTCAACTTCAGTAGCACCGCTTGGTACACATACACTGATTCTAGGCTTCTTATAAGAACGACGGCCAATCGATTTCTGGATGAAATATTTTATCATCTGTTCTGTAATAGTATAGTCTGATATAACTCCCTGTCTGAGTGGTCTTACTGCCACAATATTGCCCGGTGTTCTTCCTATCATAAGTCTGGCCTCTTCACCAATGGCTTTTATCTTGTTAGTGTCTCTGTCAAATGCCACAACTGAAGGCTCCTTCAACACTACTCCTTTTCCTTCTATATACACAAGAATACTTGCTGTTCCCAAATCTATTCCAATATCTGTATTAAAAAACATCGATATTCCTCCCAAAAATTTTGTACTTTTCTTATTATATACAATTTGTGTATAAAATTAAAGTCAATAAATAAATTTACCGATTCGTCAAAAATTTTCTTGAAATTTTACCAATTATTTTTCCTGATTTTCCCTTATTTTATGGGCTTTTTCAGGTTTCAAAATCGCTTCTCAAAATTTTTCCATAAAATCTTTGTTTTGTTCACATTTTATTCACATTTGTTGATTACTATAATAGTGTACTATTTAGCCGATAGTACAGCATAGTTTGTATCCGATATACAAATATCGGATTTTAAGTTTTTCATACTCAACCTAGTGGGTGAGATTCCCACTAGGTCCCCCGAAAGTAACACCGCATCGAAAGATGCGGTTTTTTGTTATCCACGACGAGCCAAGTGGAAATCTGTGCTTTTCTTCCGCATTTTTTGTTCAGTTTCATATTTTGTCTTTGTAGCCATTCCTCCTCTTATATGTCGTTCCGCCTTATTTTTGTCCAATACTTTTCTAACTTCTGCTGCCAGCACCGGATTAAGTGCATATATCCTGACGCTCAAATCCTGATGAGCTGTACTCTTACTCACGCCAAAATATTTAGCCGTAGCTCTTACTGTAGAATTGTTGTTCACAGTATACTTTGCCATCTCTAAAGTTCTTCTTTCTATATATTCCCTCAATCTTTGTCCTTTTATTTCTTTGTACATACTATTCGAAAAGCCATAATATATTACAAAAAAATTTAAGGGACCGACCATCAGGCCAGCCCCTTAGTTTCTAACTCTTTTATAATCCACGCAATCGCATCTTCATCATTTTTCACCGCTATTCTTTTTGATATTTCTTTCACCTCATCTGTGGCATTATCAACTGCATAACTAATATCCGCAATTTCAAGCATCGAAATATCGTTATCATAATCCCCTACACATACACTGGTTGTTACATCTTCAAAATAGTCCTTCAAGAATTCAACAGCCATTCCTTTTCCACTTTCAATGTCCTGCATTTCAAGTCCGTTTGCCCAACTTGCCGCAAAATTGAATTCACCCCCAAACTTTTCACGAAGATCTTTTCTCACTGCCGGAAGCATATCCTCAGGCATAACAAAAACCATCTTCGCCATAGCCTCCGGAAGATTATCACTCATCACAGCAAATTGCGGTCTTGTTTCTTTGTTTCCTTCCATAGAATCAATTTGTTCCTTGCACGCATCACTAACTTTAATAGTTTCATATTTAAAAATATCTTCCATTGGTTTATAACAGCCTGAAGTCTCATCAGTATAATTAATCCAATACTCCCAAATTCCCGGCCAGTTGTTATTCAGATACTCCACAACTTTAAGAGCTTTTTCAGTTTTCATCGTAGCTGTTTTTAAAACTTCATTTTTCTCTATATCAAAAATCAGAACCCCGTTAAGTGAAATAACCGGTGCGTTTATTTTTAATTTGTCTGCATATTTATTGAGATGTTCAGGAAATCTTCCGGTAGCCAGGGTAAACCTTCCACCCTCACTCTGAAAATATCTGATTGCCTCAGCATTTGCATCTGATAAATGTCCGTCTTTGTCCGTAAGTGTACCATCACAATCTGTGCACATTAAAATTCCATCAAACTTTCCCATTATTTTCTCCTTGTTATTTATAATTGTTGTTTATCGTTGCTGTTTATACTTATCCTTTCATTTTCATAACGTATATACGTTGGAACATGTCATATCACTCCTGAGCTTATCATATTACAGACGATTTTTGCTTTTTCTTCTTTTTCATCTGTATTGCCCATAGCTCTTCTACAGATGATTTTTGCTTTTTCTTCTTTTTCGTCTGTATCGCCCATAGCTCTTCTACAGATGATTTTTGCTTTTTCTTCTTTTTCGTCTGTATCGCCCATATTTCTTCTACAGATGATTTTTGCTTTTTCTTCTTTTTCGTCTGTATTGCCCATATTTCTTCTACAGACGATTTTTGCTTTTTCTTCTTTTTCATCTGTATCGCTCATATTTCTTCTACAGACAATTTTGACAATTTCTTCTTTTTCGTCTGTATTGCCCATAGCTCTTCTACAGACGATTTTGGCTTTTTCTTCTTTTTCATCTGTATCGCCCATATTTCTTCTACAGACGATTTTGGCTTTTTCTTCTTTTTCATCTGTATTGCCCATATTTCTTCTACAGACGATTTTGACAATTTCTTCTTACATTTCCAACAATCATCTTGGCTCCGTAATAATGATGACATTACTTCAAAATGCATCTTTCGCTAATTCGCTTAATTTCTCTTCTATAATTTTTAGTTCATGCATATCAAGGCAATTGGGACGGCTGTTTCTTTCAACCATTTTCATACACGCATCAAGTGTCATCCACTCCACACTCTCTAACTCTTCTTTTTGGCATGCGATATCCTCTGCCTCAACGTCTTTGAAAACGATAAAGACTCTGCTAATCTGATTATCAACAAATTCTTTGCCGTGGAATATATTTCGTCTGATTCCTCTTGACGGCTTTATTCCACAATCGATGAACTCCTTATCTTCTGCGTCTATTCCCAGTTCTTCATTCAGTTCTCTTCTGGCTGATTCAATGTACCCACATCCGGCAGGAATATGCCCGGCACTTGAAACATCAAGGCACCCAGGATATGCATCTTTATCAGCACTTCTTTTTTGAAGAAGTAGTTCATATATTCCATTATTCTTTCTCACAACCCAAACATGTGATGTTCTGTGGCGAATTCCCTTTGCATGAGCACTCTCCCTATCCACAGTCTCTCCCGTTGGTTCTCCGTATTCATCAACAACGTCTAAAATTTCCATATTAACTCCAGTTATATTTATTATTTCGTTATTATCCTTACTACCAATTTTTTGTTCTTTCAAGACTCGCTGACCACATACCATATACCACATACCACACAGCATTTACCACACAGCATTTACCACACAGCATTTGCCACGCAGCATATAGCATATAACATACAGCATATCATCATCTCATCATTTCATTCCATCTTGCATTCACTGCCTCAAGTTCTTTTTTCTCCATGATTCTGTTTCTGTCACTGAGTATGGCAAGCATCTCATCAGCAACCTCTTCAAGTGGCAATTTGTCATATTGCATAAGATATCCTATCATTCTTCTTGCGGTAAAATCCGTATTAAGATTTTTTGTTATCTCATCACAAAAGCCTGCCGGATATCCTTTTTTTAACATTATTTCATATAGTTCTTTGCTTTTCTCTGATTTATTAATCATTACTAAAATTTTCTCCTTTTTGTCCCCTATCTTTATTTATAAGGTTTATACAATTTTTCGATATCACGATCGTAGACATAATCTACTTTTTCATCGGTTTGCACAATTTTCCAATTCAGCAGTTTACACAATACCACTTCAAAATCGTCCTTTTCTACACTATATGTATTATTCGCCACATTCAACGCTCTTTCTAGTTCTTTAAGAGACACTCTCGCTCCTGATATTTTTACATCACCTTTGTAATATTCTATTTCTATTATCATATTATTGCACCCAAGGGATACTTCCACAACTAAAATTTTATTTTTCTCCTGTATATAATATCACAATTTATTAATTTCACAATCACTACATTATATATCTTCCTCTCACAATTAGGTACGTTTCCCCAATACATTTAAGTTACATTTAAGTACCTATAAAAAGCCTACAAAATACAAAAATTACCTCTTGACTTTTTCGAACGTCAGTTCGATAATATAATTACAAACTTAAGTAGGAGGTGGTAGGTATGCACGACACAATTTCAACTTCATCTTCATCCGACTGTTCCACGCATTTAGTTCGCTACTATATGTGCATAGACTTCAAGTCATTTTATGCTTCAGTTGAATGCGTAGAGCGTGGCCTTAATCCTCTTACAGCCAAGTTGGTTGTTGCCGATCCGGACAGATCCAAAGGCACTATATGTCTTGCAGTATCTCCGGCACTGAAAGCCCTTGGCGTTAAGAACCGCTGCCGCATTTTTGAGATACCGGACTCCATTGACTATGTTGTTGCCAAACCGCGTATGCAGCTTTATATTGATTACTCAGCCAGGATATATAAGTTGTATCTCAAGTACCTTAGTAAGGATGACATTCAGGTATACTCCATAGATGAATCTTTTATGGATGTAACTGAGTATCTTTCTCTTTACAAATGTACACCAAGGGAGTTGGCCTCAAAAATTATGGCAGATGTGTTATCCACAACGGGTATTCCTTCTGCCTGTGGCATAGGGACTAATATATACCTTGCCAAAGTAGCACTTGATATAACTGCCAAGCATTCTCCTGACAGAATAAGTTTTTTGGATGAAGATTTATATAAGAAGAGTCTTTGGCACCACAAACCTCTCACTGACTTTTGGCAGATAGGAAACGGAATATCCAATAGGCTTGCAAGTCTTGGCATAACTACTATGGTGGAACTTGCCCACACTGACACCGAACTTCTCTATAAGACTTTCGGTATAAACGCATCTTATCTCATAGATCACGCCTGGGGAAAAGAGCCCACTACCATTTCAAGAATCAAAGCTTACGAATGCTCTTCCCACTCACTTTCCAGCGGCCAGGTTCTTATGAGAGACTACAAATTCGAAGAAGCATCCATCATTCTCAAAGAGATGGTTGATTTATTATGTCTTGATTTAGTGGACAAACATTTAATCACAGACAACATATTTCTTCACATAGGATACAGCAACTACGTTCTTCCATCCCTTAACAAGAGCAAAAAGTTGTCTACCCCGACAAGTTCATGCCGTATACTGACTGATTCTTTCATCAAACTATATAACGAGTCTGTTGATAGAACCACGCCCATAAGGAGAATATCCATCACATTTGGAAAAGTTTTTGACGAAAGTTTTGAACAATATGATTTATTTTACGATACTACCATGCTTGAAAAAGAGCGTTCCATTCAACATAGTGTAAATGAAATCAAACACAGATTTGGAAAAAATGCCATTCTAAAAGGAATGAATCTTTTAGATTGTGCCACCACCAGGCAACGTAATTCTCAGATAGGAGGTCACAACGCATGAGCAATGCAGACAGAGCAAAAATATTCATCCCCTTTGATGCGCTGACCGGATTTGGTCGTGCCATACATGACGCTGAAAAAGAATATATCCCCAGAAAGATTTTATCCGAGGATGTAAAAGAAGAGTTAGATTTCAAGCTCAAGAACTTATCTATTGGCGAACTGTTAAGCATAACATATTACACTGGTTCGGATTATACCAAGGTTACCGGCATTCTCACAGATATATCTTTCAAAACCCGTTCGCTCACACTTGATGAAAACCTGATATGTTTTAAAGATATATCTGACATTAGCGCTTTATAAATCTTTGTAGATATGTTTAGTACTCCTCACTAAACATATCTACCATTTTCCTTCTCCTCTTTTTGTTTTCTTTTTCATCGTCTGATTGGGCTACTATTTCTTTTCTGTTTTCGATAAGATAGTCCACATCAAACATTACTGAATCCAAAAAGTCAATAACTTCATCATTGTTATCAGCATCTTCCATAAGCATCTTGTAAATATTTTCGAGAACTGCTTCTATTCTCTCTTTGTCTTTTCCGCTTTTGTACATTGATAACAACTGCTGAATAAGTTTTAAAATATCATCTAATTTCATAGCCAGTTTCCTTTCCTAATTACACAGTCAACTAATTCTATCACATTGGCGTTCCAACTTCTATGAGATTTCCATCAAAATCGTAAAATCTGATAACCTTCTGTCCCCAACTATGTTCCATGAGTTCATTCACATACACAATATCAGGATAAAGTTTTTTTAATTTCAAATCAAACTTTTCGATATCTTTTTCTTCAAAATACAATTCACCGGAATTACTTTCCGAAATAACCTCCCTCTCTAAAAACTTTTCCCAAATATCTTTTTGCTGAAGTACAAGACCTTCAGTCATAATAACGTTCCCCTCATTATCCAAAACCACTTCCAAACCAAAAAGATCGTGATAAAATTTTTTCGACTGTTCAATATCTTTTACAACTATCAATACATTCCTTAATTTCATAATACATCACTTTCTAAAACATCCAACTACTGTTTTGTTACTCACCACTTAGCATGCATTTTCTCTAATTAGGCATCATCTCATATCTGATGCACATTTAATCTCTGATACACATTTAATCAATTTCTCTATAGTTCAATTGCCCAATTTATTAATCAGTAACTTCCCACAAATATTTACTCAAATCCACTTTTCCATCTTCTACTTCTACCCCATCTGCTCTAAGAAGCTTTTCCTGTACGCCTTCACCAAATGCAAAATTACCGGTAAGTTCTCCCTTTGAATTAACCACTCTGAAACATGGAATATTTACAGGGTCCGGATTATTGTGAAGTGCATTACCTACCGCACGGGACATCTTGCTATTTCCTGCAAGTTCTGCAATCAATCCATAAGTTGCAACTTTTCCTGCCGGAATTTTTTTGACTGCTTCATAAATTCTTTTTGTTGGAGTATCGGTAATAATATCATAACTCTCAGCTACCATCCTCTTTATATCTTTGTCCGGAATTGAGCCATCCAAAATAATAGTATTCCAATGCTCTTTATTCTGATGATATCCGGGAATCACGGCGTCATAGGCTTGTCGCCACATATCCCTCCACTCAGGATCAACTTTTACATTCAAATTGATATAACCATCTTTTTCATAAATCCACAAAAATGCCTTCTTGCTCCCTTTCACTCTAATCAATTGCCAATTAGTATCACGAAAAGGAGTTTCCATATATGTATTTTCAAAAGACAATCCATATTTGATTGCCTGCTCTCTAGTTTTCATAAATAATCTCCAAACTTTCTACTCTTCTATCTTTCACATTTTTACACAATCAAATCTGAAACAAAAGTTACCTTATATGTGCATTTCTGCAACTCTCGCGGAGCGTATATCAGATGCAAGATACAATTACTGTTCCAAACGGGGCAAGTGATAATTTTGCAATTTTGAAAAACTGTATTCCAAATGGAATTCCAATTATAGTCATACACAAAATACATCCCATAAAGAAATGTGCCAGTGCCATCCATATTCCAAAAAACAGGAACCATATTACATTTACTATAAAAGAAACTGCGCCTCCTCCATATTCCACTTCCTTACCAAATGGACAAAATGACATCAACGCGAACTTAAAGCACTGAATTCCGTAAGGGATTCCGATAATAGAAATACACCAAACTACTCCTGCTCCCGCCCATAAAAGGCCGCTCAAAAATCCTCCAAAGATAAACCAAATAATATTTCCAAAAAAACTCATTATAGTTCTCCTTTTCCTGCTGATATCTACTTTTCATATTACTTTTTTATAAACTCGGAATACTTCGTATCCCTCGTTAACTTATAGTGTAAATGCAAATGCCTGCTTCGCAGTCGCTTGCATTTCTTCCTATAAGTTATATTATACTTTTGTTTACGATTTCAAACAATTGCATATAAGCATTTTTTTACTTTTACACCTTGAAATATTATCTGAAATATTATATTCTAAAAGTGGTTTTGTACAACTGGCGGATAAGTGGGAGCACCCACGGGGAGTACAAAACATGAGAAAGATAGCCGACCGCCTGGGCAACCACTAGGTTACCCAGGTGGTTTTATTATTTTTAAGAAAAGGAGAAACACTATGAAAATGCTTTCACTTGAAAACGAATTGAAAGAAAACGCATACCCAGGACGTGGTATTGTCATTGGTAAAACTCCAAATGGCAAGTATGCAGTAACAGCTTACTTCATTATGGGAAGAAGCGAAAACAGCAGAAACAGAGTTTTTGTTGAAGACGGAGAGGGTATTCGTACTCAGGCATTTGATCCTTCAAAGTTAGTTGACCCAAGTCTTATCATCTATGCTCCTGTAAGAGTTCTTGACAATAAGACAATAGTTACTAACGGAGATCAGACTGACACAGTTTATGATTTAATGAAGGAAGGTAAGACATTTGAAGAATCTCTCAGAACAAGAAAGTTCGAGCCTGACGGTCCAAACTACACACCAAGAATTTCAGGTCTTATGGAAATCGAGAATGGTGAGTACAACTACTCAATGTCTATCTTAAAGAGCAACAATGGAAACCCTGATGCATGCAACAGATACACTTTTGCATACTCTAATCCGGTTGCAGGTGAAGGACATTTCATTCACACATATATGCATGACGGCAATCCACTCCCAAGTTTTGAAGGAGAGCCAAAGCTCGTTGCTATCGATGATGATATGAATAAATTTACAGAAATGCTTTGGACAAGTCTCAACGAAGACAACAAAGTTTCATTATTCGTAAGATACATCGACATCGCAACAGGAACATATGAAACAAAAATCATCAACAAAAACAAATAATTTCAAAACTTATACTTTAGAAATGTGAATTACAGATGCTTTCATAAAGTATACACTATGAAATATATTTATCGGAAAGGATTTATAGAAATGAAAGAATTAGAATTAAAATATGGTTGTAATCCAAATCAGAAGCCTTCAAGAATTTTTATGGAAGACGGCGAACTTCCTATCGAAGTTTTAAACGGAAAGCCTGGATATATCAACTTCCTTGATGCTTTCAACGGATGGCAGTTAGTTAAAGAGTTAAAGCAGGCAACTGGTCTTCCTGCAGCAACTTCTTTCAAGCATGTTTCTCCTGCAGGTGCTGCTGTAGGTCTTCCACTTAGCGAAGTTGAAGCAAAGATTTACTGGGTTGACGATCTTGGAGAGTTATCTCCACTTGCTTGCGCATACTCAAGAGCAAGAGGTGCTGACAGAATGTCTTCATACGGTGACTTCATCGCACTTTCTGATGTTTGTGACGTATCAACAGCTAAGGTTATCAAGAGAGAGTTCTCTGACGGAATTATTGCTCCTGGATATGAGCCTGAAGCTCTTGAAATCTTAAAGGAGAAAAAGAAAGGTGCTTACGCAATCATTCAGATTGATCCTAACTATGTTCCAACGGCTCTTGAAAGAAAAGAAGTTTTTGGTATCACTTTCGAGCAGGGACGTAACGAACTCAACATTGATGATGATTTCTTCGCAAATGTTGTAACAGAAAACAAAGAACTTTCAAAGCAGGCTAAGATTGATATGGCAATCTCAATGATTACTCTTAAATATACACAGTCTAACTCAGTATGTTTCGTTAAAAACGGGCAGGCAATCGGTGTTGGTGCCGGACAGCAGTCAAGAATCCACTGCGTAAGACTTGCAGGACAGAAAGCTGACAACTGGTTACTTCGTCAGTGTCCAAAGGTATTAAATCTTCCATTCAGAGATGATATGAAGAGAGCTGAAAGAGATAACGCTATCGATCTTTATATCGGTGAAGAGTACATGGACGTTTTAGCAGACGGTGCTTGGGAGAGAGTATTTACAGAGAAGCCAGAAGTATTCACAAAAGAAGAGAAGCAGGCTTGGCTTGCGCAGGCTGAAGGAATCACTCTTGGTTCTGACGCATTCTTCCCATTCAGTGATAACATTGAGAGAGCTGCAAAGAGCGGCGTTAAGTATGTTGCACAGCCGGGTGGTTCTATCCGTGATCAGGACGTTATCGACGCATGTAACAAATACGGAATGGTAATGAGCTTCACAGGTTTGAGACTCTTCCATCACTAAAATAAAATTTATTCTGCAAATAAAACATATAACAATATATATATAACAGTATATATATCAGTATATATATAACAGAAAGAATCCACAATTCGAGTCTAAACATCTCGTAATTGTGGATTCTTTATTCATCTCAAGAAAAACAAAGTCGACACATTGCATCTTAGTCAACTCTTTCTCCTTAGTATTTTCTTATTTCATCGCTGGCTTCATCAGTAGTATTTTTAATAGATTTAATTACCACATAGTAGCTAACGTTATCGTTCACTTTGACTTCTACTCGTTCTCCAGCCTTATGTCCCATAATGGCTTTGCCTATAGGTGACTCTGTACTGATTCTGCCTGCCAAAGAATCCCCCCTCATAGTAGTGACGAGCTTGTAAGTTTCTGTTTCATCATCATCTTCAAAATATATTTCCACTGTATTGTCTATACCTACCTCATCATCCTTTGAATCATCTGAGATAACTTCTGCAGTTTTTAGTATTCTCTCAAGATAACGTATACGGCTCTCATTTTTATTCTTGTCTCTTTTAGCTGCATGGTACTCAAAGTTTTCACTCAAATCACCATGAGCTCTGGCTTCCTTTACAGCCTCAAGTGCTTCCGGTCTCACAACGAGTTTCCTATGTTTAATTTCTTCTTCAATCTTCCTCACATCATTTTCAGTAAGTTTCATAATTCCTCCAAAATCAACTATAAATACAATTCGCAAATAGCCCTGCAAATTACGAAAAGAGCCCTTCGGCTCTTTTCATAAAATGTAACAACATTATTTAATAAATTACCTTATCTTTCATCAATGTCGACGTAATGACGTTCCTCACACATACTCACGTATGCAGGTCTCATAATCTTATCCATATTAACAAGCTCTTCTAGTCTGTGAGCACTCCAACCAACAATTCTTGCAATGGCAAATATAGGTGTGTAAAGTTCCGGTGGAATATCAAGCATTCCGTAAACCAAACCACTGTAGAAATCAACATTTGCACTAACACCCTTGTAGATATGTCTCTCTTCTGCAATAACCTCAGGTCCCAATCTCTCAATCATGCTATAAAGTGCAAAATCTTTTTCTCTCTTCTTTTCAATTGCAAGTTTCTCAACAAACCCCTTAAACACTTCTGCTCTTGGGTCTGAAATCGAGTAAACCGCATGTCCCATACCATATATTAAACCTTTATTATCAAAAGCTTCTTTGTGAAGTATCTTTCTAAGGTACTCTTTCACTTCATTCTCATCTGTTATATCATTTACATTCTTTTTGATATCAGCAATCATCTTAACAACTTTGATATTGGCGCCACCGTGTTTTGGTCCTTTCAAAGAAGAAAGAGCTGCCGCGACAACAGAATATGTATCAGAACCGGAAGAAGTAACAACTCTTGTGGTAAATGTCGAATTATTTCCACCACCATGCTCCATATGAAGAATGAGTGCTATATCAAGAACTTTTGCCTCAAGATCCGTATAATTTTTATCAGGACGAAGCATTCTCAAAAGATTCTCTGCAGCTGACTTTTCCGGATCAGGTCTGTGAATATACAAACTCTTATTTCTCTCATAATGGTTGTAAGCATGATATGCATAAACAGCAATCATTGGAAAAATACCAATCAGCATAATACTCTGTCTGATAACATTTTCTATGGATGTATCTGCACAGTCAGAATCGTAAGACGCCAAAGTAAGAACACTCTTTGTTATGGCATTCATAATATCCTCACTAGGTGCTTTCATAACAACATCCCTGACAAAATTCTTAGGTAACTTTCTTGAATGCGCAATAGTTTTTGAAAAATCTGCTAACTGCTCCTTGTTTGGAAGTTCTCCGAACAACAACAGATAAGCTGTCTCTTCAAAACCAAATCTGTCATCGTCAATAAATCCGTCAATAAGATTGTGGATATCATAACCTCTGTAAAACAATCTTCCCTCACAAGGTACAGACTCACCATCAACTATCTTTGCAGACTCAATTCTGGAAATATTTGTAAGCCCTGTTACAACACCTTTTCCATTCTGATCTCTGAGTCCTCTCTTTACTCCAAATTCATAAAAGAACTTGCCGTCAACTGCATCATTCTTTATTACTTTATCTCTATACTGTTCTCTTAAAGTGTTAAAATCTCCCTTAGTTTTTACCATCTACTCTCCTATCCTGCCTCACCAATAGTGTCAAAAAATCAATAAATAAAATAAACAGCGTGTTTAAACACTTCAAATACCGTCTCTCTTCGCCCACTCTCTTTTTCCCCATCAAGAGACCAGTCATTTGCTACATTATCTTTGATAACAGCATTTGAAATCGGTATAAGTTCCACTCCTTCTCCATAGGTCTGCGTCTGCAATTTGTTGATAAGCGTTCCCAATTCTATCAAATCTCTCGGAAACTTAATCAACAACATTTCAAACAAACCATCCGTGAAATCAACTCTCTGTTTATCTATCGTCATAACTCCACCAATCGATGTGGAATTACATATTGCGGCAAAAATAAAGTCATCCTTTATTCTTTTTCCATCATATTCAATATCAAGTCTAAGTGGTTTTATATTTGTCAAATCCTTTGCCCCCTCTAAGATATAGGCAAAGTGTCCTAATATATTTTTTGCATTTTGAGGTGTTTCATATGAAGTTCTTGTAAATATTCCGGTTGACGCAGTATACACAAAATATCTCTCATTAAATCTTCCGATATCGATATATTTTGGTGTGCCGTTAACAATATTCTTTGCCGCTGTAACCGGAACACTTGAAAGCTGGAGACTGGCTGCAAAATCATTTGTCGAGCCTGCCGGAATATATCCAAGAGGTGCACCAACTCCCGATTCGATGATTCCTTCAATAACTTCATTGAGCGTTCCATCGCCACCCATGCACACAATCAAATCACATTTTCTACAGTGCTTTCCCACCATCTTGGTAGCATCGCCCTGAAAACGTGTAAAATGAATCTCAGTATCATAACCGTACTCATAGAAGACATTTATTATATCCGGTAATACTTCTTCTCGTTTCTTTTGTCCTGCTTTTGGGTTAATTATAAAGACAAGCTTCTTGTTCTCTTCCATAACTATCTCCCTTTCTATAACGGTCATATTTAAATTACAGTTTTACTACAGTTATCTAATCTGTCCGTCACCATAAATCTTGTACTTGAATGACTGCAATTCAGGAAGTCCGACAGGACCTCTTGCATGCATCTTCTGTGTAGAAATACCAATTTCTGCACCAAATCCAAACTCACCGCCATCAGTGAATCTTGTACTTGCATTTACATATACAGCAGCTGCATCAATTCTGTTCATAAATAATTCTGCAGTTTTCATATTCTCTGTAACTATACACTCACTGTGACCTGTTGAATATTTGTAAATATGTGCAATTGCATCTTCCACGCTATCCACAATCTTAACTGCCATCTTGTAATCAAGATATTCATTTGCCCAATCGCTCTCACCGGCAACTTCCATGTCCATAATATCTCTTGCACGGTCATCACCGTAGAACTGAACATTCTTTTCATCCATTTTCGCCTTAATAGCAACCAATGCTTCTTTGGCAATATCCTTATGAAGAATGAGTGTCTCAGCAGCATTACATACTGATGGCCTTGATGTCTTTGCATTGAATGCAATCTCTACTGCCTTTGCAATATCGGCGTCCTTGTCAATATAAACATGACAATTACCAACACCTGTCTCAATTACAGGCACTGTAGAATTCTTGACAACTGCCTGAATAAGACCTGCTCCACCTCTTGGAATCAGCACGTCAACATATCCTGAGAGCTGCATAAGTTCATTTGCGCTGTCTCTTGAAGTATCCTGAACAAGCTGAATAACATCTTCAGGGAAACCTGCCTCAGCAACTGCTTTTCTCATTATTGAAGCAATGACTTTATTTGAGTTGATTGCTTCCTTTCCTCCACGAAGAATAACTGTATTTCCTGACTTCAGACAAAGTGCAGCCGCATCAGATGTAACATTTGGTCTTGCCTCATAAATAACACCAATTACACCAAGTGGTACGCTAACCTTTTTGATAACTAATCCGTTAGGTCTTGTGGTCTCACTTAGTATTCTTCCAACAGGATCATCGAGAGCTGCAACATCTGTCACTCCCTTTGCCAATCCTTTTATTCGATCTGCATCTAATTTTAATCTGTCCTGAAGCGAAACTGACATGCCATTGTTCTTACCATTTTCAATGTCAATGGTATTCGCCTCTATAATCTCATCAGTTCCTGCAATAATCGCATCCGCGATACACTGCAATGCTTTGTTCTTTTCTTCTGTAGTCGCAACAGAAAGCACTCTCTCAGCTTCTTTTGCTTTCTGTCCCATCTCTATCATAATCTCGTGAATTCCCATCTAATCCTCCTTGTTAGCAACAAAGAAAGTTCCAACCTGTCTTCCTTCCAAAACTCTGTAAATATTCTCAGGATCTGCTCCATTCATGATGATAGTATCAATACCTACTGCAGTAGTTACCTGTGCAGCCATAAGCTTTGTAACCATACCACCTGTACCAAGGGCAGAACCTTTTCCGCCTGCAAGTTTGAACAAGTCCTCTGTAATCTCTTTCACAACAGGAATCAGCTGTGCATCTTCGTCAGTGCTTGGATTTGCTGTGTAAAGTCCGTCCTGATCTGTCAAAATAAGTAATGCATCAGCATTAATCAGCTTTGCAACTATTGCTGAAAGATTATCGTTATCGCCATATACAATCTCATCGATAGCTATGGAATCATTCTCATTGATAATTGGAATTGCACCATATTCAAACGTCTTATCAAATGCATTGATAAGATTCTTCTTACAATCAGGATTCTCAACATCTCTCTTTGTAATGAGGAACTGACCAACAACGTGACCATACTCACCGAACATCTTGTCATACATAAACATAAGCTCACACTGCCCGATAGTAGCTGCTGCCTGACGTCCTTCTGTATCGTTTGGGCGCTCTGAAAGTCCTAACTTTCCAACTCCTACTCCGATTGCTCCTGATGTTACAAGTGCAACTTCAATACCTGAATTAACTATATCTGAGAGAACTCTGACAAGATTTCTCATACTTCTAATATTTGTTTTTCCTGTACTGTGTGTTAATGTTGATGTTCCAACTTTAACTACAATTCTCTTTGGATTTTTTAAAACTGCCATATCTTTTATAACCCGAACTCGTCGTCTCCTTTCAAAAATATCGTTGGTATCTGACAAGCCATGGGGTTTGAAGAGTTGTCCGGGCAACCCATTGTCTTTACATCTTTTTCTATGTTACCTTCTTCATCAACTTTGATATTTACGTGACCTGCGCCTTCTGCCATTGTTCCGTCAAGAACAGCAATGAGGTCATCTATCATCTGATCCTTAGTCATACAATCCTCTCCTTTACAATTAATTTACTCTCTAGTATACCATTTTTAGTACAAAAATACTACACTGTCTTAATTATTGATTGATTTGATAAGATTTACCATCTCGATTGCTCCACATGCAGCATCGTAACCTTTGTTTCCTGCTTTTGTTCCGGCTCTCTCAATAGCCTGCTCAATATTGTCTGTTGTAATAACACCAAACATTGTAGGCACACCTGTTTCCATTCCAACCTGAGCAATTCCCTTGCTAACCTCTGCGCATACAAAATCATAATGACTTGTTGATCCCTTAATAACTGCTCCAACACAAACAATTGCATCATACTTACCGGACTGTGCCATCTTCTTTGCAATCATTGGAATCTCAAATGCTCCCGGAACCCATGCAAGATCAATATCTTCATCACTGAGTCCGTGTCTCACGAGCGCATCCTTTGCTCCTCCGATAAGCTTTGAAACAATAAATTCATTAAATCTTGCTGCTACAATTCCTACTTTAATATCACTTGCTACTACATTTCCTTCTAATACTCTCATTTTCTTTTCGCCTTTCTTAAACCTTATTAATTGTATTAATTATCTAAAATATCTTTTTTATTAATTGTATTTTTGCTTCTCTGATATTATCATCTTAAAATGTTCATTCTATGAACCATTAATTACAATTCATAATCTGTCATATGATTCATTTTAAGCTGTTTTGTTTTCAAATAGAAATAATCATGTTTCTGAGGCGCTATCTGCAATGGAACTCTGTCCACAATGGAAATTCCGTATCCAGACAGCCCTGTTATTTTTGTTGGATTATTTGTAATAAGCTTAAGCTGCTTTGCACCTATATCTGCAAGTATCTGTGCACCCACACCATACTCTCGCATATCTGCAGGGAATCCCAGTTTGATATTAGCCTCTACTGTATCAAGACCCTGTTCCTGAAGTTCATATGCTTTCAATTTATTAAGAAGGCCTATACCTCTACCTTCCTGTCTCAGATAAAGAAGAACTCCTCTTCCTTCTTCAGCTATAAGCTTCATAGCACTGTCAAGCTGTTCTCCACAGTCACATCTCTTTGATCCGAAAACATCACCTGTAAGACATTCCGAATGAACACGGCAAAGTACCGGCTCACCATCAGCAACATCTCCCATTGTAAGTGCCACATGATGTTCTCCATTGATAAGATTCTTATATCCGATGATTTTGAATTCACCGTATTTTGTTGGCATATTTGCCTCAGCTTCTTTTTTTATAATGCTCTCATGATTCATTCTGTACTGAACCAAATCTGCGATAGTAACAACTGTGAGATTCTCTTCTTCTGCAAATTCAAGAAGCTCTGTCTTTCTCATCATTGTTCCATCATCTTTCATAATTTCACAACAAAGACCACACTCTTTAAGACCTGCAAGTCTAACAAGATCAACTGTCGCCTCTGTATGACCGTTTCTTACAAGAACTCCACCCTCTTTTGCGCGAAGCGGAAACATATGTCCAGGTCTTCTGAAATCTTCAGGCTTTGCACCGTCCTCAACAGCTTTCATTGCTGTGAGAGAACGTTCTACAGCCGAGATACCGGTTGTTGTATCAACGTGATCAATTGAAACTGTAAATGCAGTTCCATGATTATCTGTATTTACAGGAACCATCTGCTCTAGTCCCAGGTCTTCACACAGTTTTCCACTCATAGGCATGCAGATAAGACCTTTGGCTTTGCTTGCCATCATATTAACATTTTCAGTTGTTGCAAACTCTGCTGCACAGATTAAATCACCTTCGTTTTCTCTGTCGGGATCATCAATTACAAGTATAACTTTGCCCTCTCTCAAATCTTTGAGTGCATCTTCAATTGTACCAATTTCTTTAGCCATACTTACCTCCTAAAATCCATTTTCTCTCAAAAAATCCATTGTAATTTTGCTTTCATGTTTTTCATCATTTGTATTATTAAACTGTAAAAGTTTTTCAACATATTTACCAAGCATGTCGCATTCGACATTAATCATATCACCGGTCTGTTTACCTTTAAGATTTGTCACCAGTCTGGTATGAGGAATTGTAGAGACTTTAAAGCTGTCCTCATCAACACTTGCAACCGTAAGACTGATTCCATCAAGTGTTACTGAACCTTTCTCCACAATATATCTTGTCAGTTTTTTATCAACTGTTATTGTATACCACACTGCATTTTCATCCTGAACAATATCAGTGATATATCCGACTGAGTCAATGTGCCCCGACACTATATGTCCGCCAAACCTGCCGTTAGCAGCCATAGCCCTCTCTAAATTAACAGTGCTCCCCCCCGTCAATTTGCCAAGGGAACTTCTGTTAGCCGTCTCCGCCATCACATCTGCAGTAAAATAATTACTTCCCATGGATGTGACTGTAAGGCACACTCCATTTACAGCAATGCTGTCACCAATCGCTGTATTCTCCAGAACTTTTGAACATTGTATCGTCAGCACTGCAGATACATGATTCTTCTTTATATTCTGCACGGTACCTGTCTCTTCAATGATACCCGTAAACATCACCATTCCACCTTTCTTAGTTTCAAAATGTATACTTTTAAAGATACCCCGTAACAAGTATATCACTTCCCTTTGTTTCAATTGACATTTCATGAAGTTCGAGGGCATCTTTCATATACATAATGCCTTTTCCTTCCACAGGACTTTTTGCATCACTTCCTCCTACGAGTTTTGGTGCAATATAAATATATGCTTTTGCAACAAGTCCTGACTGTAACATAGAAGAATTGAGCGTTCCACCTCCCTCAAGAAGTATTCCGTCAACACCTCTCTTATAGAGTTCTTCCATCAGCATATTCAAATCTATGTGGCCACATTCATCCTCTTTTGTGAAGATAATGTCAACTCCTTCATCTGTAAGTTTCTGTATTTTTTCTGCCATGTCATGCTGTTCTTTTAAACTGCCTTTGCAGGCAATTATCGTCTCTGCCTCTTTTGCAGTTTTGACTATATTTGACTCAAGTGGAATTCTAAGGTTACTGTCACATATTATTCTTGTGTGGTATTCCTGTTCACCCTCAATTCTCACTGTCAGTAAAGGATCATCTGCAAGTACTGTTCCTATCCCTGCCATTATTCCCCTGTATCTTTTTCTAAGTTCCTGCACATGAATTCTTGATTCGTCACAGGATACCCATTTTGAATCTCCGTTTTCACAGGCAATCTTGCCATCAATTGTCATTGCGTATTTCATTGCAACAAAGGGTTTCTTATAAGCCATTCCATAGAAAAAAACTTCATTTGCCCTGTCACATTCATCTTTAAGAATTCCTGTTTCAACTTCGATTCCATGCTCCTCAAGAATTCTTACACCATTTCCTGCAACTTTTGGGTTGTTATCCATACTTCCGACAAACACTCTCTTTATTCCACGCTCAATGATAATATCTGTACATGGCGGAGTCTTTCCATGATGGCAGCATGGTTCTAATGTGACGTACATATCTGCTCCCGTAACATCACCTTCAAATGAAGTGAGCGCCTCACGCTCTGCATGAAACATGCCACAGCGATGATGATATCCGGTTGTGAGGATTTCTCCGTCTCTGACCACCACACAACCTACCATTGGATTAGGTGACGTATGGCCTTCTGCTTTTAATGCAAGGTCAAGAGCCATTCTCATATAATCTTCTTTGTTCATAAAAATCTCCATTCATAAAAGAAGCCCTGAGATAAAATCTCAGGGCGTATTACACAAAAAATATGTAGTAACTCTACATCTATCTTCTCTCATCCAGACTGTCAGGATATGTAATCCTGTGCTAACGCAACTGTCGGCTTCGGAATTGCAAAAGCTCACCGAATCATGCAAAACTGCTCGCGGGCTTTACCGCCGGTAGGGAATCTCACCCTGCCCTGAAGATTATCATTATGAGTATAAATTAAATATATCAAATTGTAAAGTTTATTCTGTCCGGACTACCCCTCACGCATCAGGAGTTGTATCTGATTGGGTTGTTTCTCCCTCATCAGCAGTCGCATCTACCTGCGCAGCTTCTCTTGCCTCAGCTGCTTCCCTTTCCATTCTTCTCTTATGTAATTCAGAAATAATGTCCTGGGCATTTCGGATCTTTGATGTTACGCTGTTTTCTTCCTCATTATCAGTATCCTTTGCAGAATCTGCGTTTTCCTCCTTAGAGTCAGTTTCCGAGGTCTCCTCAGGCTTATTTATTACATAAACAACATGATTAGAGCAACCCATAAGTTCGTCTTTCTTACAAATGATATAGTGATAATTGAGCCATCTGTTAAACTGCTTCTCGTTCATGTCTTCCATCTTGTCTCTGATAAGCATTGCAACACCTTCTGCCGCAAAACGTTCGGTATACCTGATCTCACACATTTTGAAAAGTGCATCAATCTCTTCAAATGTAAGAATTCTCATCTTTCTGCTGACTGCTTTGAGAGTAATCTTGTCAAATCTCGGTCCAATCATAAAGTCATAATCTGAATTAAATGTATTCTCAATAACCATCATATCGTTAGACATAAAGGAAATGAAAATAGTTCCTCCCGGCTTACAGATTCTGTAACTCTCCCTGATTATCTCTTCTTTTTCTTCAAGAGACAATGTAGAGTACATAGGTCCAAAGCAAAGAACTGCATCCTTACACTCATCCTCCACATCATACAAAACCGCATACGGCTGATTTATTACTGTCAGTCTGTCAATACCCTGTGCTGTTTCTGCAAGTTTTTCTGTCTCATCTCTCTTTGGTTCTATTACCGTTACATGGTGTCCTTTTCTCGCAAGATATATACCGTAAACACTGGCACCCGAAGCACCAATTTGTAAAATATCATTCTTTGATTTTAAATGCTCATCCAAAAAATGTACCACAGTCAAATATGCAACCTTGCTGGCTTTCGAAGCCTTGTTGCTCTTATCTATATTGCTCGATGAATTATTTACAGCTCCTTCACTGTTCTGCTTATTAGAAGAAGTATCTCCAACAATTCTGTCAAGAGAATCGTTGCCTTTTGAGTTACCTACTTCTTCCAAAACATCAGCCATAAGGTAATCTTCATCAACGAACTCTATCTTTTTAGGAAGAAATCCCGACTGATACTTAAACTTCAGATAAAATCTTCTGAGAGTCGCCATCGTAATTCTTCCTGTTGGTGACGGGGTTGTCGTAACGTGCTTAACTTTGTATTTTTCAGCATACTCAAGCACCTTCTTGACAAGGAAAGTACCAAGACCCTTCTTATCATGTCCCGCCTGAACTCTTAATATGTCTATATGGAGTGAATCATCCTTCTTATGACTCGTATCTTCCGGATTATTATGATTATAAAAATGACAACACACCTTGCCTGCAGGTGTCGTCTCCCCTGTGAGAACCGCCTCACCATTAAGTTTTTCTCCGTCTTTAACGAATTCTACAAGATAATCTCCAAAGATATACGCCATTTTTTCTTCCACGTCAATCTCTCCTTTTATTATCTAATAGGTTATAATACTTTTCACACTAATATATTTCCATTCATAAAAATCTATTTTAATTATATCATAAACTCCTAAAAATAACATTGATTTTTTTAATTATAAAAAATAACATTTTCCTTTAATAATTCATCACACATTTCCTCGAAAGACTGTATATAACTGATAACGGACCCTTCTTTTGCAATATACAATTCATCCTCTTCCGTTATTATATTTTTCGCTTCAACGCTGACGCAGGTTACTATTTCATTTACACCTTCTTTCGAATAGTAATACAGTTCTATCGTCTCATTACTCTCATCATAAATTGCTCTGTAAAACACTCTTCGCTTAGAAACTATACCTTTTACCGCGATAAAAAATCGTGCGTCTTCTGCAGATGCGTATTCTTCCTCTGCCTTAATGTACTCATCTATCTGCTTTTCGGACCACTTTATCAAATCAAAATAAAATTCACTGTTGCTATCTATATCCGAGAGAATACTCTTTCGGTCAAATTTGTCATCTTCTGTTCCAAATCTGTTTCCATCTGCTTTTTTGCCCAAATATGTTCCCCTTGTCTTTTCGCCTTCTTCGTATTCGTCCTCTCCATATTCATCTCTATCTATTTTCTCATCATCTTTTTTATTTTTTATTTTCTCTGCCAGTTTTCTGATTGGCATGGCAATCAGATACCATACTCCATTTATCACTGCAATAACAAAGGCAATTTTCAAAAACAGACTCACATTGTTTTTTCCAAACGTAAACCACAACACAGTAAGCACGGCAACCGAGATGAGTGCAAAAATAAAAGGATATCTCATTACCGGCTTAATTGGCATATCTTCCCACAGTTCAACTCCTGTACTCTCTGCCAAATCTATTGCACTTTTTGTAAATGTTGAATTTGTCATTACAATTGCCGCATCGCAATCGTAATAACTCATTCCAGCATATACTTCCTGTACAGCTTTATTTCCCACAGGTCTTGAATATAATTTGCACTGAACTGCATATTTTTTTCCATCCTTATTTGCAAGTATATCCACGCCCTGATCTCCACTTGCTTTTGTCACTCTTACTTTTTTGAATCCCTTGTCCTTTAAAACTGTTGCGCATATATCTTCAAATTCCAATCCATCTAATTTTGCCATATGGCAGACCTCCTATATTCCTTATACTTACAAAATCAATCGAGTCGGCCGGTACCTACTGAAACTGATTTGTTTTTACTCACCACTTATAGAAGTGGGATTCTTATCCGACTGAGATAAATCGAGTCAGTCGGCTCCTACCCGATATCCTCGTCATGGCGCACATCGAGTAGGCTGATTCCTACTCGATACCCACTCTGTGTAATCACTTCGAATCCACTTCGCTACTTCTCAGTGATTACACGGTCGCCAAGTGAAAATCTCTGTGCAAGCACAGATTTTCGCTTGGCTCGTCGTGGATAACA
>JAEELL010000049.1 GCA_016282745.1 Lachnospiraceae bacterium
CGGTACGCAAAGAGAAAGCAAGATGAAGAAGCTGTCCGCGCAAACCGGAATTTTGCCGAAAAGTCGGTACGCAAAGAGAAAGCAAGATGAAGAAGCTATCCGCGCAAGCCTTAAGTTTGCCGAATAGTCGGTACGCTTTGAAAAAAACAAGTTGAAGAAGCAAATAGCGATACATTTGTGATATGATAAAGGTATACTTCAAGAAAGTCTTATAAATAATAGAATAAGAATAATATAAATAGAAAGTATAGAAAGATAATATAAGAAAAAACAAAGAGTAAAAAAGCATAAAAAGAAAAGCAGGAAAACATAAGTAGAACAACGAATAGTAATGAAATAAATAAGAAAGATAATAAAGATAATAAAGATAAGAAAGGTAACGGATATTATATTAATGATTACGTCAATTTTTAAGAAAAAAAAGCTTCTTAGCACCTTGGTAATTGCTACAGTTATACTATCAACTTCAACAGCAACAACGATAACCACAAAAGCAGTTACCACCACAACAACTTCAGCAATTCCAAAGGCGCAGATTACTACATTGACATCTGATGAATCTAGGACTGCAACTGTTACATGGAGCGCAAAGAGAGGAGCTGCCGGTTATGAGATTCAATATAAAACTAAAGGAAAATGGGATGCTAAAAATACAATCGTTGTGAAAGGTACTAAGGTGGTAAATAATAATGTATCAAATAATAATGTATCAAATAATAATGTGTCCAAGAAGAGTATTAAAGTCAAAAGTGGTGTAAGCTCCAAGAATGGTATTTTTTCTCTAAATGTAAAAAATCTTCCAAAATCAAAAGATGTATATTTCAGGATTAGGAGTTACAGAAAAAAAGACGGAGTAACTCAGTATTCATATTGGAGCAGAACTGTTAGGCTTGTCAGATGGAACAGCAAGTGGAAGTATGCAAAGGAATCAAAGACTCACAGTGGCTGTGCTGCTTTGTTTTATGCGGCTCCGTCATCAAAGCGAAAGAACATAACAGTTTGCATTAATGCGGGGCATGGTTGTGTCAAGGGAGCGAGTATTTACACAAAATGTCATCCGGACGGTACACCAAAAGTTACCGGAGGAAGTACGGCAAGCGGATCAATAAGAGCTGTGTCAGTGAGCGGTGGAACTTCCTTAAATAATGGTATTTCGGAAGCGTCAATGAATCTTACAGTCGCAAAAAAAGTGAAATCAAAATTACTTGCTGAAGGTTACAATGTATTGATGATCAGACAGGAGAGTGATGTTAACCTCGACAACATTGCAAGAACTGTTATTGCAAACAAATTGGCAGACTGTCACATTGCTATCCATTTTGATTCTTCTTCCAATGGAAAAGGCGCATTTGCGATTACAGTGCCGGACATTTCATCTTACAAAAATATGGAGCCTGTAAAATCAAATTGGAAAAAACACAACAAACTTGGTGCAAAGGTTATTTCAGGAATGAAGGATAAAGGCGTAAAGGTGTTTGGAAATGGAATAATGAAACTGGATTTGACTCAGACTTCATATTCTACAATTCCATCAATTGATTTGGAAGTTGCGGACAAGAGCTTCTCAGGAAAAGATAAAGACGTTGACCTTATTGCGGAAGGAATTGTTAAAGGGGTGGAAAAATATTTTGCAAAGTAGACAAAGGTAATCGGAAACTATTGGAAATTCCAATGTATTATTTCAATTACCTGGAAATTATTTTAGAGTGCAAGGAATTATTTTAGAGTTCAAGGAATTATTTTAGATTGCAAGGAATTATTCCAATTCAGTGGAAGTGAAATAATATTTGAATTCAAAAATGAATATAATCACTCTGAATAGTTAATACTATGAGGGTAATAACTATTTGGAGGTAATATATGGGCGAATTAACAGAACTTGAACTTCAGAATATCAGACATCTGATTACAGGATACGAAACCAGCTACGATAAGATGACTACTTATGCACAGGAAGTAAGTGATCAGCAGTTCAAACAGTTTTTTGACAAAGCGGCAACAGATGCTGCAAACAACAAGCAGACGCTTATGCAGTTTTTGGGATAATCGATAGCGAAATATAGAAGTGATAATGATATTTTGGAGGGGTATATAATGCAGGAAAAGTATATGGTAACAGATTCACTTGCATGTATTAATGCGGAACTTGAAAAGTTTGGCAATATGATTGCGCAGACAGATAATAAGCAGTTGAAGCAGACACTTAAAACATTTAGAGATAATTGTGAAAAATCTCAGGAAGAATTATATGAGATGGCAAGAAGCAAGAATTATTACATTCCGGCACAGCAGGCAACTAGCCAGGAAATACAGCGAGTAAAAGGACTTTTTACAGCAGGAATGTAGAATTCTTGATTAAATTGTCTTAGTTAGAAAGGACTCTCACTTGGTGCATGCACTTGAAGTGGGAGTCTTTTCATATTTGATATCCGAAGGATGAAAATCACGAAAGCTAAGCAGATCTGCGGATTCGAGCTGGCATTGCTGAAAGGCTGAATAGTTACGATAAATTGAAGTAATTATTGTATATCAATTGAATCTGCAAATACATCTCATTTGAAAAAGCATTAAAAAATATAACTTATAGACAAAAATAACTTATCTACGAAAATAATTCAACTACGAAATGATTCAACTACGAAAATAATTCAACTACGAATATAATTCGTCTACAGAAATATTTAGTTCTCTGGCGCCTTGTTCAGGAGTGATTGTTCCATTAGAAATCATTTTCAAAATCATATTTCGTTCGCCAATTGCTTTGCCTTCTGCGAGTCCTTCTGCTTTGCCTTCCGCGAGTCCTTCCGCTTTGCCTTCCGCCTTGCTTTCAGCTTTGACCATATCTATATATTCCTTGTCATCAAATTCAGTAAGAAGCATCTCCGTCACCTCCGCCTTGTGTGCAAGAAGAATGTTAGAAAGAACATTTTCTTCAATGCACCTACCTACAGTTTTGTCTATTGCTTCTTCGATTGTAGCATATATTTTTTTATATTCATATACGCTGTTGATGAAATATGAATAGTCACGCAAAGGTTTGCATTTTTCAATAAGTTCCCTGTTATTATCACTATTGATATTAAGCATTGTTGCCCTGCATTCCAACACATCTGTTTGTTGGGCAAACATATCACTGAGTTTTAACAAATTATAGCAAGAATTCTCCCTCCTCTACAGGTGGTGAGATGAATTGCAAAAAGATGAAAAAACAGAAAAAGAACACTTGTTCGATAGTGGAAATAGTGGTATAATATAATCAGTCGAAAAGATGATAGGAGGCTGATTATATGGATAAAATGGATAATAATGCACATTCAGTATATCTGCTTTATTACCATCTGATA
>JAEELL010000050.1 GCA_016282745.1 Lachnospiraceae bacterium
GTGATAATGTATTATGACACAGGAGCAAAAAGTAAATCAGTTGAAAATAGATTGGACAAATTATACGCCATTGAAGATACCTGCGTTTTTGAAAATGCAGCGAAAAATAGCGGAGTGTCCAAAAAATCTTCAGTGAAAAAAGATCTTAAGATATCACTTGTTAAGTCGGAAAAATTATCAACAGAGGAGTTGATTGCCGATCTGAAAAATGATTCTGATATTGTATATGCTGAGCCAAATTACAGAGTATATGAGAATTCTTTTGAGGCAGATGATTATACAAAGTTTCAGTGGCCGTTAGATAACAGAGGACAAAACGGTGGAATGGTTGGAGCTGATATCAATTATGACAGTGAGCAAGTTGCAATTGAAGCAAATCCTGACGAGGAGAAGGTAGTTGCATTAATTGATTCCGGTATTGATATTGATCATAAAGAATTTGAAGGGCGAATATGGGAAAATCCATTTCCTACAGAAGTGTTGCCGGGAAAATACGGATATGATTTTTCTAGAAAAACAGATGTTATAAAAGATATAACGGGACATGGAACTCATTGTGGTGGAATAATAGCTGCAAGTATTAAAGATAATATGGGAATTGTTGGCGTGGCAAATGATAAAAATGTCAAAATAATGCCTTTAGTAAGCTTTAGTAAAAATCAATACTTCAGAATAGAAGCTTACAATTATATTTATCAAGCTATGCAGTTGGGTGTTAACGTTGTTGCAGTAAATAACTCCTGGGGAATAGATCATGATAGTGATATACTCAGAGAGATTATTGAACTGGTAGGGCAGAAAGGAGCTCTGTCTGTGTGCTCTGCCGGTAATAATAGTATTGATAATGAGTCATATCATCATTATCCAGCGAATTTTGACAGCGATTATATTATCTCGGTTGCAGCATCAGATTCAAATGATGAACCGGCTTATTTCACAAATTATGGAGCTGAGAGTGTTGATATAGCTGCGCCGGGGGTAAATGTTTTATCGACTGTAAGTTATAACAACTTTTGTCCTGAATTGTATAATAATGTGCAGATAGAAAATTTGACATCAACTTACTATTCATATGATGAAGGAAACCCTGTACAGATAATAGATGAAAATGGATATATCGGCAGCAAGGATGAGTTGAAAAAGGGAGATATTCCATACGGCTTAAAAACCACTGATACGGTAAGTGTTAATGTGGGACTTGATAATGATAATACATTTGGCTACAAAGAGGAAAATAAATCTCTTGCTTTCAAGTTTGAAAATACAAAAGCTTCAAAAGAAAATTATATATATTTTCCATTTACAGTTGGTGAATCGGAAGAAGACATATTTTCATCATTTAATTTTAAAGTGAGAACTGAAGGGGTGAATGATTATGTGAATGTTGACATATATAAAACTGAAATTGATGAATCAGGGATAATTCTTAAGAAAAACTGTGATTATGTTTGTGGATATTACTGTGATGAAAAACTTAAAGACACCTGGATAAATGATAAAGAGAGAATCTTGTATGAACCAACTGAAAATAAGAATATGGCTTTAGTACTAGAGTTAACTACATCCGATGATACAGATTGTGAAATATATATTGATTCATTTGGAATAAGTAAAGAAAACGTCGATGAAACAGAATTTGGAAAATATGATTGGATGTCAGGGACTTCTATGGCAGCACCCCATGTTGCAGGTGCAGTTGCAGTATTGGCATCAGTATATCCTGATAAGACACCTTTAGAACTGAAAAAAATACTGTTAAGTTCAGTTAGAAAGAATGATTCCTGGAAGGGAAAAGTGGTATCAGAAGGAATTCTGGATTTGTCCAACATTGCAAAAAAACAAATGTATATAGAGTCAATCGATATTAATAACGATAATCAGTTGGTTATTAAAGGTGGGAATCTTACAGGTGCAAAGATTATTTGTAATAAAAAAGAATTGAATGCGGCATCTTCAAGCGACAGCTTAGTAATAGTAAAAGGTTGTAGTGGGTACATAAATAGCAGGCTGGAGATTGAAGCCGTCAAAGGGAATGAGAAAGTATCCAAAACAAAGATAATAACAAAAGGTAAGCCTTATGACTATAGTTATACAAACGATGATGATGATGACTGCCCTTATCATGAAGATGTTTATTCAGATGGAGAAAAACTGTTTTCGTATTATAATGGGAATATTTATTTTGGAAGTGTACCTAATGACCCTAAAGATATGATTACATGGTATTGTATGCACGAAAAAGAGAATTTAGAGCAATTAGGTTTGACAAAGGAGGAAATAGAAAATTCCAATTTAAATATAGTGAGAGACAAATATACATGTTATAGCAATAATGTGATTTTCGCTAGGCCAATTGATTCTGAGGGCAAAAGACTGCTACTGTACGGCTATAATTATGTTGATGGTGTTTATTTTAAAATAGGAGAGTTGAACAGTACTTTTGACGACGAGGATTATAGAAATATAAAAGTTTTTGTATACGACGGAAGTATTTACTGTGTTGATTTTATAAATAAACAGGAATGGAAAGTGGAAGGCGATGTAAAAGCTGAAAATGCAGATACTAAATTAGTGCTAACTGATGATCTGAATTTACAATCATTTCCTGATGATTACAATCCGGGATTGGGTCGCGTGTATCAGATAGATGAGAGGCTGATTTTTGAAATGAAAGATGAGGCAAACGGCTCACTTAAAAGTAATATGTATCATTGCATTTTTGAGAACGGTGAATGGAAGAAAAGTGGTGCAAAGCTTGAACCTTTAGCTGAAGATACGTATCAGTGTGTACCGGTAAAAGAAGGATTGATGTATCTTGGTGCGCGGGTTAAAGGTCTTGGAGATACGTTCATCTATGACGTGGAAACTGATTCGTATAAATCAACTGGTTACAAGCTGGGATACGATGAAATAAGTGGAAAATACGCTGTGGGATCAGGTTTTGGAGTTAAGGACAGAGTTTATTTCATGGGAGAATGCGATAACGGAACTATCTATAAATATATCAATGTAGAGCCTGCATTTGTAAAAGTAGAAGTACCTGAAGTATTAGGAGCAAGTGTATATGGTTCCGGATACTATGCTCCGGGAGATTTGGTTACTTTAAGATTTCAGTTGTCCACAGGACTTCCGCTTAAATACGAACCAATCAAATTGATAATTAATGGTGTAGAAGTAAAATATGATCGTGGAAGAAGATGTTATGAATATAAAGGAGTTGCAAGGGAACTTGCAAAGGGAATAGATATTAAGACTGAAGCGCCCGTGAAAGTCAATATTGAAGGATTCCAAATTAGCCCACTCAGTGAAGGACACAGAGCAGTTTATACCGTTGATAAAGGAAATGCAACTGTTGTACAAACGGGAATGATTTATGGTCTGGAAGATAAGTGTGAGGATTCAGAAATGTCAGTTGGCAGCTCAAACGAATGCGTGCATTCATTTGCATCAACAGAACAAGGTAAGGTTGCCTTTGAAAAAAATTCTGATAAAGTTCAAGCTTATGCCATGACAATGAAATTTATTAATAACAGAGAATACTACAAGACAGGTCTGAAAATGCGCGCTTATGCAAAATTGTCAAGCGGACAAATTTTTTATAGTCCTGTTGTGGAGACGTCAGTATATAATATTGCAGATTATATGTATCAAAATAATATAATGACATCTGAAGAAAATCATGACTATCTGTTTAATAAGATATTGCATTTTTGCGATAGTGATTACGCAAAAATAGAATATAGCAATACAAAATAACAATGTTGTTCACAGAACATTCCATGCTGGTACAGGTTTATAAGATATATAAACGATATTAATCATATTGGACTGTCGTGTAAGCGGCAGTCCATTTTGAATTATAGCTAAGGAGTTGATGTCCCCATCTTCTAAACAAAGTGAAGGTGGAGGAAAGAAAATTTACTGATAAGTAATACAATAGTAACAGTTGATGAGATATGACTTGGAAATAAAGGGAGTATAAATTATGATAAAAAAAGTATTGAAAAATAATATGCTGAAAAGAGCAATGACTCTTGGACTAGTTTTGACAATGATGTTTTCAGGAATGCCAAGACTAAATATTATCGGTGATGAAAATGAAAAAGAAAAAAAGACTGATTATGTTGATGGCGAAGTTGTGATAATGTATTATGACACAGGAGCAAAAAGTAAATCAGTTGAA
>JAEELL010000051.1 GCA_016282745.1 Lachnospiraceae bacterium
TACCTGTGTCTTTGGAAGGTCTTTTGTTGCTTCTGCAAACTTGTCTGCATCCCAAACGTCACCTTCTTCACCAACACCCCACATTGTGTCAGCTGTAAGCTGTGGAATCTCACCACTCATACCCTGTAACCAAGGAGCTGCCCACTGTGCTGCGAATGCTGTGTAGTCATTCTGATATAATTTAATACAAAGATCCATGTAATCTTTTCTTGCCTGTGATACATTTAACTTACCATCTACAACCCATGGTTCGTCACCTGAGAAGTATGATGTTTCAGCATCAGAAGCGAAAATCTTGTATCCAGCTTTCTTAAGTGTTTCAGCTGTCTCAAGAATCTTGTCATATGATTCGAATAACTTACCAACTTCTGCTGGATCTTCTGTTCCGAATACTTCTTTAGCGATATCTCTTCTGTAGTAGAATCCTGCTGGTGTAATCTGGTAAGAGATTGCTCTCTGAACACCATCATCTGACTGTCCAACTTTCCAAACGTAATCAACAATCTTTCCCTCGTAATCTTTTGCTCCTAAAGCATCAAGATCTGCAAAGTATCCTGCTTCGTAGAAGTTCTTAAGCATCTGTGGCTCACCAACGATGATATCTACTGATTTGTCACCACCGTCAAGTGCTGTAGCAACCTTTGTAGGATAATCAGCCGGCTCGATAACTGTAACTTTAACTTTCTTGCCAGTCTTCTCCTCATAGTGTTCACCGAATGTCTGTAAGTCCTTTGCTAAAGTCCAAACTACCAATGTGTCTTTGTCAACTTTTGAGCTGCTTCCACTCTTTGAATCTGATCCTGTACAGCCAACAAGTCCTGTAGCCATAATACCAGCTAATGAGAGTGCTAATAATTTTTTAATTCTCATGAATAATCCTCCTTCTCTTCCGGACGTTTACTCACCGCCCAGTAATACATGAATGAATTATATCTAATTATAGGGGGTGATAGTAGTATCCATTTTTTATTTTAGGGTATCATTTTTTAGTCAACTTGTATAAAAACCATACAAAAAAGACATTTTTCTGTTGACATCTTGCACAAGAAAGCGACTTTTTTCTTCAAAAAGTCGCTTTCTCCTCAATTGTTTTATTCATTTTTTACAAATACAATCGTTTTTAGAGTTCAAATTTATGCGTTTATTAGTGACTATTAGTCAAATTTATACCTGCAATAGTTTACATATCCCACTTGTCGCAAAGGGCATTTATCTGATTGGTAAACTTAGCCAGATCTTTATTTGCTCCGCCCTCATTTCTCTTAATAACAGCCATAAGTCTCTGTCCTGCCGCAACAAGTTTATCATATACTCCTGTATGGCGTCTTGCCTGCTGAGTGTGCTGAATTCTGACAGGTGCAACCCTCTCGACAATACAGCCTGTTGCAAGATCAAATGTTGTTCCGCTAAACGGTGCATAGGTGCTGTATCCGTATTCATTTTCCAGCAGCTGTGCAAAATAATCGCACACTGTATCCTCGCCATGTACAACAAAAACCTTTTCGGGCATATTTTTCATTCCCTTGAGCCAGTTGATAAGCCCTTCCTGATCAGCATGTCCACTGACACCTTTCAGTGTTTTTATTTCAGCCTTAACTGCAATCTCTTCTCCGAACAATTTTACTGTCTCTGCTCCATCAAGAATAACTCTACCTGTAGTTCCAATGGCCTGATATCCAACAAAGAGAATAGTATTCTCCGGTTTCCACAGATTATGTTTGAGATGATGTCTTATTCGACCGGCCTCACACATTCCTGATGCTGATAATATCACCTTTGGCCTATTGTCCTCATTAATTGCAACTGAGTCATTGCTTGTGACAGACACTTTTAATCCCGGAAATCTCAAAGGATTGATGCCCTTTTCTATCATCGCTTTTGTCTCGTCATCAAAGCAGTCTGACAGGTGCTCATTAAATATATTTGTTGCCTCAACCGCTAACGGGCTATCTACATAAACATCAAAATCCGGATAAGAAGTTACTCTCTTCTCCTCTTTAATGATACGCAGAAAATACAGCATCTCCTGAGTTCGTCCCACAGCAAATGAAGGTATTACTACGTTTCCGCCTCTTGCAAATGTATCATTCAGAATTTGTGCCATATTTCCAACATAGTCCGGTCTCTCACCGTGAAGCCTGTCTCCGTAAGTGGATTCAATCAATACATAGTCAGCTTCATCAATGGAAGCCGGATCCTTGATAATAGGCTTGTTGATATTTCCCACATCTCCTGAGAAAGCAATCGTCTTGTTGACTTTGCCTTCTGTGAGAGTCATCTTTATACACGCAGAACCGAGAAGATGTCCTACATCTACAAATTTCACACTGATTTCGTCACATATTTTAACTTCTTTGTCATACTCCAAAGGTACCATAAGACTGCATGCATCTATAGCATCCTGTACTTTATACAAAGGTTCGTACATTTCTTTTGCAGCTCTTTTTGCTTTTCTGTTTTTCCATTCTGCTTCAAATTCCTGAATGTGTGCGGAATCACGAAGCATAATGTTACAAAGATCAACTGTTGCCTTTGTGGCAAATATCTGACCTTTAAATCCTCTTACAACCATAAGGGGAATCAGCCCCGTATGATCAATGTGGGCATGAGTCACAAAAATATAATCCAATTCTCCCGGCGGAACGGGTATATCCTGATTCACATAGATGTCTTTTCCCTGTTCCATACCACAATCAACAAGAATCTTTTTGTTCCCCACTTCAATGTAATGACAACTTCCTGTAACCTCGTGGTCAGCTCCGATAAAAGTTAATTTCATTCAACCACCTCTTTCCAGCTATACTACAATTAACATTTCCCTTTTTAATCAAGATGAAATACTTTCTTCATCCGCTCATCATTGCGCAGAACTTCTTTTGCTTTTTGTCTGTATTTTTCTTCATGGAGATATGTGTGTCTAAAAGGTTTGATGGAAGGAGCCATATCAATGGCCTTCTCATAATCTTCAACATTAAGATTCAAAGTCTCTACATACTCCCAGAATCCCGTATCCTTAAATATTGTATCCACTCTCACATATCTGTGATCCTGCACCACACTCATAATATACGTAGCAACGCCAACCTGTATTCCATGAAGCTGTGGTGTCTCTAACATTTTATCAAGTGCGTGGGAAATTAAATGCTCACTTCCGCTAGTCGGTGCGCTTCCTCCCGCCACTTCATTTGCAATACCACTGAGGGCAAGAGAATCCAACAACTCTCTCAGGAAAAGGTCTTCTTTTATATTTGTAAACGGCACTCTCACAAAACTGTTTACTGCTTTTTTGGCAATCATAACCGCAAAGTCATTCATGTAAGTATATCCGTTTTCATCCTCAAAGAGCCAGTCATACAGGGCCGTTATCTTAGAAACCAGATCTCCGATTCCCGAATACAAAAACCTGTCAGGTGCACTCTTGATCACATCCGTATCAGCAACAATACCGTACGCCATCTTTGCAGGTACTGATGTTCTTCTTCCATTTACAATAAGTGAAGCGCTGGCACTGGAAAATCCGTCACTGGATGCAGATGTAGGAACACTGATAAAAGGAAGCTTTCTTAAGTATGCAGCATACTTGGCCGCATCAATAACCTTTCCTCCTCCGATGCCGACAATAACCTGTGCCTTTGTGTCAATTTCAAATGCGAAATCAATAATATCGTTTATGTCTACCGTATCAAGTTCACGGTATTCCAAAAGATTAATATCATTTTGTTTAAGTGAATCAATCACCTGCTTTCCAAATAATTCAACCAATCCGTTTCCAAAATATATCACTGCATTATTCATGGAACTCTCTTTAAGATACGCCCCAATATTTCCTAATGTTCCTTTTCCAACTTTCAAAATTGTCGGAATCGCAATATGACTTGTTCCCATAATCTCTCCTTCCCTTTTCCTTTCATAAAAATGCATTTACTGTTGTTAAATTGTTTCACGATTCAAACTTTTAATACTATACTTCCATTATACAACCCTATCACTGAAAATGCAAAAGGCACAGTTCGCATTTGTACCCGCAAACTGTACCTTTTTTTTCAAATTAGTCATCCTATTTTATAATGATTTTCAAGAGATTTGATTTGTCCCATAAAACTCTTCTTTACCCTGTCAAGATCAGCATCATTTTTTATTATATTTACTTTGCTGATTGTGTCTCTGACAATCGCTGCAAATATGTTGATAAATGCTTCAACTTCTTCTTCGTTACTCACCGTTATAGTATTTGTATTTACATATCTTTTAAAAACACATTCATCCGAATAATCTTCTACAAATCCGAATCCCCAGAATTTGTCGAAATCCAAAGGTGGTGCTGAGATTATATTATAGATTCCTCTTCTGTTCATGTAGACACTTTCAAAAAACAACTCTGCAAAATAATCTACACAGGCAAATAAGTCTCCTCCGTTTTTCTCCATTCCTTTGACAAATTCTTCCTGAATTATCTTTTTGTGTTCCTGTATAACATGTAAAAACAAATCTTCTTTATCTTCAAAATACTGATAAAAACTTCCTCTTGGTATCTTCGCATTTTTGATTATTTGATTTATTGAAACTTCATTGTATGGGTGGGCAAAAAATTCATTCTGTGCCGCAACTACAACACGTTTTCTTTTTTCTTCTGAAATTCTAAAAAATGTACTTTTGGGCATCTCATCTTTCCTTTCTTATTCCCTTAATTCATCTCCGGATCACGGACTTCATACTCGTTATTTATTTTATCTCATAAGCTTTATTCTCTTAAGCCATCTCAGGTTCCTGATCTAAGAGTTCCGAAGCCTCATCTGGTATATCATCAAGATTTTCATCCCCAACATCAATGTTCTTTGGCTGTTTTTTGTACAGTATGTCATACATAACAGGCACTATAAACAATGTCATAAATGTAGAGTAAATAAGTCCAAAGCAAACAACTATGGCCATACTCTTTTGCATAGCATTTCCGGCATCTGTTGAAAATACCATTACGCTCATTGACAGAATTGTTGTCATGGCTGTCATAAGAATTGGTCTGATACGTGTAACACCTGTTGCTATAAGTGCTTTGTGTCTTGACACACCTCGCATTCTAAGCTGGTTAACGTAATCAACAAACACGATACCGTTATTTACAACCGTTCCCATCAGGATCATGAATCCCATCATGGCAAGAGCTGAAATTGTCTTTCCGTAAAGTATCAGTCCAATCATTCCTCCTGTAAATGCAAGCGGAATTGTAAATATGATAATAAACGGTGACAACAGACTCTGGAACTGCGCAACCATAACGAGATATACAAGGAGCGCACCAAGAGCAATAGCTTCAAGCATCTGCCATACCATGTCCATAACCTGTTCTGTAGAGCCTGATATTTCCATCGTATATCCTTCCGGCAATTTGTATCCGTCAATTATCTTCTGAATTTTTCTTGAAAGAAGTGTAGCATTGTGATTCTCATCTACACCGCACTCAACGTTGATGTATGTTGCCTGATTCTGCCTTGTAATACTGCTCACTGTGAGTCCTTCTTCAATGGTTGCAAATTTAGATAATTTGTACTTTTTGCTGACCTGCTGTCCCGACTCATTCATTTTTGTAGCTGTCACTTCCATGTCAAGAATATTTTCATATGTTAATTTGTCAGTCTCATCAATTATATTTACATCTACTGTTGCACCATTATATTCCATGGATATTGCAGTCTTTTCAGTAGATATCTTCGCTGCAATTTCCTGATAAATCTGTGCTACTGTCAATCCCTTTGCTGCGATTTTGTCCTTATCCATCTTCAAATGAATCTGCTTGTCATTCTCATCAATTCCGTTTGTGACATCAACACAACCTTTTATTTTTTCAAACTTCGAAACAAGATCTTCACTTATTTCTATTAACTTTTCAGTATCATCACCGAAAATCTGAACAGTAACTCCCGTTCCCATCATGTCAGACATTGATCCCATTGCCGATGCACTGACAGTAAAGTTCTCACACTTTACATCCTTTGTTTTCTTCTCTATGTCTTTTATGATACGTTTAAACTCTTTTGTTGATTTAATATCCTGATCTGTAAGTATAATAAAGGAGAAATTAGAGTAATTGTCGGCTGCATTACTTCCGAGAACACTTGATGTAGATCCTGAATTTCCATCAAGAACTCCAACCTTGTTAACACCATCAACACTCATGACCAGTTCTATCACTTCATCTGCCGTCTTATATGCAGTATCTTTATCAACATCTTCTTCCAGCACGAGAGTTCCCATAATCTGATCGCTCTCCATATCATCCAAAAGCGCAAGTCCTGTATTTAAACTTCGAACAAGACATAACACAAAGAGCAGGATTGCAATTCCAAGTGGCACTATTTTGACTTTGAGACAGAATTCCAAAGCCTTTGCATATTTGTCTATAATCTTATCAAATATTCTGTGTCCCTTCGTCTTTGTATTCTTAAGAATAACTGATGCAACCGTCGGCACTACTGTCATAGCTACGATAAGAGAAGCTATGAGTGCATAGGAAATAGTAAACGCAAACGGCATAAGCAAATCTGCAATTGTTCCTGTTGTATATACCATCGGAAGGAATACGCAAACTGTTGTAATTGTCGACGCGATAATCGGAGCCGCAACCTGACGTGTTCCCTGAACGGCTGCTCTCGCAGCTGATATTCCGTGATGTCTCAGTCTGTAAATATTTTCAATTACTACTATGGAGTTATCTACAAGCATTCCTATGCTCAGACACAAACCACCAAGTGACATTACGTTTATTGTAATTCCTGTAAAGTACATGATTATTATTGCAAACAAAACACTAAACGGGATACTGAATGCAACAACGATTGTTGGTTTGACATCTTTAAGGAAAAGTGCAAGGACGAATATCGCAAGGAAAGCTCCAAGTAAAATACTTGAAAGAACCGAGCTTACCGTATCCGTAATGTAATCTCCCTGATTCATAAGAACCGTAATTGATACATTTTTATCTTCCTTATGTAATTTATCAAATGCCTTTGTAAGTGACTTTGTCACTTCAGAAGTACCAGAAGTACTTGACTTATATATTGAAAGGAGCACTGCCTCTTTTCCGTTTATCTTTGAGAAATTATCTCCGGCATTGTTTATTACCGTTACATCTGCTACATCAGACACTTTGATAGTTCCAACATCTTTTATCTTTGTAAGAACCATATCCCTGATCTGCTCGGGAGTATCATAATTATCACCAACTTCAACAAGCCACTGAACATCATTCTTATCATCAACATAACCTGCAGGCATTTTGAAATTCTGTGCATAGATAAGTCCTGATAATGTATCAAGTTTCAAAAGAGCATCAATATTCGAATTATCAATTGCTGCCTGTCGTGAATCCTCTAACTGTTGTTTTGCTTTCTTCAGCTCATCCTTAGCTGAATCCAGTTGTGTTTTTGTTGCAGCGAGCTGTGCAGAACCTGAACCAAATCCTGCAGCGGCACCATAGCCTCCCTCATAGAGTTTTGATTCAGCAGAATCAAGATCACCCATCTTATCCTTTACTGTTTTCAAAACAGCCTCTGCAGCCTTAATCTCTGTATCAAGGTTTGCAAGTTCTGTCTCTATCTGTGGCAATCTGGTATTTACAACGTCATAAACCTGCTTCATTGAATCATAAGTTACATCTTTTACCTGCTCTCCTGCGCCAACCTGCTGCAACCATTTAAGGAAATTCTCTGTCTCCTCTTTGTTTTCAACAGCTTCTTTCAAATCTGCAGGAATAGTAATGCCCATCATCTTGGCAGTTTCACCCAACTGGGCATTAAAGGTTGCAAACATTTGCTCAAAGCCTGCGTAGGCATCTGAAATCTTTGCATCGTCATACGCTTTTTTCTCTGCTTCTAAAGCGGTCTTGCTTGCCTGAAGACTTGCCAAAGAAGCCTCGTAAGCAGCCTTTGTAGCCTGGGCCTGATTTATCTTTACTGCAGAATCTGCAAGTTCCTTATTTGTATCATTTTGTTTCTTTTCGAGTTCTTTTTCCTGATCCTCAATCTCTTTTTTGCCGTCTGTTATTTTCTTTTCGGCGTCATCAATATCTTTTTTTGCATCAGCAAGCTTGTCATTAGTCTTACTGAGAATCTTATCATTTATTTCATCTATCTTATCTTTGCTAAGTCTTATTTCTATAGTATCTTCAACAAGACCGCTGACAGATACACTTCCGACACCCGGCTGCTTTTCAACATATGGTTTGATGTAATCCTTTGTGTATTCGGAAAGTTCTTTGATGTCCATACCTTTGACATCAACACCAACATACATTGTGGCAAGCATATCCATACTTATTTCCATAACGTTAGGTTTGCCAACCTCTTCCGGAAGTTCAATGGTATCTAATGCCCTTGACACTCTGACCATAGCTGAATCCATATTTGTATCATCAGCAAAGCTAAGTGTGAGCATACAATAGTTATTAGAAGATGTACTTGAAATATCTTCTACACCGTTAACCGTTCCAAGGGTGTTTTCCAAAACATCCGTCACATCTTTTTGTACCTTTTCAGGGGAAGCTCCGGGTTCCGTTGCAATCACCAAAAGGTAAGGTAATTCAAACTCCGGAAGCAAATCAGTCTGCATCTTGCTCAGACTAACTCCACCAATCGTAAGTACAATGATTACTGCTACTAAAATAAAATAGGGTTTTTTAACAAAAAACTTTGTCATATTACTGTCCTCTCCTCTCGCAAAATCCAAGTGCCATTTATGTCAAGAAACATTATCTGATATACAATAAATGACAAGATGTCACATGCACCCTCTCAGTTTATATGACACCTTGTCACTTGTCAAGATTTTACAGCGCTATTTTCACCATTTCACAATACTTTCATAAATTATGTTCCACAATATTTAACGCCTATAACGTACTATTTATTTCTCCATTTGCTGTAGCATGTTTTCCCATTCTTCTTCTTGTAACTTCTAACAGAAAATTTATAAGAAGAAATATTTTTTGAAATACGTACTGCAAACTGCTGCTTCAACTTTGATTTTCTTTTTTTGCTAATCCATTTTCCGTTCTTTTCTTTATATCTGAGCTGAACTCCGGTAGCCTGCGCTATTTTTGAATATTTTACAATTGCAACATTCCCCTTTAACTTGATTTTCATTTTTGGAGCATTCAGTTTTTTCTTTCTTATTTTGTTTCCATTTCCAAGAAAACACGAACAGAGTCTGCAGACTTTTTTGCCTGTAAATCCTTTATTAAAATATGTAGCCTTTACAGCCCCTATGTATTTACATTCATGATCTCCAAGGCCCTGAAGGACTATCTCTTCCTTTGAGCAGACCCTACATTTTCTGATTACATATCCTTCTTCAATACAATTTCCTTTATACTGTTTGATAATATCATAGTTATGTTCTGACTCACCACGACACCCGGAGACATTGTTAAAGATATCCACATAATACGTGCTGCTTTTTTTCTCAGGCGACATTCCTAATTCCACGCACACATTTCCATAACTGCCGACAGTCAGGCCATATATATATCCCTTGCTGTACATTTCAGGATTGATTCTATACACAACTTTTGTGGCATTGGATGAATCAATGGCAATTATTTCTGATTTGGTATTATAATACACAGTATTATTAAAGCACACTAAACATGAGTAGCATTCTTCCCAACAACCGGGTTCACTTCTCTTGTACCATTTGCCGTCCACACTTGAAATCACTGTGTTTTTGTCAAACTCTTTTGTAAAATCAGTTCCAATAATTCTGTTATCATGCACACTGAACCAAAGTTTTCCGTTATTGACGCACCTTGAAACTGTCGAACTCCAGAATCTGTGTGAATAAACAGTAGAATCAGCTTTTCCATAACTATACCTTGTTGTGGTGGTTTGCCAGTCACTTCCTTTTCCATGATTCATTTTACCAACAGTTTTTTCCTCCATCTCGCTGTCGCTCAACAGAAAAAAATCATGTCTGCAGGATGATTTATATTTGTCACTCTCAATAGAAGTAACAGGATCATCCCAGGCAGTATCAACGTGGTAGTATACACCATCAATTTTCACCACATTCCACTCATGATTTATCTCATCATTCCATATCAGTTCACTCTCAACATTAACTCGATCCAACAAATCCTGATACGCTGCCGCATAACCTGTACATTTTGATTTTCCGACAATCAGGGCATCAAAAAAAGTGTTTCCGTCCCCATCTAAATCGTATTCGCAACGGGTAACAAGTTCATCATGCAGAAACAACGCCTTTTCAGCATCGCTCCACTGAGGATTGACAAGTGCAACTATGCTGTCGGCAACTTTTTCGTATTGTTCATATTCTGTATTGTAATCTGCTCTTGCAATATTATTCCATTCCGGCCCACCGGTCAGCAAACCAATTACCAGCGCAGATACAATCCCTTTTCTTAAAAACATTTTATTTCTCATACTATTTTATTTCTCATACTATTTCATTTCTTATACTATTTTCATAAAAAATCTATACATACAAAGCTCGAGATTGAGGCTTTCTGCAAACTCCCCACTATCTATGGCAAAGAGCATTTCCTCTTCTCAATTTCGTCATCCCCAACAACCATAAATCACAAGGAGGAAAACCTTATTATATTATTTTAAAAATGCTTTATAACATTTGTATGCTTCGTAAACGTCAGCCTTGCTCGTGATTTCCCAAGGTGCATGCATGCTAAGAACTGCCACACCGCAATCAATTACATTCATTCCGTAGAGTGCCATAATATATGCAATCGTTCCGCCACCGCCAACATCAACTTTTCCAAGTTCTGATATCTGGAAATGAACATTATTGTCATCCATTATTTTTCGAAGTTTTGCAAGGAATTCTGCGTTTGCATCATTTGAACCTGACTTTCCTCTTGAGCCTGTAAATTTGTTAAACACAACGCCGTTTCCCATATACGAAGAGCTCTGTTTTGAAAAAGCTTCTGCGTATAAAGGATCATATCCCGCATTTACGTCAGACGAAAGCATGTCACTGTTTTTGAGACATCTCTTCAACGCAAGTTCACTGTAATTGCCATTGAGGTTAATAAGTTCCGCCAACATATTTTCAAAGAATCGCGATCTCATTCCTGTGGCTCCAACAGAACCTATCTCCTCTTTGTCTACCAAAAGACAGCACGAAGTTCTTGCTGAAGTTTTTGATTCAAGCATTGCAACAAGAGAGGTAAATGCACACACTCTGTCATCCTGTCCGTATGAAAGAATCATACTTCTGTCAAATCCCAGTTCTCTTGCTCTTCCCGCAGGAACTACTTCAAGTTCAGCTGAAATGAAATCATCTTCTTCAATACCGTAATTATCTTTTAATATTTTCAGCACTCCCGATTTCACTTTGTTTTTTTCTTCGGAATCCAACGGAATACTACCGATAATCACATCAAGATTCTCACCTTCCACAACTTTTGAAGCCTTCTTTTCCATCTGGTCACCTGCAAGATGAATCAGCAAATCAGATACGCAAAAAACAGGATCATCATCTTTTTCTCCGATATTGATATCAATAGTCTTCTGCTCTTTAGTCACAACAACTCCGTGAATTGCAAGAGGAATAGTAACCCACTGATATTTCTTTATACCGCCGTAATAATGAGTGTCAAAGTATGCCATCTCAGAGTTCTCATATACCGGTGTCTGCTTTACGTCAAGTCTTGGAGAATCAATATGCGCTCCAAGGATATTCATTCCATTCTCAAGAGGTTCCCTTCCAATATGAAAAAGTGCAACCGCCTTATTCATGTACAAGCCGTAAATCTTGTCGCCGGCCTTAAGAGGTTTACCCTCTGCGATAACTTCTTCAATAGATTTATATCCTTTCTTCTCTGCCATCTCAACCGTTCTTTTTGCACATTCTCTTTCTGTCTTGCAATCCGACAAAAAATCAATGTACTCCTTATTCAGTTTATTTAAACTTTTCAGTTCCTTCTCATCATATGTTGTCCATGCATTTACTCTTCCCATTATTATTCTCCTTTATTATTCAAATCTTTTTTCAAAATGTATACATTATGAAACGTCCTTACGCTGCTTTCAAAATAACCGTTTCGCATTATATGAATGTTTTCTCAAAACAGTTCGACAATGCTTGAAGGATTATCTTCAAAATAAGCATGATTCTCGTTCGCACAAATTCGTGAGTTTTCTTGATGAAAACTCACTCAGCTTGTGCTAAATATCGAGGAACTGAAATCCTCGATATTTAACTTCGAATCATTCTTCTTTTATCAGAATCCTTCTAAGCTTGTCTCAATTGTTATTTCGAAATCCATTCATATAATTGCTCA
>JAEELL010000052.1 GCA_016282745.1 Lachnospiraceae bacterium
TATAGAGGGTGGAAGTGCAGGAAGAAAGATTGGAATCCTTGATAGGGATGTATGCTTTGGAAATAAATTATGCACTTTCAATTCTAAAGAGATTGTTAATAGATATATTTATTACTATCTCCAAAGCTATGAGTTTAAGGCATTTTTTATGGATAATATGTCCGGAATTATTGGCGGCGTAAGTATAAAAAAACTTAAAGAGCTTCCAATTCCGGTGCCTACTGTGCCTGAGCAAAAAGCAATAGTTGCCAAGATAGAGGAACTTCTACCTTATGTAGACCGCTATGCCGAGGCTTATGAGAAGCTGGAACAGTTTAATGCCAAGTTCCCGGAGGATATGAAGAAGTCTATCCTTCAATATGCAATTGGTAGAGCAGAGAGCTGAAGAAGGAACGGCTGAAGAACTGTATCAGCAGATTAAGAAAGAAAAGCATAAGCTAATACAGGAAGGAAAAACAAAGAAAGGAAAGCCTTTTGCGGAAATCTTGGGGGATGAGATACCATTTGATATTCCAGAGAGTTGGAAGTGGGTTAGATTGATTGATGTAGTAGTGGATAAACCTACAAATGGTTATTCGCCTAAAGGTGTTGATTATGTCACGAACTATAAGAACCTTACACTGACAGCAACTACCGCAGGATATTTTAAATATGATGCGTTTAAATATGTTGATATTTCAGGAGAAGAAGCAGAAAAATATTGGTTAAAGCATAATGACATATTAGTTCAGCGTAGCAATTCGAGAGAATTAGTAGGAACCAGTTGTATATATGACGGTAACGATGACAAATATATATATCCTGACCTGATGATGCGGTTTCACACCATGCCAAACATATGTGTACAGTATATTGATTATGTATTGAAGTCGCCCTTTGTAAGACAATATTATTCAAAAAATGCGACAGGAACTTCAGAAAGCATGCCTAAAATAAATCAGGCAATAGTTTCATCCACTTTAATTCCGTTGCCACCTTTGGCGGAGCAATATCGAATTACTGCAAAGATCGAAGAACTTCTGCCTTATTGCGACAAACTGAATAAGTAGTATTTATACGGAGATGGGAACTTAGTCCATCTCCGCTATTTTTATGTATTTATATACTGAAGCACGGGAACAATCCATAATACGAGCCATCTCAGATATATTGATATTGCCTGTCTTATACATCTGATAATATTTCCAGAACTATTTTTTAAATTCAAAATATTATGATACATATAGGTTGCATTAAGTATGTCAAAAAGCAATAGCGAAAATCGGTGGAAGTGCTCGATTTTTCGGTATTTGAAAAAAAGTAAAAAATAATGGACTTTTTGAAAATCCACTTCAAATGCCCGAAAATACTGATAAAGTACATTTTATAAAAAGTGTACTTTATTTTTATTATAGTCAAATAAATAACCATAAATAAAGTTCATTTTTAATGCTTGCCAAATGATAAATGATAGAATAATAAAGTAAAATTATAAATTCTAAATATCCATATATATTTTTCCCAATTTCGAAATAAAATATGATAGAATTATCTTATAAATTAATGATCGGATAAAGCAATAAATTTATACAACTTTCAAACATTCGTCTCTAGGATAGGAGGAATGCTTATGACTATATATAAATGTAAAATGTGCGGTGGGAATCTAGAAATAAAAGATGGTGATTTAACATGTACATGCGAGTATTGTGGAACTAAACAAACCTTGCCCAAACTCACCTCTGAAATAAAAGCCAATCTTTACGACCGAGCAAATCATTTTCGTAGAAATAATGATTTTGACAAAGCCATGAGTATCTATGAAAAAATTCTAAACGAGGATAAGACCGATGCAGAAGCATATTGGTCTTTGGTTTTATGTCTTTACGGAATCGAGTACGTCAAAGATCCTCAAACAGGTAAAATGATTCCAACTATTAACAGAACTCAGTACACATCTATCTATTCTGACGAAAACTACAAATCAGCAATTCATTACGCAGATTCTATGCAGAAATCCATATATAAAGAAGAAGCAAAAACTATAGATTCCATACAAAAGAACATTCTGGAGATTTCAAAAAAAGAAGAACCTTTCGACATTTTCATCTGCTATAAAGAAACTGATGATAGTGGAAGAAGAACTCCTGATTCCGTACTTGCAAATGACTTATATCATCAGTTAACAATCGAGGGTTACAAAGTATTTTTCTCTCGAATCACATTAGAAGACAAACTGGGCACTGCTTATGAACCGTATATTTTTGCTGCTCTTAACAGTTCTAAAGTTATGGTTGTAATTGGCACAAAACCTGAATATTTCAACGCAGTATGGGTAAAAAACGAATGGAGCAGATATCTCACTTTAATCAAAAACGGGGAAGATAAAACTCTGATTCCTGCTTATCGTGATATGGACCCTTATGATTTACCTGAAGATTTCAGTCACCTTCAGGCACTTGATATGTCTAAACTTGGCTTTATGCAGGACTTAATCCGAGGCATCAAAAAAATTGTAACTCAGAATACTATTCCACAAAACGAAAAAGTAATTAACTCAAATACTGATTTACAACAACAATTGGAAATGCTCCAACAACAATTAAAACAACAACAGTTGCAATCCAACAGCAATATAACTGCGTTACTTCAACGTGGGAATATGGCTTTGGAAGATAAAGACTGGAAAAAATCTGATGATTTTTTTGAAGAAGTGTTAAATCAGGATGCCCAATGTGCTGAGGCATATTTAGGAAAATTACTTGCAAAAAACACTTCCACAACTTTCGACGAATACATTGATAGCATCATAAATAAATATGATAAACCAGAAACAAAAATGATTGAAGTTTGTAAACCAAATCAAAATCACATTGAAAAAATAGCAAATGAATATTATATTCCAAGCTATTATGAAAAGAAAGATATAATAGCTGAATACTATAAATTTGATAGAACTATTGAAATAATTGATATAAATTCCATTTTAAAAAATAAAGATGATGCAATTAATCATATTAAGCAAGATTCTTTATTTAAGAGAACACAACAGTATGCCAACAATAAAACTTTAGAAATAATAAATTCAGGATTAGCAAAAATAAACGAGCATTATGAACAAAATCGTGAAACAGCTGAAAAACACAATAAAAATGAAATTTTCAATCTAACTGATAAATATAATAAACATATAAAAGCAACTGATGAAATAATAAAGAAAAATAAGGTGAAAGCAATAGAACTTATGGAGCAAAATTATCAAAGAGCTATTGAAATGTTTAATATTGCAAACTCATTATGGGATTACAACAGTGTAAAAACAGAATTTATGAATCTAGCAGAATACAAGAATGCAACTGAATTCATACAAAAATGTAACGATTATATAGAAATGTATAAAAAAAATCAAGTATATTATGATCTTGAAAAAGTAATAGCTTTTGAAAAAAGCAAGAGGAAACAAGATACAGTAGTTATTGCTATTTTTATAGTAGTCCCGATTATACTTATATTAGTCATAATCATTATAAATAATTTCTAATATTATTATTTTTTTATTGTTCTACATATCAGAATAAATATATATGATAAATTAGTATTATGGAAAACGGTCGGATAATTTGACAAAATACAACTACATTTAATATCGTCTCTATACCCGGATTCAAATGAATTAATATACAAATGTAATGAACAAATAAGAATAATGACTGAAAATGAAAAGAAATCCAAAACAAAAAAGAAAAAATTATTTATAAGTGCAATTACATTTTTATTATCATTCTCAATAATAATATATATCTATATTCCATTAAGATTACTACAAGATAACTATAATAAATCAGTTAAACAATTAAATTCTATATCTGCTGGTTCATATCATACAGTTGCACTTAAATCTGATAGTACCGTTGTAGCTGTTGGTGATAATGAAGATAACCAATGTAGCATATCGGATTGAGAAAATATCGAATTTCCCAAAATGAAATAATTAAACAGAAGGAGGTACACAACCATGTTAATAAACAAAGGAAAAGATGATGAAATGATTAGCGTAATAAAACATGAGGGAAACAATGATGTATTCATTTGGAAACATCCAATTGAAGATTTCAATTATGGAACTCAATTAATAGTACACGAGAGTCAGGAAGCTATATTCTTTAGAGACGGACAGGCCTTGGACTTATTTGGTCCGGGACGTTATACACTTGAAAACCAGCAGTTACCACTTCTTCAAAATGCATACAATATTCCTTCAAACTCTGCTGATGCATTCCATTCGGAAGTTTATTTCATTAACAAAACTGTACAAATGTCCATTAAATGGGGAACTCCTGACAAAGTGCGTTTTATTGATCCACTCAGTAATACGCCACTTGAACTTGGAGCATCAGGAACTATGAACTTACAAGTTCATAATTCTAGAAAATTGCTAGTAAAATTAGTAGGAACAACATCCGGCATTGCATGGGACGATAGTAGCCAATACGCTAAGTCATTGCAAGAATCTTTCAGACCAATGATTGCAAATGCAGTAAAATCAAATCTTCCTGCGATTATTAAAAATGAATCAATTGATTTGTTAGAGATTGATGAAAAGTTAGATTTAATTTCAAATGATTTGAAATTAAAGGTTAATCCTGAATTTGAGGAGTACGGTCTTACTATTCCACAGTTCTACGTAACCAATATCGTATTACCTGAAAACGACCCTAATTTCAAGAGAATAAGAGAACTACATACCATATCGCTCCAAACCAGAATGATTCAGGCTGAGGCAACAGTAAAATATGCACAGGCTGAAAGTGAAGCTAAGTATAAAGCTGCGCAAGAGCAAAGTAAAGCAACTATTGAAGCAGCACATCGAGAAGCTGAATTACAAAGGCAATTAACAGAAACCGAGATTGCAAAACGTGAAGCTGAACGAAGAATTATTGCTTCACAGGCTGAAGCCCAAGCTGCAAAGTTGCAAGGCTTAGCAGAAGCAGAAGTAATGCGTGCTAAAGGTTATTCAGAAAAAGATGTTATTCAGGCTGAAGTTCAAAAAGCTTATGCCGAAGGTATTGGTAATATGGGACCTTCCATTTCCGGTGGTGGAGGAGGAAGTATTGTTGGTGATGTTTTGGGACTGGGTGTTGGAATTGCAGCTGCAGGAAATATTGCCCCTCAAGTTTCAGAAATGATAAAAGGAATATCACCAAATAATAATTCAACTAATACCATTCCTACTCAACCACAGATAAACTTTGACACATGGCAATGTAGCTGTGGAAATGCAAATGCAACAGGAAATTTCTGCAACATGTGCGGAGTAAAGAAACCTGAGCAAAATATAATATCTGATGCTTGGGATTGCAGTTGTGGTAACACGGGTATTATCGGCAACTTCTGTAACATGTGCGGCAAAAAGAGAGGAGAATAAACTATGAGTAAAAACGAAATAAGAACTTATGTTGTTTTATGTATTATATTTATTGCATTTTCTTCAATTGCATTTGCTGCTCCATTTGATAAAAATACAGTCTTTGGGGTTGCCTATCTGTTTGGTGTATTATCAATTTTAGTACAAATTTATGTTTACAAAGTGGCATACATTGAAAAAGGTAATGCAAGAAGTGCATTCTACGGACTTCCGATAATCAATATTGGTCTAACATATATAACTGTGCAGATCATAGTTAGTATTATTGAAATGATAATAGCGAAAGAGATTCCTTTATGGCCTGTAATTATCGCAAACGTAATTATTCTAGCAATAGCATCTGTTGGTTGTATTGCAGCCGAAACAGTAAGAGATGAGATTGTCCGACAGGACACCAATGATATACAAAACAAAGTCCAGATCATGAGAGAACTCCAATCCATTTCAGGTTCTCTTGTAACTCTGTGCACAGATGATAATCTGAAAAAAGAGATCCAAAAACTAGCTGATGAATTTCGATACAGTGATCCAGTTTCAAGTGAGCAAACCTCTGATCTTGAAAACCAGCTAAAATCAAAATTGAATGAACTTCAAAAATTAATAAGCGCAGGCAACTTTGATAATTCAAAAGGGCTGTGTGCTGATATTCTATCAACATTAACTGAAAGAAACAGAATCTGTAAGAATAGCAAATAGTTTATTAATAATTGAAGGGCGGATGAGCGTATGGCAATACTTAAATGTAAAATGTGCGGTGGTGAATTACACTTTGAACCTGATTCAACCATCTGTGAATGTGAATACTGTGGTACTAAACAAACAATCCCCAAAATCGATAACGAAAAGAAAATGACGCTCTACGAGCGAGCAAACAGACTTCGCTTCAATTGTGAGTTTGATAAAGCTGCAAGCGTATACGAGAATATTATTGCTGATTTTCACGAAGAAGCAGAAGCATACTGGGGATTAGTATTGTGCAAGTACGGAATCGAATATGTCGATGATCCTGTAACAGCAAAAAAGATTCCGACATGTCACAGATCTTCCTTTGACAGTCTGGCTGACGATGCTGACTTTGAAATGGTTATGGAATATTCTGATTCGACAAGCAGAAAAGTATATCGTGAAGAAGCAAAAACAATTGAAAATATTAGGAAAAGCATTATTGAAATTTCAGGAAAAGAATCTCCTTACGATATTTTTATCTGTTACAAAGAGACTGATGAAAACGGTGAGAGAACTATTGATAGTGTTATGGCTCAGGATATCTATGAGCAACTGGCATCGAAAGGTTACCGCGTATTTTTTTCCAGAATATCTTTAGAGGACAAAGTAGGAGTAGAGTATGAGCCATATATCTTTGCTGCATTGCAATCGGCCAAAATAATGCTGGCAATTGGCACTGATTATGACTATTTTAACGCTGTCTGGGTAAAAAATGAGTGGAGCCGCTTCTTAAAATTAATGGTTCACGATAAATCTAAGTATCTGATTCCATGTTTCAAAAATATTGATGCTTTTGATATTCCAAAAGAATTTGCACGGCTTCAGGCTCAAGACCTCGGAAAAGTTGGTGCAATTCAAGATTTACTTCGTGGAATCGACAAACTTATTAAGCCGAACTCTTCAATAACAGAAAACAATGATACCATAAAAGAGACAATCCCTATAGTTGTCCATGAAGGCAAGAATTCTGACGCTTTACTTAAGCGTGGAAAGATGGCATTAGAAGATAAAGATTGGATAAATGCCGAAAAATACTTTGATCAAGTATTAGATATGAATGCAGAGTGTGGAGAAGCATATTGGGGATTAGCTCTGGCAACAGCACAGTGTTCTGACAATGAAGAATTTTCGAAATTATATTCAAATGGTTTAGAGGAACTCAAAAAAAATTTTCAAATTTTCACAAAATTTGAAAATAATTATAAAAGAGCAATTCAATTTGGAGGCAAAGAATTCTCTGATCTTATTAACAGACTTGAAGATTATAAGTTAGAGCAATTAGAATATGAGAAGACAATCCGATTGGAATTAGAATATTTGAGGGAAGATAGATTAAAATACTCAATATTATGTAATCAAATTATTACATCAAAAGGAAATATAACTTTGGCGCTAAAAAGTGATGGAAAACTATTAATCAGTGGAATGGCTTCATCAAATCAATATTCTAATTTGTTAACTTGGAAAGATATTATTATGATTTCAACAAGCAGAAATCATACAATAGGCTTAAAATCTGATAGCACTGTCGTTTCTACCGGATTTAATGAGTACGGACAGTGTGCTGTTTCTGATTGGTCAGGTATTATTCAAATTGCTTGTGGTGATAATTTCACAATAGGATTAAAAAACAATGGAACAGTTGTTTCCACCGGCAACAATCAATATGGACAATGTAATATTTCTAATTGGTCTGATATCATTCAAATCGCTTGTGGTGATTATTTCACATTAGGATTAAAAAAAGACGGCATGGTCGTTTCTACAGGTTCAAACAAACATGGACCATGTAATGTTTCTAATTGGTCTGGCATCATTTATATTGCTTGTGGAGCTGATTTTTCATTAGGACTAAGAAGCGATGGAACTGTTGTCTCTACAGGTTACAACGAATCTGGGCAATGCAATGTTTCTGGTTGGCATGACATTATTTCTATTGCTTGTGGACTTGATCATGCAGTTGCAATTAAAGAAGATGGCAAATTAATCGCTACCGGCTCAAATATGAAGAAACAATGTAATGTCACCGATTGGTCTGATATTGTTTTTATTGCATGTAATGATACTAATACTATTGGCATCAAAAAAAATGGATTATTAATATCAACATCCAATGCCCCTAAATCATATAATTTTGTTGCTTATTATCAACATAAACAAAGTCTCTTTGGAAATATCGAAAACTTTAATAATTGCAAATTATTTAATAATATTTTAACTCTTGAAGTGGAAAGAAAAAAGGCTTTTAGCGATAGATTAAAGCATTTAAGAACCGAAAAAGAAAAACTCGAAAATAAATTGACTAATTTGCATGGTATTTTTTCATTTAGTAATCGTAAAATATTAGAAGAACAATTAGATGAAGTTGAAGATGAAATAAAAGTATTGAGTAACAGTAATCTATAAAAAATAGGAGAATTATATGGATATAAATATTAACAGCACTAAAAAACCACAAGTTTTATTATTAGGAAATGGATTGCTACAAGCATTTGGCGATACAGTTTCGTGGTCAGATTTAGTTAAACAAATGCATATAAATAGCAATGTAGACAAAGATCTATTATTTGCTAACATTCCTTTTCCTCTAGAAATAGTAATTAGAACAAACGATAACGTAGATACACAAATAAAAGATATAACTATATCTGACAATAATACATTTGCCAACAAATCCGTCACTCCTGAATTATATAAACGCTTAGAGAAACTGATTGACTGTGGTTTTGATCATATTCTAACAACAAATTATGGATATGAAATAGAAGCAGTTGCAATTGGCAAAAATAGCATTAACGATTATTCTTTAACAAAAGGAAAAGATCATACTGATATTGTTAAAAGAGCTGAAAATAAATTCTATCTACATACATATTACACATTCAACAACACAAATATATGGCACATTCATGGAGAAGGCAAAAATCCTAACAGTATTATCTTAGGACATTATTATTATGGAAATTTACTTACAAAATATAAAAAATATCTTGATTCTGTTGGATACAAATATGAATATCGTCAGCAACACAAACAACCACAAATAATAAATAGTTGGATTGACGCTTTCATTTTAGGCGACATATATATTTTAGGCTTAAGTATGGATTTTTCAGAGTTAGATTTATGGTGGCTAATCAACAGAAAAAAGAGAGAAAAAGCAAATACAGGAAATATTTATTTCTTTGAACCAAATGATTGCAACACCTTTAATACAAAAATCGAATTATTAAAATGTTACAATGTCACAGTTGAGAATTGTAATATTTCATTGATAAGAAATGATGATAATACAGAAAAGCCCGAATTGAATGTTAAGGAAAAAAATAATGAATTGTATAGACTGTTTTATGACGCGGCAATAGATAATATAATAAATAGGCAAAAAAATTATTTATGATTTTTTCTGTGGTTAGAATACAGCATTGTGCAAGTACAGAATCCTGTACGTTTTTTAGCAAATAAAGTACATTTTTTCAAAATTCTAGTTTTTACTTTTCGATATGGAAATAGTAGAATAAAGTACATTTTTCTGAAAAAAAAGTAAAAAATAATGGACTTTTTGAAAACACACTTCAAATGCCCGAAAATACTGATAAAGTACATTTTTTCAAAAGTGTACTTTATTTTTTTATCATCATAATTACTATAAATAATAAAGTCTATTTTCATTATCCCAATACGCTGAAAAACATTTCAAAATAAAGTCAATTATCTTTATAATATAATTGCAGACTGTTTTAGAAAAATGGTATAATAAAACCAATAATAGCATGCACGGATATAAAAAAACTAAATAACAATTTTTATCTATTTTAGATATATTGTCTAAATAATCCAGTTAATTACATAGACCCAAATGAAAAAATAGCAATTGCACTTCCTTTATTTACACTGGAAGTTGTTGTGGTTTGTTTACTCTTGGCGTTGGCAGTTGTAGTATCAATTGCAATATTGTCAGATCCTGATGTTCAATATTCCATAAGAAATGTTATTAGAACAGTTGGTGCCAAGATAAAGGGAAAAATAGGAGATTTTATTATAGAAGTAGGTCGAGCGCTTACATAAGCACAGGCAAAAAAGAAAAATAATACGTATGAAAGACATCACATAGTAGCGCGAAATGAGCCTTTGGCAAAGAAATCTGAAAGGTTGATTAACCGTGTCGGTATTTTTGTCAATGATTCTATTAATTTAGTGTATATTAAATATAATTTGCATAAACATATTCATACAAATTTATATCATGATATAGTATATGAATTGCTGTTATTAGGAAAGAATTCATATAAAAAGACATATGAAATATTGGGGTATATGAAAAATGTATTAAGAGCAGCTAGTGATGCAACACCATAGGAGGATAAAAATGGAATGTTTTAAATACTTATATAATCAATTTGTAGAAGCGATCAATTCTTGGAATGTAGATAAGATACGTGCAGTTTCTGTAATGGTATATTCAAACGAATGTTACGTTTACAGAGGAGTTAAAAATTTTTTTGAGGTTTCTATCGGATATATTCCGTGTTTTGGTGATTCTGATGTATTAGACACTGATGCACTTATAGATCGAGAAGAAGTAAGTGTAGTGGTTGATCCTTATGAAAAAGAAGATATTGGAGCCGCAAAAGTTTGGGATTGGTTACACAGTATTAAAGTTGAAAATATTGGATTTGAAGATGAAACTCAGATGTATGATGATGATTTAAATTATATAGGAAAAGGACCAAATGGATATTTTGAATTGTTGATGCTTGTTTCAGATGTAATGCGTGAGATACAGTCTAATGGAATTGTCAGTCAGAGATTTGATAAAACACCAGTGATTGTCCATGAGTTAAATTCTGCTTGGTATATAGAAGGTGCTACTAGAAATGCAAATCCTAATGGAGAAGCGGACGAGTTTTTGGATTATCTAACAAATTTCTTTCAATATTGTAAAGAATTATAAGCTTCTAGTGTATATTTGGAATTTTTAATACTATTCCTCTTTAAACATTAATATTTCCTATAATTATCTGATTAAAAAACTAATAATTCAAAAAATAAGTGAGTTGTAAAGTAAATTTGGGAATTATCAATTTAGAGAGTAATGATGAAGAGGAGGTCTGGAGAATTCTTTCTGCCGATTGTAATGAACAGCATTAGGTGTATCAAAAAATCACCGCAGTCCTATTCTTTAAATACAATTTGGTTACCATCAATACACACCGTATTTGGTACTGAATGGGATAATAAATTGACAGTTTATAATTATTATGGAGATAAAAGTATTCCTGAAATTTTTGATGATTACTATGATTTAGTAGATATCGATGAATTCCAAATTTATTATATGGGATTTATAATTAATCCAATAATATTGAATTAAGTTTTTACTAGGAGGTTAATATGCAAAAATCAAAAGACATTTTTAAAATTATTTTTATTATACTAGCGTCCACTATTTTCGTTCTGATAGTCGGGTTGATTATTCTCATATTCATTTCTAAAAATGAGTACAAAAATACTTCCAAAGCATTAGAAGAAAATTATTATATTTATGAAGACAGTAATACCAATACTTGTATAGTGAAATGTAAAAATTTAATGTATGAGATTAATGGACATATGTATAAGCGGAAAGCACCGTATGTATATTTTATTGTCGACAACGAAATTTCTGAAAACCAACTATCAATTTTACATAACCATAACCACGGAAACTATTATATTTCCCCCCACAATGAGGATGAGAAAGATATTGCGGTTTCGGTATATGCGAGACCAAATATCAATCAATTAACATTAGCACTGCGCAACAAAAAAACATCTTGGCCAATGAAAGAGAAATCGATAACTCTTAACAAAGCCAATGAATTTGTTGTTGAAATGCTGCTAAAAAACAAAATTAAATTCAAATATAATGATACTTCTTTAATATTTTTCTCTGAAAATGAATACAAAGTAGATTTGAAAGATGGAGCCAATGTAAATACTTATGACGTCATCGTAAAAGAACAAGAGGATGCTGCTCAAATATTAATTAAAGATCATGAAGCTGATATTTTAACCGGACAAATATATTTAAGCGGTTATGATTTCATTCTTGAAGCTGGCAAAAATAGTTTGGGAATTCCAAAAGGTGAAAAGTTGAAGTTTGACACTTTAGATTACGAATAGTTGTAAAGTAAATTTGGGAATTATCAATTTAGAGAGGTCAGTATGTACATAATAATACATAGACATGGAGAGGAAGAAAAATTTATTGGTACGTTTCAAGACAAAGACTTTGTAAATGAAGTCATTGAACGTTATAAACAATTTGAGGGATTCAATAAATATAAGGATGGATTTATTGTTCTTGAGCCACCTTATCGAGGTAAAGACATTCTTCAAAAAAGAGAGGTTGTTTATATAGTTGTATCTTACGAGTGGGATTATTCCATTTGGGATGATGGAGACGAAGTAGATGTTAGGTATCATATTATATTTGACAATGAAAAAAGTGCACAAAAATATCTTGATTCAATGAAAAAAGA
>JAEELL010000053.1 GCA_016282745.1 Lachnospiraceae bacterium
GAATATAGTGTTGTTGGACTGATGCTTGTCTCTTTTGCTAATTTTCGAACACTCATACCCTGTTTATCAAGGATTTCTTTTAATCTTTTTCCGTCACCCATATTTAAACTTCCTTTCGTTAAGTATGAATATAATATATCACAATTTACGAAAAAAGTACATAAGAAATAAAGTAATATACGAAAAATATTGACAATACGAAAATCGTACATTATAATGCAGATATGCCCGTACGAAAATAGTACACAAAGGAGGCGAAGAAATATGAAATATGAACAGTATTTATATTCAGCAGAAGACCTTTGCAAAGTTTTAGATTGTTCAATTGCTCATTCTTATAAAGTAATCAGAGAATTAAACAAAGAGCTTAAAGCTAAGGGATATTCTGTTGAGCAGGGAAAAGTTCCAATTAAGTTTTTGGAAGAAAAATTTTATGGATTAAAAATCAATGCTAAGGAGGACTAAGACTATGGCATTTAAGGAAAGCGCAACAGGAAAGTGGACAGCACAGTGGTATGAAACTGATGTCTATGGAAACCGTAAACAGGTTAAAAAGCGTGGTTTTGCTACTAAACGTGAGGCGAAGCAGTATGAAGTAGAGCGCAACTTAAAACAGTCAGGCAGTGTTGAGATGAAGCTTAAGGTGTTTGTGGAAACCTATTTTCAGGATAAGGAAAATGAATTGAAGGATCGTTCAAAGAGAAACAAAAGGTATATGATTAACAATTACATTATTCCTTATTTTGGAGATACAAGGATGTCTGATATAACACCGGCGCAGATTATTGCATGGCAGAATGAAATATATTCTAAAGGTTTATCAGAATCTTATATGAGGATGATTCAAAACCAGTTGACTGCATTATTTACGCATGCTTCAAAGGTATATGACTTAGGGAATAATCCATGTAAGAAAGTAAGAAGAATGGGAAAAGACAGTAAGCGTAGCTTGACTTTCTGGACTGTAGATGAGTACAAAACTTTTATTGCTTCTATTGATAGAGACGATAAGTATTTTGTTATATTTGAAATTCTGTTTTGGACAGGTATGAGAATCGGTGAACTTTTGGCGTTAACAAAAGCGGATATTGATTTCTACAACGACAGAATTAATATTGATAAGACTTATCACAGAGAGGGCGGTAAAGATATTGTTACCAGTCCTAAGACGGAGCAGTCTATTAGAACTGTTGAAATCCCAAAGTTTCTGAAAGAAGAAATCAAAGCATATACGGACAGTCTTTATGGATTACCGGAGCATGCAAGATTGTTTCCGGTTGTGCGCGAAGCAGTACAGCATAAAATGCAGAGAGAAGTTGCAAAAACCGGTGTGCGTTCAATTAGAGTACACGATTTGCGTCACAGTCATATAGCATACCTTATTAATCAGGGAATTGAACCTTTATTAATTAAAGAGAGAGTTGGACATAAGGATATAGGAATAACATTAAATACGTACGGGCATTTATATCCAAACAAAGCCAGAAGTGTGGCAGATATGTTAGACAACAACAATTAATGTTTTTAGTAAAGGGATATCAATACGATGATTAATTATTTTGAACAATTGAATAAAGAAAAAAGTCTTAAGCTGCGAACTTAAGACTTAAGCAACAAGGAAGGTATCCTTGCCATATTTATCACACACTTAAATTATAGCAAGGGTTCCTTCTTTAAACAATAACAAATTTAAGGAGGGTTGGACCCATGAATAATGAAACAAAAAATGTAGCCTCCGTAGCAGATGACACGAAGGCAATAGAGGCTGTAAGAAACGGTCTCGCAAAGAATGACGATGGAAAGGTTAGGCAAACGATAGAGAATGCTATGTACGTTCTTAATAACGATCCTATGCTTAAGGATTCCATTAAAAGAAATGAACTGTCCTGCAAGACGGATATTGTAAAAGATATGAATTGGCGTAGGCGTTCAAAGACATTTACAGATACAGACTTTAATAACATTATGCTTCGAATGGAAAAGAAGTATGGAATTATCAGAGATAAGAATATCAAAAGGGCAATAGATATCGTAGGCAATAACAATCATTACCATCCTATTATAGAAAAACTTGAAAGTTTGGAATGGGATGGTGTTGCAAGAATAAGATATTTGATTCCTAGATACTTAGGTGCAGAGGAAAGCGACTATATCTATGAGGCGACAAGAATAATGATGATGGGAGCTATTACGAGAGTGTATCATCCCGGTTGTAAGTTTGAGTATATGGTATGTCTTGTCGGAGGTCAGGGAGCAGGAAAGTCGAGTTTCCTTCGACTCCTTGCAATGGATAATGAATGGTTTTCTGATGATTTAAGAAAGCTTGATGATGACAATGTATTTAGAAAGATACAGGGGCATTGGATTATCGAAATGGCTGAAATGCTTGCTACTTGCAATGCAAGAAGCGTTGAAGATATTAAATCTTTTCTTAGTCGTCAGAGTGAAACTTACAAGGTGCCATATGAAACGCATCCAGAAGACAGACCGAGACAGTGTATCTTTGTAGGTTCTTCCAATAACGCGGATTTCTTGCCTTTTGATAGAACAGGAAACAGAAGATTTGTACCTGTTATTGTAAATAAGAATAGGGCAGAACATCATCCATTGGAAGATGAAGATGAAACCAGGACTTATATTGAGCAGTGCTGGGCGGAAGCAATGAATATGTATCGCAAGGGAATTAATACCAAGTTGGTATTTAGAAAAGACCTTGAGGATGTTCTTGTTGAATTTCAGAAGAGTTGTATGCCACAGGATACAACGGTTGGAATTATTGAAGCATTTCTTGATATTACTGATGCAGAGTATGTATGTGTTCAGATGATTTGGGAAAAGGCACTTAATAATGAAAAAGGGAAGCCGAAACAGTATGAGTCGCGAGAGATAACAAATATTATGAGGCTTGAATTTGCTGATCAGTGGGAAGAAGTATCTAGTCATAGGTTTAAGAATGAAGGGTATGGAACGCAGATTGCATGGAGAAGAGCTAAACCTAAAGAAGAGTTTGTTGAGGTTGAAAATGCTGATGATATTCCTTTTTTACAGGTGACTTTGGATGATACTGAGTCCAATGACGAGCAGGAAGAAAAGTAACTATAAGGCGTTGTCATGATGACAACAGACATTAAATTTGTAAATTGGTTATGTAAATTAGATGGTTTGTAAATTGAGTTAGTCGATTTGTAAATTGGAAATGACGTAAAAAAAGAGTGGATTTACATATGGATTGGCGGAAAGCCTTTATTTATGGGAGGTTTGAAAATTTGTAAATCGGAAATTGTAAATTGGCTTTAAAAAATTATTATTTTTTAGTTTTTTTGCACAAATTTACAAAACCAATTTACGGAAAGGAGGTTAATTATGAGATATAAGAATTTGAAGATAAGCAGTGAGTTGTTTTTTAAGATTATCCGATATGTTTATATGGATCAATTTGAGTTGAAGAACGAAATAATTAAGGAAATTGATGAGAAGATGAAATCTATAAATGAAGGCGACTGGTTTACTGAAATGAAGATTGGTGAAACACCTGAGATTAGAAAAGAAGGTAAAGAGAAGTATATGGATAGTAAGGGTATCCATCCGGATTTTAGATGGGATGATTAAAACATACAACTTTAAATCATTCTCCTTAATGACCTAAGACCGGCAAGTGCCACTTGCCGGTTAATTA
>JAEELL010000054.1 GCA_016282745.1 Lachnospiraceae bacterium
CTGGTACTTTACGAAAAGTATTCCAGAAAAGATGTGTGCCGAATTCTAAACTGGGAGAAGGATGACAGTTCCACAATGTACGGTTACCGAATTAAGCATGGCACTTGTCCAATCTTCGTTACTTATAAGAAGAAAGATGACATCGCCAGCAGTACCAAGTACGAAGACCAGTTCGTCAATCCTGGGCTGTTCAGTTGGATGACCAGAAGTAAAGTAAAGATGGACAGCGAGGAGAGCCAGAAGCTGATTCACTACTTGGAGAATGGATTAAAGATTTATCTCTTTGTAAAGAAGAGTGATGGTGAAGGTTCAGACTTTTATTATATGGGGCGTGTGACTCCGGAGAAGTGGCAGCAGACTACTATTGAAAATGATAAAGGGCAGGAATTGCCGATAATGAATTTTTTGATGCGATTGGATAATAGTGTCAGGGAAGACATATATGAGTACTTTACAAAATAATATGATGGGCGGTTTACATACTTGTAGTTAAGTGTTAATATAATAATATAAAAAGGTGCTACCGATGACGGTTCGCCTGATATTTGATTATTTATTAAAAAAATAACCGCTTAGTTGTCAGGCTAGGGCGGTTATTTTTTTGCTTTGGAATCATGCTGTCCATGCACGTAACCAAGACCATAAAAAGTTGCACAGCAACAAAGTACTGCTATTAAATCTATAATAGTTACCATAGACATATACCTCCTTTCCATCAGATTCCTTGACACCAGCGGGTACCGGTAAGACATATAATCAAAAATAAATAGATAATATATTATCCAAAATGCATAAAAACGTTGAAAAAGGATAATATATTATCTATAATTATATATAAAGATAATTGTTTTAGGAGGATCAGATGATGAGAAAATATACTTGGGAGACTCCGGAAGAAATTAATTTGATAGTAGCGAATAATGTTAAAAATATAAGGAAGCGCAGAGGAATTTCACAACAGAAATTAAGTGAATTAACAGGAGTGAGCTACGGTTCAATTAAGCGTTTTGAAATGACCGGTAATATTAGTCTTTTGTCATTGACCAAAATTGCAGTGGAACTTGACGCAGTTCATGATATTAAATCATTGTTTACTTCAGTTGCTTATCAATCTATCGAGGAGGTAATTAATGAGCAAAACTAATATAGCATTGGGTTTAAAATCATTAAAGGTAAAATATAATGGCCGATATGTGGGTACATTGGCGATGATGAAGAATGGAATGGTTGCTTTTTCATATGATGATAGTTGGCTTGAAGAAGGTTTTTCCATTAGTCCATTTTCGTTACCGTTGGAAAAAAAAGTGTTTGTTCCGTCTAAAACATATTTTGGAGGATTATTTGGAATCTTTGCAGATAGTCTTCCGGATGCGTGGGGAAGATTATTATTAGACAGATTGCTTTTAGAAAAAAATATGAATAGAGATATAACTGTACTGGGTAGACTTGCCCTGGTTGGACAATCAGGAATGGGCGCATTGGAATACGAACCGGATTATGAAGTGATAGGTACAGATACAATATTAGATTTGGATTATATTGCCGGAGAATGTAGCAAAATACTAAAAACAGAATATTCTAAAGATTTGGACAGCATATTCAAAATGGCTGGAAGTAGTGGTGGAGCGAGACCGAAAATATTAACAACAATTGATGATAAAAGCTGGATTATAAAATTTGCATCTCAATTTGATACAGATGATATAGGGCTTCAAGAATATAACTATTCCATATGCGCAAAAAGATGTGGAATAGAAATGACAGAAACGCGATTATTTCAATCAAATACTTGTGACGGATATTTTGGAACAGTACGATTTGATAGAGGTATGAGAAGCAGGAATATTCACATAGCTACAGTAGCGGCTTTGTTAGAAGCGGATTTTAGGTCGCCTTGCTTAGATTACAATGATCTGTTTAAACTCACGAGAATTCTTACTAGAGAAAATAAGAATGATATAGAAAATATGTTTAGAAGAATGTGCTTCAATGTCTTCGCCCATAATCGAGATGACCATGCGAAGAATTTTAGTTTTATGTATGATGAGAAGTCGGACAAATGGAAATTAAGTCCTGCATATGATTTGACATATAGTAATACTTATTGGGGCGAACATACTACATCGGTGGATGGAAATGGCAAAAATCCTGAAAGTAAAGAATTGCTAAGTGTTGGAGTGAGGGCAGGAATAAAAAAAGATAGATGTGAGAGTTTGATTGACGAAATACGCGGAAAAGTTGAAGAAGATTTGTATGAGTATCTATAAAAAAGTGTCACACCCTTGACACGAGCGGGTACCGGTAAAAGTATTGAAATAAAGGTTAGATAAAATTGAAAAAGGAGTTGATTTGGTGTCGCTAAAAAAAACTAGCAAGTTTATATCACTAATACTAAGACATAAGCCTGAGGTTATAGGCATCACTTTAGATGAACATGGCTGGGCTAATGTTGAAGAATTAATAAAAGGTGTTAGTAAAACACATAATCTGAATATGGATATTCTTGAGCAGATTGTAAGAGAAGATGAAAAGCAAAGGTATTCTTTTAATGAAGATAAGACTTTGATTAGAGCTAATCAGGGACATTCCATTCCGGTGGATGTGGAATTAGAAGAACTTGAGCCACCAAGGTATTTGTATCATGGAACGGGTGAAAAATATCGAGATAGTATTGATAAGGAAGGTATAAAATCGAAGTCAAGGTTGTATGTGCATTTGTCTTCAGATATGGACACTGCAGTAAAGGTCGGAAGTAGACATGGAAAACCGATTGTATATCGAGTTTGGGCTGAACGAATGTATGAAGAAGGCATAAAATTCTATAAATCTGCCAATGGCGTGTGGCTTACAAAATATGTTGCGCCAGATTATATAAAGAGAGAAACATTTGACGATGATGAGATTAATACAGTTGTAAATACAATAAATGAAATGCTTTTGCAAGACGAATCGGGTGATGAGGATATGTCCAGAGCCGAGAGGATTTTATCTTATCTTAAAAACAGCAACATTGGAAAAGAAGTTACTTACTAAATATGATACCTTTTCTGTATCATCAAGATATGAGAGGGAAGCCATATGGATAAAAAAATCATAACAGAAAGTCTTGTTTATATTGAGAATAATATTACAAACAAACTGAATATCGAGGAAATAGCCGATTATGTAGGGTACTCAAAATTTCATTTCGCCAGAAAATTCAAGGATGAAATGAAAATTTCCGTTATGGAGTATGTCAAAGAAAGAAAAATTATCCACGCCTCTGAATCAATGCTTCAGGGAAATAAAATACTCGATGTGGCAATCCAATATGGATGGGAATCCCACAGCGGATTTATCAAGGCATTCAAAAGTTATTATGGATTTTCGCCGTCCCTCCTGTATGCGATGAATTTAGAAATAATTCATTTAGGAGGTAGTACGATGAATAATAATGCTTTTTATGAAAAAACTGATGAACATGCGACAAAGGAAACTTTGTTGGAGTTGTTGGAAGCTAAGATGCTTGAAAATAAAATGGACATGGCAGAATTGGAAATTGTCTACAAGTTCTGTCAGAAACTGTATGGAAACAAGCAGAGATATTCGGGAGATGAGTACATTACTCATTTACTTCATGTATCATTGCTTCTTGTACAAATGGGGGCAGAATTCAAAGTAGCACTTGCGGGGATGTTTTGTGATACATTTCGAAAGACAGATGCTACTACTGAAGATATCCGGATGAATTTACCTGAGGATGTGGCGCAAATAGTTCTAAGATTAAAAGACTATGACATTGAAAAGCAAGGATTAGAAGACGAGGAATGTGCCATAATAAAGATTGCAGAACGACTTCACAACATGCGAACAGTGGAGTATATGGATGAAAGAGAAAAAAGTCGAAGAGCGCAGGAGACTATCTCGATATTTATGCCGGTTGCAAGGAAATTGAACAGCGATAAAATTGTAAGCGAACTTAGCAATTTGTCGGTGAAGTGTTTAGAGTTATGAGAAAAGAAGATGACTTGGATGAATTCTATGGAATTGGGTCATATTTGCAAGAAATGACCTAATTGAAATCTTTTATGACCTAATTAAAATGTGAAAGTAGAATCTGCAGTAACGAGAGTTGCTGCAGATTTTTTGAATTTTGGGGTGTGGATTTTGGAGAAGATGCTTGATAAAGAGGCAATACTTGTAAAACTCTCAGGCATTGCAAGTATCGGTCATGTGGCTAACAGCTGTCATACAGTTATTGGCGAATGCTACAGCGCAGGCAGACTCTACGACAAGATTGGCGATACAGATGACTATTCGAAGAATCTCTTTGAATGGGAAAGTAAAGGAAAAGATTTTCTGGGGATTAAGTTCGATAACGGGATAAATTGTAACGCTGGAAAATGGAGAAAACACGGTGGTATTGTAATGAGTAAAGATATGAGTCCGGGGGAGATGTACTGGATGATAAGAGTGGTGGCTGAGAGCATGAGGGTCGCATAAAAAATGAATAGTGTTGAAAAGTGGATATGTAATGTATAATTGAAGTTAAAGTACACACTGCTAATCCAAGCGCACCAAGGGGGTCAAATGCAAATAACGGATGGATTGTCCGAATACAAAGAGGAAGATTAAGGAGATTGGACTATGGAATTAACTAGAGAAAAAGTGGCAGATATTTTGGATGTTATTAGAAAATGTATTGGTGAGAATACTGAGGATATCAAAGTCGATTATGAAAACACAGGAAGTGATATTATTTGTGGTATAACAAATGAATATTTGTCAGATATGTTAAGTTTAATAGTTGATAATAATATTACAGTCACTGGGCAAGTTGAAGATTTATATAGATGTCCATGTTGTGGTTATAAGACATTAACGGAATTGTATAACAAAGATGAAGGGACGGGGTATTGTGTATGTAAGTATTGTAATTGGGAAGATGATGGAGCGACTGATGAAAAAGAATATAGACCAATTAATCGAGGTTCTATGATTGAATATCGAGATAACATTAATTACAAAAGAATAACTAAGTGGAAAAATGGATAATATATAGAGATAATGAATTAGATAGTGAAGAATATGATATGAACATAAACTTTTTCGAAGAAAATGGATAATAAACTATTAAGTATCTTACTTTCAATTACGATGTTAGCTTCTGTAATTATAAATGCAGAAACTATCTGTGCTAATGAAATGAGTAATAGTACTAAATTAAATAACTTATCTTTATGTTTTTTCTGAATTATTGCAGAGGGATGATTGCAGTCCTTTTGTAGTCAAATATAATGTCAGTATTCATCCTATGAAAAACTCACTTGTTTTCAAATTGCAAGTATCCTCAAAATTTGTATACAATATAATTAAATCAGACATGTTTGAAATATAAGCGAAAGAGGAGTATTTGATGAAATATTATACAATAAATCAGGTCGCAATGATGACCGGATTAACAACGAGAACTTTGCGCAATTATATAAATAGCAGTGTTTTGACTGGGGAGAAAATCGACGGAGTATGGCAATTTTCGGAAGAGGATTTGTCTGCTATGATTTCGAATCCGATGGTGAAGCCGAGCATTCAGGCAAAAAATAAAGGCGTTGTGTTTGATTTCCTGGCCGAAGAGAAAAAACAAGTAAACGAAATTTGCATGATACTGGATCTGCATGTCGGCAAGGAGGAGTCATAGGAAGTGTCAGAGTTCTTCTGTAGTGAAATAAATAGGATTGGAGATAATGTTGTATTCAAATATGAATATGACAATGGCAATGCGAGAGTTATATTGTCGGGGCCAGAGGATAATGTGGCTCAGATAATGAAAGAATATTATCGGTAGGAAAAGTAGATAGAAATGTAATAAGCATTATTTAAATAATATTTTGCAATAAAATATCCTCTTGGATTAATATTAATTCCAACATCAATCCAAGAGGATATATATACTTACATACATAGTTAACACAAAATAATTTGCAATCATATTTCAAGCTCGTCGACGGAAATACCCAGTTTTTCAGCACCAGTTTCAGGAGAAATGGTACCATCTTTGATCATTTCCATAATGATTTCTTTTTTGCCGCGCTTTTCACCAATCTCGATACACTCTTTTTTTACCATCTCGATATATTCTTCTTCATTAAATTCAGTAAGTACCATATCCGTCACCTCACTTCTGTGTGCAAGAAGAAGATCACTGAGAACACCTTCCTCGATACACTGCGTTACAGCCTTGTCTACTGCTACATCGATTGTATCATATATTTTTTTGTTGCGATATATCTTATCAATAAAATAAGAATACTCTAAAACGTCATTTTTATATCCTAAGTAAATGGCATCTTCAATTGTGGTGATGGTCAAATCATCAGGATTGGTATAATCCTTGTCGTTAAGAGTGTTATACACAAACTATTTGTGATGTCAAGGGGACTTTTGCTGGATTGTTGCAGGGTGGTATATTTGGAGCGTTAATAGTATAATTAATAAAACGAAGAAGGGGAAGAGATATATGTATCATGGATTAAAAGTTATAGTTTGGAGTATTGTGTTTATAAGTAATATTACAACTTTGAAAAAAACGTGGAATGCTTATAAAGAGAGTAAAGACAAAATGGATTTGATGGAACTTATAGCAAAAATAATTGTGATTCCATCGTCCTTAATCTTATTGATAGCCGAATTTGTATAGAAATGAAATTATTAGAGAATACAAAAGATGAGAGGAATATAGAAAGATGGTAAAGAAAATTGAATCACGAGAGACCATTATTATCAGAACAAGTATTATTGGAATTATTGCCAATGTTTTGTTGGCGACATTTAAGGCGGTTATTGGCTTGCTGACCAATTCCATTGCCATCGTTCTTGATGCTGTAAATAATATTTCCGACGCCGGAAGTTCGTTGATCACAATAATCGGTGCGAAGTTAGCAGCAAAGGAACCGGACAAGAAGCACCCCTTTGGTTATGGGCGTATTGAATATTTGAGTGCCATGGTTATAGCAATCATAGTCCTGTACGCAGGTATCACTTCATTGGTTGAATCTGTTAAAAAGATTATTAAACCGGAAGTGCCGGAGTATGGTACTGTATCGCTTATAATAATTGCTGTAGCGGTTTTAGTGAAAATTGTTTTGGGCAGATACGTTAAGAGCGTAGGTGAAAAAGTTAATTCAAATTCATTAATAAACTCCGGTGAAGATGCAACATTGGATTCTGTAATTTCTGCTTCAACATTAGTGGCAGCTATCATATTTATGGTGTGTAAAATTTCGCTGGAGGCATGGCTTGGTGCACTTATTTCAATCGTGATTATCAAGTCAGGCATTGAGATGCTGAAGGAAACTATTTCTAAATTACTTGGCGAGCAGAATGATATTGAGCTGGCGAAGGAAATCAAGAAGACTGTCATGAGCTTTAGCGATGTGGCAGGCGTGTATGACCTGGTTTTACACAATTACGGTCCGGATACATGGAATGGCTCAATTCATATCGAAGTTCCGGATACTTATTCTGCAGATAAATTGGATGAGTTGTTGAGAGAAATCATGATGAAGGTGTTCAGTGAGCATCATGTCACACTGACAGCTATTGGCGTATACTCAATAAATACTAAAGACGAGGAAGCTATAGCTGCGAAGAAAAAAGTGTTTGATATTGTGTTGCCGATTGAACACGTTAATCAAATTCATGGATTCTACTTCAGCAAAGAGAAGAAAAAAATTCGTTTTGATGTGGTAATCAGTTTCGACGCAGAATGCCGCAGACAGGTGTGCCGGAATATCGAGGAAAGTGTACAGAAAGCCTTCCCTGATTATGAATTGCAGATTGCAATGGACACAGATTTCTCAGAATGTGAGGAGTAACAGACATATTTTAATGCATAGAATATCTAAATATGGTAGAATTAATCATATACAAGTGTTTGCGGAGGAGACAATATATGAATATATTGATAGCGTGCTTTGGATTGATGATATCTGTGCTTGGAGTAATACATGTCGTTTTTATTAAGCAGCTGGATAAAGAGACAAGAATGTGGTTTTTTGCGATTTTTGTGACATTAGCCGCATACAACGGTAGTGTATTTATCGGAGAATGTTGGGATACAGGGGTTGGAAGAATTTGGCAAATTATTTCAATGATATTTATATTTTTAGAATCAGCTTTTGCCGGACTTTTGATGGTAATTATTATTGGATTTTTGCTGTATTCAGCAAAAGAAAAGGAACTTCTAAAGAATAGACTATTTATGATATCTTATATTCTTTTTGGAGTTTATTTGGGAATTCTCATCTATACACAGTTTTCTACATCTATTTACTATGTAGATTTACAGAATGTATATCATAGAGGACCTTTTTATCCTATTATTTTAATTCCACCTATTTTTCTTATGGTTTGGAATTTGGTTATTCTGTTTATCAAAAGAAACAAATTAAAAAGAAATGAGATAATCACGTTTGCAGTTTGTATGATTTTTCCTATTATTGGAATGGTATTGCAAATGATGTTTTACGGGATACTCTTAATTCTTCTGTTTACAAACATAGCTAATGTATATTTATATATAGAAATATTGAGAAATCAAATGGAAGAGTACTACAAAAGAGAGACAGAGAATGCACTGTTAAAAATAGATATTCTATTGGCGCAGATTCAGCCTCATTTTTTGTATAACACATTGACTACCATAAAATATATCTGTCGAAAAGATCCACAAAAAGCAGAGGAGGCAATTGAAAAATTTACGGTCTATCTGAGACATAATATGGATTCTCTCAATATGGAAAGACCTATCTCTTTTATGGAAGAAATAAAACATGTCAAGGCTTATGTTGAATTGCAGCAGTTGAGATTTGAAGAAGACTTAAATGTTGAATATAATCTTGAGTGTACAGATTTTAAAATACCAACTTTGACACTTCAGCCATTGGTTGAGAATGCAATCACGTATGGAATTAGAAAAAATGAACAGGGAAGTGGAATTATAAAAGTAAGTTCAAAAGAATATGAAGATTCTATTGTGATAAGTGTGACGGATAACGGAAGAGGATTTGACCCATCAAAAATCCACGATGGGGAAGATCGATCTCATATCGGAATAAAGAATGTAAAAGAGAGAATTAAACTGGTAGTTGGAGGCGAGTTAGAAGTAGAATCGGAAATAGGAAAGGGGACGGCAGTAAAAATAACATTACCAAAAAGTTGCTAATTAGTTTGATGACAAGTTAGATAAATGGCAAGTGGGAGGAATGAAAATGCTTATATTTGTAGTAGATGACGAAATTAGTGTTTTGGAGGATACAAAAGAAACTATATTAAAAGTAGTGAGTGATGCTAAGATTATTGCTTTTAAGCGGGCGGCAGATGCTCTTGAAATGATAGCTAAAGGTGATGTTCCGGATATTGTATTTAGTGATATTGAAATGCCCGGAATATCAGGACTTGAGTTTTCTCTGAAATTAAAGAAATTAGCTCCAAAAACAAGAATTATTTTTGTTACAGGATACGAGAAATACGCAGTTGAAGCTTTTAAGACCAGGGCACAGGGGTATCTTTTAAAACCACTGTTGGCAGAGGACGTAGAAGAAGAATTGAATTATGCCACAGAAAAGAGTGATGAGCACAGTACCAATAAGATTGTTGCCAGATGTTTTGGGCGTTTTGATGTGTATTGGAATGATGAACCATTGATTTTTACCAGACGTAAGAGCAAGGAATTATTGGCATACCTGATTTACAGGAATGGAGCAGCCTGTTCACCGGGTGAGATAGGAATAGCACTGTGGGAAGAAGCAGTAGATTCCAAGGCAGAAAAGAACCGTATACGAGTTCTTATAAATGATATAAAGAACACGCTTAAAACAATTGGAATGGAAGACCTGCTCATAAGAGAACACAGACAGTTAGCAATAAGAAAAGAAATGATTGAGTGCGATTATTTTAATATGCTGGATGGTGATATGAATACTGTTAATTCCTACGAAGGAAAGTTCATGGAAGATTACGGTTGGGCAGATTTGTCAGGTGTTCATTTCAATTTTGTAAAAAATAGCAATATATAATATAGAAAGAAATAATATTTATATAACGAAAAAACAGATTGATATTTCAACAAATTGTTGTTGTGCCAATCTGTTTTTTTATGTTATAAAAATATTTTTTCACTTTTTTTTCACATTTTCCCATTGAAAGGTTTTTCTGTAATGATTGTGTAATGCACTAAATGTTAAAATTTATGTATAGTTTGAAAGGAGGAAAATGCCTATGCAGATTGTGTGTGTGGACCATAGTCCTTGGGAACTGCGGAAATTGAAAAGTACTGTAAAGTCTATCATGCCGTCTGCAACAATTAATGGTTTTCGAGATCCTCTAGAAGCGGAAAAATATGCTGTACAAAATGGGTGTGACGTACTGTTGTGCGACATCGATTTTGATGGACCCAAATGGGAAGGACTTGATTTGGCAGAAAAAATTAAGAAACTGAATCCGAAAGTTAATATAATTTTCGTGACAAGTTTTTCGGAACGGGAATATGCCGAGTCGGTAGTACAACTACGAATCAGTGGGTATGTAAGAAAACCTTATGACAGACGGGAACTAGTTGAGGAATTTTCAAATCTGAGGTACAAGATGGAATGAAAAACAAAGGAAGCATTTAGAGTGCAACACCCAAAGAGGAGGGACGACTATGGAAAAGAAAAAACGAATACTAAGTATTATCTTGACAGTGTGTATGGTTGTAGGAGGATTGAATGTACCGTCTAAAGTTGAGGCAGCGGTATACCAAAATACAACTAATATTAATCTTGTAAATGAGGCTGATGGAAGCCAAGTTACAGGAAACAAATCTGGTTCAGGCTGGTACTGGAACAACAGTGAAAAAGTACTTACTTTAGAAGATGGATTTGAACTTAACATTGACAACACACTTAAACAGGCAGCTTTAAGCTTAAAAGCAGATACAACTATTTTGTTAAAGGGAACAGCTAAGATTTCCACTAACCATAAGGCAATCGAAGCGTTAGGTAGCCTTAACATCAAATCACAGGACGGAACAAAAGGCTATTTAAAGATTTTTGTTAGTCAGAAGGGTTCTAACGGATATTTTAATTATGGTATTGAAATTCGAAATCCAGAAGGCGCATCAAATAGAAAATTAACCGTTACCGATAATACAATTCTTGACATAAGCGGTGGAGATAAATCTATAATGTGTTCAGCCGGATATTTGGACGATAACAATAATGACGTGGCTTCAAACAATAAAGCATTACTGGAAATAACAAATCAGAGTGCAGTTCAGCTTCGTCATGAAACAGCAATTGCAGCTGGATTTCAGATAAAAAACGCTGAACGTATTCTTTGGCTCAATGGAAATGAGACACCTAAGTTTTTACAGGAGCAGGAAGTTCGCTCGCTTGACTCTCAGAAGAATCTTACTATGATGTCAATCAAACTTGAAGGTGTAGCAGATAATGACAAGAAGAATTACGATTTAACATATGATGGAACTGAACACCCTATTTTAGTAAATAAAAATGTGACAGTACTTCAGAGTTTAGGTATAGGAAAGATTCAGATTACACCTGAAAACTTTTTCTACTATGAAACAAGACATAGTGAGTTTTTGAATGATGAGAATTCAGATTTCAGAGATAAGGAAGTTGTTAAAACAATGACACAGTATGAAGCCTTTACCGCAGATTCAGCTTCTCCTAAGAACGCTGCTAAGTATCGACTTTATTACAATAATAACAACTTTGTAACATTAAACATCAACCAGAGAGAGGTTACTGTTACAGGGCTCACAGTTAAAGACAAAACCTATGATGGTTGGGAAGATGCAGAAATTGATTACACTGATATGGCAATCAGATGCATCAATGATAATAATAACGGAATTACAAATACAAACGGAATTGTAGATGGTGACGCAGCTAAGGTAGGACACGAAATAGTACCTTATGCAAAAGCTTACTTTGTTGAAGAAATAGGAGGCGGTGCATCTTATGTTAATCCGTTTGGAGATGGAAAGAATTATCAAAAGAGCGCAGATGTAGCATATACAGGAACAGGAACATCTGCACAAAAAAAGGTTACTTCAAAAGTAGTAGTAATCGACAACGGAACTGATGATAGTGGAATCACAACAGGAATCAGCTTGAGCGATCCAAACTACCGTATAGTAACTCCTTCGGCAGAAACTAATGCTACAAGTCAGATTAGATCAGAAGGAACTATTTATCCTAGAGCTCTTACAGACACTAATATTACCTGTACATTGACACCAAATCTCGTTAAGTGGCGTCCACAGGGTTATTCAGAAGAAACAGACATTATTAAGTCGGTTAAAGATATTTCACCTATCACACCAAATCAGCCGGGTTTGGTAAAGACTCTCGTAGCAGATAGAGATTTCATCGTAAATCCTAACACAAATACTATTACTGAAGTTGCAGAGTACGAGATTATCTTAACAGGTCAGGGAAACTATACAGGAACAAAGAGACTTAACTGGTCTATTGACCGTGCACAGAGACAAATCAACATTAAGAAAACTGAAAACAGAGCTTATAACGGAAATGCATATACTATCACTGCAAAAGCAAACAGCAGCGATTTCTGGTATGAAGTTAAAGATACAGACAATAACACAGATGTTACTGAAACATTAGAAGAAGGTTCAAATCTTAAGATTACTTACAAAGGTACTAAGGCTGACGGTAGCACATATCCGGAAAGTCTTACAGCACCAACAGATGCTGGTAACTATACTGTAATGATTTCAGTTGATCAGACAGCTAGATATACTGCAGCATCAGCACAGATGAATTACACAATTCTTCCAAAAACAGTTGATCTTGTATGGAACTGTACAGGCGGAACTGTTGAAGAGACTGAACAGAATCCTAGTTCATTAACATATAACGGAACTAAGAATATATTCTCTGCAACAGTTAGCAATACTGTTGAAGGAGACACAGTTAAGGTTACAAATATTGTATATGATGGAAACACAACAGGTGGAAAGAATTACAACGCATCTGCTACAGCGCCATTTGAAGCAGGTAGCTATACTGTTCGTGCAACAGAATTAGATAACAAAAACTATACACTTACTGGAACACTTGCACATTCAGCAGCAACACCTGGACATGCATATGTGGTTAATAAAGCACCTCTTTGGTTGACATGGGAAGAGGATAATACAGAGTTTACATATGATGCAACAGATCATACTCCAGTTTCAGAAATTCACGGACTTTGCGAAAATGAAGAAGGTGTAGAGGATACATGTAAGGTGACAACATGGAGTTTTACAGGAACAGACGTATTTGGAAATGCATATACACAAGCAGGAACAAAAGCAGTTAATGCCAGCAATGGAACTGTTAAGATTACAGCTACAGGAATAAGCAATCCGAACTATAAGCTTGTTCAGGGCGAAGGAAGCCTTTCTTCAAACTTTACAATTATTCCTCGTGATCTCTCTGCATTAGAAGTTGGAACAGCAGATGATCACAAAGAAATCTGGGCGGAAAAACTCTATTACAGCGGCAAAGTAGTAGAACCTACTATCGTTTGGAGCCTGAATGAAATAGGTGAGACTCTTACAAAAGATGTGGATTACACAGCCTCTCTTTCTACAAAATCATTGGAATACAACAAAAATGGCTTAAATATCAAAATTGTAGGTAAGGGAAATTATGTGGGTGAGACAATTATTCCTTGGAATGTTGATAAGCTTATGTGCCCAATCACAGTTGTTAACGCATCCGATTATTCGAATATTGTTTATGGCGATGCACTTCCTGAATTTGAAGTTGCATATGTAAATATGGCAATGCAGAATGAAGATATTGTTAAGAACTATGCAGATAGCATGGAAAACCATCTTTCATATTTATACACAGGAACTATGAAGAATGGTGAAACTTATGAAAGCGAATTTGCACCTACACAGGTAGGTACTTATGAAATTACAGTTACATTAGAAGAGACAGATCATTATCAGAAAGAGATAACAAAAATACCTCTCGTAATTAAACAGAAACCAGTAACTGTTACAGGTATCGTAGCTGTGGAAAAAGAATATGATGGATCAGATAGTGCAGTATTAGATTTCTCACATTCAGTATGGAATGGAATAGTACCTAGTGATTCAGCAACTATTTCAGCAGCACTTGCAAATGTGGCAGATCCTACTAATGGATTTATATCATATACAGCTACATTTGAAGGAAAAGATGTTGTTCGCAATTCAGATTATGCAAGAACAATAAAAGAACAGAATGTAACTATTAGTAATTGCGCAATTGCATATGCAGATGCTACATCTGATATTTTCTACAATTACGTAATCGAAACAAGCGGAAATCAGGATACAGCAAAAGCTAAGATTGTACCTAAGGAAGTAGTTATTTCCGGAATTAAGGCAAAAGATAAAGTATACAACGGAAGTAAAGAAGCGGAACTTGATCTTAAAGATATGCAGATTATAGGCGTTGCTACGGGAGAACTTCTTGAAGTAAAAGTTAGAGGCGAATTTACAAAAACTTCCTCAGAAGCATCTGAAAAAGATGTAAGAATGGATGCAGGCCAACCTGCAGCAAAGACAGTTAAGATTGTCTATGAAAGACTTATATCAGGAAACTCAAGCACAAATCTTGAAAACTATACAATTAATACAGAAAAAGAAGGAGTTCAGAAGACTACAACAGCCATTATCTCACCTGCAACACTCACAATCAAGGGTGTTAAGGCGAAAGACAAAGTATACGATAGCAGAGAAGATGTTCAGATTGACTGGAGCAATGCTACAATCGAAGGCGTTTTTTCAGGAGATGTTGTTACATTAAGTGATGCAAATGCAACTGACTGGCCATTGGATCGCTATGCAGACGCAAATGTTGTATATGATAAGAGTGGCAACGTAATTGAAAAGACCGGTACTATTACAGCTGGTAAGTATCAGGTTAAATTAGAAGGATTGTATCAGGCAGATGACTATGTGGTTGATACGGTAATCTTCAGTGGAAAAATTAATCCAAAACCTTTAAAGGGAATTACCTGGACATTCTCTTCAACATTATATAATCAACTCCCAACTGCAGTATTTGATGATGACTGTGGAATTATCGGAGAAGAAGCTTTTGAGCCGGTTGTTAAATTCTATCAGAAAGATAATCCTGATAAAGAAATTACACAGCCTTACATGGTAGATAATGGAGAGTATGTTGCTAAGGTAGTGGATGTAAAACTGAGTAGTGATGATAGTAACGCAAAAACAAATTATTGTGTTGATGAAACAGATCCAGATCAGTCATTCACATTCAAGTATGAAAGCAACCAGGATGAAAGCAATTTAGAAATTCTCAACTATCAGAGAACAGGAAATACAGCTTATACAATTGTTTATGGAAATAAACTTCCTGAGCCGGAACTTAAGTACAACAATAGTGATATTGATAAAGAAGATCCAGAAACCAGAGCTTCACACTTCACATATCACTATACAGGTAAGTCATTAAGTGGTAAGTCTTATGACAGTGATAAGGCCCCAACCGCTGCAGGCGCTTACAAGATTTCTATAACACTTGAAGAGACTGCTCACTTCAAAGGTAGCAAAGCAAGTGCTAATTTCATTATTGCACCTGCAGAAGTAAGAATTGTTCAGGGTATAAATGTTTTAAGTAAAAAATATAACGGAACAAATAAAGCAACCCTTGATTTTAAGAATATTGTTTTTGACGGAGTAACAGATGAGGATGAAGAAACAATCACAGCATTATTTGAGGCTGATGAATTGGATATGATCAGATATTCTGCAACATATGCACAGAAGGATGTACTTTGGCTTGCAAGAAAGATGACAGATGATGGAAAGATTGATAATTCTCTTGCTGAAATAGATGTAACAGCAGGTAATTACTCATTCATTTTGAATGAAGATACTCCTGATGTCCTTTACAACTACACGATTGCAGCTAGTGGAAATATAACTCAGCTGAAAGGAAAGATTGAACCTAGACCTGTAACAGTTTCAGGAATTAAAGTAATTGATAAAGTTTATGATGGAACAGCAATTGCTAACTTAGATCTTTCAGAAGTTACATTTGACGGAAAAATTAAAGGAGATGTTCTTGGTATCAAAGTAACCGGAAATTACGTGGTAACAAATAAAGAAGCAACAGCTAAAGACGTTTTGTATGACAATAACAAAAACATTATAGACAAAAAAGTAGTATTAGATATCGAAGCTATTATAGCAGGGGATGAAAATACAAATGCAGAGAATTATATTCTTGCAGAAAGCGGACAGCAGGAAGATGCACAAGCTAAGATCCTTCCGATTGTACTTAATAAAGTAGAGTGGAGTTTTGATGAAAAAACACAGCTTCCATCTGCAACATTTACAAGAAAGAATGGCATTATTGAAGCAGATGTTGAAAGAAACAGTGCTGAGATTTCTATTTACAGTAAGGATGATACAGCATTTGCAAAGGCAGTTAGCAAGGAAAACATGGCTCCTGGAGATATTTACGTAGCAAGAGTAGAAGGATATACAAGTACAAACTATATTATTTCAAATAAGTTTGAAAATCCGGTATTTACATTTGCTTTTGGAACAAAGAATACCGCAACACCAGAACAAAAAGCAGTTGGAGCAATTGCTTTGAATGCAGGGCTTTCACTGAAATGGAAGAAAGGTAATCTCACATTTAAGTGGGGTAAAGTTGACGGAGCTGACGGATATCTCGTATATACACGAGAAGGAAACAAGAAATACGGCAAAGGTGTAAAAGTTAAAGGAAAGACAAGCTATACTATCAAAGCAAAGAGCAAGAAAAAGATTTACAAAGCCTATGTGAAAGCATACAAGATTGTAAAAGGCAAGAAGGTTGTAATTGGAAAGAGCTTGAAGCTTAGTTGCGCAGGAAGCGGAATTCAGGGTTACAATCCAAGTAAATTGAAAGTAGCTAAGAAATCTATCACAGTTGTTGTAAAGAATACAGCAGCAATCAAGGCAACTGTTACTGTTAAGAAAGGCAAAAAGGCCATTAAGAAGAAAGGCAAAGCAGCCTCATTGAGATATTGGTCAACAGATTCATCAGTTGCAGCAGTAGCAACAAACGGAACAATTATGGGAATGAAGACCGGTACATGTTATGTTTACGTAATAGCTAGAAACGGTCTCAAAAAGAAAATTAAAGTTACAGTAAAAGATTTGTAATTATTGATATGAAACTGTTGGCTAAAATGTAGATGTTTTGTATCTCATGTAAGTGGACTCCCACTTAATGCCCGTAATATGAAGAGGGCAAAGCCTGTGGGAGTCAGGCTTACAAGATGACACAGGTTTCTATCCAAGGAAAAAGGAGTTGAGAATATGAAAAAATGGACGATGAGAATAAAAAGTCTGCTATGCTATATTCTTATTTTAAGTATTGTGGCTACTGGTGTACAACCTGCTGGGACAGTTAAAGCGGCAAGCAACGTTGGACTCAATAAGAAAAGTGTTAAAATCCTTGTAGGTGAAACCTTCAAACTTGAAATGAGTGGCGATACCATTAAGAAGGCTACAAGTAAAAATAATAAGATAGCTACGGTTACTAATGATGGAACAGTAACTTCAAAGAAACAGGGCAAGACTACTATAACTGTTACTGCTTCCAATGGTAAATTGTTCAAATGTAAAGTTAAAGTTATTACAGGTTTGACAAAGAAAAAAGCCTATGTGACTAAGGGCGGTTCTCTTAAAGTAAAACTATGTGGAACGGCCATAAAAACAATTAAATCTAAAAATAAAAAAGTAGCAAAAGTATCAAAAAAAGGTAAATATGAATTTGTTATCAAGGGTAAGAAAAAGGGCTCTACAAAGATTAAAGTTAGAGGTAAAAACAATAAAACTTACACTTGTTACGTTAAGGTTGAAACGCCTGATTTAAATAAAAAAGATATAGTACTCACAAAATGGGATAATTTTACGCTAAAACTTAATAACTCAAAGCAGACTGTTATGTGGAGTTCTAATGCAGCGGGGGTTGTAACAGTAAGCGAAAAAGGAGTATTAACTCCTGTTGCTGCAGGAGAAGCAGTTATATCTGCAATTGATGAAAGCAAGAAAGTATATACATGTCATGTGAAGATTGAAGAGCCTAAGATGGCTGCCTCAGAGCTTCATATGGATGTTAATCAGGAAATAACTCTTGTCTTGGCAGGAAATACTCAGAAAGTTACTTGGACAACTTCTAATAAATTAATAGCTTCTGTAAATAATAATGGAAAGGTGAAAGCTATTTCAAGCGGAACAGCAATTATCACAGCAACAGTAGAGAGTGGTGCAAGCTTCGAATGTAAGATTATCGCAGCAGATAAGCAGAATAAATATGAGAAGCCAACAAAAATCAACACAGATGAGACCGAGACAACTACTGCTAGTGATGGCGGTAAAGAGACTGGAAATCACGAAAATGATGGTGATGAAATTGGAGATGGCGATCCTGAACAGGAAGAGGATAGCAAACCTGAGATTCAGGAAGAAGAATATTATGTTAACTTCCTTGATGTAGAGGGTGGAATTGATATGAAACCTATGCTAGTTCCTAAAGGAACCACTATAGGATCTATCCCTACACCAAAATATGCTGATAACCGTACATTCATTGCATGGTATTATGATGCGGAATACACAAATCCGGCCAATGCAGAGGACATCATTGACAAGACAACTATTCTTTATGCTAAGTCGGTTAAGATGGAGATTGCTACTCCTGAAGAAGTAGTGACTGTCACAGCAGTAAACGACGCTGAACCTGATTTTCATATTGGAATCCGTTCTACAGACCCTACTATGACAGCTCAGCAGGTTCTCGATTCCATAGAAGTAGTAAACATTATTCACAAAGGTTCAGATGAATATCAGCTCAAAGAGAATAATGTTTCAATAGAAGGAGAGAACGGTGTTTATACTCTTTCAGGTAAACATATCCTTATGGAAGAAACTGTAGACAATTTTGAAAAAGGTGGAAGTTATGTTATCAAACTTCCAGAGGTAATAGACGGTAATGATTACCTTATGTTTGATAATCAGCCAAAGTCTGTTCGTGAGTATGACGTCAATATAGCTCAAAAAGAAGTAAACAATATGGAGCTTAACAATGATGTTATTATGATTGAAGTGTCAGAACTTGACGGTCTTTTTGATGAAAATGGTACTAAACAGGATTACATTGACGGAAGCTTCTACACGATAGACGAGCATGGCAATACAAAAGAGAGTGAAGAAATTAGTGGATATTTCGTTTGGAAAGACACTGAAGCAGAAAAACTCCAGGTTGGAAATACTATAGCCCTTTATAGTGGTATGAATCCAGCTAAGGCAATGGAAAATCCTGAAAAATTTGATGAGGGCGATAATCACATTGCTTACCTGTTTATCAATAAGATAGATGGAAATAGATTCTACTACGGAAATGCAGATATGGCTAATATTATTAAGATGCCAGAGATTCTTCCAATTCCTTCAGATGCAGATTTGAAATTGGATGATCTTCCGGAGACATTGGAGATTATGGCATCTGAATTAGATTGGTCAGATGACAAGTATTCAGATGTTAAGTTAGACTCAACAACTAAGCTTGAAGAAGATGATTTCATTGTTCTTTATAAGGGAGAATATGGAAGTACTGACATGGAACAGGTTGGGGACTATCTTAAAGTCACAAAAGTTGCATCTGGTGGTACAACTTTAAACCCTGTAGGTGATGAATGTGAATTTATCCGTATCACTACAGAAAAAGCTAATGTTGAGGAAATTGCTGAATCTGGAGATACAAACTATTCAAGACCTATCGATGCTATGGATAATCTTACTCCTGAGCAGAAGGAAGAGATTAAGCAGCAGGCAGTAGCAGATGCTCAGAATAGTGGTTTCTTAGAGGAAGCAGGACAATATCTTGCACAGACAGCTATGGCAACAGAAGGATTTACAAGTCTTGCAAGAATGAAAGATATTGATAGCCTTCAGGACTTTAAGTTTAAGGTTAAATCATCGCCTGCTCCAATCATCGGAACAGCTAATGAATTCTATGATAAATATAAAGACTACAGCGACAAATACAAAGAAATGATGGAGACATACAAGCAGTTTTTAGATGACGATGACGACGATGATGATGATGGTGCTGTAGAAGTTGAACTTGAAAATCTTGATGTTGAACTCGTTGAAGCAGAGAATCTTCCTGGTGGACTTGGCATTCACATGAATGTTCAATTTAGTGTTGAAGTTACTGTACCTAAGTTTGAGAAAGAATTAGGCGGTGATGAAGACAATAAAGACAAAGATGACAAGGACAAGGACGATAAAGACGATAAAGACGGTAAAGACAAGGACGATAAAGACGGTAAAGACAAGGACGATAAAGACGGTAAAGACGACAAAGACGATAAAGACGATAAAGATGACAAAGACGGCGAAGATGAAGAACCAGAGGAAGAAAATAAGCTCAATATTGAAATTGAAGCAGATTTCCTTCAGGAAATACAGCTCTCTATGGGATTCAATGCAAAGATTGAATGGAAAAAGATTCTCTGTATCCCATATCCTGCAGATGTTGTCTTCTCGCCAAGCTTTACAACTGGTACATATACAGGTATCAACGTAGAAGCTACAGCAATGACAGCAGGTCAGGACGATGGTATGGGAGATTCCATCCTCGAAGATCACAATACAATGATTAAGGATATTTCTGATGAGCTTAAGAGTCTCATGGAAGAAGACGAAGCTGAGGAAGATGAAGAAGCTGAAGAAGTATCTAACTGGTTGTCAGTAAAATATAAACAGATGCTTGAGCAGGAACATGATGCTATTACTTTGGTTGAGATATCATTATTCAAGACCAAGTATGAATTGTTCCCAGGTATCGTTGAGTTTGGTCTGGAAGTAAAATTCATTGTCACGGTGGATGTTGTAGTAACAATAGGACTGGAATTCTCAAATATTCAGTGTAAGAAGACCATATACAATATTCATGTACTGAAAGGAAAGTGTGATAGCGAGACTGTTGAAATAATTCCGGCAGAATTAGATTTCAAGTTCTATGTAATGGGTACGCTGGAACTGAAGGTTGGATTTGAAATAGAACTATCCCTAGAACTTGTGGAAGGAATACTTGGATCAGCATCACTGACTGTTGGAGTTGGAGCTTACGTAGATCTGTATGGATTCTTCTACTATCATGTACATATTCTAAATGGGAAGAAGACAGAGAATAGCGCAGGTGCATTATATGTTCAGATTGGTATTTACATAGAAGTAGGAACTGGTGCACAGATAGGAAAGAACTTTAAGAAGATTAAGGGTAAGATAGCTTCATTTGAACATACATTGTTTGAGACACAGATTCCGCTTAAGGAATTTGGAGAAAGTGAAGTACCACTTAATTTTGAAATCCTTCAGGAAGACATAGATGATATTGAACTTCACCAGTATGTAAAACAGTTCGTAATCCCTGATGAATATTATGAGATTACTACTATGGACATGGAAGAGGGAGAAATCGGTAGTACAACTTATGACGATGAGTGCTATGGTGTTGAATTATCTAACTCTTGGTTCAAATATGATCCGGATACTCATACGGTTGAACTGAAAGATGGTTACAAAGAAATGGAAGCAGAATGTACTGCTACATTGTACTACAAGAATGGACATATTCCTCTTTCATATGCAAAGATGAAGAGAACTATTGAAATATCTTGGGATAACTACCTTGATGGATATGCAATTAGTCCATTTACAGAAGGTGGTTCATATGTAGAGGCTACTGTAGGAGCATATGGTGCAGAAGTTGTACAGCCAAAGAATCCTACTAGAAAAGGTTATGTATTTGACGGATGGTATAAGAGAACTGAAGACGGTAACGGTAACTACACAGAGGAACCTTACGAATATCCAGAGACTATGCCGGCTGAAAGTGTACGTATATATGCACATTGGAAACCAGCAGATGACACTCCTTATACTATAAAATATTATCTTGAAGATCCAAATACAGCAGGAGAATATTCATACGATGGCAAGAAGATTTACAGAGGAACAACATTGACAAATGTTGAACCTGAAATATTACAGCCTGGAGCATACAAGAAGAATCTTACAGAAGAAGAAATTGCAAATTATAACAAGTATGAATATACAGGCCCTACAAATCAGAAATTGCAGATTCTTGCAGATGGAACAGCTTCATTAAATATCTACTATGATGTTAAGAGAAGTAAATCAACATTTACATCAGGCGGAAAAGGAACTGCACCTGATATTACCTTGACGGAAAAATATGGTGAGAACATTTATGCACCTGAAATTTCTGCAAACGGATATGAGCTGACAGGATGGCTTGACAAAAACACAAATCAGGTGATTGATGGAGATACTATTTTGGCGGCCAGTGGCAAAATAGGAGTAGCAGATGGTACAGATACTGTGTACGAAGCACAGTGGGCACCAAGAACAGATATCCTTTATCGTGTTGAATATTATGTACAGCAGTTAAGCGGAGCTTACACTGTTCAGACAATCGATTACGGCAAGGGAGCTGCAGGTGATAAGATTTCAGAGGACACAGTTAGAAATCTTATAGTAACTGCAAAATTCTTACAGGAAGATGGAACTGAAATTGAACAGAAAGGTAAAGCAGAACATCTCTTTACATTAAGTGATGGTGGAGGAGCAGTTCAGTTCTTTGACAAGATGACAGTGGGTGGCCAGCCGGTAGATGAAGCAGAAATCAAGGCTGATGGCTCAACAGTAATTAAAGTTATCTACAGTCGCAAGCAGTACACAGTAACACTTAAGGGTGCTGATGCAAATGATAATAGTATCGTTTACACAGATTACAAAGTATGTGCAGGCGGAAAGATGGCACTCCCAGTTCCTGTTAAGGAAGGATATACTTTCTTAGGTTATAAGGATCAGTATGGAAATAACGTGCCACTCAATGAAAAGACAGGATTTGAAGTAGTAACAGTAAATGGAGATGCTACATACACAGCTAGAGGTTGGAAGCCAAATAACTACACTGTTATGTACGATGCAAACAATGGAACAATGGCAGGAGCAACTAGCCAGAACTTCACATATGATGAAGCACAGAATCTTTACGATGCTCCAACAAGAACTGATTATGTGTTCAAAGGTTGGAAAGATACAGTTACAAATAAGATTTATGCCGCAGGAGAAAGTGTAAAAAATCTTACTTCTAAAGAAAACGGAGTAATTGAATTGACAGCCGTATGGGAACTTAAATCATATGATGTTAATTACAATCTTAATGGCGGAAGTATCAGTGAAGGCGCAAATCCGAATAAGTACGTTCCGAATGCTCCGGAAACTGCTTTGGATTATCCTGAAAGAGAGGGATACAATTTCATTGGTTGGTATCTTGGAGAGAACAGGGTATTCAGTTTACCTGGTGGAAATCTGGGAGCGTTGACACTTGATGCAAAGTGGGCAGAAAGGGATGACATTCCTTATGTTGTTCGTCATTATCAGAAAGACTTAGACGGTGAAGGAGAGACATTAGTTCTTTCAGAAAATCTTACAGGTACTGCAGGAGAAACGGTTTCACCGGAAGTTAAGAGTTTTGAAGGATTTACAGCGCCAGCTAGGAAGAATGTTGAAATTGCAACAGATGGATCTACAATAATTGATTATGTATATACCAGAAAGACTCATACGCTTACATTAGATTTAGATGGAGGAACATTTACAGGTTCTGGAACACCTCTTACTACTCAGGTAGCTTATGGAGAAAACCTAGTACTTGATATTCCAGTTAAAAACGGAAAAGTTTTTGCAGGCTGGACAAAGAATGGTACTGTTTATACACAATCTACTATGCCGGATGCTGATTTGAACTTAACAGCTCGCTGGTCAAATGCAGAGGCAGCAGTTGTTGTAAATCATTACAAGCAGGATATTGAAGGAAACTATACAATCCTTGCAGACACAGAAGTTATAACAGGACAAAATGGAGATACAGTTACTCCTGAAATCAGAAGTTATGAGGGATTCAATGCACCAAGTGCAACTGAAGTAACATTAACAGCAGGTGAGATTGAAACAGTAGAAATCAAATATGCTCGTGAACGTTACAAATTGAGTTGGAATCTCGATGGAGGAGAAGCACAGAATACATACACAAGTGGCGATGTTTATTTCGGACAGCCAATTATAGCTCCAATAGTTAAAAAACAGAATTATTCTTACATATGGGATAAGGAGCCTGCAAGTGTTATGGGTATGGAAGCACTCACATACACAGCAGTATGGGTAGCTAATAAATACAAAGTAGCGTTTGATGGCAACGGAGGAAACGTTGATGGTGATGTAGAAAAGAGTGTAACTTACGGAAAAATTTATGGAACTCTTCCAATCGCAACAAAAGATAATGCAGAATTTACCGGATGGTATGATGCAAAGACAAATGGTAACAAGATTGATGAAAATACTTTAGTTGGTATTGGAAAAAATCATATATTGTATGCAGGATGGAATTATGTTACGGCAACGATTACATACCAGGGCATTGAGAGCACAGATGTTAATGACAATCCTATTTCATACAATGTTGGTGAAGAAACTATCATTAGAGAACCTGTAAGAGAAGGATACATTTTCTTAGGATGGTCTGTAGGTGATAGTGAAGAAAGATTTAAAGAATACATTATTTCAGCAGATTCTACTACTGATTTAACACTTGTTGCACACTGGGAAATCAGGACACACACACTTTCACTTTACACTCGTACCGGTTTATATCTTGTTAAGAAGTTAGAAGCAGGAGCAGATCTTTCAGGAATTACACTTCCAAAGATTAGTGGATTCACGCTTACAGGATGGACAGTAGTACAGACAGAAGAATTTATTGACAAGCTTCCAAGTACTATGCCAGAGAATGATCTTACATTAGTAGCCCAGTGGCAGGAAAACGTATACAGAGCTGTATTTAACAATATGTATGAAGCTAAGGTAGATGAGGTGACTTGGAAGATTACTGACAATAGCTTCATAATACAGCCACCATCAGAAGGACGTAGAGGTTATGATTTTGCAGGTTGGTATACTAAAGCAAATTATGACAGTGACAGCCTGGTAGAGAAAATGAATCCTGTTGCTTACAATGTAAACTTATATGCTAAGTGGATTCCAAGAACATACAAGATTAATCTTTACTATGAACAGGGTATGGATTCAACTGGAAAAGAATTCAATGAAGATGAAGACAATGTATTTACATTTGACGAGACAAGATCACTTAAGACAGCTTCTTCATTAGGACTTAAACGTAATGGTTACACATTCATGGGATGGTCAACTAAGAGTGGTGGAAACGTTGAATATTCAGACGGATATACATTTACCCAGGGTGGACATAGTCTCTACAATGGAGAAAATGTTGTAAGTCTGTTTGCAGTATGGAGCCCAATCACTTACCAGATTACATATGATTCTGTAACGGTTGGTTCAGCAGGAAATCCAGCAGTAAATCCAACTCAGTATACAATTGAGAGTACAGATGTTACACTAGAGGTTCCACAGGGCATCAAGGAAGGATATGAATTCCTTGGCTGGTATGACATTACATCAGGTAATGAAGTACTGATTGAGGGTAATTATCTGAAGCTGAAAGGAGAAGTTGGAAATAAGAAATTAAAAGCAAAATGGGCATATGCAGGAACATTTAGTATTGCATTGAAGTCATCTACATCTTCATCTCCTACAGGTGATGGAGAGACAACATATACTATTACACGTACACTTGCAACAGGAATTAATCTGATTTCTTCAGATCAACAGAGAGTATATTTTAGAACTGTAAATGGTACAGCAATTGGTGGAACAGTTACAGTTAAAGGAAATGCCGGACCAGAGAAGGATAAGGAATCAGCTAACAACTTCTTACATGTAGGTGGAAATAATACATTTGCAATGTTCGATGGAAATAATACACCATATGTTATGGTTAAGAATGAGAAACAGAATGGAACTATTAATGCAGATGGAAGTATTGCACAGGTAGAGTTCAAGGTTACTAAAGAAAAAGCCGCAATAAGATATTACGGCCATCAGATTCCGGGTGCCACAAATGGTACGTTTGCACATCAGTTTAACCTCACAGGTTACAACACAAGATACTATACGGTAGAGCTTTACAGAATTGAAAGTGTTAAAGGTAATGTAACTGGTGTATATGGAACTAAGGAAGTAACGAGAACCATGAATATGCCAAGTGGCAATATTCTTACAGTAAATAAGTTATATGGAAACAAGTCAACTACAGTAGATCACAGTGCTCACTTTGATAATGACTCAAGTGGTAATAATGCAGTAGGCCCGGTAAACTTTGGTGGAATGCTTGGAACTGAATTATCATATTATCTCCAGCAAGCCGGTGCAACAGCAAATCTTAAGATTAGAGTATACGCTGATTCAGATGAAGACAGTACAACATGGAGTAATGACTACTATCTGAAATACAGGATTGGTAATACATGGATTTCAAGATGGGGCGGTCGTTGGATTGATGAAGATAAAGGATATCAGTGGTGTGATGTAGGTAGTTCAGGGATTCCATGGAGCGATTTCGCAACTGGTCAGGCATACTATTATGGCGAGACTGAAGATGATGGTGCTGGTGGAACAGATTATTGGACCAAAAAGCATGAATTTACCTTGTCAGTATCAGATACTGCAAAAGCTACTCAGGTTGGTATTGCACCAGCAGCAACTACAGATTACCAGAAGGGTGATAAAGTAACATTCTCAGTTATCTATGCTGAATTAATTAGCAGTGCAAGCAATGTAACGGTTGATGCAAGTAAATTCGCAGCACAGATGCCACTTACAAATGTAACTTGGACAGGAAAAGGTGTTGGAACAAACGTACTTGTATTTGAAGGTATTGCTTCTGAGAATTTTGCAAATACTACATGGGAGAGCACAGGAACAAATGATATTCTCATGGATGTTAAACCGGTAAACGGCGGAACAGTTAAGGATGTCAAAGGCAATTAATATTAGACAGAAATAATAATAAAGCCAGCAGTTACCTTTTGGAAACTGCTGGCTTTTAAAAGTAAAATCCATGTGAAAGATTAAATTCCGTTTATGTACAATTCCACGGTGCGATGAGAGAGTGGAATTTGAAATTTAATTCAAAGCCCCTATAAAGCTATAAGCAGAAGTTATTACAAGTGATAAACTACATAGATTATACAAAAGTTATCTGATATGATACTATTTCTGTATCACAAATCTTAATTATTCAGGACATAAATGGATTGGTAATCTTAAACATAGATTGCAAAAACAGAAATCCGGATAATTACAATAATCAGAGAAACTGACTGGAAAACCAGAGGTTGACATTGCGTCATGCATGTCATGCTTCTGGTTTTTTTGTTTACACGACGAGTCAGGTGAAAAAATAAATGGAGGATCAAAATGATAGTAAAACAGATAAAAAAAGTAAGTGTAATCATTTCATTATTACTTGCCATTGCAGTAGCTGTATTTATCCCAAATTCAGCAAGCCAGCCTGAGGCAGATAAGCCATACTTTCTTTATTTTTTATATATAGCAGGAGGGATAATTGTTCTGATTTATCTGGTTTCATTTCTCAATAAAAAAATATCAGAGAAATTTGAAAATACAGCTCCGCTACTTGCAGGTGGGGTATTGCTTTTGAATATTATAAATCTGATTTGCAGTAAATATTCATTGTTGGCGGTGTTGTTCTTCCCGTCGCTAGACAGAGTATTTGCAGTGTTTGTAAAAGACAGGTCACTGATCGTTCAATGTATTTTAGCTTCTGCAAAACTTCTGATAATCGGTTTCTTTGTCGGTGCAACTTTGGGATTTACAACAGGTATAGTAGTCGGATTCAATAAGAAATTATCATATTGGATTAATCCCTTTATCAAAATAATCGGACCGATACCTGCGACTTCCTGGTCACCGTTGGTATTATCACTTTTCAGCACGTCATATCAGGCGGCAGTGTTTATGATAGCGCTGGCAGTTTGGTTTCCAATTACTGTTATGACAAGTAATGGCATACAAAATGTTCAACAGACTTACTTTGAAGTAGCTGATACGTTGGGAGCGGGAAAAATGTACAAAATATTTAAAGTTGGAATTCCCGCTGCTTTGCCAAGTGTGTTCTTAGGATTTTTCTATGCAACGACAGGTTCGTTTATCACACTGGTTACAGCTGAGATGTTTGGGTGCAAATCAGGAATCGGCTGGTACTTAAATTGGCAGAAAAGTATGATGTTGTATGCAAATGTGTATGCAGGACTGATAATATTGGCGGTTTTATGTAATTTGATTATCACTCTTTTATTCAAAATAAAAGATAGATTACTTGGATGGCAGAAAGGAGTAATCAAATGGTAGGAGAAATTGTAATTGAAAATGTGTCAAAGAGTTTTACAAATCCGGATGGAAGTGAAGTAAAAGCGTTAAACGATGTCAATCTGAAAATTAAGGCAGGATCCTTTATATCTCTGATAGGACCTTCGGGCTGTGGAAAAACAACATTGCTCAGAGCAATTTCAGGACTAAATCTTCAGGACAGTGGAGTGATTCTGCTTGACGGAGAAGAAATTAAGAAACCCGGACATGACAGAGGTTTTGCCTTTCAGCAGGCAAATCTGTATCCATGGTTATCAATAGAAAAAAATATTTCTTTTGGATTAAAGGCCAGGGGAATATATAAAGAAAAGAAACAGGATGTAAAAGAATATATAGAGATGGTTGGTCTAACTGGATTTGAAAATTCATACCCTCATCAGTTATCAGGAGGTATGAATCAAAGAGCCTCTCTTGCAAGAGCACTGGTAGGTCATCCTAAAGTGTTGTTACTAGATGAACCGCTTGGAGCTTTAGATGCATTTACCAGAATGAATATGCAGGATGAAATCCTACGAATCTGGAAGGAACAAAAAATAACTATTATCATGGTTACGCATGATGTTGATGAGGCAGTTTATTTGTCAGACCAGGTTGTGATAATGACACCTCGACCTGCGAAGATTGAAAAAGTTATTGATATTGAACTTGGGAGACCAAGGGCAAGAGGGAATAATGACTTTCTTAAATACAGAACTCAGATACTTGAGATACTAAACTATGCAGGGGATAACATTGAACCTGAGTATTATCTGTAAATGAGAAGAGATGTCCCCATCTTCTAAACAAAGTGAAGATGAGGCGTTCTTGAAAAATTAAAAGAGAAAAATGGAGGAAATTGTAATGAAAAAAGGAAGAAGTTTTTTAGCGCTGGCAATTAGCGCATTGATGGTCACAGGGTTAGTGACAGGATGTGGCAATAATGAAAAAAAAGAGGCCAAAAGTTCAAAGAAGGATAATGTAGTAAAGATATTAAACAATAAGGAAAGTTTGTGTCTTGCACCTGTACATATAGCTATTATAAACGGATACTTCGATGAAGAGTTCAAGGCTATTGGCCAGGAGTATAAAGTTGTAACATCTAATATTGATACTATTACAGAACAGATTACAAGTGGTGAGATTAATGCAGGTTACGGCCTTACGGGAACACTGATGCAACCGATTTCAAACGGTCTTGAGATTGCCTTCGTTACCGGATTACATCGAGGCTGTACAAAATTTTATTCAAAAAAGGGGACCGGAATAGACAGTTTAGAAGATTTGAAAGGAAAGACAATAGGTGTTGCTTCATTGTCTGATTCTGCACCAATTCAGCTTAAACGAAAACTTTTTAACCTTGGATTCAAGGTGAATGGAAGTGATGCTGATATTCAGTTTGTGACATATGCAATGACAGATTTACCTACAGCTCTTGATAACGGTGCAGTTGACGCTATAGGAATTCATGATCCTGTTGCTTACAATGCAGAAAAAAATTATGAATTCAATAAAATTCTGGATATTGGTGAGGATGAAGTATTTTCACAGGAATATTGCTGCCAGGCTTATGTTTCACAGGCACTTATAGCAAATAACAAAGAAGGTGCGGTTGCATATGCAAGAGCAATCCAGAAAGCAGCAGCGTTTGTTCAGGCAAATCCCGAAGAGGCTGCAAGGCTTCAGGTTGAAAACGGATATATGCCATCAGAGAGTAATGACGATGTTGTCAGATATGGTGATATATTGTCTCTATTAAATTATGAGCCTTCTGTAACCCTTGGAAGAGAAACATTTGTGGCATCTTTCAAAGATTTACAAAAAACAGGAGATTTAGATCCAAATCTTAATTTAGATGACTTTACAAAGAAAGTATACCCGGATTTGGAGGGAGTTCCTGATTCTGTTGTATACGATGCTGAGAATAAGACATTTACTGAAAAATAAGGAGTGATATTAGTATATGAAAGCACACAAAATTATTAACATAATAGAAATATTAGTTTTGGGAATTATTATTGCAGGATTGTTTACATTTGCACATGTTTGTGGAAGCATGGGTGGAATGGAAGCACCATGTCATAAAACAAAAGCTATTGCATTAGTCGTAGCAATTGCTTTGATAGTGCTGGCTGTTGCTCAGATTGCACTTAACAAACAAAAAGTAAATACAGCTATTGCTGTAATTCAGGCTGTGGGCGGAGCTGTTATTGCTCTGCTCCCAGGGGTGATTGCACCTGTCTGCAGTATGAAATCAATGCACTGTTATGTGTATACAAGACCGCTGCTTATTATTTTGGGAATATTGATTGCCGGAATCGGAATTGTTGATATTGTAATTTTGCTTAAGAAGAAGTAAGAGGTGAAGGAATGAAAACTTTTCATAGGTTAATCGCGAAAAGTATAAGTTCAAAAATATACAGAAGTATTGGTCTCGTTTTAATAGGAGTGATACTGTCTTATGCCTTAGTTTTTGTGAGTCTTGTCTCAGTAGGCATGGAACATGGAGCAGGGAATGTGGCGAATCGAATGGGTGCGGACCTTATCGTTGTTCCAAAAGGGAGTGGAAAGGATCTTGAGAGACTTTTACTTACTGCAAAAAAGAATTATTTTTATATGGATGAATCAGTTCTTGATAAAATCGGAGATACAAAAGGTGTGGCGAAAGTATCGCCCCAGACCTTTCTTATGACAATGGAAGCGACCTGCTGTGATCAGTCTGTTGAAATCATAGGTGTTGATATGGATTCTGATTTTACAATTACTCCGTGGATAGATAATAAATATCTGAAATCAATTGAAAATGGAGAGATAATAGTTGGAAGTAAAGTTGACATAAAAGAGGACCGAACATTCAAGATGTTTGGAAAAGAGTTCAAGGTGGCATCGGTTTTAGAGGAGAGCGGTTCTTCCATGGATGAGACGGTTTTTGTCAGTAGAAACAAAATGGATGAAATAATGACTTTTGCCAAAGCAGCCGGTCAGGGAATGATTAAAGATGTAACTAAAAAAGATATTTCTGCAGTTTTGGTAAAAGTGCAGGATGGAGTGGATTTACAGAGAATAACAGCAACTTTAGCTAAAATTGAGGGTGTTGATATTGTAAACAAAGACAGGGTTTCAGAAAAACTGACAAGTGGACTTAAGGATATGTACATCCCATGTTTGATTTTTAGCGTAACAATCATAATAGTAACAGTACTTTTGTTGTACATTATATATTTTATTATTATAAGAGACAGAAAAAAAGAGATAGAAGTTTTAAGAATAATTGGAGTCAGTAGAAAAGATGTAAAAAACATTCTGAGAAACGAGATAATACTAATATCACTTGTTGGTTCTGCAATAGGAACTCTGTTTGGAACTTTGTCATTTTTTGTTTTATTTGAATTGATAGATAACGTCAGTAAGGTACCTTTCACATTTCCACGTTTACAGGAAAACATACTGATTATTGCAATTGTGTTTATACTAACAGCAGGACTTGGCCCCATATGTTCAACTGTAAGTATAAAGAGAGTATGCCCGAAAGAAATTTTGGAGTAAAAACACAGAGAATTTATTGGATGGTGACACTTAACAAATTATAGGGTGCAATAATGATATAAAGAATAAGTTCTTGGGTATGACTTAGAGGGAGTTTGTAATGGAAATAAGATTAGAAGGAATTACAAAAAAATATCAGAGAAACAATAGAAAAATCTCTGTGCTGAATGGTTTGAATCTTACTATTCCAAAAGGAAAGTTTATTGTTTTCAGCGGAGACAGCGGAGTGGGAAAAAGTACACTTCTTAATATTATTTCCGGTGTGAGCAGACCAACTTCGGGAAAAGTATATTATGGTAAAGAAGAGATAACAGGTTATAATGAACAACAGTTATCTGATTTCAGAAGAGCAAAGTTGGGGATTGTTACGCAAAACTGCGAACTTATTCCTTACTTAACTCTATACGAAAATCTTGAATTAGCCTTTGAATTGAACAAAGCCCCGGTGGGAGAAGATAAGAAAAAAGATATAATCAAATTGTTGAATGAATTAGGTTTATATAATCTTGAAAATGAATATCCAAAGAGTCTCTCCAGTGGAGAGATTAAAAGAGCTGCCATTGCAAGAAGTATAATATCCAAACCGGAAGTGCTTATAATGGATGAACCCACAGCAAATCTGGACAGAAAGAATGTTATAAAAGTCCTTGAGATTTTACGGAAGTACAAGGAATCAGGAAGTATGGTTATTATCAGTTCTCACGAGGGACAGGCAATAGATTTTGCAGATATTAATATAAATCTTTCTGATACAAGGTGTCAGGAAAAGCAAATTTTTATAGCATAGACATTTTAGAATCTAATTGCTATAATGCATTTAGAAAATTGGCCAATAAGAAAGATAGGAGATTACTATGAAGATATCAACAAAAGGAAGATATGCATTAAGACTTATGTTAGAACTTGCATCTGACAACACAGGACATCCAAAAAGTATAAAGGATATTTCTCAGAATCAGGGAATCTCAGAAAAATATCTTGAACAGATTATCTCTATGCTTAACAAAGCAGGATTGGTTAAAAGTATCAGAGGAGCTCAGGGTGGATATGTTCTTACAATGAAGCCGGAAGAGTATACAGTTGGAATGATTTTCAGAGTTACAGAAGGTGATCTTGCACCTGTAAAATGTGTAAGTGGAGATGAGTCTTGTGACCGAAAGGCAAATTGTATTCCTGCACTTTTGTACGAGAAGATAAATGATGCAGTGAAAGATGTAGTAGATACAACGACATTGGAAGATTTGCTAAGTTGGCAAGCTGAACGAAAATAAAACAAAGTAAAATAAAAGAAAAGTTTAGGGGCTATTGAACTAAAGGTGTTAGTTAGTTCAATAGTTCTTTTTACTTGGAAACTTGATATTTAACCTCCCAGATGCTCTTTTCTTGTTTTGGGAGGTACATTTCTTTATTTTGCGCCTGCCTATAGGATTGTGTCATAATCAAAAAAATATAGAAATATAAAAATATAAAAAACATATTGACATATCGCAACATGATGATAGAATATCAATATCATAGTAATTAACTAGGAATTGGAAAAACAACAAAAAAGCTATTGTAATTAAAAGGCATAATTAAATTACTTAATAACAAAAAAACAAAAATACAGAAAATCAAATTGCTTAAATGAAATTAAGTTGGAAAGAGGTGCGATATGAGCAGATTAATATATTTAGATAATGCAGCAACAACTCAGGTATATCCGGAGGTGCTTGATGCAATGAAACCTTACTTTACAGAATATTATGGAAATCCATCATCGGTTTATTCATTTGCCGGAGAGGCTAACAGAGAAGTATTGAAATCGAGAGAGTCGATTGCAGCAGCTCTTGGAGCCAAAACAGAAGAAATCTATTTTACCGGCGGTGGAAGTGAATCAGACAACTGGGCGCTTAAGGCCACAGCAGAGGCCTATGGAAATAAAGGCAAGCACATCATCACAACAAAGATTGAACATCACGCAATCCTTCATACAGCAGAGTATCTCGAAAAGAAAGGATTTGAGGTTACTTATCTTGATGTTGATGAAAACGGTGTTGTTAAGTTAGACGAACTTAAAGCAGCAATCAGACCGGACACCATTCTTATATCTGTTATGACTGCAAATAATGAAATAGGAACAATTCAGCCAATTGCCGAAATAGGTAAAATTGCAAAAGAAAACGGAGTTTTGTTCCACACAGATGCAGTTCAGGCATTTGGACATATTCCAATCAATGTAGATGAGATGAATATCGATATGCTTAGTGCAAGCGGTCACAAAATAAACGGACCAAAGGGAATTGGAATTATGTACATAAGAAAGGGCGTTAAGATACTTTCCTTCATTCACGGTGGTGCGCAGGAGCGTCAAAGAAGAGCCGGCACTCATAATGTCCCTGGTATTGTGGGATTTGGAAAAGCAATTCAACTTGCCACAGAAGAACTGGACAGCAGAATCAAATACGAAACAGAACTCAGAGATTATCTCATCGACAGAGTTTTGAATGAGATTCCTTATGTGAGACTTAATGGACATAGAACAGACAGACTTCCGAATAACGCAAACTTCTGCTTTAGATTTATTGAGGGAGAGTCTTTACTTATTCTTCTTGATGAAAAAGGAATCTGCGGTTCAAGTGGTTCGGCTTGTACATCAGGATCTCTTGATCCTTCACATGTTTTACTTGCAATCGGACTTCCACACGAAATAGCACATGGTTCTTTAAGACTTACATTGTCTGAAAAGACAACAAAGGAAGATATAGATTATACTGTTGACGAACTTAAAAAGATTATTGAGAGACTCAGAAGTATGTCACCATTGTACGAAGATTTCTTAAAGCAAAGTAAATAATTGCTGAAGGCGAATACAAAATATTCTTAACATAATGATTTGAAATTTATAACATATTGATAGAAAAAGATAGAAAAAGGAGTGTGGCTGATGTATAGTGAAAAAGTAATGGATCATTTTACAAATCCAAGAAATGTAGGAGAAATAGAAAATCCAAGTGGCGTGGGAACAGTAGGAAATGCCAAGTGCGGAGACATTATGAGAATGTATCTCAATATAGATGAAAACGGAGTGATTAAAGAAGCCAAATTTAAGACATTTGGTTGTGGCGCAGCTGTCGCAACAAGCAGCATGGCTACTGAATTGGTAGCCGGAAAGACAGTTGAAGAAGCTCTTGAAGTAACGAACAAAGCGGTAATGGAGGCACTTGATGGTCTTCCTCCTGTAAAAGTTCATTGTTCACTTCTTGCTGAGGAAGCAATTCATGCAGCACTTTGGGATTATGCAGTGAAGAATGGAATTGAAATAGAAGGACTTGAGAAACCTGTTACAGATATTGGAGAGAAAGAGGAAGCTCCTGTTGAAGAGTATTAGTTAGGATAATAATAACCAACTATGAAAGGAAAAAAAGATGACAATACTTCAGTTAAAATATGTTATTGCACTTTCGACATCAACATCTATGAGGGAAGCTGCGAACAAACTATATATTACACAGCCGGCGCTATCTCTTGCAATTAATGATTTGGAGGAAGAACTTGGAGTTATACTTTTTGCAAGAACAAACAGAGGAATCAGTTTGACAAAGGAAGGTGAGGAGTTCTTAGTATATGCAAAGCAAGCTGTAGGACAGTTTACACTCATTGAAGAAAAGTATGACAGAAACAGTAAAGGAAAAGAAAATTTCTCTGTTTCAATGCAGCATTATGTTTTTGCTATTTATGCTTTTGTTAACACTATAAAACAATACGAATCGGATGAATACAATTATTCAGTTTATGAGACAAGGACAAATGATGTACTGAACAATGTAAAGAATCTGAAGAGTGAAATAGGAGTAATTGCATTTACTTCAAGTAATGAAAAGATATTCAGAAAATTAATGAAAGAATATCAGCTTATCTTTACACCTCTAATGGTAAGAGATGCGTATGTGTATGTTTGGAAGGATCATCCTTTGGCAGGTGAAAGAGAACTTTCAATCGATGATTTGAGCGAATATCCGTGTGTAGCATTTGATCAGAGTAGCGATAGCGACTTTTATCTGTCGGAAGAAGCACTGGGTGATTATGATTTCAAAAAGATAATCAGATCGACAGACAGAGCAACCTCCACAGAGATTATGTCTGCAATGAACGGCTATTCTATTGGAACAGGTGTCATGACTGACAGTGTAGTGCTGCAAGACGGATTTGTTGCAATCAAACTGAAAGAAGAAGATCCGATTACAATAGGTTATATAGTGAAAGAAAATCACTTTTTAAGCAAAATCGGTGAAGCTTATGTTGAAGAATTGTTGAAGTATAAGGATGTATAAAAAGAATAAATAAAGATTAATAAATAAAGATTAATAGTAATAGAGACTAGGAGGTTCCCTCTTTTGTCAGACAATATCAAGTCTGATGAAAGGGGGATTTTTTTGTTTAGCAACAAGGAGAATTCATCAAGCCTCCAATTCCTATGAGTGGTGAGTAAAACGCCCTTTACAAGAGGGAATGAGGGCTAAGTGTGCAATTGCAACAGTGATAAGTTTTGCATATCACGAACGATAAGTTTTGAATAATTTTCAAATTCCTACAAGCATGGTAGGATATAGTTATTCCAATAAGGAACGCCGTTTAAACGGCTTTTCCATAAAAATAGTTAATTATTATAAAGTTTTTTAAGGAGGATTCTATTATGAGCGAAATCAAACAGAGTGCATTAGAAATTATCGGAGGAACACCTATATTACAGGTGAATGGATATGCAAAGAAAAGAGAAATTACTGAGGCAACAGTACTTGCAAAACTTGAGTATTTAAATCCGGCAGGATCAGTTAAAGACAGAATTGCATTGGCAATGATCGAAGATGCGGAAGCAAGCGGAAAATTAAAACCGGGAGCAACTATCATAGAGCCAACAAGTGGTAACACCGGAATCGGTCTTGCAGCAGTGGCAGCAGCAAAGGGCTACAAAGCGATTCTTACTCTTCCTGACACAATGAGTGTTGAGAGAAGAAATCTTCTCAAAGCATACGGGGCACAGCTTGTTCTTACAGAAGGTGCTAAAGGAATGAAGGGAGCAATTGCAAAAGCAGAAGAACTCAATAAGGAGATTGAGGGATCAATAATCCTTGGACAGTTTATAAATCCTGCAAATCCAAGAGTTCACAAAGAAACTACAGGCCCTGAAATCTGGAAACAGACAGAAGGAAAAATCGATATCTTCATCGCAGGTGTTGGTACAGGCGGAACAATTACTGGTGTAGGCGAATATTTAAAAGAGCAGAATCCTAATGTAAAGGTAGTTGCAGTTGAACCTGCTACAAGCGCAGTCCTTTCAACAGGAACACCGGGAGCACACAAGATTCAGGGAATCGGAGCAGGTTTCGTACCTGATGTACTCAACACTAAAGTGTACGATGAGATTATCACAATTGAAAATGAAGATGCATTTGCAGAAGGAAAAGCCTTTGCAACTTCAGAAGGTATCCTGGTTGGTATCTCTTCAGGAGCTGCATTAAAGGCAGCAGAAATTCTTGCTAAGAGACCTGAAAATAAAGGCAAAACAATTGTGGCATTACTTCCTGATTCTGGAGACAGATATTTATCAACACCATTGTTTAATTCATAAAAGGGGTGAGAACAATGGGAAAGAATTCTTTAGATTCTGATTATTACATCAAAGAAGTTGAGCAGTTGGTAAGAGAAGTTGAATTTGGAAAAGTTACTTTAATAATTCAGGATGGAAGAGTTATTCAGATTGATAAGACCGAAAAAATCAGATTATAGCCATTAGAAAACTTTTTAAAAATAAAATATATCAAATGTGAGATGGCTCCCGCTTCAAGTACAAATGTAAGCAGCAGCGAAATCAAATGTAAACAGCAGCGAAATCAAATGTAAACAGTTGGAAGTACAAATTAGTATCAGCGGGAGTCCAATCTTACATCTTATATACACTTAGATGGGATTGCAGGAAAAGCAAAATCCATGAAAATCCTGAAAACTACTTCGATGCCGTAGCCGTCGGAATGGCATAGGTTTGCAAAACTGAAGTTGATGGTTCGAATCCATCCGGTATCGTTTGTGAGTTGTATCAGATGTGATGCATATCTTAGACAGATATATCAGATAGATATATCAGATATGAAGCAAACAATGATACGTATTCACACATAATAAAAGAAAGAGGGTGTCATATGAGCAATACATATAAAGACTTGCAGAATTCTCATCCTTGCTTTGGAGGTCATAAAAACAACGCGGGAAGAATTCATCTTCCGGTTAGCCCGGGATGTAATATAGCCTGTCGATTTTGTGACAGAACCATAAATGATGTGGAAGAAAGACCGGGTGTTACTTCCAAAGTTTTAAAACCTTCAGATTGTGAAGAGATTCTAACAAAAGCTTTGGAAATATGTCCTGACATCAGAGTGGCTGGAATTGCAGGCCCCGGAGATACACTGGCAACTAACAATGCATTTGAAACATTTAAGATTATCAAAGAAAAATTTCCTGCTCTCATAAAATGTATGAGCACTAACGGATTACTGTTAAATGAGAGGGCGCAGGATGTAATAGATGTGGGAATTGATTCGCTCACAGTTACAGTAAATGCTGTAGATCCTGAAATTGAAAGCAAACTAAATGCATTTATCATTTATCACGGCGAAAAAATAGAGGGCGTTGAAGCAGCAAAGATTCTTATAAAAAATCAGATAGAAGGAATCAAAAAAGTTGCCGCAGCCGGGATTACAGTAAAAATAAACACTGTTCTGGTTCCGGAAATCAACGGTGATCATATTGAAGAAATTGCAAAAACCGTCAAAGAAGCGGGGGCAAGTATTTACAATATTATTCCTTTGATTCCACAACATGAACTTAAGAATCACAGAGCCCCTGTTTGTGCAGAGATTGATGAGGCAAGAACAAAAGCATCAAAATACATAGATGTGTTCAGACACTGTCAGCACTGTCGTGCAGATGCGGTGGGGGTGCCGGGAAAATCAGAATTCGGTGATCAGATTTATCAGAGAAAACTGAATGTAAAGGAGACATTTTCACATGGCTAATGATATTTACAGAGTAGCGGTAGCTTCCAGTGACGGCATAGTTGTAAACAGTCATTTTGGGAGAGCCGGCAAATTTTATATATATCAAATTAGTGAAGACGAGGAGTTGCATCTGATTGAAGAGAGAAAAGTGGTTCCTGTGTGTGAAGGTGGAAATCATAATGATGAGAGATTGAATGAAAATCTCGATAGACTGAAAGACTGTGATTTCATTTTAGTCAGCAGGATTGGAGATGGCGCAGCTTACGAAGCAAATAAAAGAGGGATAGACAGTTATGAGATTCCCGGAGTCATTGAAGAATCCATCTTGCAGCTATTGAAATATATTAAGTTAAAAAAATTATTTGAATGAGAAAGGAAGGAATTATGAGCGAAATTAGACAGATAGCCATATATGGTAAAGGTGGTATTGGAAAGTCGACAACTACACAGAATTTGACAGCAGGATTAGTTGAACATGGAAAGAAGGTAATGGTTGTTGGCTGTGATCCTAAGGCAGATTCAACAAGATTATTACTTGGAGGCCTTGCTCAGAAGACAGTTCTCGACACTATCCGTGAAGAAGGTGAAGATGTAGAACTTGATAGAATTTTGAAAGAAGGATATGGCGGAACTCGATGTGTTGAATCCGGCGGACCTGAACCGGGTGTCGGATGTGCAGGAAGAGGTATTATCACATCAATCAATATGCTTGAAAACCTCGGTGCCTATACTGATGATTTGGATTATGTATTCTACGATGTATTAGGTGACGTTGTTTGTGGTGGTTTCGCAATGCCTATCCGTGAAGGTAAAGCAAAAGAAATATACATTGTTGCCAGTGGTGAAATGATGGCACTTTATGCAGCCAACAACATCTCAAAAGGTATTCAGAGATATGCAAGAACAGGTGGAGTAAGACTTGGAGGAATTATCTGTAACTCTAGAAATGTAGACCGCGAGCTTGACTTGTTACGTGCATTCTCAAAAGAGTTAGGAACAAAATTACTTTACTTCGTTCCAAGAGATAATATCGTTCAGCACGCAGAGATTAACAAGAAGACAGTTATCGAGTACAGACCTGATTCTAACCAGGCACAGGAATACAGAAATCTCGCACAGGCTGTAATCGAGAATGAAGACTTCGTAATTCCAACACCTATGACACAGGAGAGACTTGAAGAAATCCTTATGGAATACGGAATGATGGAACTTGCAGACGATTACAAGATTTAATGGAATTAATAACATATGCCAAATGTAAATAAACAATAAATATAATATGAGCTGACTGGAAAACCGGAGGTTCGAATTGATAGGAGGAAAAAATATGGGAATTTATAATTCAATTACAGAACTCGTTGGAAAAACACCTCTTCTTCAGTTAAATGGTTTCCAGAAGAAGAATAATATTGAAGCAAATATTATAGGAAAGTTAGAGTACTTTAATCCAAACCAGAGTGTCAAGGATCGTATAGCACTTGCAATGATTGAGGACGCAGAGAGCAAAGGCCTTTTAAAACCGGGTGATACGGTTGTTGAGACAACAAGTGGAAATACAGGTATAGGTCTTGCAGCAATTGCTGCAGCAAAAGGTTATCCTTTCAGAGTGTACATTCAGGATCAGGTAAGTGAAGAGAGATTTAAGGTTATCAGAGCTTTTGGAGGAACACCGATAAAACTTACAGAAGAGCCTGCAATCGCAAAGACATTAAAAGAAACAAACGGTGATTTCGTTGCAGCAATAAAGAGTTTAAAAGAAGAAGTGGTGGACAAAGAAGAGAATGTATTCTTTGTTGATCAGTGCTCAAATCCTGCAAATCCTGCAGTACATAAGAGAACAACAGGACCTGAAATCTGGGAAGATACAGAGGGTAAAATTGACATTCTCGTTGCCTGCGCAGGAACAGGAGGAACAATTTCAGGAACAGGAGCTTATCTCAAGGAAAAGAATCCTAACATCAAAATCGTAGGTGTTCAGCCGGGACCAAACTCACTTCCAAGCGAAGAAGTTCCACAGCCTGAAAATGAAATTACAGGAGTTCATCCATTTGTAGGTGTCGCGGATAATCTTATTCCTTCAACACTTGATAGAAATATTTATGATGATTACATTGCTGTTGAAGCTTTAGATGCCTATGAAACAGCACGTCAGGTTGCTAAGACTGATGGTATTTTGGTAGGAGAGTCATCAGGAGCTGCATTGTTTGCAGCAAAAACACTTGCAGAGAAGGAAGAAAATAAAGGAAAGAATATTGTAGTAATTTTCCCTGATACAGGACTGAGATATCTTTCCACGGGACTATTTGATTAGGAGGACTGAAAATGGCAATTAATACAAGCAATTCTAATGTTGCTACAAGAGAAAACCGTATAGGTTCAATAACAGGATATGTGGGTACGTTAAAAGATTTGGCCTCACAGAGTGAATGCGGAACTTTAAAAGGATGTTCAAGATGTTTTTCACAGTCAAGTACCTGTTTATCAATGTGTGGACTTAGCCAGCTTGCAGGAATCAGAGATGTGGCAATTATTCACCACGGACCTGCAGGATGTTCGGTTACAAGTGCAAATTCATACTATATGTCAAGAGTAATGGCAAAGAAGAGAGGCGTAACAAGCAGCACAGTATATGTTGGAACCGATATGAATGAAAATGATACTATTTTTGGTTCAACATCAACACTCAGAGATGTAATTTTGGAAGTTAACAGGAGATATTCTCCAAAAGCAATTTTTGTCTCAAGTTCATGTGCTACAGGTATTATCGGTGAAGACATTGACAGTATTGTTGATGATGTCAGAGAAGAGGTTGGAGTACCGATTGTTGCTGTTCACTGTGAAGGTTTTAAATCAAGAATCTGGGCGACAGGTTTTGATATTTCAGATCACGCAATTTTGCAGGAAATTGTTCAGCCTCCAAGAGAGGGAGTTAAGACAAACAAGATTAACTTTAAGAATTTCTTCGAGAGCGCAAGACCTGAGATTATAGAGATGTTTAAGCAGTTCGATCTCGAACCGGTATTTTTATACTGCAACTCAACAATTGAAGAACTGTCACATCTTTCAGAAAGTATAGCCACAACATGTATCTGTGGAACTCTTGGAAACTATCTTGGAAATGCCCTTGAGGAACAGTACGGTGTGCCTTATGTAAGAAGTATAAATCAGTGTGGTATCACAGGTTTTGAAACATGGTTAAGAGAAATTGGTAAGGTTACAGGCAGAAGTGACAAGATTGAAAAATACATAGAAGAGCAGCGTGCAATTTATATTCCACAGATTGAGGAAGTTAAGAAAGAATTGAAAGGACTTACAGCAGTACTTGGAATGGGTCCTGGATACACTTTTGAAGTTTCAAGAGTACTTAACGAACTTGGAATTAAGGTTGTGTGGGCACTTGCATGGCATTATGACAAAAAGTATGAGGATGGAAATGTTCCACCTTCAATGAAATATCTTCTTGATAATGACATTGATTTTGAAGCAAGTGTTGCTGATCAGCAGAACTATGAAGTGATGAACATTTTAAATAAATATAAACCGGATATGTACCTTTCTAGACATCCGGGCTCAACAGTATGGGCAATCAAAAACGGTACACCTGCAATTTACGTTGCTGATGAATATTCAATTTTCGGATATCAGCACACATTGGAATTTGCAAAGACAATCGTTGATGCGATAAAGAATAGAAGTTTTGAGGAAAATCTCGCAAAACGTACTAAATTACCATATACAGATTGGTGGTATAAGCAGAACGTTGATACATTTTTAGAAGAGGTGAAGTAGAATGGCAAAATTATTAGATAAACAAAGATATAAATGTGCGTTGGGAGCTATGCAGTCTGTTCAGGCAATTACCAGAGCTTTGCCAATACTTCATTCAGGTCCGGGCTGCGCGCAGAAATTATCTGAATCAATTGGAAGTTCAGGTTATTTCTCACCTAACATTTTCCCATGTACTAGTATTAACGAAAAAGACGTTGTATTCGGTGGCGTGAAGAAATTAAATTCAACAATAGAAAATGCACTTAAGGTTATAGATGCAGATTTGTATGTTGTATTGACAGGTTGTATTCCCGAAATCGTTGGTGACGATTCAGGTGAAGTTGTATCAAGATTTGAGGATGCAGATAAGCCTGTAATCTATGCTCCGACAGCAGGATTTAAAGGAAATAATTACAAAGGACACGAGCAGGTTGTTGATGCAATTGTTGAGCAGTATCTGAAAAAATCAGAGACAAAACAGAAAGGACTTGTAAACATTTGGGCTGATGTACCGTATCAGGATTTGTTCTGGTTAGGAAATTTGCGAGAACTTGAAAAACTCATCAGTGAGTTAGGATTAACTCCAAATACAATATTCGGATATAACAGGGGAATTAAAAATATCGATAAAATTCCAGAGGCCGAATTTAATTTGCTCGTATCTCCATGGGTGGGGCTTAACAATATGAAGAAGATGGAAAGAAAATTAGGCATTCCATATCTTCACTACAAGACTCTTCCAATCGGAGCAACTGAGACAAGTAAATTTTTAAGAGAAGTTGGAAAGTTTGCAGGAGTTGCCGAGGAGAAAGTTGAATCTGTAATTAAAGAACATGAAGATTATTACTATTATCTGATTGAAAGATATGCAGATCTTTTCCTTGAAAACCGAGTTATCAACAAACAGTTTACTGTTGTATCAGACGCACATTATGCTCTTGGAATCACAAAATTCCTTGCCAATGATTTAGGACTGGTTCCTGCTAAGCAGTTTGTTGTCGATGACACACCAAAGAACAGACGTGAAGAAATTGCAGAAGAATTCAAGAAACTGAATTTTGGATTGGAAGCCGAAGTTTCTTTTGAAACAGACGGATTTAAGATTCACGAAGAAATAAAGAATCATGATTATCACGGTTATCCGCTTATACTTGGCGGTTATTATGAGAAGGAAGTTACAGATAGTCTTAAAGGAAACTTCCTTAATGTTTCATATCCGACTCAGGATAAGGTGGTATTGGATAGTTCCTATGTGGGCTACACAGGTGGAATTCGACTCATTGAAGATATTTACACTGTGGCTGTTCAGAGATTTAACTAGTGATATTAGCCTGATGAAATTGTAGTGAAATCTTCAATTAGTAACATAATGGCAAGGCAGATTAAGAAGCAGTTGAGGTGAGAGAATGGCGTACAAAATAGCAGTGGGCTCGTCCGATGGAATAAATGTAGATTTGAAATTTGGCGAAGTAGAAAACTTTTTGATTTACGAAGTGACAGACAATTTTAAGTTGATTGAACAAAGAGCTGTGCCTGTTGAAAATGATGCAAATAGTACAAATGCTACTGATAATGAAAATGATGCAAATGTTTCTGAATTCACTTTGGGCAGTAACTGCGAAAAGAGCAATTGTAAATCATCGGGCTGTGGTGGAAACGGAGGCGGCTGTGGAGGCGCCGAAGGTGTTCTTAAAAAAGTTTCACTTATAGAAGATTGCAGATGTGTGGTCTGCAGGAAAGTTGGATTTCAGGCGCAAAAGCAATTTGAAAAGAAGGCTATTTCAGTGTTTGACGTTGAAGTTCCAATTGAGGAAGCTTTGGAAAAGATTACATACTACTATGAAAAAATAGATAATCACAAGACATTGAGATCATAGACATTGAGATCATAGACATTGAGATCATAGAGGTTGAGATTATTGATATAGAGATTAGAAACATTGAAATCATTAATATAGAGAGAATTCTTAAATAAAAACTTTTAATAATTAGTTAACGGAATTATTGGGTTATAGGTCCCACCTATAACCCATAATTCTTAATTGGAGACAAAAAATAAAGCAGAAACGGAGAAAGACTTATGGAAAGAGGAGGCAATACAAAATGTTTGCATCTTGCAAACGAAGACACAGGAAAACATTACGGTGCTGTAAGTTATCCGATTTATCAGACTGCAACCTATGCACATCCGGGCGTGGGACAAAGTACAGGATATGATTATAGCAGGCTGCAGAATCCTACAAGAGAGCACCTGGAAAAATATATTGCACAGTTGGAAAACGGCAAAGACGCCTTTGCTTTATCAAGCGGAATGGCAGCGATTACCCTGCTGTTTGAAATATTTGAACCGGGAGATCATATAATAGCCGAAGCGGATTTGTACGGAGGAAGCATCAGACTTTTTAACAATGTTTCAAAGAAAAACGGATATGAATTTACATATCTTACATGTGCAAATGATGATATAGAAAAACATATAAAAGAGAATACAAAGGCAATATATTTAGAAACACCTACAAATCCGATGATGAGTGTAAGTGATATAGCATCTATTGCAGAGATTGCAAAGAAACGAAATCTTATTCTTATAGTTGATAACACTTTTTTGTCTCCATATTTTCAGAATCCATTGAAACTTGGTGCAGATGTAGTTATTCACAGCGGAACAAAATTCCTTGGAGGACACAATGATACTCTGGCAGGATTTATTGTGACAGCAAATGACAGCATAATTGAAAAACTGAGATTTCTGATTAAGACAACCGGAGCAGGTTTAGCTCCATTTGATGCATGGTTGATTTTGAGAGGAATTAAAACGCTGGGAATCAGAATGGAGAGGGCTGAGAAAAATGCTATGGAGATTGCTAAGTGGTTAAAGGATCAAAAGCATGTATCAGATGTTTACTATCCGGGACTTCCTAATCATCCGGGCCATGAAATAATTAAAAAGCAGGCAAGAGGATTTGGATCAATGATTACATTCAATGTTGACAGCAAAGCAAATGCACTAAAAATATTGGAGAGGGTTGAATTGATAAGATTTGCAGAGAGCCTTGGAGGAGTGGAGACTCTAATAACATATCCGACTACACAGACTCATGCGGATGTTCCCGAAGAAGTGAGAATCAAAAACGGTATTACAGACAGGACATTAAGACTTTCAACAGGAATAGAGGATGTTGCGGATATTATAGAAGAACTGGAGTCAATATTTAGTGAACTTGAAGACTGATCATTACGATGAAAAATAGAAAAAACAAAAATCATATACGAAATGAGGTGATGTACAATGTCAGAAAGAAATTTGGAATTTGATACCATAATAGACAGAAGCGGTAAAAAAAGTTTAAAATACGATTTTGCAAAGAAAAGAGGGTATCCTGAAGATGTATTGCCATTATGGGTTGCAGACATGGATTTTAAAACATCATCTTATGTTGAAGAGGCGCTGAAGGATGTAGTATCCCATAACATTTACGGATATACAAATATTCAGAGAGGAGATGGATTTTTCGAGGTGGTTGCAGGCTGGATGAAAAGACACCATGACTGGGAGGTTAGACCTGAGTGGCATGTTATTACACCGGGAGTATGCTTCGCAATTGCATGTGCAATTAAAGCATACACAGAAGTTGGAGATTCGGTGATTATTCAGCAGCCGGTTTATTATCCTTTCAGCAACCTGATAGTACAGAATAACAGAAGAATTGTCAGCAATGATTTGATTTATGATGGCAAAGGTCATTACTCAATTGATTATGAAGATTTTGAAAATAAGATTGTTGAGAATGATGTGAAATTATTTATTCTGTGTAATCCTCACAATCCGGTTGGAAGAGTTTGGACAAAAGAAGAACTCGAAAGACTTGGTGAGATTTGTAAAAAGCACAATGTTATAGTGTTTAGCGATGAGATACATTTTGATTTTATTTGGAATGGAAGGCATCAGATTTTTCAGGAGGTTAACCCTGAGTTTAAGAAATTTACAATTACTGCTACTGCCCCGACAAAGACCTTTAATCTTGCAGGCCTTCAACAGTCAAACATATTTATTCCAAACAGAGAACTAAAGCACAAATTTATTTTTGAGTACGATGCGACAGGTATGGATGAGCCGAATATATTTGGAATAGCTGCGGCTGAAGCAGCATACAAATATGGAGATGAATGGCATGAAGCATCAAAAAAGTATATCAGGGATAATATTGAGTTTGCAGATAAATATATCAAAGAAAATATTCCGGGAGTCAGATTGATTCCCACAGAGGGCACATATTTGATTTGGCTTGATTTTAGTGAAACAGGTATTGATGCAAAGAAAATAGATGACCTGATTGTAAACAAGGCAAAATTATGGTTGGACAGCGGAAGAATTTTTGGGAAAACCGGAACAGGATTTCAGAGAATAAATGTTGCCTGCCCGAGAAGTGTTCTTGAAGAAGCTCTTTCAAGAATCAAAAATTTATTGTAATAAAACCAAAAGAGAATGTTAATGAGTAATTGTTTTTGTGATAAGCATAACCTATCACGAACGATAAGTTTTGAATAATTTTCAAAATCCTACAAATATGGTAGGATATAGTTATTCCAATAAGGGATAACATTTAAGCGGCTATCCCAAACAAAGGTGTAGCCGCTTTAGTAATTTGGAAAAGGAGAATGCTTATGCAATTTAGATTTGAAAGCCTGGTAAGAGCGAATTACAGATTTGGACGAATGTGTTGTAAAAAAGATCGATGTTGCAGCGCTGAAATCTAGTTGGCGAAAAAAACAGTTAGTTCAAAAAGCCGGTTAGATAAAAAATATATAAGCCATTAAAAAATATAGATCATTAGTAACATAAATAAACAATAGATTTTAAAATAAAGGAGAACAAGATTATGAGTAATTATAAATTTGAAACATTAGCACTTCACGTAGGACAGGAGCAGGCTGACCCAACAACAGATTCAAGAGCGGTACCTATTTACGCAACAACTTCTTATGTATTCCATAACAGCCAGCATGCAGCTGACAGATTTGGTCTTAGAGATGCAGGAAATATTTACGGAAGACTTACAAATTCAACACAGGGTGTTTTTGAGGACAGAATTGCAGCTTTAGAGGGTGGCATTGCAGGACTTGCGGTTGCATCAGGAGCAACAGCAATTTCTTATACAATTCAGGCTCTTGCAAAAGCGGGAGAGCATATCGTAGCTCAGAAGACAATTTACGGAGGAAGTGCAAACTTACTTGCCCACACACTTCCGCAGTATGGTATTGAAAGCTCACTTGTAGATATCCATAATTTAAAAGAAGTTGAGGATGCAATCAAGCCAAATACAAAGGCAATTTATATTGAGACATTAGGAAATCCAAATTCAGATATTCCGGATATTGATGCGTTGGCAGAACTTGCTCATTCACATGGATTACCACTTGTAATTGATAATACTTTTGGAACACCTTATCTCATCAGACCGATTGAGCATGGTGCTGACATTGTAGTTCATTCAGCTACAAAATTTATAGGAGGACACGGAACTGTTTTAGGTGGTGTTATCGTAGATGCCGGAACTTTTGATTGGGCTGCATCAGGAAGATATCCATGGATTTCAGAACCAAATCCAAGTTACCACGGAGTAAGATTTACAGAGGCTGCCGGCAAAGCTGCTTTCGCAACATACATCAGAGCCATTCTCTTACGTGACACAGGAGCAGCAATCAGCCCGTTTAATGCATTTGCACTTCTTCAGGGAACAGAAACTCTGTCACTTCGCCTTGACAGACATTGGGAGAATACAAAGAAGGTAATTGATTTTCTTGTAAACAATCCAAAAGTAGAGCATGTAAATCATCCTTCTTTAAATGAACATCCGGACCATGCATTGTTTGAGAAGTATTTTCCAAACGGCGGCGGAAGCATTTTTACTTTTGAAATCAAGGGCGGAAGAGAAGAAGCATTTAAGTTTATCGATAATTTAAAACTCTTTTCACTTCTTGCAAATGTTGCAGATGTTAAGAGCCTGGTAATTCATCCGGCTTCAACAACTCACAGTCAGTTGACAGAGGAAGAATTGGCAGAGTCAGGAATTAAGGAAAATACCATCAGACTTTCAATTGGTACTGAGCATATCGATGATATTATTGCAGATTTGGAAAACGGATTTGCAGCAGTATAAATAATAAAAGTTAATAGAGAGCATAGCCATTTTTATAGGTACTCTCGATAGACGACCTATTACCGCGGTCAGAAAGTATACCGAGCTATGTAAAAAAATGTAATCTCATTGTTCTTAGTTGACAAATGAAAATAAAAATTCTATAATGACCACTGTTATAACAGGAGTGCTTAAGGAATTGGGCTGAGAGATGACATAGACCCGTCATCAATCCTTTTACCTGATCCGGATAATGCCGGCGGAGGGAGTTGACAGATAATTTATGAGATAGGCGGTATGTCATGCTTATATACATGTAGATTTTAGAAACTCACTTCGTAGAGAAGTGAGTTTTATTGTTTTATAGTAATTGATAATAAAACAAAAATGCTCCACATGGATGCTCATTAAGCTTGCTTGAATTAACGAAATTTATATTTTACAGGAGGATACGAAATGAATGCAAATGTAGCAATTCAGGTTCTGCCTGCAGTGCAGGGAGACGAAGAGGTAGTAAGAGTTGTCGATGAGGTGATCGACTATATCAAAAGTACAGGAGTTACTTATTATGTAGGACCATGCGAGACTGCTATGGAAGGTGATTATGAAGAACTTATGGAGATAGTTAAGCAGTGCCAGTATATAGCGGTTAAGGCCGGGGCACCAAGTGTTATGAGCTATGTTAAGATTGGTTACAAACCGGAAGGTGATATCCTCACTATTGAAAAGAAAACTGCAAAGCATCACATAAATGATTAATATTGGCTTATTGATACTGCACAGTATGATGATATGCTCAGATGATATGCATAGATGATATTTGTAGATGATATGCGTAGATGATATTTGTGGATGATATGTGTAGAAGATATGTGTAGAAGAGTTTTGTGTTTAACAAGAAAAGAGCGAGTCTTGAAATAGGTGAAATGATGAATAAGAAAATTAATATTGTGCCGGTTGTTGTGATTATTTTACTGCTTATTATATGGCAGGCTGCCTGCACATTAGAATGGGTGCCCAGGTTTATGTTGCCTTCCCCAATTAACGTGGTAAAAGCTTTCGTCACAGATTTCTCGCTGTTGATGGATCATGCAAAGGTGACTTTGTTGGAAGCAGTTTTGGGTCTTTTCTTCGGAATACTTTTGGGCTTTGTATGCGCGGTTTTGATGGATACATTTCCAATCGTTAAGAAAGGTCTCTACCCAATCCTGGTGATAAGCCAGACTATACCGGCGGTAGCGATAGCCCCTTTGCTTATTTTATGGTTTTCGTACGGAATGACACCAAAGGTAATACTTGTTGTGCTGGTTTCATTTTTCCCGATGGCGGTTGGATTGCTGGATGGGCTTCAATCTGTTGATGAAGATATGATCAAGCTGATGCATTCCATGAAAGCCACAAGATGGCAGATATTCCAGTATGTGAAATTACCGGCAGCGCTTCCTGAATTCTTTTCAGGTGTGAGAATAGCGGTTGCTTATTCTGTAGTGGGTGCTGTTATTTCCGAGTGGCTTGGTGGTTTCTCGGGTCTTGGTGTTTATATGACGCGTGTCAAGAAATCCATGGCTTATGACAAAATGTTTGCGGTTATATTCTTTGTATCAGCAATCAGTCTGATACTTATGGCGTTTGTGAGCGTACTTCAGAAGAAAGCTATGCCTTGGGCACAGAAAAAATAAATCGCATAAAAATGCAGAAAAGTCTAACCCACAGAAAAACTAAGATGCAAAAAAACTAAAATACAGAAAACTAAAATTATAGAAACTAAAATTATAGAAAAACTAAACTATAGATATTTATGACTGGTTAGGAGAATAAAACAATGAGAAAGAATAAGTTTTTGGTAGCAATGTTAACAGCAGCAATGACATTATCCCTTGTTGGATGTGGAGGAGCAGGTGAAAGTAAGAATAAAAGTAATAGTAAAAACGCTAATCTAAAAGAGATTACCCTTGTTCTTGACTGGACACCGAATACAAACCACACAGGTTTCTATGTTGCATTAAATGAAGGTTATTATGAAGCAGAAGGTCTTAAAGTAAATATCGTTCAGCCACCTGAGGATGGAGCGACAACAATGGTTGCAAGCGGAAAGGCAGAGTTTGGTGTGGATTTCCAGGATTACCTTGCACCGGTATTTACTTCAGAGGAAAATATTCCTATCACAGCTGTTGCAGCAATGATTCAGCATAATACTTCCGGTCTTATTTCTCTTAAGGAGGATAATATCAATTCTCCTAAGGACCTCGAGGGCAAGAATTATGCAACATGGGATCTTCCTGTTGAGAAGGCGATGATGCAGAATATTGTTGAAGCTGATGGTGGAGATTTTTCAAAAGTAAACCTTATCCCTGAATATGTGGAGAATGAGGCAGCAGCTCTTCAGCAGGATATTGATGCTATCTGGATTTATTATGCATGGGCAGGAATTTCCACAAAGCAGGCAGGACTTGATACTAACACAATGTTTTTTAAAGACTTAAATCCTGCATTTGATTTCTACAGCCCTGTAATTGTTTCTAATACAAATTGGCTTGAAAAAAATCCTGAGGTTGCCAAGGCATTCCTTCGCGCAACTAAGAAAGGTTATGAATTTGCAATAAATGATCCTGATGCAGCAGCGGAAATACTTGTTAAGCAGGTTCCGGAGCTTAGTATAGATCTTGTTAAGGAAAGCCAGGAGTGGTTATCACCTGAGTATAAGTCAGAAGTTGCACAGTGGGGATATATTGATCAGGCAAGATGGGATGCATTTTATAAATGGTTGTCAGACAATGAATTGTCAGATGAAATCCCGGCAGGCTATGGTTTCACAAATGAATACCTTCCGGAATAATTAGCCATGTGAATTGTTCTTGGCGCGCATGGCGAGTGCTAAAGATTGGAAAGTTTGTGTTTTAACTTTGGAAAGGCATTGATATGAAAACAATCTTAACTGTAAATAATATTTCAAAATCCTATGGTGACAAGCAGGTCATTAAGAATATCAGCATTAGGTTGGGTAAGGGAGAACTTGTAAGCATTCTGGGTGTGAGTGGAGTTGGAAAAACAACATTGTTTAACATACTTTCAGGTCTCACCCCCCCGGATTCAGGAAATGTAATGTTGTATTCTCGGAATCATGAAGCGGGAGCAATTGAAGGCGGAACAGTTGAATCTGCGGCAGATGAATCCGGAACGGACAAAGCGGAGACGAATATAACAGGAAAAAATGGTTATCTGAGTTATATGCTTCAAAAAGATCTGCTGCTTCCTCATAAAACAGTAATAGAAAATGCAGCACTTCCTCTTTTGTTAGAGCATGTACCAAAGAAAACAGCTTTGGAGACAGCCGGAAAAGAATTTAAACATTTTGGTCTTGATGGGACACAGAATCAGTATCCTTCAGAATTGTCAGGAGGAATGAGACAGCGTGTCGCACTTCTTAGAACTTATCTGTGTAACAAAGAAGTGGCACTTCTTGATGAACCGTTCAGTGCTTTGGATACCATAACGCGTGCCTCAATGCAGCAGTGGTATCTTGATATGATGAAAGATATCAAACTTTCAACACTGTTCATAACACACGACATGGATGAAGCAATTCTGCTTTCGGACAGAATCTATATAATGAAAGGAAGCCCGGCAACAATTGTTGAAGAAATAATTGTTGATGAGAAAAAACCAAGAACATCTGATTTTACTCTGACAGAAGAGTTCTTGGAATATAAGAAGAGGATTAGAGAATTACTATAACGAGTGCATCAAATAATAGTAAAATAATTTGAATGATAACCGACATAAAAGATATTGAGAAGGATAAGGCCATCTATGATGAATTATACAAAGACATTGTAATAACATGTACTGTAGAATACAATGATGGCACCACTGAGACAAAGAAAATGGGTGTTTCTGCCAAAATAGGTAAAAATCGCGACTTACACGATGATAGAATTGCAGAAGAAGATTTGGATAACGACATTATAATACCTGTTTATAAAATCAGATAACGAATCAGCAAAAGAGACTGACTGCCTGAGGGCTTCAGTCTCTTTCCGTTATACTCTTTCTGAATATGGAGGAATCATTATGAGTGAAATATCATTGATAGAAGTAAAACCGGCGGAAATATAGGACTCACATTTTAAGCTCGTCGACGGAAATTCCCAGTTTTTCAGCACCAGTTTCCGGAGAAATGATACCATCTTTGATCATTTCCAAAATGATTTCTTTTTTGCCAATTTCGAGGCCACGCTTTTTGCCAATCTCGAGGCCACGCTTTTCACCAATTTCGAGGCCACGCTTTTTGCCAATCTCGATACACTCTTTTTTTACCATCTCGATATATTCTTCTTCATTAAATTCAGTAAGTAACATATCCGTCACCTCACTTCTGTGTGCAAGAAGAAGATCACTGAGAACACCTTCCTCGATACACTGCGTTACAGCCTTGTCTACTGCTATATCGATTGTATCATATATTTTTTTGTTGCGATATATCTTATCAATAAAATAAGAATACTCGTAGAGAGGTTTGCATTTGGAAAATAGTTCCTGATTGAAGCCAACGTTGATATTAAGCATCGTTGCCGTACATTCTAAAACGTCAGTTTTTGATGCAAACATATCGCTGAGTTTAAGTTCCATTCTCTCCGGATAGCTGACATCTCCAACGTAGAAAACATAGTATTGAGGTGTAGGCAGAGTTAACTGTGAAGTGCCGTAAATGTTGAGTTTATTTACAGTAACATACTTTTCATAAAGTTTAGAAAAGTAAAAAATACCACGAATAGGCATGTTAGGGTTAAAGGTACTCTGCTGCTCATACAGAGACACAATTTCGTCGGAAGTGACAAGACAGGAAACGTCATTTTTATATCCTAAGTAAATGGCATCTTCAATTGTGGTGATGGTCAAATCATCAGGATTGGTATAATCTTTGTCGTTAAGAGCATTGTACAATGAGAGAAGATAATCTTTGCGTTCTTCTCTTCCAAATATGTAATTAAATAACTTATCTTTATGTTTCTTCTGAATCATAGAACCCCTTTCAATAATTCAACAATATAGTCACAAACAGTTTGTATAAAAATATTATACACAAACTATTTGTGATGTCAAGAGTGCTTTTCTTATGTCGAAAATAGAGATTTGACAAATTATAAGGAGAACTTAGTTCAAAGGAAGAAAGGAGATTAATAGGAATAGGTAGTCAGAAAGATGTATGGTATAATGTTTTTTATATCAGATGTGAGATGACTCCCACTTCAAGCACATATGTGCTAAGTGGTGAGTAACAAAATAGTATCAGTGGGAGTACAATCTCACATCTGATATACGCTCCGCGAGGATTGAATTATGGCTGCAGCAATTTCCAAAAGTGCAGGTAAATGAGGAACTTATAATAAATATTCACAACCCAAAGGAGACAACAATGGAACGATTGACAAATAAGGTGGTAATTGTTACCGGTGCAAATTCGGGGATGGGCATGGCGACTACAAAAGCGATGCTGTCTGAAGGAGCAAGGGTTATTATGCTTTGTCGCAGCGAAAAACGTGGAAATGAAGCATATAAAAAATTATTGGCAGAAGGCTTTGACGAAAATAAACTGGAACTGATTCTTTGCGATTTAGGCGACTATGCTTCGGTGAGAGCATTTGCAAATCAGGTTAAAGAAAAATACGACAGAATAGATGTGCTTATAAATAATGCAGGTTTCATTTCTCTTGACAGACAGGAAACGAAAGAAGGTCTGGAGATGCAGTTTGGGGTAAATCATATCGGACATTTCCTTTTGACTACTGAGCTGCTTGATTTGATGGGCGAAGGCGGACGCATTGTAAATGTGGCATCGGGCGCTCACAAGACCGGAAAGATTCATTTCGATGACATCAATCTGAAAAAAGGCTTTAATGTAATTAAGGCCTACTCCCAGAGTAAGCTGGCAAATGTATTATTTACCAGGGAACTGGCACGTCGCCTTTCGGACAGAGGAATTACTGTGAATTGCTGTCATCCCGGGGCGGTTGCAACAAATATTGGAATTGACAGGGACACCGGTTTTGGGAAAACCATTACAGGCCTCCTCAAACCATTCTTTCAGACTCCGGAAGAAGGCGCAAGAACAGCCATTTTTCTGGCAACAGATGAAAGCGTTAAAGATATAACCGGTGAATATTTTTATAAATGTAAAATTGCAAAATCTTCAAAGAGATCCAAGGACATGGAGCTGGCGAAGAGATTGTATGAGTTCAGCGAAGAACTGGTGAAATAATTATTCTGATATGTTTTTCATAATGTAATCATAGACTTATTTAGGATAGGTATAATGATTACCTTCAAATGTGTGTGAAGAGATAAATGCGAAAGGCATTCACAGAAATATAGGAGGTATCTATGACTGAATTAGAAGCGATTTTTAAAAGACATGCAGTTAGAAATTACAAGGACAAAAGAATTGAACAGGACACCATAGACAAAATCAAAGCTAAGATAGATGAACTTAATGAAAAGGGCGATTTGCATCTGCAGTTTATTGAAGATGCAGGCAACACTTTCAACCGCCTGCTTAACAAAGCTATGGGGCTTGGGTCGGCACCGAGTGTAATTGCCTGTGTCGGAAAGAAAGCAGACGATCTTGACCAGAGGATTGGTTATTTCGGAGAGCAGCTTGTTTTGTATGCACAAACTCTGGGATTAAATACATGCTGGGCAGGTACTTTCAATAAAAAGAATCTTGGAGCTGCTGTTGGAGACGATGAGAAAGTTGTTATTGCTATTGCAATTGGATACGGCGAACATCAGGGAAATGAAAGAAAATCAAAAACTGCCGACCAGGTGAGTGAAGTTGCAGGCGAAAGACCGGAGTGGTTTGACAATGGCGTCGAGATGGCGCTTCTTGCACCGACAGCAATGAACCAACAGAAATTTTTGATTAGATTAACCGAGGATGGAAAAGTTGAATTTATAAACAAAGGTGGTTTCTACAGTGAAGTGGATCTTGGAATTGTTAAGTATCATTTTGAAGTAGGCGCGGGGAGATTAGAGTAGATTTATATGAGGACGTAAAATGAACAAAAAGTAGAACGTATATAGTAAAATGGTAATTAATATGAAATATAGAGAGTGTGAAAGGGATATAAATGAAATGAGCAAACTCAAAATGAAGAAGCCTAAGATGATTATATTTGATTACGGGCATACACTTTTGTATGAACCAAATCACAACCCGACAAGGGGTAATAGAATACTATATGATCGTATTAAAAGTAATCCGAATAATATTTCTTTTGAGGAATACAGTAGAATTGTTCAGGAATTGTTTGATAAAATGAAAGCAGAAAAAGGTCCGGAGATTGAGATACATGAACATCAGTTTTTACGTATGGTGCACGATTACCTTGGTATAGAATTGTCTGTTTCAATTTCTGAGGCGGAGCGTTTAAACTGGTACGGCATTTCTGAGGGAGCCAAGATGCCATATGTGGATGAAGTGCTGGAATTTCTTGATGAGCAGGGGATAAGAACTGGAGTAATCAGCAATCTGATATTCTCAGGGGAAGCACTTAAGGAGAGATTGAACAGATTTTTGCCAAATAACAAATTTGAGTTCGCCCTTGCATCCAGTGAATATATTTTTGCCAAGCCCAACAGAATGATGTTTGACATTGCGTTGAAAAAAGCAGGACTGTCTGCAGATGAAGTGTGGTACTGTGGAGATAGTATTGCGGCAGATGTTGTGGGTGCAAACAATGCAGGTATATTCCCGGTACTCTACAACGGAGAGACGGAAGAAGAAAATGATCCGATGAAAAAGATTAATGATGGGCTTCACGTTGAATGCGAATATCTTTACATTGAGGATTGGCGAGATTTCATAAATATTATAAAAGATATGTAAAGGAGACTAGGGATGTAAAATGTATAAGAATATAATGTTTGATTTGGATGGAACTTTGACTGATTCGGGAAGAGCGATAATATCGTCAGTGGAATATGCGCTCTCACATTTTTGAATAACCAATCAGCCGGGATACCGGAGTTGATACGCCAGTTAAAGGAAAAGGATTGCAAAGTATTCCTAGTTACAACTAAACCTATTTTCTTTGCTGAGAGAATCCTTGAAAAGATAGGATTGGCAGAGTACTTTGATGATATGGCAGGAACGGATTTGTCTGATCATAGTTCTGATAAAAAGCTACTTATATAGTAGATTCAATGAAAGAAATAGAGATGATTTTGGGCGCGTGAAATGAAAATCGAGTAGGCTGATTCCTACTCGATACCCACTCTGTGTAATCACTTCGAATCCACTTCGCTACTTCTCAGTGATTACACGGTCGCCAAGTGAAAATCTCTGTGCAAGCACAGATTTTCGCTTGGCTCGTCGTGGATAAC
>JAEELL010000055.1 GCA_016282745.1 Lachnospiraceae bacterium
ACAGATGCGAGTGTGGAAATGAAATGGACAGGGACAAAAATGCTGCAATAAATATCAGGGAAGAAGCAAAAAGAATGCTGATGGCATATGCATAAAAATGTCCGTAACCGGACTGAAAATAGAAATCCTAAATGAGATAAATAAAAAAAGAATCGCGGGGCACGCGAGGATAGCCTGTTGATACTTGACTCAGAAGAGTCATTGAGCAGGAAGCCCCTACTTCAAAATCATATTGATTTAAGTAGTGGGAGCATGTCACAAAACTAATTAAACAACTTTCAAATAATTACCGTTTGATGGGTAATTTTACCATTCGATGGAGAGAATCTTGATGTCCAATGCTTAATATCGTAGAATGTCTCAATTGCTATACCTCATTTAAATGTTTTGATACAAAAGGAGAAAAAATAAATAAACGAATAATTTTCAACTTACTATTGGCAACTATTTTAACTATAAACACAACCGCCAATATAAATGCAGCGACATACCACTAATGCTGCAACTACTTTTGGTATATTGGGATACACAGTTTTATCTCAAGAGAGCAAAATGATATATAACGTAAACAATAATACCTTTGAGTATTATGTTTTTACTGACTATAGATTAAATGACGATGGATTATTAGAACGAAAGGAAGGCAAATATGAGATTAAATAAAAAGAACATAATTATCTTTTGTGTTGTTATAGCATTAGTCGCATTAAACGGTTGTTCCGTTAATCAGAAAAGTGCATTTCCAACTGCAAATGAGGTTACAGAAATCAAAATATCTCAGGAAATCGTACCTCATGAATCATTAACTGTTGACAATAAAGATGATTTTATAGAAAATATGCAATTTGATAAATGGGAAAAAATCAATGATTTCTCATTAAAATCAAGTCCAGAATATTATATAAGTTTTGGACCTTCTGACAAGGTTATAGGGCTTATATCATATGACGCAAGTGATGAAGTTTGTTATGCTAAATATGAAAATAATTACTATTCATATCCTAAAGAAGTCTATAATTATATAATGAAAGACTTCCCAAGCAAGTAATTAATCAAGGGTCAGGCTATTGTCTGGCCCTTATTACTATTTTTTATTATTAGACATCTCTTTAATAACATTGTCCAAATTCTCTACTTCACCGAAAATTGCTACCCAATAATAATAGTTCTTTGTTTTATAACAAGCAATAGCACCACATTGCTTCCTATGGTTACACCCGGAATCACCTGCACACCGGCACCAATCCATACGTTATCGCCAACAGTGATGGGATAAGCGTATTCTAACCTTCTTAGTTAGTAAACCATAAATAATAAAATAAGCAGCCTGACTTTTGAAGTCTTAATCAAAAGTCTGACCGCTTATTATTACAATAATGTTTAATAGTGTTTAATAATCTATAACTATTAATTATAAATTCTTAAATATAAATTCTTCATTATAAATAATTAATTATTAATATCTCTACCCATTACTTCAAGTTCATACATTGAACATCCGTACTGTGTTGCTCTCTGATTAAATACAACTTTTACATATCTTGCATAAACGGTTGCTCTAGTATAATACTTGCATGCCTGATCAAGTGTCTGATGATTTGTTGTGTACCACTCGACACCATCTGTCGAAGTATATATTGTGTAGTCATTACTGTATGCTGCTTCCCAGTCAATACCTACAGCACTGAGAAGATAAACATTTCCCAAGTCTACAGATATCCATTGATTGTCAGCCCACTGTGATGACCATCTTGTCGAAGCGTCACCGTCCACTGCATACTGTGCAAGTGTATTTCCATCTTCCACGCTGGATACTGTAACGTTCTTTCCAAGTGCGAGATTTCTATCTGCAGCTACCGGATTTTTTCTTGAATCTGTAAAATCTACGACATCAAATTCATATCCTTGAGGAACTGTTCCAAAGTCAAAATAGAACTGTGCTTCTCCCAAAGAATTATACTCCAGTGTTATTTCATTTATTCCTTCAACTACATTGGCAAATGTCTCTGTTCCTGTTCTATCTTCTTTAAATCTGAGATTATTGATTGCCATGTTTGAATTGAATCTGATTGTACAAATGTAATCAGCACCTGTATCATTTGGGAATGTTTTTGTTCTTGCCTGAATAGCCCATTCAGAACCCGATGCCCTGTCAACTCTGAGGAAAAATCCATCTGTTGTTGGAGACACTTTGTATGATACTAAAGGATTGTTACCCCATCCTTCTGCCTGATAAACATCCCATGCAGCTGCATCATTCCATCCGCCTACTGCGTCAACAATAACTTCTGACTGAGATGTTGTTGTCTCCTCAACTGTTGTCTCTTCAACTGTAGTTGTCTCTTCAACTGTTGTTGTCTCAGGTACTGTAGTAGTCTCTTCAACTGTTGTTGTCTCCTGATTTGCTAAAACAAGTTCAAATGATGTGATATCAAAATCTAAGTTTGCAGGCGCCATTCCTAAATCAAAGAATATCTGTGCTGCATTTCCTGCTGTAAAGTTAAGAACAAGTGTGTTATTTCCAGGTCTTAATGAGAAGAACTCTTCTGCTCCTGTTTTGTCATCTTTCATTCTTACGCTTGTCACATAAGAATTCGAATTAACATTTACTCTACACTGATACTGTTCACCTGACTGAACATAAAGTTCATTAGTTTTTAACTGGACTGCCCACGGCTCACCTGAAGCAGAATCAAGTTTAAGATTGAAATTATTGTATGAATTTCCGCTTATATATCTACCTGTTGGGTTGTTTCCCCATCCTTCTGCCAAATAGAGTGACCAGTATGGAAGATTGTTCCATCCGCCCTGAGCAATAACATAGTCATTATTCTGTGTAGTTGTAGTTTCGGGTTCTGTTGTTGTCTCAGGTGCACTTGTTGGCATATTGTAATCACCACGAACATTTGCGAACTTCATTGCGCCATCGTATTCTACACCATTACGAACAGGTTTTACCTCAACCAAATATCCACCTGCAGGGATACCACTAATACTATACACTCCCGTTGTATTATTAGCCTCTTTTAACACACCATTTAAATATACATTATATGTATACCCAAGTTCAATTTGTTCCTGCGTTGGTGTCCACATTGCAACAAGATTATTCCATCCACCAACAATTGTAAATCCCTGTATTGCTCTGATTATTGTATCTGGGTCAGCTGTTGTTTCCTCAACCCATGGCTTTGTTGAAACAGGTTCAACATTAGATTTCGGTGTTCCACCGACTGCCTTAACACATTCATATGCATTGGCAATTCCATAAGGAACATATTTTGTACCTACAAAAGGTGTTGCAGTACTCTGAAGAATATTTCTTACCTGAGCTGTTGTAAGTGTCAAATCCAGCGAACACATCATTGCAACTATTCCTGAAACAATCGGTGTAGATAATGATGTTCCATTTTCTGATACAATGTTTCCTGTTTCATTGTAACAATATATGCCCTCACCCGGTGCATTTATATCAATCCAGTCGCCATAATTTGTAAAATATGGCTGTCCGTTTGATCTGTTAGTTGCAGCTACGCTTATTGTTGATGAGTAATAAGCCGGATAGTATGGCGCATTACTATTATCATTTCCTGCTCCTGCTACTATAATTATTCCTCTGTCCTCAAGGCTCTGATATACCTGCTCCGTAACCGAAGAACTCCCTGTTCCTGCGTAACTTGCATTTACTACTTTTGCTCCTATGTTAGTAACGTAATTAAGAGCTTTAATCAAATTTTCATTACTAAATCTTACTCCATTGAATTCCTCATAATAAGTCCCTGCCTGAATCATGGCAACGTTTACAACAGAATTATCATATGCACTTGCAACACCTGCAATACCCATATCATTAGTTTCAGCACATATTGTACTCGCAACTAAACTACCATGATCACTTCTATAAGGTGATGGCATATTCTCTAAAGGTACAATTGTATCTCCCGTAACATCTGCTGATGCGCGTGAAATTCTACTTGAAAAATCAGTATTATGTAAATCAATACCTGTGTCAATAACTGCTACTAAAACTCTTGAATGATTGTGGGAATGAACGTAGTCCCATGCTTCAACAGCTTCAATAGTATCAAGATAATACTGATTTGATGCATAAGGGTCATATACCACTTTACCAGCAGGTTTGCCGACCGGCTCAGCAATATAGTTTTTGTCTGCAGCTGTTGTTTTACTGAATTTATCATAAAACTTTGCAGCCGCTTCTACAGTCTGACCCAGTGAAATGTTAATCTTTGCTGTGTATGTTCCATCAAAGTTTTCAAACATGTTCGCAACTTCACCATATCCTGCTTCACATGCTGCTTCAATTTCTTCTTTTGAAGTATCCTCATCGAATAATGCAAGTACTTCACCGGGTTCATAACCGTTATATACTCCTTCTGCTCTCTCTTCTGCAGCGTCTTCATATCCTTTTACAATCTCATTTGCTCTCTCATCAAGTTCAGATTTAAATTCATCCATCTCGTCAAACTTTTCAGTTTTGTAATATGAAGTCAAAGCATAATTAAGAGCTGCTTCATAATCTGTATCGTCAACATAAGCATTAACCTTTTCAGCAGTCTTCTTACCATCTGTAAGTGCAAGATCTGCTATACTGTTAAGCTCATCTTTTGAAATATCTGTTTTCTTGATTTCATCAAAAACAGAAACCTTCTTCTCTGCAATCTTAAGTTTTTCATTCTCAGTTTCCCCACTAATTTTCTCTGATGTGCCGGCGATGTTTGCGCCACACAATGAGACACCTAATACCATGCTAAGTGCCAAACTTAAGATTTTTTGTTTTCTCATTATTTTACCCTTTCAAAAACAATTTGTAGTTACCACATAACAAACTAACAAATTGTTTAATCAAGCGCAACAAAACAAAAATGATTTTATTCATAAAAAGTGAATATTTTTGCATATTTTGCGTTTATTTTTGCATATTTTTGCACATTTTTTGCATTTCCACCTTTTTTGCACCATCCATAATCCCTGTTTATTCCCATTCAATTTCCATTTCACCTGTTCCGTTTTTAAAACCAAGCTCAAGATACTCAAAATCAGCAACGTATTGAGCTTTGTAATGGAATGCATCGCCCCCTCCGTATGAAGAAGTAAATGTAAGTCCCCATGGCTTCTCATCCAGACCTTTAATCTCTATTTGATCCTCAAACTTATCTACTGTTGCTTTATCTGTAGGTTCAAACTTAAAGTACAGTTTTTCTTCCTCCTTCAGAACAACGCCTTCTTTCGGAATATTTTTCCAGTTTTTATTGTCTGTACTGTATTTTGACATTATAAGAGGTGTCTTGTCAAAATATCCCCCGTTTTTATAAAAGACAGTGTCGCAGTTATCCTTGTCACTCTTTATTGAGAATTCAAATCCTTCTCTTCCGTTTTTGGAATTACCCTCAAGTGACACTTTATAAGTTCCGCCATTTTTTGTTGGAATAAGAGTCAGTTCATCACTCTCTCCAGAATAAATCTTCTCGCCGTTTTTCACTTTATATGACTTAAATTTGTATGTATATTTCTTTTTATATTCTACCTTTGTATCACAATAATAGTCTGAATATTCAATTTCTTCATCTGATATTTCATCAATTTTTTTGAACTCTTTCTCACCTTCAGCTTTTCTATATACAATATAACCGTCAGGGTATATTCCATCGCCAAAATTAATTACCATTATATTTTGTTTACCATCGTGGAACGACAAATTTACTCCTCCACCTTCCTCATAATCATCGGCTCCAATTTCTGGTTTTGTCAATCCACAGCATCCGTATTCAACCCCAGGATTAGAATACGAAATTACTTTCTCGTTACCACCATTTTTACTTACTGCCTCAATATAATAACTGTAATTATTACCTGGCTTAACATCCTTATCCACATACTTGATTTCTTCAAAATCTCCAAGCTTTTCATACAGTTTCTTGTCGATTTCGTTATAATTACCCAATTCGTCTTTCCCCACTTTTGACATATCAACTCTGTAAAGTCTGTAGTATGATGCTCCAGCAACTTTCTCCCAACTAATTGAAATGTCATCCAATGAGCTATCAACTGTAACAGATATCGTCTCAATGTATGCACCTGATTCCGTTTCTGTTTCCTGCTCTGTTGTTATTGTTTCATTTTTTGCTGATGTATTATTAACTTTGCTTTTTGTTCCGCATCCAGTAAGTGCACTCACACTCATACATCCAATTAAAAGATATCCTGCAATCTTCTTTCCATTTACATTTTTTTTCATAATTCAATTCCTCCACATAAATTACCGTTTATTATAAATTATCGTTTGTTGTAAATTATCGTTTGTTATTATTAATTTTCAATTCAAATTAATTCAAGAAACAACATCATTTATTTGTTCTATATATAATAAACGTAATGAATTGAATTTTTATTTCAATTTATTTTTTTGGGTGATTTTTTGGTAGTTAGTTACTTTTTCAGAGAAACTGTGAGATTTTTTAATTACAAATAAATTGTTAAAAAATAACTGTGACATCATCAGTATTTATATAGTTTTTTATTATATTAATCTCCATTCCGCCACTTTTGGCTGGCGGCACAAATAGTTTTTTCTCAAATATACTGTCGAAATTATTTTCTCTTCCCATAAATAGGTAAGCGTCTCATAGATGACACACTTTAAACTCACTTCAAATTATAGTATAATATCAAACTTGCCGCACCAACACTATAGACCAATTCTCTGAACGGCTCCCACTCTAATGAGCTTTTCCTTACTGCCTTTTGCAGAATCAATACGAACAAGAATCCAATCATCGTCTGCGTCAAGAATCGTATTGGTTCCATTCTTTGAGTTACCATACATTACAATATCCAAGTCTTCATAGTCTTCCTTCAGGTCCAGGGTAACCTGTTTCCCAATATACGACTCTATTGCATCAAGCAAATTTTTCCTTTCTTCAAATGAAGAAGTTCCATTGACACCAGCAAGTTCTTCCTCCAGTGCGGCCACTCTTTTTTTTAGGGAAGATAACTCGCAATATGCTAAAATTCCAAATAATCCGAATATAAAGCCTAAATACTCCATCAGTTGTCCTCCTTTACAATTTCTATGGAAAGAATCGAAGAAACCGGTATAAGTTTTTCAATCTTTCCTTTTTTCATGTCTGCGGTGATTCGCATCCAGTTCCCTTCAAAATCTATTATGCGACATGCTGTATTATACAATTCCACATCTGCTTCCTCGTCAAAAAATGTTAGCCTAACCATCTTTCCGACCATATTTTTCAAAAGTCTTCCGACACTTCTTGCCTGTGCTACATCATTTTCGACCACCTCATCTTTGAGCAAATAGTCACAACTTACCCCGAGGATGTCTGCTATTGCTCCGACTTTTTCAATATCAGGCATAGCTGTACCGCTTTCCCATCTACTAACAGTCTGCCGAGAAACGTACATTTTTTCAGCGAACTCTATCTGAGTCATCCCTATGCTTTTCCTTTTTTCAGCTATCTTAGCTCCAAGTTTGTTCATATATTAGTCCCTCCTATTTAATCTTATGTCTTTATGATACAATTCCCCATAGTTCTCAACAAGCAAATAGCAAGTGCAAATGTAACACGACAGTTTACATTCATATGCCAACAGGCATTTCTGCCCTGCTACATTCTTCGGATCTGGGGCGCCTTTGGATCTGTAAAGTTATTATATTCACTTGAAAGTCAACAAAAAAACAGACCCGTGTTAGCCAAAATAGCAGACCTCTGTTAGACGAAAAACTGATCTATGTTTGACGAAAAAACAGACCCACGTCAGTCGCAGATCCGTTTTTTTTCTGTCTGTATTTTATTGAATTACTTCTTTACACTAATTATTATCGGTTTCCCAAACGTTTCTATTTTCCCCTCTTTTACAACAACCTGA
>JAEELL010000056.1 GCA_016282745.1 Lachnospiraceae bacterium
TTCCTCTCCATCCATCTGCCTCATCTATCATGCATGATTCCGTGTAGTTATTGGGCTTCGACTTGGGTTGCAGCCTTACCCTCATGCATAACCTCATATGAGATTTCTGTACGTCAGACCAGAGATTTGCCCGTGGGTTGGTATGTTCCCCACATCCAGCTTCCTTCAGATTCCACCTCGCGGCGGACACCCTTGCCTTCGGCTATATCCTTCCCACTACCGGGCGGATTCGGGACTTTAACCCGTTAGAAACGTGCGCCGCTAGGCGCACAACTACAAACGGGACAGCTTTCGCTGTCCCGTCCTGCTCCCGAACATTATTAATATCGGAAGCGTTAAGAATTATTCATAAAACGGTTTATTACCATTTAAGGTCAATAATTAAACCTGTTGGATTTGTGAAATGAAGTAATGTACTGTGATCGAATACATCATCATAACAGAATCCGTAAGCATAACCGTCGAATGAGTGATTGTGGAAGAAACCTGAGTAGAAGTTTGAAACGCTGTTCTTGTAGTATGCGCTCTCATTAGCGAAGTTATTAGGCTGTGTAGCAACACCTCTGTTGAATGCTGCGCAAAGCTGAGCCTCGATAACTAACTCTGTTGAGTTACCTCTGTCAAAGTTTCCTTTTCCTTCAAGTACATGCTGTGTTGTTGGTTTGTATACGTTGTATGTTCCGCCATCACCGTCTTTTGTGAATCTCATAACATCTCCGTATACACGTCCTCTGAATGTACCTGCTTCACATGTGAATACTAAATCCTGTGAAGAATATTTGTTCCAGAATTCGTTGATATAGTTGTCATAGTAATGACCGTACTGAGCACCTTCGTTGAATGTCAACTTACATGGTGCCATGATTCTCTTGTCTGTAACAAGTGATTTGAATTCGTTTGGAACTTCATTTTTAAATGCTGAGAATATTGAATCTCTTGTTCCTACATCACCAACTGTTCTGTCGTAGTTAGCGTAGTACTTTCCGTTTGTTGAACCATTCTGTCCGATAAGTCTTGTTGCAACAGGGAAGCTGTAGAAATCAACTCTTGTTGTGTTACCCCAATATTCTTTGTTCTTAATTGTAAATTCGATAAACTCAAACAATACATCCTGGTTAGGATCTGTTGTATTGTTAAGGTCAGGTCCTGCATAACCGATTCTTCCGTCAGCAGCCTGATTGAATGTGATATATACCTGCTCGCCGTAACTTACATACATTCTTCCTGAAATGATGTCAGGCATATATACATAATCTCTATCAGCTAATGTATAACAGATATTTGCACACTGTCTTCCATTCTTAGAAATAGTGTTCATACCTGTGTTAGCTCTGATTAAATTACCGTCTCTGTCAACATAGCAAAGATTCATATTTGAATCATATCCAAGAATACACCAATAAACTTTGTTATCAGGATATTTGCCATTTGTTCTGTTGTTCATCTTGAAGTACATTCTGTCTGATCTTGCACTCAAGTTAGGAATCTGTGGAATAGCCTCACCGTTTCCGATAGCTGTGTCATTGTTATTGTTGTTGCCATTATTATTGTTATTGTTGTTGCTGCTTCCGCTTCCTTTTGCCGGCTCTGTGTTAGCAAGTACAAACTTCCATAACTGATTTGCCTGTTTGTTACCAAGATCCCACTGGATAATATTTCCGCCAGGTGTTGTTGACCATCCGTCGCCGTCTAATGCTTTACCACTGTTCTGGCTAACGATATATCCGTAATCTCCGTCAACAAAATCAATCTTCCAATGCTGATTTGCTCCTCCAACATAATCCCACATATGAACGTTTGCGCCATTTGCTGTTGAAACATCAGAAACATCAAGTGCTTTTCCGTGCATTGCACTTAAAATCTTATAGTAACCGTTTCCAATTCCAAAAACTTTCCACTTCTGTCCTTCTCCACCGTTAAGTGAGTACTGGCAAACATTTGCTCCGTTATCTCTGTTTGCATACCAGATATCCAATACCAATCCACTGTGTTTGTTGTAAATGTAGTACTGTGCCTCTTCAACTATGAATGATGTAATCTTATCATTCCAGTCTCCTCCAACGTATGAAGAGTCTGCTGAAAATACTTTGCTGCTTCCTGTAAAGTTAATATCTGCAAAAACTGTTACTTTGTATCCTAAAGGTACTTTTATTGAAGAAATGGAATCATTTGCAATACCTTTGTTCTGCATGTCAGCCATGTTGTACTGACCTACTCCAAAAGTTGCAGACTTACCACTGTAATTAGCATCACCGTAAACAATGATTCCTCCGCTTTGGCTTGTATTACCTGAAGAAGATGATCCGCTGTTTGATGAAGAAGATGATCCTCCTACTGTAACTGACTCTGTAGTCTGTGCTGATTCTGCACCTCCGCTTACAGCTGTAACTCCTACTGTATGAGTTCCTGCTGCAATATTCTTGTACTCGTAATACGCACAGACAACATTGCTTGCCACCCTGTTACCATCAATATAGACGTTGTAGTTATCAACTTCACCACGTCCCCATACTACCCCGATTGTATTATTTGCGGGACTGGAAACTACAAGTCCAAATGGTGCTGCAGGTGCTGCCTTAACTTCCTGCAAATTTCCGAACGCTACCGTTGTAATTACTAATGCAAAAGCTAATAGCATAGCCAAGCTTTTCTTGAAGAAATCTCTAAACCCTTTCATTATATAAAAACCCTCCTTAATAATAAAAAAATAGTCTTCAAGACCAAAGTCCAATATTCAGTTGTAATGAATCGCCACTTATCAACAGACTCCTTTCATTTCTGTTATATGTCTTTTGTAAATTAATCCCGTGATATTAAACGTAAAGTCCGATTCCTGGTTTAACACCGTATGAGACAATTATGCCTTAAAACTTTTTTTTTGGAAAGGGTTCCAATTTTTGTTTCGGGGACATTTTTTATAAAAGGATTTTTATAAAATTTCAGCCCCATACATAAAAAATGAAGCATCAGACTATTCACCATCACATAAAAATGGGTAGAGTCTGTCATCCATTTCATTGGCGTTTCAACAGTCTCTACCCATTTTCATTAAATGATGATTTATTTGATTGTATTATTTTATAATATCTCACATGATAACATGCATTATTATTTCATATTGCAATATCTCATTTGACATTATATTTAATAATAATATTTCTCTATATTTCTAATTTCTAATTTCTAATTAAGAATATTATGCTGATGCTTCGCTACACAAATACTTCTCAATAGCTGCAACTGCCTCCGGTGCGTCATTTCCATCTGCTGACACCTTTACTGTCTCCCCTGTTGCAATTCCGAGAGACATCATGCCCATGAGGCTCTTTGCATTTACTTTCTTTGTCTCATATTCAACATATACAGAACTTTCGTACTGACTTGCCACCTGTACAAACACAGCAACCGGACCTGCTCCTAAACCTGATTTAAGTCCTATTGTAATATCCTTAGTTGTCATTTCATTCCTCCTTAATTATGACCTTTAAGTTCTTCTGCGATCTCACATATTTTGCGAAGCCTGTGATTAACTCCCGATTTTCCAATTGGTGTCGTTAGTAATGCCCCCAGGTCTTTTAGTGGGGTGTCAGGATTCTCCATGCGCACAACAGCAATTTCCCGCAAATTATCGGGCAGATAATCAATTCCCGCCACCTCTTCTATATACCGGATAGCTTCTATCTGCCTCACTGCTGTGGTGACTGTCTTTTTGATGTTTGCAGTCTCACAGTTTACCTGTCTGTTGTAGTAGTTACTCATGTCCTTTAAAATCCTTATATTCTCAAACTCCATAAGGGAAACATGAGCTTCCATTACATTTAACACGTCCACAATGCGCTCGCCTTCTTTGATATATACCACAAAATAACCTTTTCGCGCAACTATTTTTGCGTCAATATTAAAAATTTGCAAAATTTTTACAATTTGCTCTGCCTTTTCTTCACAGTTGCAAACGATTTCAAAGTGGTACGATTTGTTAGGATCCGTCATAGATCCCGTCGACAAAAAAGCCCCTCTGATAAAGGCTCTCTTGCAACAATTCTTCATTATGACAATATTGTCGGTAATGGACATATTCTCTTCAATATTGCCATTGTGATCCATAAGCTTTGTAGCTAAAAGTATTTTTGTGCTGTCCTCATGTCTGTTGATTATTACCGTATAAGTCTTAGCTTTTTTGCCGCTGTTTCGAACAGATACCTCCGGAGTAATCTTAAATGACTTCTTTACAAGACTGCAAAACTTTCTGGCTACAGAAATATTTTCTGTATAAACTCTTATTATATACCTGTCAGTTTCTGTAATTATTATATTTCCGCACATGCTTACGATGGCTGCAATCTCGGCAATCCTGCAGTGCTGTGCGCCGGATATAACTCGTGACAGTTCATCTTTAACATTGCCCGTAAATGACATTTTTATCTATCCTATCCGTTAACTATTTATATATAAATTTAAAGTTATTAGTTAATACACTACCTGTTAATATCTCTATGGGAAAGCTTTAATCCGTATTCGTCACATTTCTCAAGTTCTTCAAAAAGCTTTCTTGCTATTGTCACAGAACGGTGATGCCCCCCTGTACAACCGATTCCTATTACAAGCTGATTCTTTCCTTCCTTGATGTAGTTCGGAATCAAAAACTTCATCATATCACAGAGTTTGTCAATGAAATTGGTTGTCACTTCTGAGTTAAGTACAAAGTCCCTAACCTCCGCATCATTGCCGGTTTTGTCCCTGAGATCTGACTCATAATATGGATTCGGCAAAAATCTTACATCAAAAACCAAATCGCAGTCAGATGGGATACCATGCTTGAATCCGAATGACAAAATAGTGATAAACAGATTCTTGTAGTCTTTGTTCTGAATGAAAATCTTCTCAAGTTCCATTCTCAAATCCCTTACAAGAAGGTTGCTTGTATCTATAATACAGTCTGCTTTTTCCTTTAAAAAAGCAAGTTCTTCTCTCTCTTTGTTAATTCCGTGAATGATACTCTTCTTTTCATTCATTGGATGATTTCTTCTTGTTTCCTTGTATCTTCTTATGAGAGTGCTGTCATCAGTCTCAAGGAACAATATCTCATATGGAAATCCTTTTTCCTCAAGTCCTGCAAGAACATCTTCCATTTCATCCAAATGTCCGCTTCTAATGTCTACGCTAAGTGCAAAATTTGAAACTTCACTCTGATCAGCTTTTTGTGTAAGAAACTCTGCAAAAGTCAAAATAAGGGGAATAGGGAGATTATCCACACAATAATATCCATTATCCTCAAAAAACTTTAAAGCTTCATTTTTTCCTGATCCGGACATTCCGGTTACAATAACAAGTCTCATAGTACTTTTACCTCTGTTTCAAGTTCTACGCCAAACTGTTCATATACCTTTTCACGAACATTGTCAATGAGAGTCAGAATATCTTCTGCAGTGGCACTGTCATAATTGATTACAAAACCACTGTGCTTCTTTGATACCATGGCTCCACCAACCGCATAGCCTTTAAGCCCTGCATCTTCTATAAGTTTTCCCGCAAAATATCCTTCAGGACGCTTGAATGTCGAGCCTGCACTTGGATATTCAAGGGGTTGTTTTTCTCTTCTCTTTGCAGACAAATCCGCCATGGTTTCTTTGATAGCTTCTTTATCTCCTTCTTTCAACTGCATTGTTGCACTGAGCACGACATAGTGCTTCTTTGGAACAACACTGTATCTGTATCCAAGTTTGAGATCATCGGCCGGTACCATAATAATCTCTCCGTCGTCATTTATCACCTGAACACTCACAAGAATGTCCTTCATTTCTCCGCCGTAAGCTCCGGCGTTCATTGTGACCGCCCCGCCTAAAGTTCCCGGTATTCCATGGGCAAACTCCATTCCGGTAAGGCTGTTTTCCATTGCGCATACTGCAACCTTGGCAAGTATCGCACCTGCCTGAGCTGTGACAGTGGTTCCCTCAACGGTGATTTCACTCATATTTGTTCCAATCTCAATAATGGCACCCCTGAAACCTTCATCTCTTACGATAAGATTACTTCCGTTGCCAATAATGTAAAAAGGCACATCGTATTTTTTGCAGAGCTTGATTGCGCTTACAATCTGCTCGTTGCTGTCTGGAGTTATGTAATAATCAGCAGGCCCACCGACTCTGAAAGTAATATGTTCTTTCATCGGTTCATCTGTTTTGATATTCTCACTGCCGATTTTTGCATTCAACTGTTCAAAAAAATCTTTGTTCATCTAACTCTCCGTCAATTAATATTTATTACAGTAACATCTGCGCATCTGCATTTTGCAGTTCAATTCTAATCTTACAAAACTATTTGTGCTGCTGCGCCGTACATTCCTGCATCATTTCCAAGTGTTGCAAGTCTGAGTGCAGCATCTCCACATGGTCCGAAACAGCTCTCGCGGTATTTTACCTTAACGCTGTCTAAAAGGAACTGACCTGCTTTACTCACTCCACCGCCGATGATAAATGCATCAGGGTTAACAACTACTGCAATGTGTGCCATTGCAAGTCCGAGATATTTGCTCATCTCATCAACTACTGCAAGAGCTCCCTCGTCGCCATCTTTTGCAAGGTCAAAAACATCTTTTGCCGTAATATTTTCAAAATCTCTCATCTTTGTAGGAGCGTCTGTTCTTTCCATGTATCTCTTTGCTTCTTTCACGATACCTGTTGCTGATGCCTTCTGCTCAAGACATCCTTTTCTTCCGCAGTTACATAAATCAGTCTCATCGTAAGCAACGTGCATATGTCCGACCTCGCCTGCACCGCCTGTTGCTCCTGTAAGAATCTTTCCGTCGATAATGATTCCGCCGCCAACTCCTGTTCCAAGAGTAATCATAACAAGGCTGTTGAATTCCTTTCCGCCTCCCTGCCATGCTTCTCCAAGAGCTGCAACATTAGCGTCATTTCCTGCTTTTACTTTTATGCCATGGTACATCTGAGAAAGCTTCTCCTCAACGTTGAATGTACCCCATCCAAGGTTTACACACTGAATAACTGTTCCGTCAGCAGTGATAGGTCCCGGAAGTCCGATACCAACACCCTCGATGTCATCAAGACTAACTTCCTGCTTTGCAAGTTCCCTGTCCATAGCATCACATATATCTGCGAGAATATTCTCACCGTAATTGTCTGTATTTGTGTTGATTTCCCACTTATCAATCAACTTTCCTGATGTCTCAAAAAATCCCATTTTTACTGTAGTTCCACCAACATCAATACCAAAACAATATTTTTTCATTTTATTAAGTTCCTCCTGATTCTTATGATTTTTTCTTATGTTTTTCAAATGTTTTTTTATCTTTTATTTAGATTAAACTTTTATATTTTATTATCTTTACTAAAACAGTTTCTCTTTTTGGACACTGCTGCTTTTCATAATTATTACTTTATGATATTACTCATTCTCAGAGTTTTTATTCATAATATTATTTGTAACACGGTTGTAAAGTTCCTGTGCGGCGTTGTATCCCATCTTCTTCTGTCTGTGATTTACGGAAGCAGATTCAACTATGACTGCAAGGTTACGACCCGGTCTGATTGGGATAGAGTAGCACACAACCTTGTTGCCAAGAAACTCTGTGTACTGATCCTCAAGTCCAAGTCTGTCGTACTCCTTGTTTCTGTCCCACTCTTCAATCTTGATAACCATGTCGATATTCTGAGTATCCTTAACACTCTGTACACCAAACAGAGTCTTAACATCAACAATACCAATACCCCTAAGCTCGATAAAATGCTTTGTGATATCAGGCGAAGTTCCGATAAGAGTCTCATCGCTGACTTTTCTGATTTCAACAACATCGTCAGTAACAAGACGGTGACCTCTCTTGATAAGTTCAAGAGCAGCCTCGCTCTTTCCGATTCCGCTCTCACCCATAATAAGAACACCTTCACCGTAAACATCTACCAAAACTCCGTGGATGGAAATGCATGGTGCAAGCTGAACGTTGAGCCATCTTACTATCTCAGCAACGAATCTCGAAGTTGCTATATCTATAGTAAGAATAGGTACTTCGTAATTGTTTCCAATCTTAATAAGATCCTCATCCGGACTGATTCCCTGACAAATAATAAGGCATGGAATTCCGCTGGACATAAGCATCTGATACACTTCGCTTCGTCTTTCTCTTGTCATGCTGGACAGATATGCCCACTCAACATTTCCAATAATCTGAACTCTCTCTTTATCAAAATGATCAAAAAATCCGGCAAGCTGCAACGCAGGTCTGTTAACATCCGGAATATTGATCCAAATCTTATCAGTATTAATATCAGGTGTGTGATTCACCAGATTGTAATTATCAATAATTTTCGTAAGAGTAATTTTCGCCATCCATAATCCTCCTTATTTATCGCTTGCAAACTTAATATCTCACATGCTTAATATCACTCACATTTAATTATCTTATTCTTAATATCTTAATTAATAAACAGCATACGCCATTTTTAGGATACCATCTACACTTGCATTTGTAAATGAATAACAAAGTTCTGTTTTTTCTACAAACGACATTTAAAATCATCATACCCAAAGGACTTCAGCTTCTTAATGCTGCCGTCTCTCTTTAACAAATTGATGTCCGGAAGTCTCATTCCGTTAAATGTGTTGGTTTTTACAATGGTATAAAGTGCCATGTCATCCAGTCTGATTTTTGAACCTTTCTCCAATGGATAATCAAAAGAGTAATCTCCTATGACATCGCCGGCAAGACAGGTTGGTCCCGCCAGTCTGTATGTATATTTCTTTTCATTTGCTTCACCGGATTCAAATACCGGAGGGCGGTAGGGCATTTCGATAACATCCGGCATATGGCATGCAGCCGAAGTGTCAAGGATTGCAATATCTATACCGTTGTGAACAATATCTAGGACGCCGGTCCATAAATATCCTGCATTAAGAACCACTGCTTCCCCCGGTTCCAGATACACTGTCACTCCGTAAGTATCCTGAAAATGATTTATTATTTTTTTAAGCAGGGAAATGTCATAATCATCTCTTGTGATATGATGTCCTCCACCCATGTTGAGCCATTTCATATTGTAGAGATATTTTCCAAATTTCTCCTCAAAAGTTTTGGCAGTCTTTTCAAGATCATCTGAATTCTGTTCGCAGAGGGTATGGAAATGCAGGCCGTCAAGCATAGGAAGTATATCCTCATCAAATTCCGAAATGACAGTTCCAAGTCTTGAACCCGCTCCGCATGGATCATAGATTTCGTGCCCCTCCTGTGTGGAACACTCCGGATTGACCCTGAGACCTATGGACTTTCCCATTTCTTTTGCACGATTTCCAAATTGCTTCACCTGGGAAGGGCTGTTGAAAACAATGTCATCTGCATACATGAGTATCTCTTCGAATTCATCTTCCCTGTAAGCAGGTGCAAACACATGGGTCTCACCACCGAATTCTTCTTTGCCAAGTCTGGCTTCGTACAGACCGCTGGCAGTTGTCCCTGCGAGGTACTCTCTCATAAAAGGATAACATTCATAAGAAGAGAATGCCTTTTGTGCGAGCAAAATCTTACATCCGGTCTCATCCTGTATACTTTTCAAAATCTGAAGATTACCGAGAATTTTCTCTTCATCTATTAGAAAGAACGGTGTGCGCAAACCCTTTTCATTCATCCACTTCTCACTTATTTCTTTTTCCGCCATACTGTTTCGAATCATAACATTTGAATCTCAACTTTCATATTGTATTTGGTTTAGTCTACAAGTTCCGGATTATCTTCTATCTGCCATGGAAGGCCCCACTTGTTAAGTGCTTCCATGTATGGATCCGGGTCAAACTCTTCAACTGTATATACACCCGGCTTGTTCCACTCTCCATTCAAAAGCATCATAGCTCCAATCATGGCAGGAACTCCCGTGGTATAGGATATTGCCTGAGAGCCAACTTCCCTGTAGCATTCCTGATGATCACAAACATTGTAAATATATGCTTTCTTCTCTTTGCCGTCTTTTTTACCTGTAAATATACATCCGATATTTGTCTTTCCAACAGTACGTGGGCCAAGAGTTGCAGGGTCAGGAAGAAGCGCTTTCAAAAACTGAATAGGTACGATCTCGTGTCCTTCATAATTGATTGGCTCAGTTGACAGCATTCCCACATTTTCAAGACAATTCATATGTGTGAGATAGCTCTGTCCAAAGGTCATAAAGAATCTGATTCTCTTTACGCCCGGTATATTTTTTGCAAGGGACTCAATCTCTTCATGGTGAAGCAGATACATATCCTTTTTTCCAACCTGGTCAAAATCATATTCACGCTTGATACTCATGGCAGGAATCTCAACCCAGTGTCCGTCTTCCCAGTAAGAACCCGGAGCAGATACTTCTCTTAAATTAATTTCCGGATTGAAGTTCGTTGCAAACGGATATCCGTGATCACCGCCGTTGCAATCCAGAATATCAATAGTATCAATTGAATCAAAGAGATGCTTCTTTGCATATGCACAGTAAGCCTGAGTTACTCCCGGATCAAAACCGCTTCCAAGCAATGCCGTTAGTCCCGCTTTCTCAAACTTTTCTTTGTATGCCCACTGCCATGAATAATCAAAATATGCTGAAAATCCTTCCTCTTTGCATCTCTTGTCATAAATAGCTTTCCACTCAGGATCTGTAATATCTTCCGGTTCGTAATTTGCGGTATCCATGTAATTGACACCACATTCAAGACAGGCATCCATAATGGTAAGATCCTGATATGGAAGTGCAATATTCATAACCAGATCCGGATTAACCTTCTTGATAAGTGCCACCAGTTCATCAACCTTATCCGCGTCTACCTGCTCGGTAGTAATCTTTGTCTTAGTCTTGCCCTCAAGTTTCTCCTTCAGCGCATCGCATTTTGATTTTGTTCTGCTGGCAATGCAGATTTCCTCAAACACCTCACTGTTCTGACAACATTTCTGAATAGCAACACCTGCTACCCCTCCACAACCTATTATCAATACTTTTCCCATTCTATTTCTCCTTAAATTCTTCTGCTGGTATTTTTCACCCATTATCTTTTATTTTCATCTGTTTTTGTCTACCCATTCCTGCAATCCACCATACAACACTTTTAATGTGCTATTGTAGCGGAATTCCCCTGATTTTTAAAACTACATTCTATCCAAGGCGAGTATCATCTCTCTGACTATCTTGCATGCAACCATTGTCGATACTCCGCTCTGGTCATAGTGAGGTGATAATTCGTTTACATCACATCCCACGATATTGAGTTTTCCGCAGACTTTAGTAACTGCCTTTCTAAGTTCCTCAAAGGTCACTCCACCGGGCTCCGGCGTTCCTGTTCCCGGAAATACCGACGGATCTAAAACATCCAGATCCAATGTGAAATATACAGGACTGTCACCCAATTTTTCTATGATTTCATCAAGTCCTTCAAAGTCAAATTTACGTGTATTCACATGGTCTTTTCCCCATCTGAATTCTTCTCTGTCACCTGAGCGAATACCAAACTGGAATATTTTGTTATCACCGATTATCTCCTGACATCTTCTCAGAACACATGCATGAGAAAGTTTCACTCCAAGATAATCATCTCTTAAATCTGCGTGAGCATCAAAATGAATTATATGCACATCAGGATATTTTTGGCTGACTGCGCGAAAGGCACCAAGTGTAACCAGATGCTCGCCACCAAGCATAAACGGAAGCTTTTCTGCCTCAATAATCTCCCTTGTTCTCTCCTCTATCTGATTAAGACACACTGACGTGTCCCCCAACGACAATTCAATATCTCCGCTGTCCATAACCGGATAATCAATCAGATCTCTGTCCTGATACGGACTGTAACTCTCTATTCCAAAAGACTCTCTTCTTATTGCCGAGCAACCAAATCTTGTTCCCGGTCTGTAGGATGTTGTGGAATCAAAAGGTGCTCCAAAAAGAACAATCTCTGCATCCCCGTAACTCTTATCGCATTCCAAGAAAGTCTCAACGTTTCTATTTAACATCCATTCACTCCATTCTTATTTTCGTTCTTTTCTTATCTTCGTTCATTTCTTATTTTTACTTTTTGCTTTAGCGCGTATGCACTTGAAGTGTGAGTCATCTCTCCTAAGATTTTCTAGGACTCCTTCTCCACATTTTTCAATAGTTCTTCCACATATGCAGGTATGTAGAAAGCTCCCTTGTGAAGAGTGGTTGTGTAATATCTGCACTTTATTCCTCTGGCATTCCATCTGTCCTCATTCAAATCGCGAAGTGGATGATATTTTTTTGAGGCAAATCCAAAGAGCCAATGCCCTGATGAGTATGTAGGAATATGGGCCTGATACACTTTACTGATTGGGAATGACTCTACTATATTTCTGTGAGCTCTCTGACAAGCCTGTGCGTCTCCTTCATAGAAAGGACTCTCATGCTGATTTACAAGAATTCCGTCTTCTTTAAGAGCTTTGTAACAGTTACCGTAGAACTCCCTTGTAAATAAGCCTTCCCCCGGTCCGAAAGGATCGGTAGAATCTACAATAACAAGGTCATATTCATTTTCTTTTGCCCTGACGAAGCGAAGCCCGTCCTCAAAATAGAGATTAACCCTTGAATCATCAAACCATGATGCAGTTGTTGGAAGATATTTCCTGCACACCTCAACAACCTGCTCGTCGATTTCAACCATGTCTATTCTTTTGATATCGTCGTATCTCACCAGTTCTCTGATGACACCTCCATCCCCGGCTCCAATCACGAGTATATTTTCAACATTTGGATGAACTGCCATAGGCACATGAGTAATCATTTCATGATAAATAAATTCATCCTTTTCCGTCATCATCATGTATCCGTCAAGAGTGAGAAATCTGCCAAACTCAACAGATTCAAATACATCTATTCTCTGATAATCACTCTGACCACTGTATAATTGTTTATCCACTCTAATGGACAATTTTACATTTGGAGTATGTTCCTCCGAATACCAAAATTCCATCTTCTGTCTCCTTTATCATGTATCTAAATTGATTCTACCAATTGCACTCATTTCTGCTAATAGTTTTATTAGCACATTTTGCTTATCTTTTATCATCTATTAGCATATTCGGCTTATCTTTTATCTATTAGCACATTCAGCATATTGATTTCTGCATCTTCAGGTCCTGTCATGCTGCATCCTTTTTCCTTTGCGTACTCAATATAATCAATTATCTGTTTTGTTATGCGCTCACCCGGAGCAAGAATCGGAATGCCCGGCGGATAGCACATTACAAATTCACTGCATATTCTTCCGGCTGTTTCAGCAATTGGAAGCGCTTCTTTTTCCGCGTAAAATGCTTCCTGCGGTGATACGGCAACTTCAGGATCAATGTACTCCTGACTCATCAGTTCTCCCGTATCCGGCTTGCCAAATCTTCTCTTTATCTCAGCTAATGCCGATACCAGTCGCTCTATTTCCCTTGGCCTGTCTCCAATGGAAATGTAGGCAAGCATATTTCCAAGATCTCCAAACTCCACCTGAATATCATATTCGTCTCTTAAAATATCGTATACTTCAATTCCTGCCAGACCAATCTCAAGGGTATTTACAGCCAGTTTTGTAGTATCAAAATCAAATACGCTGTCATTATTTATCAGTTCTTTTGAGTATGCGTAATATCCCGGAATATCATTTATTTCCTTTCTTGCATACTCTGCAAGTCTGACTACCTCTGCAAATGACTCCTTTCCTCTGAGGGCAAGATTTCTCCTGGAAATATCAAGACTTGCCATCAACAGATAGGAACCGCTGGTAGTCTGTGTCAGGTTGATAATCTGTCGCACATACCCCTCAGACACATTCGGTCCAATAAGAAGTATAGAGCTCTGTGTCAGACTTCCTCCTGATTTATGCATTGAAACTGCAGCAATATCAGCGCCGGCAGCCATTGCAGACACGGGAAGATTCTCCCCGAAATAGAGATGGGTTCCGTGGGCTTCGTCCGCAAGACAAAGCATTCCGTTGTCGTGTGCTATTTTAACTATCGAACGGATATCTGAGCATATTCCGTAATAAGTCGGATTATTTACAAGAACCGCCTTTGCATCCGGATTTGCCTTTATGGCACGCTCCACGTCAGACACTCTCATTCCAAGAGGTATTCCAAGTCTGTCATCACATGCCGGATCCACATATACAGGTATGGCTCCGCAAAGAACCAGCGCTCCCATTACACTCCTGTGCACATTTCGCGGTAAAATAATCTTGTCCCCTCTTTTTACAGTTGAGAGTACCATTGCCTGCACCGCGGAAGTTGTTCCGCCAACCATCAAAAATGCATGAGCCGCTCCAAAGGCCTCTGCCGTCAACTGCTCAGCATCCCTTATTACCGAAATAGGATGACACAGATTATCAAGTGGTTTCATTGAATTGACATCAAGCTTTACGCACTTTTCTCCCAGTAAATGAACAAGTTCCGGATTTCCTCTTCCTCTCTTGTGTCCCGGAACATCAAAGGGAACTATTCTCTTTTTTTCAAATTCCATCAATGCCTCATATATAGGTGCATTTTCCTGAGATAATCCCATGTTAACAAATTCCTTTCTATTCGAAATATTTTCTCATTTTAGCCCCTGAAATTTTTCATATCGCATAAAATTTTTCCCGTAAGCAAGTTATATTCCGTAAGCAAGTTATACTCCGTAAGCAAGTTACACTCCGTAAACATTTCTGCCGCTGAATATTTCCATCATTTCCTGACGGAGATTATTTCTGATTTCTTTCTGTTTCTCCTCTGAGAAATCACTGGCATCCTTATGAAATAAATAATTATCCAAATCAATATCCTTTACAATCATCTTTGTATGGAACAGGTTCGCCTCAAACACATTTATATCCACAGCATTGTATCTCTCCATAATCTCAGGATTGATGTAATCCTGAATGGAAGTTATGGCATGGTCAATAAAGCACTTCTTGCCATCCACATCTCTTGTGAATCCTCTGACTCTGTAATCCATGGTGATGATGTCCGAATCAAATGAACCGATAAGATAATCAAGAGTCGAAAGAGGTGTAATCTTCCCGCATGTCGCCACGTCAATATCCACTCTGAAAGTTGTGATATTCTTCTGCGGATGATATTCAGGATAGGTGTGAACAGTAACATGACTCTTATCCAAATGGGCTAGCTGGGTCTTCGGTGTCGGAATCATGGATTCCTCAGCCATGAGTATTGTAACCGACGAACCCTGCGGTTCATAATCCTGATATGAAATATTGAGAATGCTGGCGCCAATCATATCTGTAAGATTTCTCAAAATCTTTGTAAGCCGCTCAGAGTTGTACTGTTCATCTATGTAATCAATATACTCCTGCTGCTCCTTTGCCGTCTTTGCATAGCAGACATCATATATATTGAAACTCAACGCTTTCGTAAGATTATTAAATCCATATAATTTTATTTTTTCTTCCATTATTCACCTCTTTTTTTCTATGCTCTCTACTTCTTCCCGTCGTGAAAGAATCTGAATACTTTCTCTGCTGCAGCCTCCGTCATAGACGGTGTTGCCTTCAATTCCTCTACACTTGCATCCCTGATGGCATCGATTGATTTGAACTTCTTCATCAGAGCCTTTCTTCTTGCAGGTCCGATTCCTTCAATTTCATCAAGTATCGAATGCACCTGATCTTTGCTTCTGAGTGACCTGTGATATTCTATAGCAAATCTGTGTGCCTCATCCTGAATTCTGGTTATCAGTTTAAAACCTTCAGAATGTGTATCGATTGGAATTTCAACATTATTGTAATATAGTCCTCTTGTTCTGTGATTGTCATCTTTCACCATTCCACACACCGGAATGTTCAGGCCAAACTTTTCCAGGACTTTCAGTGCCACATTGACCTGACCTTTTCCACCGTCCATCATGATGATGTCAGGCAATTTTGAAAAACTGCCCAGATTAATGTCGCCACCTTCCTGCTTTATCTTTTCTATCTCTTCTAATCCGTGGGTAAATCTTCTGGTGAGGGTTTCTTCCATACTGAGATAATCATCTGCTCCTTTTACCCACTGGAGTCTGAACTTTCTGTAATTATTTTTCTTTGGCTTTCCGTTTTCGTAAACAACCATGGAAGACACTGTCTCATAACCGCTGATATGTGATATATCATATGCTTCCATTCTGGAAAGTCCTGACAGTCCAAGCCATTCTTCAATCTCTGCCACGGCGCCCACTGTTCTCTTCTGTTCACGCCTGTACTTCTCTTTGTTCTTCTCTAACAGAATCTCGGCATTCTTTTTTGCAAGTTCAATCAGCTTCTCCTTGCTACCCTTCTTAGGACAGACTATCTTCACCTTAAATGACTGATTTCTGCTAAGCCATTTGCTGATTATCTCCTCGTCTTCAATCTCCTCCTGAATGAGAAGTTCTCTTGGAATAAAAGGCGTTCCGCCGTAATACTGCTTAATAAAACTTGAGAGAATATCTGCTCCTGTATCTCCCGGCGCAGTCTTTAAATAGAAATGTTCTCTTCCGATAAGCTTTCCGTTTCGCACGAAGAACACCTGAACAACCGCGTCAAAGCCCTCCTCTGCGTAAGCAATAATATCCCTGTCCTCAAAATTCTTCGTGGTAATCTTCTGATTGCCTGCAACGTGATTGATACTTGCAATCAGATCTCTGTACTCCATTGCTTTCTCATAATCAAGTACTTCCGATGCTGCTTTCATTTTCTCTTCCAGTTCTTTTATTGTCTTATTGTAGTTTCCCTCGAGAAAAGAAATAACACCTGCCACATTGCTGCCATACGCCTCTGTTGTCATGCCACCCATACATGGTGCATTGCACTGTCCAATGTGATAATTTAAGCAAGGTCTCTGATTTGGCACAGACACACGCTCGCCCTCATCATTTACAACCGCTGTTATCGCCTTTGTACAGTTTCTGATTTTGTAGGTCTTTTGTAACAGCTCGATGGTATCTTTGACAGCTCCGGCACTGGTAAAAGGTCCGTAATATTTACTCCCATCCTTTTTCATCTTTCTCGACATAAGAATCCTTGGGAATGGTTCACTGATTGTCACTCTCACAAAGGGATAAGTCTTGTCATCCTTGAGCATTGTGTTATATTTTGGCTGATATTCTTTAATCAGATTACACTCAAGCACCAGTGCTTCCAGCTCCGAGTCTGTAACTATATACTCAAAACGCTTTATCTGCGTAACCATCTTTTCTATCTTGGGAGATTTCTTTGTGCTCTCCCTGAAGTAGGAGCGGACTCTGTTCTTAAGACTTATTGCTTTTCCCACATATATAATTTCATCCTTTTGCCCATGCATCAGATAAACGCCCGGCGAATCCGGCAACTTCGCAAGTTCATCCTTAAAATTAAACATCTGCCCCTCCTTTCAAAAACTATACTTTTTGAAATCATACGCAGTTTTCAGAATCCTCTATCGCATTAAGCAAATGTTTTCTTAAAACTGTTCATCAAGTACTAGTTTTTAACTTCATAATAATAATGATTACTCGTCCGTTCCAATTCACGAGTTTTCTTGATGAAA
>JAEELL010000057.1 GCA_016282745.1 Lachnospiraceae bacterium
AATCCTTAAAATTTGACTTCGTATCATTATTATTATTTCAGAAAAACTATGTACTTGATTCAATGTTTTAGCGAAATCCATTTGCTTAAATGCTCTAAGAGTTATTCTGAAAACTGCTGTAGTTTACGTTTCATAAATCGTCTACTTTTGAAAGCATCGTATATCCATTTCAAAAAGTATACATTAAGAAATTAATATCCCAAAGTGTTGAATATAAAGAGTGTTTTTGATATTATTAGTTGCAGAGTGTGAAGAATAATATTAATTAGAAGAGGAGATTTGAATATGGCACAGTTACCAATCGTTACAATCGAAATGGAAAACGGAGATGTTATGAAGGCTGAATTATATCCTGAAATAGCACCAAATACAGTAAATAATTTTATTAGTCTTATAAATAAGGGGTTCTATGATGGTATTATTTTCCACAGAGTTATCAGAGGCTTTATGATTCAGGGTGGAGATCCTGATGGAATCGGAACAGGCGGACCTGGATACAGCATTAAAGGCGAGTTCTCAGGAAATGGTTTTGAGAATAATCTTGCACACACTAAGGGTGTTTTATCAATGGCAAGAGCAATGATGCCTGATTCAGCAGGTTCACAGTTCTTTATTATGCACGAAACATCACCACATCTCGATGGTCAGTACGCAGCTTTCGGTAAGGTTATTGAAGGTGTTGATGTTATTGACAAGATTGCAAATGTTGCGACTGACTGGTCAGACAAGCCTCTTGAGGAGCAGAAGATGAAGAAAGTTACTGTTGAGACTTTTGGAGAAACTTATCAGGAACCTGAAAAGTGCTAATTCGATTCAGAATCAGAAATTAATTATAGATTAGCTTGTGATAGTAAATAATAGTTTAATATTATTATCAATTGGTAAATACCAGTCGATAAATGGATGTCAATTCTGTTTTTGATTATTGTGTGAAATATCATAATAAGGTTGATTAATAATAGTTGATGGTATACACTAATGAAGGTGGCAACAAAAAGCGGCAACTGATACCGGCAGATATAATAAACATAAGAAGCCGGTAACTGAAAAATAGTTTATTTAGGAGGAATTGTAATGATTAATAAAGATATGATTATTTCAGACATAATAAAGGTTAACATGGGTATCGTACCTATTCTTTTAAATTCAGGAATGCACTGTATCGGATGCCCTTCAGCACAGGGTGAATCACTTGCAGAGGCATGTATGGTTCATGGAATAGATGTTGATTCATTAGTTGATACAATCAACGAGTTCCTTGCAAATGTTGAAACAGCTGAGGCATAAGATTGGTTATCTCATGGCTGTCTCGTATTTTGCAGCAAGAACGCAGATGCATTCTTGAAATGGCATCTGATTAATAAAAAAATATATATTAAAAATAACAGGCAATTGTATTATACAGTTGTCTGTTATTTTTTTACTTTAATTAATAATTCCGTAATGGTACAATGGAAATAGGTTATTTCGGAGAAAGGTAGTGTGAAACTGCCTGTATTAATTGAATATTAGGAGGTAAAAGCTTATGGAGAAACTGTCATTTATGGGGAATAAGCGTAGGGGGGAAATACACCTCAAAAGAGTGACCGCTCTATTGTTAGTTGCCACGTTAGTGATAGGGCATGGAGATTGGAATTTTGGTGTGATTAATTCTGAAAGCAGTGTACTTGGAGCTACAGTTAGTTACAGTGATTCGGATACTATTACCACAGATATTATTCCTGATGCGGCACTTATCAGTGCACTGAAAAAGATTGTCAATAACGGAAATGACATTACAGTGCAGCAATTGAAGAATTATGCGGGAAAAATAGATTTGTCAAAATATACTTCGATAAGCGATGTGACAGGTCTTGGAATAGCAGAGAATGCCACTGAAATTAATCTGGCGGGAACAGCTGTAAAACAGATTCCGGAAAAAGAATTTTACATGAAAAATCTTCAAAAGATAACATTACCTGAAGGCATAGAAAGAATCGAAAATAATGCGTTTAAGTGGTGTTATTATCTGACGGAAGCCAATTTTCCACAGTCACTTACATACATAGGTGATAGTGCGTTTGAGTGTGCTGCTATCGAATCGATAGTGATTCCGGCAAATGTTACAAATATTGGAAAGAATGCATTTAGGGATAATGTATCTTTGCAGACACTGGAGTTTGAAGATTTCCCTGCAGAACATAGTGGAACAATGACAAAAGTTATAGGAAATTCCGCATTCAGTACATGTAATGCAATGACATCCCTCGTATTTCCTACAGCAAATGAGAATAATCCAAATTTTTCCATAGAAATCGGAGAGAGAGCTTTTTGTAACTGCAGCAGCCTTAGTGGAATATTAACTTTGCCAGCCAATGTGACCAAAATAGGTGAAGAAGCGTTTTATGGCTGTGCAAAATCATACACTGACTGGAGTGAAAATGGTTATGGATCAACTATGGTAAAAAAATACGTTAGTTCCTATGATGTAATATCTACAACAAAGTTTTCGGGAGCTGAGGAATATACAGTATTTGTTCCGGGAGATTACAGATTCCATACACCTACAAAAGTATACATTGATCCGAGTAAGATAACTGCAACAAAAAGCGAAAGTGCTGACAAACTGGTGTATACAAAATATAGGGATAATGTACAGAAGAATGGTTTGGTAGTTGGTGAGGATAAGATGATAAATCATTACATTAGAGGAATAGAAGGATTTGATTTCTCTAAATGTACGAGAGCAACTTTTGGCAGCGGAGTGTGCTACAGCTGTTATAATCTTAAAACTGTAAAATTGCCGTCTACATTGACAGTTATTCCGTCGGAAATGTTTATGTATACAGGGATAGAGATTATCGCAGGCGACGGAAATACCGTAAAATCTCTGGCAGGAACCAATCCGAATGAGCAGTGGTATAAAGGATTAGAGACAGTTGAGATGAGTGATAATGTCACAAAAATTAGCAGTTCTGCATTTAAATATGCATATAATTATAAGTTTGACAGCTTTCCGTCAAAATTGGAAATAATAGGTGATTCTGCATTTGAAGGATGCGAAAGATTAAGAAATCTTACATTTGGAAGTTCAATAAAAGGAATAGGAAGCAGTGCATTTGCAAATACAGGAAGAAAAGCAAATAACGTTCTTATCAGAGGAGTGGGACTTGAATTCGTAGATTTTACCGGCGCATCTAATTTGAAGTATTTGGGATCAGCTGCTTTTAAAGGCAGCCCGATAACAGATTTTGAATTAAACAAGGATGCATCTGTAGTAAGGATAATGACATCAACATTTTCAGAGTGTCAGTTTTTGGAAAATGTAAAATTCAATGACAATCTAAAAAGCATAGAGCAAAAATCATTTTCATATGATGTAAGATTATCTTTACTGACTGTAAATGATTCGTGCTGTATTAGCAGTTCTGCTTTTGAAGGAACGTTTACTACAGCAACTAAAATAGATGGCGTGGATGCTGTAAGTGAAAACAATGGTGTATATACATATTGTTCTAAAGTCCCTGAACTGGTGGTAAAGGAATCAAAGAATAATTATGTTGTAACTGCAGGTGCACCGATAACTTTGAATGTGCGTACAGCAGCTTATGTTTCGGGTGTAGACAACTTCATTTCATCAGTTAAAATTGGAAATAACACATACACATTCAACAAGGACAGTGGTCAGTTAGCGGGGAATGAGAACGGAGATATTATTCCGACAGTATCAAATAAATCATTTACGGAAAAAGGCTCTGATCCTGTACATAATGTTAGTGAAAATGCAAAATTTACGGCATGGATTGTAAATCTTGAGTGCAGAAATTCTGCGTCAAACCGGAAGGTTGATGTCACTACTTCATTACTATTTAAATTGACGGATGCATTGTCTGTAAACAGAAGTACCAACACAACATACTATGTGGATTCTGTATATAATTCCTGCAAAGATATTATATTAGATGAAACATCAGGTGATGAAAATGTACAGTATAGAATGTCGGTCAGTTCCACAGCTACTAAAACTATTGCACCGAAATTTGTTGCAACATATGACGATATTGAAATGTCGGATGTACCGGAGTGGAGTGTAGTAAGTTCCACACCGGACAGCCTGATTGATTTGAATGTGACAAGTGGCGGAAAGAGTGCAACAATAAAAAGAAAAAGCGGTACAGGTTGTGGCACTGTAAAGATAAAAATAAAGGCGGGCAACGTAGAAAAGTATTTTGACGTAATTATATGTGCCCCTGCGAGTGGAATAACATTCTCTAAAAGCAATATTGGTTTGTATGAGGGTGAGAAGACAGAATATATAGCTACAATCAGTTATTCGTCAACTTACGCTGAGGATGCAAAATCATATCCTGATGCACTTACATTTACATCATCGGATGAGACTATAGCGTCGGTTGGAAAAGTCAGACTTTTAGAAGATGGAACTTATGCAGTTGAAATCCTTGGCATCGCAGGAGGAAAAACATCAATAAAAGCTCAGGCAGTTGCTTCGTCAAAATATTCAAATAATGTGTTTAATGTTGCAAAGACAGGAATGAAAGCGTATCTGAAAGACAGTAGCGGAAATGAATATGCAAATAATTCGAACATTATTCTGAACGGAGCAACATCAACAACATTTACTTATGATTACACTGAAGATTATGCAGGAAATGAAATTACGTGTGAATGTAATGATACATCGGCTGTAACAACTACAGTAACATCATCATCAAAGAAGGTTGCATTTAAAGCAACCAAAAAGGGAAAATACAAAATGACAATCTATCCGTCTTTTGGAACAAAGGAGAGGGATGGAATCACAATCAACATTGAGGTAAAAGCAAATGTAAATAAGAGCAGTGGAATTACACTCAAGAATGCATATATAAAAGAGGGAACGACACAGAGCGTATTTGTGTCAATGAAGAATGAGTTTTATTCATCAGCTACAGCAGACATTAATATGATTACCGAAGCGACTGCTCAGAATTATAAAAAAATAACGGACAACAGAATTAAGTTTACATCCAGTGACACCTCTATAGCGACAGTGGATGATTATGGAAATGTAAGCGTTGTAAAACTGCCTGCCGGTGGAGGCAGTGTGACTATTACATGTTCGGCATATAACGGAGATACACTTGTTACATCCGCTACAGCAACAGTATATGCGGTAACATCTGTTTTGGAAATTGTAACCTATTCCGGAATTACAACGATCAAAGTTGGAGATACAGAGAAGATAACAATATCATATGTTCCTGTGGATTGTAGAATTCAGACAGCTACGGTAACACAGAGTAAAAGCGGAATAACAGATTACATTCTTAATCAGGATGGTGGAATTGAATTGTCGGTAACAGGTTTGAAAGAGGGAACAAATACAATAACTGTTACATTAAAGAGTGAGAAAAATATAAATAATGCAAATGTAACAAAGAAAGTATCAATTCCTATAACTGTTGTTAAAGGTGAAGAACTAACAACAGAGGCGCCAACAACGGTAGCCCCAACAACGGTAGCGCCAACAACAGAAGCGCCAACAACAGAAGCACCAACAACAGAAGCGCCAACAACAGTGGCCCCGACAACAATAGCGGAACCGCAACCGATAGAAGTGGTTGGAGCAGTTGTAGTGGAACAAAATAATTTTGTTGTAAAGTTTACATGGAATCAGACAGATGAACAGATAGCACTGGGACAAAAATACAAAGTGTATATAGATAACAGATATTACAGAACATTTAGTAAGAGTGTGACAGCAGAATATACATTTAAAGAAGAGGGCGAGCATGAAATAAAAATAACAGCAGTGCTGGATGACAAACAAACCCCGGGTGTAGTGCTTAAAGTTACAATCAAAAATGAAACAACAACGGTAGCGCCAACAACGGTAGCGCCAACAACAGAAGTTCCAACAACGGTAGCACCGACAACAGTGGCACCAACAACAGAAGAACCAACAACAGTAGCGCCAACAACAGAAGAACCAACAACAGTAGCGCCAACAACGGTAGCACCGACAACTGTAGCCACAACGTCAGAAGCAACAACAACTGTGTTTGCAACAACAGCCACATCAGATAATGAGTCGACGTCAGGAAAAGAAACACAGTCAGCAGTTGAGTCACCATCGGATACAGAAACACAATCAGATATTGTGTCACCATCAGATACAGAAACGCAATCGGGGGAAGGAGAAACAACGACGACTAAACAGCTTGTACCGAATGAAGCTTCCGTATCGGAATATGATGTGCAAAAAGTAAATGTCGGAAAAGTAAAAATTAAATCTGCAAAGAGATTGAAAAATAAGAAAAAAGCAAAAATAATTTACAAGAAAGTTACCGGTGTTACAGGATATGAGATAGTATATTCAACTGACAGGAAATTTAAGAAGAAGGTGGTAAAAAAAGTAAGAAATACTACTTTTGTTATTGGAAAACTCAAGAAAAATAAAAAGTATTATGTAAAAGTAAGAGCATTTATCAATGTAGGAAATAAGAAAAACTATGGTAAATGGTCAAAGACAAAAATTATAAAGAAGTAATACCGGAAATTTTATAAACAGTATCGTTGTGAGTTAAATAAATTACATAAAAAACAGCTGCTGTGTTCGAGATGAACTCAGCAGCTGTTTTTATAAATCATAAATTATAAAAAATTATAAATTAATCTTTCCTTCCTGACCTTCGATTACATAGTAAGCTGTGTACTCTTCAGGCTTGATGTAAACCTTAACATCCTTAATTCCTGTTTTCTTTCCACCGTTAGCGATGTAATCAGCCTTAGCAGCCTCAACGATTGATTCTGTATCAGCTTCTTTACCGAAGAACTGTACGAATACCTTTGTTTCAGCTTTCTTAGCTGTTGTCTTTGTTTCAGCCTTTTTCTCAGCTTTTTTAGCTGTTGTTTTTGTTTCAGCTTTCTTAGCTGTTGCCTTTGTCTCAGCTTTCTTAGCAGCTGGTTTAGCTTCAGCTTTCTTTGTCTCAGCCTTTGTTTCAGCCGGTTTAGCTTCTACCTTTTTAGCTTCAGTTTTTTTCTCAACCGGTTTAGCTTCAACTTTCTTTTCTGCAGGCTTTACTGCAGCTTTTGTTTCAACTTTGTCTGCAACTGGTTTTGCAGCAGCTGTCTTCTTTGTTGTTGCCATAATAATCCTCCTTGAACTCCGGGTTTGTCTAGCATATAAAAATAAGTGTAAAACCGAGTTTTCAATATATTGTTTTTTACCTTAATCATGTATGTTTACGATAAATTAAGGCTAAAAATATATTACAACTAAGGGAGATTTTATGCAAGAGAACTCATAATTTTTATTAAAAAACTACAAAAGAAGCCTATAGAATTGAGTAATATTAACCTATTTTTCCATTGAGATAATTTAAAAATATTCATAAATGTGCATATATTACAATAAAAAATAACTGGTATTGTATATTATGCACAAGAAATGCATGGCTTTTTATAAAAAATAACGCGATTTATTTTGACATATTTACAAATATTTGTTAAAATTTTAAAGAATTAAGTAATATTATTGTAATATTCGCTGATATGATTAACTACTATGCTAAGAAACGGTAATGAAATTACAAACAGACAGAAACATGAGAGTGTATTAACATCTCGGGGAGTAATTATTTATGAGTATTCTTAGAAGAAACAAAATAAAAAGACACATGAACGAAGTGGTTTATGGTTCAGTATTTGCTACTGTTCTCATTGTCACTTTTGCGGCAACATCTTTGACAAAGGATAAGACAGAATACAGAACGACAGACGAAACTGAGAGTTACGTCGTAAACGTTATGAGTGTAGATTCGGTTAAAGTTGCTGCAGCCAGAGAAACAGAAAAACAAAAAGAAAAAAATACAGAACAGAAAATAGAAAAAAGAGACAAGGTTCAGGCTGCTGGTCAGATTGCAACTAATACATCAGTTGATGCAACTAAGGCAGCAGTGGAAGAGAGTACAACTGTTCAAGAAACAAAGGAAGATCTTTCAAAATACAAAGGTATTTTTGTTATGAATACTTCCAGTAATTTGAACATCAGACACAAAGCTGATGCTAATTCTGAAGTAGTAGGAATTCTTACTGAAGGCAATGGTGGAAAAGTATTAGAATATGGTACTGAGTGGACCAAAGTTAAATCAGGAAATGTAAAAGGTTATGTTGCAACAGGGTATATTCTCATAGGTGACAAAGCTAAAAAGGCATTAAAAGAAAATGGTTATACAGCTATCATTGAGGGTGATACAGTAAAAGTGAGAGCAGAGAGAAACACGGACTGTGAAGTACTTGGTATGATAGCTAAAGGCGAAACATTAAAGTGTACAAAAGTATACGACAAATGGGTTAAAGTTATTTTTGATGGCAAGACAGGATATATCAGCAAGGATTTGGTTAAACTTGATCAGATAGTTACAGATGCCAAGAGTGTTGAAGAGATAGAAGCAGAACAGTTAGCTGAAGCTGAGAAAGCAAGAAAAGAAGCTGCTGCAAATGAGGCTGCTGCAAACAGTGGTCCAACAAGTCAGAACACAACTTCAAACAGTGTAACTTCAAACAGCACAACTTCAAACAGTCAGTCATCAAATAATGTGACAGTACAGAACAAAGCTACACCGGCTAATGCAGATGATCAATATCTCCTTGCATGTATAGTTTCATGTGAGGCAGGTGGAGAGTCATACGAAGCAAAGCTTGCTGTTGCTAACGTAGTTCTTAACAGAGTTCGTTCAGGGGCATATCCATCAAGCATCAGCGGAGTTGTTTATCAGCCGTTCCAGTTTACACCGGCATCCAATGGCTCTCTTGCAAAGAAGATTGCTAACGGACCGGATGCAGGATCTAAGAAGGCTGCGGCAGATGCCCTCGCAGGTTCAAACAATGTTCCGGGATATCTATTCTTTGGAAGAACTGATTGTGTAAGTAGTGGTAGCAAAAAGTCACATAGAGTAATTGACCATCAGGTATTTTACTAGAATCAAAAAAGTCTGATTTTTTCGAATGCTAATGGGCAAATGAAATAATAAAAAGAAAGATTTAAGATTATTAATAAGGAAATAAAGAAACAAAGGCAGAGAGTTATAAAACGATTTGCCTTTGTTTTTTTATGTTTATTTGGAACCGTGAAATCGCTGAGAAAAATAGAATACTATAATTTGCTTTTGTAGCAGTAAAAATATGGCTTATTATGCAATGTATTTTGTTGTAAATAAAAATCTAAAGTGGTAAAATATTAGCAATAGGAAGCCTATAAGAAAGAGGGGTGTTGTATATGAGTCAATTCACATGGTTGATTGCTTTTATTGCATTTTTAGGTGTTGAGTTAATTACAATCGGGCTCGCATCTATATGGTTTGCGTTTGGAGCATTGGTGGCACTTATAGCTTGTATGCTTGGAGCTAATACGTGGGTACAGCTTATATTATTTGTTGTAGTATCCGCTGCATCAATGTTACTTGTAAGACCATTTGCATTACGTTTTGTAAACAAAGATGTAGAAAAGACAAATGTAGAGGCAGTCGCAGGAAAGACAGGAAAAGTAACAGAGACTATCAACAATATAGAGGGAACAGGAACCGTATTTATTGATGGTCTTGAGTGGACAGCCAGAACTGAAGATGACAGCGTGACTATTGAGAAAGATACTATAGTCAAAGTAGTTAGAATCGAGGGAGTAAAGGCTATTGTTTCAATTGAAAAATAATAATTTAATAATGTCTTTAATTAAGGATATAGTTTTCTGGTTTAAATATTAAGAAATAAGCTATATACGAAAAAGAGATTGTTGAGATTATTATTAAATAAATATTTATAAATAATTTTTTTATTAGGAGGGTTATTATGCCAGTTATCATTACCATTTTAGTACTTTTATTAATTATTGTGGCTAGTTGCATCAAAGTAGTACCACAGGCTCATTCATATGTTATTGAGAGAATCGGAACATATAAGACAACATGGTCAGCAGGACTTCATTTCTTAGTTCCTTTTGTTGATGCAGTTGCAAGAAAAGTCAACTTAAAAGAGCAGGTTGTTGACTTCCCACCACAGCCGGTTATCACAAAGGATAATGTAACAATGAAGATAGATACAGTTGTATTCTTCCAGATTACAGACCCTAAGTTATTCTGCTATGGTGTTGAAAATCCAATTATGGCTATTGAAAATCTTACAGCCACAACACTGAGAAATATCATCGGTGATTTGGAACTTGATGAGACACTTACATCAAGAGAAGTTATCAACAGCAAGATGAGAGAGTCACTTGATATTGCAACAGACCCATGGGGAATTAAAGTAAACAGAGTTGAGCTTAAGAACATCATTCCTCCTGCAGCTATTCAGGATGCAATGGAGAAACAGATGAAAGCAGAACGTGAACGTAGAGAAGCAATCCTTAAAGCAGAAGGTGAGAAGAAATCAGCAATCCTTATTGCAGAAGGTGAAAAGGCATCAATGATTCTTAGTGCTGAAGCTGAAAAGGAATCAGCAATTCTTAGAGCTGAAGCTGAGAAGCAGAAGAGAATCAGAGAAGCAGAAGGTGAAGCTGAAGCTATTCTCAAAGTGCAGCAGGCTACAGCTGATGGTATCAGAGCTATCAAGGAAGCAGGCGCAGATCAGTCAGTACTTGCACTCAAGAGTCTTGAAGCATTTGCAGCAGCAGCTGACGGCAAGGCTACAAAGATTATCATTCCTTCAGAGATTCAGGGACTTGCAGGTTCAGTAAAAGCTATTCAGGAAGTTCTTAAATAATTATAAAAACGAAGCAGATAATTGAATAATGAATTATAAAGAAACAGGTCATTGTGATACATAAAAGGTTGCAATGACCTGTTTTATGTGTTTATATATCATAGGGAGAAAACGTGACTAGAGATAAATTTGAAAATGAAATTATATGAAAATAAATTTATGCAGAAATGCGCAGATGAAAATATAAGAAAGCGGAGGATACGTATAATATGTTTAATGAGGAAAATGTATTGTGTGCGGCAAGCGCATATGAACAGAAATTTTATATAAATGATAATTTTGCAAATTTACCGGAAGGAATAAAACAGGAATTGCAGATTATGTGTGTACTTTTTACGGAAGAAGTAGGAGGTATTTTAATGCTTCAGTATGCAGAAGACGGAACTCTTAATCTGGTTACTGAGTACGACGAGGGGGATTTGCTTTATGATGAAATAGGCAGTGCATTGAAGATCAAACAAATTCAGTCAGAAAAGAAAGAACTCTTAGAGGCGCTGGAGATGTATTACAAGGTATTTGTTCTTGGTGAGGAGCAGTAAGAGAAAGTATACATTTTGAAACGGGCATACGCAGTTTTCAGAATCCTCTATCGCATTAAGCAAATGTTTTAGTGAAAACCATTTGCTTAAATGCTCTTAGAGTTATTCTGAAAACTGCTGTAGTTTACGTTTCAAAAATCGTATACATTTGAAATTTGGATTACAGATGCTTTCAAAAATAACAAGATGAGCAATTATATGAATGGATTTCGAAATAACAATTGAGACAAGCTTAGAAGGATTCTGATAAAAGAAGAATGATTCGAAGTTACGCTCGCTTTCGTGATTGTAAACAATCACT
>JAEELL010000058.1 GCA_016282745.1 Lachnospiraceae bacterium
AGCATAAAACCTTTCAAACAGCTCTTCCTGTGTCGGAAACTGCTCCAAAGGAATCTGTCTCTCTTTCCCGGTCAGGAAGTCATGCTCATAGAAAGCATCACCGTTTGACGAATACGCAAACGGAATATCCATCATCCGAGCGTACGTTATCGCCTGTTGAAGCCCAAACGATACAGAATGATTATTATCCTTTGCTTCCCCAACAGCGATTGGCTTGCCACCATTTAGGTATAATAAATAATCCGCATACTTTGGCTTATTGCGGGCAACCATATTTCCTTTAATATTTATCCGACCATCCGTGATCTTGGTCTCCATCGTAATATGGCACCCCAAGTCGGCTGTATAGCTGGAGTAATATAATTAAGCTTTATATCTTCTTCTGACATCTGTTTTTTACTTAGTATAGCCATGTCAACCATCCCTCTTACTTTTTCTTGGATCCTCTGGTTTTTTTGTATCTCTTGGAATAAGCCATATTTTCCCCTTTAATATAGCTCCATGAATTCTTCCTTCTTTACAGTAGATAGCTACTCGCCTTTGCGATATCTTCCATATTTTTGAAAACTCTGCCGTTGTTAAATATTCCATAAATCATTATCCTTTATTTAATATGTTGATTCTCTGTTCTCGTATACGAATAGTTTGTTCAAAAAATATAATATAATCTTAATAGGGTATATTCATCATAGAAATCAATACAATCTATTAAAAACATATTACTTTGTCTAAATATTATCACATATCAAAGAAAACATAAAGTGACTAAATTAGTATGTAAATATCATTCTCAGCTCTTATCTGAAATTATCCGAAATATTTTATTTTCTTTATCATATTCGGCAAGTATTACATTGTGTGGAGTTAAAAGGTGTTTGTATCTTCTATAATAATACTCCGCCAAGCTTTCTTTCTGTTTTGGGTGAGTTGACCTGCTCATAACAAGGTATTTCTTGCAATTATTTAGGAATGTAAAATATAAAATTGCTTCGTTTAATGTTCTAAGCTTTGCGCTTGGAGAATTACCGCTTTCAGTCCATGTATAGCACTTGCACTCAATCACAATCTTGTTGTCTTCACTTGCAATATCATATCTGTGCTTTCTTGGTGGTTTTCCTATTTCTATTGCCTTTTCCTTTTCAAATTTATGATTCTGATACTCATCACAAAAGTACTTATATACCTTTTCCTGAAATTCAGCTCCATTGCCCGGATTCTGACTATTACTGTTACTCATATTATTATCTCCTTGGTGCTCTATTTATCACGCTTAGCTCCATTACATTTTGAACATAATACCTGCAGATTGGATGCTATTGTTTTTCCACCTTTTGCAATAGGAACAATATGGTCGATGTGTAATCCCACTTCATCCGGCATGTATTTTCCGCATATCTGACAGGTGTAGTTGTCTCTTTCTTTAATGAACTCTCTTAATTGAGGTTTCATTAAATTTCTCTGTTTCTTTGATTCAAATTCCGATAATGTGCAGCTGAAATCTATTTCCTTTAATCTGTTATATCGGTACATAATATATGGAAGGTCACACTTATGAGTTGACTGAATCTGTAAAACCTTGTAAGCAGTTTTTACATAATTTCTTTGTGTGTATCTGGTCTGTTCGCGTACTATGTTAAAATGATACGTATTTTGGTCATCCAATGCTTCGTTGTACTGTCTTATACGTAACTTTTTCAGTCGAGCGCTTTCTGCTTTTTTCTTATTATCAAGTTTCCACTGAGTCAAAAATCTTTTGTGTTCTCTTATTTCATCCAGACCGAACTCTATAAGATATTCGTCCAGTAGATTTTCTATCTTAACATTTCTTCTGCCTGTTACGTCAAAATCTTTTTCGAAATATGGATATTTGAACGGCGTTCTAAGTAGATGTTTAAGTATTGCTTTAATATTATAAATAAGAATTAATAATAATTCTAAAGCGATAAAGACAACAAATACTGTTATTACCGCTACATATATGAAATCGCTTTCAGACATAGTTTGCATCTCCTTTCTTATGAGTACTCAATATCTTTACAATATAAAATATATTGGCACTACAATCTAATTGTAAATCTGCCTATAAATTTCGATATGAATGATTTCTTTTCAGGTACATCTTCATAGGTTTCTACAATAACAACATTTTTATTATTTTCTTTTGCTTTTTTGTTTAGTCGGATATCTTCGTTAATAATATCTTTCACGATAGAATTTACAAGTACTATTTTCCACTTCTTTTTACTTCGTTTTTCATATTCATCAGAATACTCATTCAGGAAAAATACTGCTTCTCTTAGAGTGATATTATTAACACGGATAAACCACGTATATGCTTTTTTACCATACCCTTTTATTTCTGATAGACCATAATGTTTTACTCCATGGCAAGCCTTACAAAGAGCATTTATCTCTTTTAGTATCTGATTACCGTCTTTGTATTCCCATGTTTCATGTGCATCCAACTTATCTATTCCGACATTCCTGCCACAGATTTTACATACACCGTTAGCATTGGTTCTTACTGTTCTTCTTATCTTGTTCCACTGAGTCTGTGTCACGCATTTACGGAGATTGTTTTCCCAGTTTGCTTTTGGGACTAATTCAATTGTAAGTTTAAGTTCTTCTTTCTTCATCAAATCAAACCTCCATTTCACTGATAAGTGGTTAATTGATTACCACATCTGCTGATACAGTGCCAAATTGATGATTCGGTCTTTTACTTCATCATCATAAGGTAGCACTGTTTTAATTTCCCAGAAAATATCCGATTTATATACAACCAAAACAAGCTCCGGCTCTTCGATTATTGAATTAAATATGTGTAGCGGAATTACCCATGAGATATCTTTTATTCTTGCACTGTATATAGGTTTTATATATGTTCTGTCTCGCTCTTGCATCTTTAATCCGAGTGACAAAGCATTTTGTATCTTTATTGCCAGACTGTCCTCTGCTATATCTTTTATCTCGTCCGGGAATCTTTCTCTCCTTTCATCGATGATGTGATAAAGTGCTTTATAGTTTATATCAAACTGCTCATAACTTGCTTCAAAGTAATTCTTGGTATCAAAAAACGTTATAGGTTTGTCTTGTTTTTTACAATACCATTTATTCATACTTTGAGTATATCATAATGTGTAAAATAGCCTCAACTGTATTTCCCTGATACTCTAACAAATGTTAGCGATAATCGACTTTTTATAGAATTTTTTTTCAGTGTATAGTGATTATAAAAATAGACTTTATTATTTCTATTAATTATGATTGTAAAAGAATAAAGTTCACTTTTTTATAAAATGTACTTTATCAGTGTTTTCGGGCATTTGAAGTATATTTTCAAAAAGTCCATTATTTTTTACTTTTTTATGTCATAACATTTATAAGTAAAAAAAATTTTTTCAGAAAAATGTACTTTATTCTACTATAAAGCAAGGTCAGAAAGCTCATTATTCTGAACTTTCTGACCTATCATTATCATAGAAGATCTAATTTACAGACTTTATTTCACAGTCTCTAATTTGCAATTTAATTGTAAACTATCTTCACTTTTTTAATCTTTTTTATTTTTGATTTTTTTACACTTATCAAATATGAATCGGTGCGATACTTCACCACAGTCGTAGTACTCATACCAGGCTCAAGTGTAATGTTCTTATTCACATTAACTATTAATCTATCAGTACCTTTTTCTACTGATGACAAATTGTATGTTGAATGATTAACATCAACGTTGTCTGTCACAAATATTAATGCATTCTTTTTAAAGAATTTCTTATTGTACTTATTCAATTCTTTAATATATTTTTTAGGTGAATTGAAATTATTCTTTACATAGTTCTTCGTCTTTTTTAAATCATTGTACGATTTTATTATTTTTCTATACTGCTTTCCTTTATCACCATTTTTTAAATAAATACCTTCAACATGAATTTCTTTTGAAGTATAATTCTTAACGGACTTGTTGCCACCCAAAACTACCGATGTAGTCATTGCTCCAATCATAAATATAGTTAAAACAAAACAAGTAATCTTCTTAATTGCATTATCCTCTCTATAAGTATTTTACATAATTAAGTTTTTAACTATTCCAACTTAATTTTTTCTAATCCTAAATCCCACTCTTCATTTGCCATATCTATATAGGCATTTATTTTATCTTTATTAAATTCTACAAAATTTGCAAACTCATTTGAAACCAACTTACTATCACCGGTAAAATTTATTCTATGTACTTTCCCTGTATCATCCTTAATAAACATATAAATCTTTGTGCAACTGCCATTTTTTCCATCCATAAATAATATCATATGTTCATCTGTTGTTGTATCTGCAATCATAAAATTAAAGTTAAATGATTCAAGACCAGGTGCTATATAAGTCAAACTATACTTACCTCTATGTACCTCCGCGGAAAAATTATCTATTTCATACCCTCCTTTAGAAATGTATTTTTCAGTTATTTTATCACTCTTTTTCTCATGATAAATAAAATATCCAATTAAAACAATAGCTAATATACTCAGCACTATTATTCTTGTTTTGAGGTACTCTTTCGTCATAATTCTATTATCCTCCCATATTATTTTGTTGTTCACCATGATGATAAAATTATATCTATAAATAATACCGTATTTTGAAAAAAAAGCAAATTTTTGAAAAAAACTTCAATTACTGCTATATATAAAATGAGGGTACTTTTTTGCTGTACACTCTTAAGAAAAGTTTATTTTGCTTTAATAATACTGAATATATCTTTTTTACCTGTATACAATGAAAAGAATAATTCCAGCAGAAAGACTAATTGCTCCCACAGCAGTAAAAACATATGAAAGCACCCTATGTACCTTTTCTTCTTCGACATAGAATTCATCGTGTTTGTTTGGATTATAATGTACTGTAACAAGCTGACCGTCTTTGAATTGTGGTTCGGAATTACCGAACTTTGATTCTTTTACAATTGTTTCATCTCCCACAGTGTATTCAAATACCGGATGCCAGCCTATATCATACCATCCACCATTTACATTATAATCTTTATGAAGAACCGACTCTCTTACTCTTCCATGGGTAATTGAAGTACAATTCTTTTCTTTCTTCTTTCTGTTCTTAATCAATAGGATTCCTATTGTAAAAAAAACAATTCCAACCAGACCATAAATTCCCAAAAAAATTAATCCTGATCCCAAAGAAGTTTCCATTATAACACATCACCTTTTACCTTATCTCTCTATTATTTTTCTATTATTTCTTTATATTTCACCCATATATTCTTAGTGTCACACCTAAAATTAAGGACTCTCTCTTGCTACTAATTTTATCATCATGAATATTATAAGTCAAACGCCTTGGAGTTCAGCACAAAAATACACAAAAATGTATTAATGTCATACACTCTCATACATTTTGAAACATGCACATAATTTTATATTCAGTTACACCCAAGGATTTCTTCATTATATATCCCTTTTGGCAAAATTCATTTTGAGGATGTATGCTTATTCAACTTGATTTCATTACGCTTACATCCCTTTTTGATTTTTCTTCACATGGGATGCCGGAGGTAACTTTTTTCTCAGAAACTCCTGACAACCCGTTTGGAGAATTCTTCACATGGGATGCCGGGCATAACTTTTTCATCAGAAACTCCCTGCCTTGCTTTTGAAGACAATCCTTCTAAGCATGTCTCATTTGTTATTTCGAAATCCATTGATATAATTGCTCATCTTGTTATTTTTGAAAGCATCTGTAATTCACGTTTCAAAAGTATACGATTTCTGAAAACTGCTTATATCCGTTTCGAAAAGAATAATCTCAAAATTGTATGGTACTTTTTCATACAATTTTCCCGAAATCTATTGACATATTCATTTTGACATCCTATCATACATTGTATGGTATCGGGTAATACAATTTATCATTTGCATAATACACTTTGTATCATGCAATCAGATAATTAAAATAATAACAGAAAGGAGATTTGCTTATGCTTACAGTTAATTTCCAATCAAGAACTCCCGTATATATGCAGTTATACGAGAATTTCATACGAATGGTTTCTGTTGGCGCAATCAAGCCCCACGAGAAACTTCCACCTGTGAGAACCCTTGCTTCTGACCTGGGAATCAATCCCAGCACAGTCCAGAAAGCTTATAAGATGTTAGAGGAAGAAGGTTATATATATTCGACTGTTGGAAGCGGCAGTTTTGTTTCCGAAAGGTTTGATGATAATGAAGCGGGTAAACAGATTGCACGCAAGGAACTAAAAGGTGCTCTTGCAGAGGCTTACAAGAAAGGCATTTCAAAAGATGAGATGCACCAAATGATTGATGATATTGATGTTTTAAAAGGGGTGAAGAATTAATATGATAGAGATAAAAAAACTGACTAAAAAATTTGATGAGACCATTGCTCTCAATGATATGAATTGCAAAATATATGACGGCAGTATCACAGGTCTTACAGGTAGTAACGGAAGCGGAAAGAGTACACTTCTTCGAACCCTTTCAGGCGTATATGCTCCTGACGGTGGTGAGATTATTATTGACGACGAATTGGCATTTGACAATCCGTCAATCAAGGAACAGTGTTTCTTCATATCTGATTTTCCTTATTTTTACAATGACAGTACTTTGAGAAAAATGGCGGATTTGTATCGCGGGCTCTATTCCACATGGGACGAAGAATATTTCCAAAAATTGTGTTCACTATTTCCAATAGGGAATGACAAAAAAATAATAAACATGAGTAAGGGTATGCAAAGACAGGCTTCTTTGATACTTGCATTTTCCACAAGACCAAAGTATCTCTTTTTGGATGAAATATTTGATGGTCTTGACCCTGTAATCAGAAAGACTTTGAAGTCACTTCTTATACAGGAAGTAACAGACAACAACATGACCTGCATTATCGCGTCACACAATTTAAGAGAAATTGATGACATATGCGACAACATAATTCTTTTACATGCTGGAAATGTTATCGCTAAAGATGACACTGATACCATCAAGAATAGAATCCACAAAATTCAGCTTGCATTTACCACAATGCCCGAAGGTGATATTTTTGACGGATTAGATGTCCGGATTTTAAATCATTTAGGCAACTACTACTCTGTAATGATTAAAGGTAACGAGAAAGAAATTATGGACAAACTCAATGCACTGAATCCTGCATTTATAGAATTGTTACCTGCAACATTGGAAGAAGTATTTATTAATGAAATGGAGGGTATTGGATATGGAAAATAAAAAAACTTTAAGCAACAAGCAAAAAGCCATCTACCATTTTGAATGGACACTAAGGAAATACAGACCTGTATTTATAGCATATTGTATATTAATGTTTATGGTATTTCCTTTAGTTGAATTATGCCTTTTAATGTTATCAGCTAAGAGAAATAGCGGTTATCGTCTCTTTTTTTACAAAGAGCGCCTTTCCACATATGGTGAAGGAATTTTTCTTCATGCTGCCGCTACTCCCATAGTTGCTTTCATATTTTCAACTGTTTTTTCACTATTGTGTTTTTCATACCTTCACAATAAGCGATTAACTGATTTGTACGGTTCACTGCCTTTAAACAGAAAGACTCTGTTTTTATCCCGTTACTTTTCCGCCGCAACAATGAGTATTGTCCCAATTCTCGTAAATGGAATAATAGGCGCCTTACTTACTTTCGATACGAATACTATGCCAAATTTACTTATGACAACAATCAAAATCTCTGTTGCTACTCTGGGAAATGTCAGTTTTATAGCATTCATTTCTGTCTGCTGTGGCCTGACTATTGATACAATTGTATCCACTATTCTGTTAAATGCAATGTATCCGCTATTTTATACTATAACGATTGTATTCCCTTCATTTGTACTTCCGGGATTCAGTTACTATAACCTTCATGCAAATCTTTTCACACTATTTTGTCCGGCAGGTGCTCCATACACCGGAATTTTCTCATCTATTGATGGAGAAGATTTCTTTGACAAATCATTTTTTTTCATTGCATGGTGGTGCATTATCAGCATAATTGTCGTTGCATTGGCAACAATATTATGCAAAAAGAGAAAAGCGGAAGCTGCCCAGAGTGGATTTGCATTTCCTGTGGTAGAAATAATAATCAAATTTTTCACGTGTTTTACCGGTGGATTAGCATTTGGATATTTTGTAGTATTTGTATTTGAGGAAATTTTATCATTTGGCCTTGGACTTAGAAGTAAATACTTTTTCCTTGTTTCGGGATTTGCAGCAGGGATTATGATTATAAATTTTCTCACACATCTTATTTTCCATAAGGGAATTGAAAACTTCAGATCCAGTCTGAAAGAATGTGGTGTTGTATTTATTTTTGGAATATCGTTTATTGTAATTGTATGTACAGGATTCTTTGGTTATGATGCTTACGTTCCAAATGCTGACGATGTACAGAGTGTATCCTTCTCTGAGGAATGCGAGCACTTCTATTTAAATGGAAGGGATATACTTCCTGTGGAATATTCGGACAGGGATTCAATCAATGCTATCATTAATGTTCATAATCAAATTGCCCATAATGCAACTTCAACTAAATACCTTGGATTTTATAATTTTACAGATTTTGACCCATCATTATACAACTGCGACACAGACTATTTCTACTATCCTCTTACACTCAAATATCATTTAAAGAATGGAAAAAATGTCAAGAGAATTTATACCACAAATTACGGTGATGTAGATTCCTCAGCCTTTATTGATGCATTGCTTGAGCGTGACCTAAACGCCCTGAAAACAATACCAAAAGATAATATTACCACAATTAATGTTATCAAAAGTGACGTTCCTATATTACGTTATTATGCAACCACTCCGGAATTTGTCGATTACTCAAATAACACAGAGGAATTGAAGGATCTCATTGACGAAGTCATAAAAGACTGCAATGATACAAGCAAACTAATCTATGAACCAAGTAAAAAGGTATATGAATTGAATATCAATTATGAAGATAGCCAATATAACAGTTATTATGTTTCGATTCCTATTTCCTTTTCATACTCAAACACAATGAAAAAGATAGAATACTTAAAAACCTTAAATACTACGAATGATATAGATGATTAAAAAATGGCTGTTGCGTATAAGTGCAACAGCCATTTTTTATACTTCTTATTTATTCTTCCTTTTTCGCATCTTCCTGATTCTCCGGCTTTTCATTTCTGATATTTTCAATGGTTTCCATACTTCCGCCGCCATGGTCATCAGCTGCCCTGAACTCACCCTTCTCAACCAGACGAAGAAAAGCATCAACCACATCCGGTGTAAGCTGTGTTCCGGAAACCTCTTTTATAATAGACACTACCTTGTCAAAATTCATACGCGAACGATACGGACGATTGGAATACATGGCATCAAAACAATCTGCCACGGCAAGAATCTGGGCAACTCTTGGTATCTCATCGCCCTTTAAACCGTTAGGATAGCCCCTTCCGTCAGGTCTCTCATGATGTGCCTGAGCTCCAATTGCAATCTCAGGCATAAGGCTGATATTCTTAAGAACCTCATATCCTCTTGCTGCATGAGACTTGATAAGAGCAAATTCTTCATCAGTAAGTTTGCCCGGCTTATTTAAAACACTGTCCGGAATACCAACCTTACCAATATCATGAAGAAGCGCTATGTTATAAAACTTCTCTACCGTTTCATCGTCATATCCAAGCTCTTTGGCAAGCATCTTTGTGTACACTGCCACTCTCACTGAATGACCTCTTGTGTATGAATCCTTCAGGTCGACCACTTTAGCAAATGCCTCTATCAACTCACGAAGTAGTTGCTTATCCCTGTTTCGCTGAGTGATAAGTATCTCCGCCTCATCTGCACGACTCGCCACAACTGACAGTCTCAATCCTATAAGAATACATCCAATAAAGAATAATAACGCAATAACAACTACACGTTTAACGTAATTCTGTACATAGTCATTGACGCCAAGCATTGAGATATCGCAACCGACATAGGCCGTGCATTTGCCATTGGAATCAAATATCGGCTCATATTGTGTCAAAAGCCAGCCGTACGTATCATTACTCTCAATAATATCCATCTTTCCACCGGATAAGAGAGTCGGCAAATGTTCTTTGAAACTTTCATCAAAAGGTATCAATTCTCCCAAAGAATTAGCTGCAACTTCAGGCAGTTCATCATACTTTTCCAATTCAGTTGAAGAGGTATCAAAATCAAATACAACATGACATCCGTCTTCCTTAATCTGATAAACATATAAATACTGAAGATACGGGGTGTTATCCAAAATGCTTTCAAGAACTCTGGCCGTATCGGCATATTGTTCATCAGGGCCATCATTCAGCCACTTATCAATACTGTCTCCGTCAACCTGAGTTACCGCAAGTTTGGATGCATTTACAATAATCTTCTCTCTGTAGGATCTCGTGGTATTATTAAAAATGGAAACGCCGGTATACACAACCGCTCCAACCGTCAGCATCATGAGCAATGCTAAAAAAAGCATAAGTCTGTCATGTCTTTTTTTCAATATAGAGCCCTCCTTTCTACTCTTCCAAGAACTCATCCAAATGATGCACAAAAACTTCCGCAAGCTTTGGATCAAAATGTGATCCGGCATCTTTTTTAATAATCTCAACTGCCTTATCAACAGGCATTGCATCTTTATAACATCTCACTGATATCAGTGCATCAAATACATCTGCAATTGCCATAATTCTCGCAGCAAGCGGAATATTCTCCCCGGACAGATGCTCGGGATATCCACATCCATTCCACTTTTCATGATGATATGTTGCAATATCTGCCGCAAATTCTATGTATTCTTCGTCGGTTATTCCTTCAAGAATCTGTCTTACAATAGTCCCTCCTGCCGCCGCATGCTTTTTCATCTCCTCAAATTCTTCGTCGGTCAGTTTTCCCGGCTTTAATAAAATCTTATCTGAAACAACAATTTTTCCTATATCATGTAGTGGTGCAAGGGAATACATCAGTTCAATAAAATGCTCATCAATCTGATCCGCGTAAACTCCGTCTTTCATTGCATTTTCCGCCAAAGTTTTTACATATCTGCTGGTTCTTAAAACATGTTCTCCCGTCTCAGTATCACGATTTTCTATAAGATTTGATAATCCGGAAATAATGTGAGTCTGCATTGCAGTAACCTTGCGCTGGTTAGAAACAAGTTCCTCTTTCGTGTCCTGCTGAATAAGATCATTGTAATAAATATAGCAAATGCATGCACTCATTGCGATTGCAACATAAGTTATATTTATTTTATAGATAGACATAGGAATAATACCGCCTAGAAGTACAACTACCACCATAATGATAGTCAGAAAATCACGATGATGAAATCTCCTGCCCACAATAATCAGACTGATTGCAAGATAAAGCAAACTTATAATGTATATTAACTCGTATATTGCAAAATAATCTCCACGCGCATATCCATTCTCATCAAAATAGAAAATTGCTCCGGTTGGAGCTGCGCACACTTCAACCGCTAGTGTTACAAGAAAAAACAGACTTGCTATCTTTGACTGTTTGTGTAGTCCAAGCGCTCCCGAAAAGAGCACTGCAAGCATCGGAGAAATGGAAAACTGTATGACCGTAACTGCCGTAAGAAAACTTGAATACGCCGGGTCATAATACCCACAGTGAACCATAAACTCTGCCAAAGAACATATAAGAATATTGATAAAAGTCAGTGCAAACCAATTTCTCTGAACCCTGTCAAATCCCGAATAAGTCATAACATGAATTGTCATAGTAATCATCAACAATTCAGTTAAGACAACACTACAAATATAAAAATACATATACCGACCTCCTTTTAAATACTCTAAATTTCTCCTTAATTTAAAGTAGAGGTGCACGCGTGTATGACACGCAAATTTTCCGTTCCGCTATTTATTCCATTTTATCATATTTGCTGCATAAAAGGGTACTAAAATTTTACTGTTTTTTGGGGGGTGTTTTTTGGGGGGCTTATTGCGGATGACTTGCTTTTGGGGGGTTGCTTGTGGGGGGGCTTTCTTTTTGGAGCTTGCTTTTTGGAAAGTCTTAAAACTCAAAGTAGATTTTTGTTAAACGGGATGTACGGTTTTTCCGGCATAATTGTTAGGCCCTTCATCCCATATGAAGTTTTTTCTAAATGGGATGTACGGTTTTTCCGGCATAATTGTTAGGTCTTTCATCCCATATGAAGTTTTTTCTAAACGGGATGTACGGTTTTTCCGGCATAATTGTTAGGTCCTTCATCCCATATTGCATTTTTCCCAAATGGGATACTCTATGTAAGAATTCTTGCTGAAATTTCTTACATCCCATATTGTAATTTTTCCAAATGGGATACTCACTGTAAGAATTCTTGTCGGAAGTGCTTACATCACAAACTGTATTTTTCCCAAATGGGATACTCTATGTAAGAATTCTTGCTGAAGTTGCTTACATCCCATATTGTATTTTTCCCAAATGGGATACTCACTGTAAGAATTCTTGTCGGAAGTGCTTACATCCCATATTGTTTTTTCCAAGAGGAATAAAATTTCTCAATAAGAATATGAACTAATAAGAAAAACTAATAAGAAGAGCATAAAGTACAAAAGCCACATGAGTTACAACTTACCATTAGATTTTGTACATCTCGCATAATATAAGTTTAATAATATAAGCATCACTATTCCCATGAGCGTCAAAATAAATCCTATTTTTTTGTATGGCACTGTGTACTTCAGTGTTATATTGTGATGACCCTCCTCAATAATGCATCCCATGAATCCATTATCAGTCTTTAACACTTTTTGTTCTTCTCCGTCAACATACATTCTAAAGCCTTCATCGTATGGCAACGTCACAGTAAAAGCCATCTTTTTATCAACATCTATCTCCCCGGAGATTGTATTGTTATTGGTAAACTTACTGTTATTCCAATACACTCTGTCCGAAAGAATCTCTTGAATCTTTTCATATTTAATCATATAGATATCCAGGGCACTCAAATCAAAATCACATTCTTTTGGAATTTCCACAGTCATTCTGCCATCATCAGTTCCGGAAAATACAAATTTGAAATCAAAATTGTCATTTGGAAATGCATTCTCAATTCCGCTGAGACTGTTTTTGATTCCGTTAACCTTAACAGTCGCTCTCTTTTGTGTATATTCCTTGATGTGGCAGGTCACAACGTAAACATTTTGCTTGTCACAATTTGGAATCTCAAATTCCTTTTTTAAAGGAGTGTCCTCCGTATGCACATGAAAATAACCGTCTGCCACCTTTGTTCCGATATTTACTGTCTCTATTTTTTCAAAATAATTCTCACCATTATAGTCGGAATCATCAATTCTATTTGCCCAACCTTCTCTGACAGTATTTTTCTCACTATTTGAATTCTCTTCTTTGATTTTGATATAGTCATCATCCTGCAAAATTATAGAATCAAGGAGTGTCATCTCTTTATTCATGGCATTCAGTTTTCGGTATTCATTGTAAGACATCACATTACAATCAGCAAAACCAATCCCCTTAACGTCATCATTACAAATCAATCCGCAACTGTCATTCTTATTTTCTTCATCACTCTTAATATCTACAATACTACTATTTTCTGCAATACTACTATTTTCTGCAATATCATTACCTTCTATATAACTATCATTACCAGTATCTTTATCATTGTTTTCAACAATCTGAAAATCTGTAACATTCTTATCTTCTGCAACCTTTTTATACCCTGTAACTTTTTTATACCCTGCAACATTCTTGTCAGTGTAAAGGTATTTTACCCCCATCAGAATATTGAACATCACATCCTCTGTAGACACAACTGAAATAGGATTGACTGTGGGATTACTAAGTCCAAGATCCTCATAACACAGGGTCATATAATCTTTGTTCACAACAGAAGAATATCCGGATACTGTATTAAAATTCTTGCCGTGAGTCTGGTTCAATGTGTATTTTACGTCACTGAGGTCCCCACTTCTATATAAATTCTTTACCTCATTTTTTCCTATTCTATTTTCTGCTTGCTCTCCTTCATTCTCTTCACATTTCTCTTCCCCTTTTTCTGTCAGTTTTGCCAAGTCTATTTTTTCTTTTATCTTTTCTTCTCTCTCTTCTTCTCCCTTTTCTGCCAATTCAGTATTTTTTCTATCTTCTCCCTTTTCTGCCAATTCAGTATTTTTTCTCTCCTCTCTCTGCTCAGCCATCTCTGCCATTTCATTCTTATTTTCATTGTAGAAATCGGCGTATTTGTCCGCGGTCAAAAATGATGACTCAAAAAAAACAACAACAAATATTACAGCGGAAATTATTATGGAAATACTACCGGTCATTTTTCTGTCAGGAATACCCGGCTTTCTGTTTTTAATATAATTAATCAGGGCAGATGCCAAATAGAACAAACCAATTATCGTCAAATCAACAATTGCGATGATTGTAAACTCAATGTATTTTTCAGTTAATAATGATGAAAGCACAAAAAAGAAAGCGATGGCAAATGATACGCATATTTTTCTTGCGTTTATTTTTCGCGATAAAAAAATAACGAAAATCAACAGTGCTATCGGCATAAAAGGAACGAGAGCCTTGGCTCTGACATATATAAATCCATTCAGAACTAATTTTAAAACCGGCATCAGTATAAGCATTAGAACAGATGCACTGATAATTCTCTCTCCAAGATTTCCATCTGCAATCATGTATATCACAGCTATTACAACAATCATGGAAAGTCCCATTCCATAAGGTGAATAACAGACTGATGACACGTCAAAAGCAGGTAAAAGTATATTTCCTGTGGCATTAAAACTTTCGGCACCTCCCGGTCTTCCATTAACAATTGCTACAAAAGAAGGTAGAAGAACGGCAAGGGATGTCATGATTCCTGCGATTACAGTGAGTGAAAACAATATTGCATACCTTCCAACAGACATAATTCTGCTTTTGCTATCCAAAGACTCAATCCTGCTTTCACTATCCAAACTCACCACTCTGAAAATTGCATACAAAGCAATACTCACTGTTGCTGAAATTGCAAAAAAGTAGCTGACAAGAAACAGTAATGTAACACAAATACCAAGGTACAGTGTTTTTCCTTTTTTTACAAATCTGTCCACTGCCAGAAATCCCATTATCAGAAATGGCATGTAATTTACAAACATAATCTGCATATGCCCGTGAAAAAATAATGGGGCAGATAACATAAACATGCATGTTGCCACGTAAGGTGAAAATTGGGAATCGTAATTCATTTCCTTGCAAAGTCTCTTAATCCAGATAAAAAAAAGAACTGTTGCTAAGTATATACAAACCACCATTGACGCAATAATATAGTCCTGCATTGCAACCTTTGGTAATAGATAACTTATCAGTATTATTGGATTGAGATATCCGTAGTATGAGAAGTTAAATGCATTTGCCCCACCAAACAACTGAAGATTGTAATCCGGGAACAAATCCCCTGTGTTATAAAAAGTCTGTCTGAAATATTCCGGTATAACCGCGTGCTGACTTGCCCAATCTGTTCGCTCACCAAACACATTACCTTTCAAATCCACAACAAATAATACTGCCCCAACTATCATAAGCAGTATTGTCATAAATATAATGTCTTTTTTATTTTCAGTTAAAAATCTCTTTATCGTTTGCATAGGTTCGTCCTTCAATAATATTTATAATCGCGAAAGCTCAAGATATCTTAATCTGTAAGTTATCGCAATGAGATAGCAAATATTAGTAATCATCAGTAATCTTATTAGCAAACATAACTTGCTATCACGCTGACATTTTCAATATTATATGATAAACTAAGCCTATTATGAATGCAAATATTAAACAAACAAACATAAAAGAAAATATTAAACAAACAAGCAAAAAAAAGAATATTGAGCAAACAAATATCAAAGAAATTAGTAAACAAACAAATATCAAAGAAAACAAAACTAAAAATATCATTTTCTCAGTTATACTAATTATTACTTTTGGTCTTTTTATATGTATTTTTCCTTACCTTAACGTGAAGAATATAAATGAAAATCAATTGATAAATGCCGGCATTTCACAATGCGATAATCTTATGATAGTTGCCCATCCCGATGACGAGACAATATTTGGCGGCGACCACTTAATAAACGGTAATTATTTTATTTTGTGCATTACCTGCGGGAATAATAAAACAAGAAAAACTGAGTTTGAGAAAGTATTGAAAGAGACCCATTGCAAAGGGATAATCCTTTCATATCCTGATAAGATTTTTAATAAAAGATCTGACTGGACTTTCTGTAAGGATTCTATCAGTCAGGATGTTTTGACAGCGATTAAGTCCAACAACTGGGCAAGCATTGTGACGCACAATGCGCAGGGTGAATACGGTCATATTCAGCATAAAATGCTACACAATATTGTAAGGGACGCATATGGCGATTGCTATATGGCAGGTGATTACCGACCGCCTTTATACTGTTTTGCCAAGTATTATTCAAAGAAAAAACTTCCAAAAGACTTGCCTTCAACTGTCAGTGAAGATTCACTAAATCAGAAGGAAAGTCTGTTGAAAGTTTACAAATCACAGACAAAAACAATTAACAAATTGAGACATATTCTTCCATACGAAGAGTTTGTTCTTTTTCACCCACAATTTAATTAAGCGCTTTCTCTATTGCTTTTATTTGCTTTTATTTTGCATGCTATTTAGCTTTTTTATTTTACTTTTTTATGCACTCTCTTTATAGTGCTTTGCCTGTGTGTTATACATGTGTGCGTAGAATCCGTTTTCTACATTCATAAGTTCATCGTGACTTCCGTCTTCGATAATGGTTCCATCGTTGAAAACTATTATCCTGTCACAGAATCTGCATGAGGAAAGTCTGTGAGAAATATATACCGCCGTCTTTCCTCCAACTAATTTATCAAAATGCTGATATATTTCATATTCCGCAACCGGATCAAGTGCTGCAGTCGGCTCGTCCAGGATAACCATTGGCGAGTTCTTGTAAAGAGCTCTTACAATGGAAAGTTTCTGAGCCTGTCCGCCTGACGGCTCAACTCCCGCCTCATCAAACTGCTTGTAAATATTTGTCTCTTCTTTCTTTTCAAGAGATTCAATCCAATCCGAAAGTTCAACCAACTCTGCAAGTTTTTTTGCTTTGTCTCTAGCCTCCGGACTGTCTGAATCATCCATAGCTACATTTTCAATAATTGAAAATGCCATGAGTTTGTAATCCTGAAATACTACCGACAACATTTTAATATAATCAACGAAACTGTACTGTTTGATATTTACTCCGTTAAGTAATATCTCACCATCTGTAACATCATACAGACGACACAACAGTTTGATAAATGTAGTTTTGCCGGCACCATTTTGTCCCACAATTGCGATGTGCTCTCCTGACTTAATGACAGTATTTACATTCTGCAAAATATATCTGTCCGTATTCGGATATTTGAAACTAACATTCTTAAACTCTATAACCGGTGCTTTTGTCAAATCAACTTTTGCAGATGCGCTCTCTTTGTCTGACTCTGATTCCATATCAATGCTCTCGATAAAGTCCACATAATTTTTAAGAACAGAAGCTGCATATCTTATACTGAATATTCCTCTGGATATTTTCTGCATAGAATTTTTAAATTCATTTGCCGACTGAACCAGACTGCTGAAATCACCGATTGTAATCTTTGCAATAAGTGTGTTTAATCCAATAATAATATAGATAGCAGTTGTGCAAATCTGAGAGACAATACCATCAGTGCCTTCAAATTTCCACATATGTTTGTAACTCTTTTTTGCCACACGGTAAATATTCTCCCCCATTGCTTTCTGGTTATCGAGAATCATTCCAGATGCCTTATATACTCTTATATCTTTTGCATATTTGCTCTCTGTAAGATTGTGCATGTAGTAGTCCTGCTCTCTCAACTGTTCTGTGTAAACCTTGTAATATTCCTCGCGAAGCTTTGTGCTCTTCATGGTTGCGAAGGTACTTACAACGAAGCTTAAAACAATAGGAACAAGCAACCATATTGAACAATTTACAATCAGAACAAATACTCCCAACAATACAATGAAGCCTGAAATAATATCAGTGAATCCTTCAATGATGGTCTGAACATCCGCTTCTTCAATGGCACGTCCGGCTTTCTGCACATCATCCAACACATCAGAGTTTTCAGTGTACTCAAACTTCATTTTCATACATCGGCTTCCGCAATGCTTTCTGATTGCAGTGTCCACTATATCGCAACTGTAATACTGCTTTTCCGTCACAAATTTGTGCAGTGATCTGTACATCAAAGTTCCGATACAGATAAACAACACCCAAAAAATAATCATGTTCAGATTTCTCTTTTCCGGATAAGCAATTTCATTTATCAGATATTTTGTACCGATAATTGTGATAAAAGGCCCGATACTGTCTACAACAATCTGCATTACTACGAACAGGTAATACTGCGGATATTCTTTCCATGCAAAGCCTAAAAAGAATTTAATGACTTTGTTCATATCCTTAATTCTTTTTCGCAAACTTTTAAGCACACTCTTCACCCCCTTCGCTGTCATCTTCTTTTTCTATCACCTTTTCGCTGTTATCTTCTTTTTCCAAATTGCTGGCTTTTTCTTTATTATTATCCTTGTCATCAAAAGTACCGGCATCTGCTTTATCTTTATTTTCTGTACTGTCTGTACTGTCTGCATTATCTACACTGTCTTCACTACCTTCATTGTCTTCATTATCTTTATAATACTGAGCCTGAACCTCATACATGTATGCATATTTTCCGTTTTTGTTAATCAGTTCATCGTGAGTTCCCTGCTCAATAACCTGACCGTCTTCAAACATCACTATGCTGTCGCAGAATCTTGTGCTGGACAATCTGTGGGAAATGAAGATAGATGTCTTGCCTTTTACCATGTTGTTAAATTCGCGATACATTCTGTCCTCTGCCAACGCATCAAGTGCGGCTGTCGGCTCATCAAGAACAACCACGCTTCTGTCCTGATACAAGGCTTTTGCCATGGCAAGTCGCTGACGCTCACCGCCGGATAAATCAATACCGTTTGAGTCAAATATCTTTAAGAGCTGAGTCTCCATACCTTTTTCGTATTTATTAATCTTCTCATCAAGACCACTCTGGACAAGTGTCTTTTTGACAAGTTCCATATCTGTTCTCTCGCGCTCTCTCATGGAAATATTTTCCCAGATTGGGAACGCGAACACTTCAACATTTTGGAATACCGGAGCAAAAATCTCGTAATATTTACTTCTGTCATATTTTTTAATGTCCACACTGTTTAAGAGAATTCTTCCCTCTGTAGGCTCATAAAGTCTCATCAACAATTTTGTGAGTGTAGTCTTTCCGGCACCGTTAATTCCAACTACTGCAAGTTTCATTCCAGCATCTATTTTTAAGTTAACATTCTTTAATACATAATTTTCATGTCCCGGATATTTGAAAGATACATTTTCAAATACGAACTCGTATTTATCCAAATTGATATCCGTAATAGTTCCCTCTTCTTTTGATGCATCCGGCTTTTCTTCTTCCCAATCCATAAATGTTCTGTAATTATCCATCTGCATTTTGTTGAGATGCATCCAAACAAGATTACTGAAAAGCTCGTACATTGCCTGTGAAAATCCGCTCACCAATCCCACATACAGCACGAAATTTGAAATGCTAAGGCCCTTGTAGAGCACCCTGTAAATCAAAACGCAGTACAGTATTCCGTTCTGAATCAGGTTGAGTGTGCTGATTTTCACTTCACACATTACCCACTTATTGTGACGCATTTTACATCTTTTTAAAAATACTGTATTAACATCTTCCCAGATTTTTTCAATCCAGTTTGACATTCCAAAAAGACGAATATCCTTTGCGTATCCAAAGTCCGTTGTAGTCTGATGAAGGTATGTCATTTTCCTCCAGGTTCCCGCCATTGCATCTTCATAATGAACCTTATTCCACTGCATTGTATTTTCGAAAAATCGATAGCTAAGATATGCTAAAACCCCTAATGTTATAACTATCAATGGATGAATAAAAAGAATTGCCACCCCTGAAATAACTGAAACTGTCAGCGAATTCAAAACGAATCTGACTCTCTGACAATAACCATGAAAACCACAGTTGTAATAAGTTGCTCGCTTCGCTCTCTCTGTCAAATCAAGAAAATCCGGATTTTCCATGTTCTTGTAATCCGTGTAAAAAATCTTTCTCAGATAATCTGCCATAAGATTGTACTGAACCTTGTCAAATCCATACTGCATAATGTTGACTGCTCTACCACTGATATAATTCAGTAGCGTAATTGCGATTCCGAAAATAATCATGGCAATTACCATAGTCTGACTTGTAACTTTCCTGTCAATAAGTTCAAGAACAATCTTTGGTGCAACAATAATCATAAGCTGGTATAAACTAAGAGTTAAGCTTCCAATCATAAGTGCAAAAATATATGCTTTGTTGTACTTTAGGGAAATTTTCACTGCATATATAAAGTTGTTTATAGTTCCGTAGTCCTTGGACTTAATTCCTTTTTCCTTGAGATCCATATCATTAGAGAAAAACTCTTTAACCATCTCAATCAGTTTCTTCATTGTGTCTCCTTTCCTGATGTCGTGTGGTTGAAGCCCGCCGGCATGTAACTATTTAACATATGTACCTTGTTATCTATGTGTGAGGCACTACTGTATGTCTTCACTGATTTCTTCTGACACTGTTGTCTGTCGGCATAGGTCAACTAGTTTAATTGGTATGTATAGGCTATCAAATAACGTAATCGATTTCAATCGTTTTATAGTAGCGGTATAATTTATAATTGTTTATGAGCAAATTATCTTTACTGTAAAAAAATGAAATACTCCAAAATATACTGAAATTGGAGCTATCGATTTTGGATATGAACCAACCCATGCAGTTTCAAGTGGAATGAATGACATTACAAACAACCACACTATATTGCACCACAATATCTTCATATTGATGCACTTTGCCAAATTGAATCATAACCACCAGCTCAGTGATCTGACCCCAAAAAATTAGACAGTTGAAAAATTCAACTGTCTAATTTTAGTATGAATCATATTCTTTATTTCGCAATCGCATCCACTCCGGATTCACTATCCGGGTTTTTATCCACAACTTCTACTACAACTTTATTTGGAAGGCAAATTAAACTCTGCCCGACTCGCTGTATTTTCCCCTGCTTTACACAAAGTTTATCGGGACAGTCTGCCTCTTTTATGTATGCTTTTCCATCATCAATTACTAAAATGTTCTCACCACTTCCAATAATTGGATAAGTCCCACTCCCCTTTAATGAATATTCAGCTGTTACTATTCCATCTATTTTTACCTGAACACACTCACCGCTTTTGCCTGTAAAAGAATAAATACATATAAGCAGTACTGTTATGGAAATAATAGTTATCCATATACCTATTTCAAATTTATTAATCTTTTTATTATTCACAACTCCTCCGGTTCTGCTGACTTCATTATACGAACTATCTTTTACATTTTCTCATACACACCGGAATTATTCAAGAACGCTCATGGCCTTCTTTTTCACCACTTATATAAGTTGCCGTCTTTTCCAACATAAATCACCATTTAATTAACTGCATTATAAGACTGAAAAATGGTTCTCGTAATCATTCCGGAGTCTTTTGGATTATTGTAACAATAAAAGTTCTATTTTATTTTTACAGTTACTGTGACTGACTTTTCATTTTTGTCATTATTACTGTTGCCGCTGCCTGTGATTTTAACTTTGATTTTGTATGTTCCCTTTTTCAGACCTTTCTTAACAGTAATTGTTTTGTTCTTTACTATCTTGAAGTACTTTTTGAAATTCTTTTTGCCTTTCTTAGCAGACATAAGTTTGTATGTTACTAAACCTTTTGCATTTTTTACTGTCACAGCCTTACTAATCTTTAAGTTATACTTTTTCTTCTTAACATTTCTGTACTTAATCTTGACTGTCTTTCCTTTTGCAAAAAGTATATTGGCATTTGAATTATTACCTGCATCAATATTATTTGTCTTTAAGTTATTTCCTGCTCCCAAACCGTTGTCATTCTTTGTGTTATTTCCTGTTTCAGATGGTTTCGTCAGTTTCGGAACAATTATCTTTGTTTTGCTAATCTGTTTACCGCACAGAGAGCAGTAAACAATCTCATCGTAGGAACCTTCTTTATCATAAGTTGCAGGAACTACATTCTCTTTTTCTTTCACTTCTTTATGCATTCCGGTTGCATCTACATAGTCTGAGTTGTAGCTGTCACCACATACCAAACAGGTATAGGTTGAATACCCCTTCTCTGCACAAGTAGGTTCTTTTTTAAAGGTAACTGTGTAATTATGAGTATGTAAAACGAATGGGAAATATAACAGCAAATCCTTTGTGGAATTGTATGTATATGTTTTCACCTTTTCGCCGTTAACAATCGGTGCGTTGTTCAAAAATCCAACGTCTCCCTTATTCATGATATGAATAGCTATGTAATACTCAAAATCTTCATCTAAAACATCATTGTCATTTACCAAATTTGCATTTTGGAAAATCGGATTATTACCACTCTTATATATTTCGATATCCTTAAAAACATAATACCCTGAAAAGAAATTTGATTCAGATGATGTTACAGGAAGACAGTTTGATCTAAATGATTCTTTTATCGAACTGCAGGTCTTATCAGTGCATTGTAAAAAAGACGCCCTGTCATAATTAAAATCAACTTTGGCAATTGGTGACACTATACCATCAACCGTTATCTCTCCACCTTCCTGATATATTGAATACACTCCATTGAATGGATTGTGCTTCACTGAACCAACTTTTAATGTATAGTTGTCTGTTTTAATATATCCTCTCTTTATCAATAACAAAAACTCGAATTTTTCTGAGGACGGAACCTTATATGTCACTCTGCTTCCATTTACCATCGGTTCAACTCCTGTGCTTCTTCCAACCGGTATTATCTCAAACTTTTCATTTTGAGTGTATGAAACATCGAAATTACTGCTGCCGGTATCAGTTGCGACAACTGTCGGATTTATATTCTGAACCGTAAACGGAATAACAAGTGCCATATACGTAAAATGCTGTACTGCCTTGTAAGTTGATTGAGTTGAAGAACATTCACTTCCGTTGATATAGCATGGTGAATCAGTATATGTATAATTACTGCCATAATAATCTGAAGGTAAAGTATAGCACACCATATAATATGTTTTGCCTTTTTCAAGAGTCCCCGTCACTTTATCAAGATTATACATTTTATTGTAATCTTCCTGGACATTAAAAAGGCAATACCTGGTGCCGGCGTTATATCTTTTTTCTTTTTCAGCTGAATCATAGATTTTGTAATAACACGCTTTTTCAAATTGAGTTATCGCATCTTGTGCTGTCATTCCATCATTCACTTTGAAAACATCATAATCATATGCTAACTCCACAAGTCCCAAAGATTTTTTTAAATTTTTTACTGAAATAGTATTTGATCCCTTTGCCTCCAAAACAGATGAAGTGATTGTGAAAATACCATCGGTCTGATTAATAATTGAAGTCATATTATTAATCTGTGTTTCGCCGTACATTACCATAAAATTAGATTCTTTAGAGTAACCCTTATATTCCTTAACATATCCTGCCTCTACGGAAATTACAAATTGAAAATCTTCTTTAGCTGATACTTCAAAAGAAATAACAGAATCACTTTCAAGTTGTTTAGCTTTAGCTGACTTACCCACAGGAATAATGTCGTAGCCTTGATTTTTGGTATAACTGACAATTACATAGTCGCTGTCAGAATGCACGACAACTGATGAACAAAAAAGCATCACAAACATAAAACTGAAAAGTGCTAAAGCGTTACATAGTTTCTTCATATAATCACCCTTTCCGAACTGTGTTTATAAACCACACATATATAACTACATACTTACAAATCTAATCCCTTTTTTCCGCTCAATAATCATGTCTATATTATATCGCACTAATACTTTCACAGCAATTATTATTACTATTTATTCATGCTATTTATTCATATATGAATCAACTTGCCATTCCCCATAAATATTATTAAAATAATAAGGGCAGATATATACTTTATCAGATTCGAAAGGACAATGTTATTATGAGAAAAATTATTAGTTTAACAGTAATATGCTCATTGACTTTATCTCTTGCTGCCTGTGGAAAAAGTACCACGGACAGACAGAATAATTCTTCAGTAAATGTCGCTACAACCGGTGCTCCTGAAGCAGATACCACGCCTGTCTCTGAGACCACTGAAGATAATTCAGATAATAATGATAGAGACAGTGAAGAAACAAACACTGAAGAAACAAGCGCTGAAAAAACAAGCACTGAAGAAACTTCAAATGATACTTTTTCGTATTCTTCACTCAAAGATACTTTATTTTCATTCAGCAGCGGTGCCGGCGGATGGTGTACCGAACTATTCATATCTGAGGACGGTTCATTTAAAGGTAATTACCACGACTGGGATTTCGTCGATCCTGACGATGAAGATTCAAAAGGCCTTATGTATAGTTGCGAATTTGAAGGCAATTTTGGAAAACTCGAAAAAGTAGATGACCTGACTTACAAAACTACCATAAAAAATATCGAATACAAAAATGAACCTGATACTAAAGAAAAAATAGACGGTGTTAGTTATCTGTACACAACTGCCTATGGTTTAAACGAAGCTGAAGATATATATTTCTATTTACCGGGTTCAAAAGTTAAAGAGCTTCCTGAAGATTTTGTTACCTGGATAAATATGGCTATCTTCGATTACGACACTGAAACACAAAAAGATACATTGGACTTTGTAGGACTTTACAACGAAAAACCTAAATACGGATTTTCAAGTTCCAACTATTCAAACGACTATAACGCAAATGTCAACAATACTAAAGAATTATCTGATAGCCTTCGAAAAGAAATTCAAGAAGAAGAACTTAATCAGGCTCAACTAAATGAAAAAGCTAAAGACCTATATGAATTATGGGACAATCAGCTCAACGATTTGTGGGCTGTGCTACTTCAGACACTGTCTGAGGATGAAATGCAAAATCTCAAAACCGATGAAATAAACTGGATAAATAAAAAAGAAAAGAAACTTAAAAAGATACGAAAGAAATATAAGGGCGCAAGCATGGCTCCAATGCAGGAATATTTGAAAGCTGCAGATTTAACCGAAAACAGAGTCTATGTTCTGTTAAAATATTTAGAGTAGTCGATAAATCGACTACTCTATACAAAATCAACCACGATATCTTGTTCTGCCTGAACTCGAATAAAAATCTTCTTTTTGTGTATACATCGCCTCGTCTGCCTCTTGCTGCATTTCGCTTATTTTTTTTGTTCCATCAGCAGAATAACTGTATCCAATAGCACAGAAGTACTCTGTTCTATCAACCCTTTTTTCAATACGTTCTATAAGACGTTTGATCTCAATCTCTGAAGATTTCCAACAAATTATCATGAATTCGTCGCCGCCAATCCTGTAAACCAGTTGTCCGGGTTTGGTGGCTTTTACCATGCAAAGGGCCAGTGTTGCTAACGCTTTGTCTCCGGCAGCATGCCCTTTTTTATCATTTATCTCCTTTAACCCGTTCATATCAACGGACACCAGCGCACTGATTTCCTTTTTGTTATCTTTGATTTCAGACTCATAAGCCTGACGGTTGAGCACCCCGGTCAGCGTGTCTTTTTTCGTAAGTTGCAGGATAGAAAAATCATAATAAACAAACAATGCTATAGCAACATTCGTACAAAAAATCTTGGAATAATCCTTGCCAATTATAAACGGCAAAATCAAACCGGACGCAAATACAAAACTAAGGAAAATCGTAGGAACAATTTCTGCCGCCTGTTTATTTTCCTGTCTAAACAGAATATAAACTAAAAAACAGCAATAAACTCCCACAACAGTATACGGCAGATAGCCAAGTATACCTCGTTGCAACGCTCCGTCATCATCCAAACTAAAGACAACACCGTTAAATATTGAAATAAAATCTATTACTGTGAGAAGAACTGCCGGAACAAATATGTACCAGCGCTCTTTTTTTGCAAGTGTATGTAGCGTCATTGCAATGATAAACGGCGTCGAACTGTATCTGATGGCCATCAAAATAAGCCTCTGATTGTTGTATACTCTAAATTTTTCCAAGTAAAACTCTGCAAACACGATAAAAGACATCAGAAAAATAGACACAATCAGAATATACATTCGATTTCGTGTTTTTTTGTCCAGATAAAAATTGGTTTTAACCAAAACCAGGAAAGCAATCAAAATAAGTGTCAGTGTCCAGTTTTGTAATATTAATTCTTTGACCATCCCATCTCCCCTTCTAATGCACTTTTGTATTCCGTTCAATATATACCATATGACATAATTATATCACAAAGATTGACATCCCGCATCTTTATAAATGATAAAGGGGCTGTTGCGTTTGTGATTTTCAATCACTAACGCAATAGCCCCCAAGTGTTTTTTAGCCTCAACTCTACTATCCCAAAGCAACATCAAGCGCCATCATTATCACAAATCCTATAGAAAACATAATAACTCCTACTGCCATACCTTCCGGTATATTGTGAAGTGTAACTGCCAACACCATCATAGTAGTTTTCTTCAATTTTGACTTATGTCCTTCTGCTTTCTCAGCATGCATATGAAGATGTGGAATTGTTGAATCAAGTATCAAAAGGAAAAATACACCTAGCATAAAGCCAATTACTGCCGGCAGAAAGGATACCTTTCCCAATTCCTCAGACTGTTCAATTGCAGGCACTAACAAACTCCATACGGAAGCTGCAACCATCACTCCGCTTGCAAAGCCGGTAAGCCCTCTCTGTACTCTATCACCTAATTCTTTTTTTAAGAAAAAAACACATGCCGCTCCCAGCGAAGTTCCCATAAAAGGGATGATTAAACCCAAAACACTTAAATACTTATCAAACATTCCTCTTCCCCAACACTTCCTTCTCTTAACACCTTAATTTCTAATCAACATTTCTCAAGCCCGAAACACCTATCGCAACGGTTGACGCATTATGTATTAAGGAAGACGTTGTCGGAGTTATTACCCCTAACACTCCCAATCCGATTAGCGAACTGTTTATTCCAACTATCTCCCTATAGTTCTTCTTAATTTTCTGCATCATCTTTACGCTTATTGTTCTTAATTTTACCAATTCCTGCAAATTATCTGCAGTAATAGTTATATCGGCTATCTCTCTTGCAATGGCCGCGCCATCGCTTATGGCAATACCTATGTCAGCACTGGAAAGTGCAGGTGAATCATTTATGCCATCACCTACCATTATGACCTTTCTACCGTTTCGTTTCTGATCCATTACATAGGATGCTTTTTCATCCGGAAGGACTTCTGCATGCCACTCATCTACACCTATCTTTTTGGCGATTACTTCGGCTGTTCTTCTGCTGTCTCCTGTCATCATAACTATTTTTTCAAAACCACTTTCATGTAATTGAGAAATAACATAAGCCGCCTCTTCTCTCAGCGGATCTTCAATACATAAAACAGCTATGATAATTCCATCAATCGCCATATAAAGATGCGAGCAATCCAGCGGCCTTTTATCATATTTAGGCCTATATTCACTAGAAACGGAGCATTTTTCATCTTCAACCACAAAATGATGACTGCCAATCAGTACTCTTTTTCCATCAATATGGGATACAATTCCATGTGCTACGACATAATCGACTTTCGAGTGCATTTCATCATGTTCCAGGCCTTTAATGTTTGCCCCTTCCACTACGGCATTTGCCATTGAATGTGGAAAGTGTTCTTCCAGACATGCCGCAATTCTCAACAGTTCATCTTCCGAGTAATCATCAGTATATGAAATAACTTCTCTAAGAGATGGTTTAGATTTTGTCAGTGTTCCTGTTTTATCAAAAACAATTGTATCCGCCTCAGCCATAACTTCCAAAAACTTACCACCTTTTACTGTGATATTATGTTCTCCCGCTTCCCTTATTGCAGATAATACTGTAATTGGCATCGCAAGTTTTAAGGCGCATGAAAAATCAACCATTAACACTGACAGAGCTTTTGTAGTATTTCTTGTAATAAGCCATGTGAGAACTGTTCCTGCCAAAGAATACGGAACCAATTTGTCCGCCAAATGTTCCGCTTTACTCTCGGCTTTCGACTTCATTTTTTCTGTATTTTCAATCATGCTAATGATAGTATCATATCTGCCTTTTCCGCCACTTTTGCAAATTCTGATTGTAAGTTCTCCTTCTTCCAAAACGGTTCCTGCATACACATACGAATTCTTCATCTTATGAACCGGAACTCCTTCTCCGGTGAGTGATGCCTGATTTACCATTGCATCTCCATCTATAACCTCTCCGTCAAAAGGAACTATGTTACCGATATTTACTACAACAATATCGTTCTCTTTCACGGTATCATACGGAACTAACACTTTCTTGTCATTTTGTAATGCCCAGACGTTTCCAATATTCAGCGACATGCTTCGCGCCAAATCTCCAACAGACTTTTTATGTGTCCACTCCTCAAGCGTTTCTCCAATTCCAAGTAAAAACATAATAGAAGATGCCGTTTTAAAATCTTTTCTCGCAATAGATACCCCTATAGCAATGGCATCCAATAACGGAACTTCAATCTTAACCTGTGAAATACACTGAATACCTCTATATATTCTAGGAATAGCTTTAATGACAGTAACTATCTTTCTAATATATATTGGAATAAATAGTTTTCTAAGACATCTCATTGTAATTTTAGTTATCATCAGATCTTTATAATAAGCATTCAACTCTCGTCCGGAATTTTCTAAAGCAGCTTTAGGAAGTGAAATTTTATTATATTCCATTGTTTTAATAAGTAGCAGTATATCTTCTCGATCTACAGTGTATTCTAAAACAACGTCTCCTGTCACATCATAGACTTTAACTCTGCGTACGCCATCACTATTAGACAGATAGTACTCCAATGTATCAGCTTGTTCATATGTCATTTTCCCTTGCATCAGGTGAACTCTAATTCGACCTTTTATTTCATGTTTAATAACAAATTTCATAATGACACCCGCTCTTATTGTACTTTCTATTCAACAATTGTTTCATCCGCTTCAAATGAATTCCTTTCCTCGTTGGCATCACGTTCCTCGTTAATTTGTTTAGCCTCTGCCAATATATCCTCGGCGTTTTCCTGAATTGTAGTCGCAGTTTTAACTACACAATCTTTCGCTCTGAGTGCAGCTGCCGTGCAGTGAGTATACGCTTTTTTTGCATCTTTACTTGATAGCACTTTCACTCCGGCTGTGCCAAACAAAACTCCTCCTGCAAATAATCCAATTTTAGCTATTAATTCTTTTTTCATAGCAAATTCCTCCTATAATTAACATTCAGTTTTTATTTACATCAAACAAAGGTTAGTTATAACTAACCTTTGTTCAAAAAAATTAACCACGCTCTGTAGTTATCACCTTTAATTATATTCAGGGGATTTTCACTTGTCAACTAACCGCTTTTTTCCTACCATTCAAAAGTAGCCCATCTGTTATTTACCTTAGGAAGCAAAAGTGCAAATAATTTTCCGCGAATACTGTGCTTTTTCATTTCCTCATTGAAGCTTCTTTCATCAATCACGCTAATACCATCAACTAAGTCTGCAATTTCCTGAGCTGACTCTGTACCTGACATAAAATGGGCATTTGTATTTTTTACCGTGTCGTGATGCTTTTCATTTTTCTGCATCAGCTTACAGTTTTGTTCAGCAATCAATGTACCGCCCTTTGGAAAGTTATTTTTTAATACTTCCATAAAGGTTTGTATCTGATCCATTGTAAAATACATGAACAAACCTTCCGCAATAAATACCGGTTTAGATTTTTTCTGTTTAACATTCTTTATTACTTCTCCACACCAGGCATTTGTAAGTGCATCACTCGCAATCATTGTCACTCTTTCCTGATCGTCAAAAGCTTTCTTTCTCGCTTCTATGGAATCCGGCAAATCAATATCAAACCAACTTATTTTCCCATTATCCACTCTGGAAAATCTGTTATCAAATCCCGCTCCTATATTTACGACTGTTGTGTCCGGATGTTTTTTTATAATATTTTTTAATTGCTTATCAAGCATAATTGTTCTTGCTACAACTCCCTCGTGAGACATGAATTTGTCATACTGTGTTGTATCAATATTTAGAGCATTAATAATCTCTACAGCTTTGTAATCCTTTATCCTTGGACTCTCTCTCAATGTTTCATTCGCCTTTATCGCCAAAGGGATAAGTGCTGTAGTTTGTACATCTCCTAATTCTAATTTCATTTTAACCACCTTTCTCACGTAAATTATTATTTAGTTTATTATTCATTACCTTTAAGACTTGTTACCATATCAATATTTCTTATCTTGCGCGCCAAAAACTTAGACACAAGATAAGATACAAATATTGTTCCAAGTGCAGATATTACATAAGTTCTCATTTCAATAAAAGCTCCAAAGTCATAATGCTCTTCAATAGCTGTCTTAAACAGCCAGTCTGTAAGATAAAAACCAAGCGGCATTCCTATGATAACGGAAATTATTGCTATCCAGTTATTTTGCTTTATAAATATCTTCTTGATTTTGGAGTCTTTAAATCCTAAAACCTTCAATGTTGAGAACTGGTATTGCTTTTCTGTATATGAGAGAATACCGAGATTGTAAATAATGATTCCGCCAAGCAAAACTGCTATTCCGATAATCATCACAAGCATCGTCTTCATCATTGAAAGCATACCTTCCATACCCTCTTTCAGGTTATCAATATCCTGTATCACTTCAACCTTTTCTATCTCTTTTGTTTCAGATAAATCCGTATTTGTATAAAGTGAATCCGGTTTGTATTCAAGGCCAAGACTTTCAAGATATTTTCTGGTCATAGTTACGTTCTGATTTTGAGGATCTTTGTTGAATCCTATAATCTTTGATGTGTAGTAATTCTTATCTCCGTAGATGTGCCATGTGATTGTATCCCCGAGTTCATATCCTTTTGTTTCTGCCAATTTAAAAGTGACAAATACACCGTCATCCTTTGGGTCTTTAATAACCTCATTTTTTCTGTCAACAAATCGGATATATCCTTTTGCATCGGTAACAAGTATGTTGTTTGCTTCCCTGATGCCATCATTATTTTTTATTTCTATCCCGAGACTTTGTGATGTGTGATTTCCATATTTATCTTCTAATACTTTTACCTCTTCGGATGTAATATCTTCTTTTAAACCAAGTTTGTAATCAAAATTGTATATTGTTTCGAACTGAAGTTTCACAAAGAAATTCATTGAGTCAAGCATTCCCAAAGCACATACTATCAGCATACAGCATCCCACTACTCCTGCTAATCCCATAAAGGTTCTCACCTTATTTCTGAGCATATCTCTTATATTCCAAACAGATTCAAAACTCATTTTTTTAAACAAACCTTTTCTGGTAATGTTTATAACATTACCTTTTACACTTGGAATTTTAGTCCTGAGGGTTTCAGCCGGATTTTCTTTTAAGATACTTCTTCCGGTAATATATGTAATTAATGTCACCACAAGTACAACCGCTACTGCCACTACATAACTTTTTACCGCCATTTCAGGCCTTCCGTTTGGAATTTCAAAAAATTCCATTTGGAGATTCATAAACACATTTCCGATAAAAAAGTATCCGAGAATCAATCCTGTAACTGCTGCCAAGAGGCTGATCCATATTCCATATCCTATATAATGAAAAAGAATTTTGCCATTGCCAAACCCAAGTGCTTTCAACGTTCCTATCTGAGTTCTCTGTTTCTTTACAACTCTGGTCATAGTTGTAACAACCGAGAGCATTGCTATAAAGAGAAATATTCCCGAAAATACTCCAACGTAAGTTTTTCCTTCATCAATTTCTCCCTGATACGTCACGTAAGAAGAAGTATCCTCTGCCTTCACAATTGCTTTAGCATTTTCAATATTATCCTCAATATCATTTTTCACACTATTCGCATTATCTTTACTGTCCACATCAACCATAATGCTATTGAAAATGCGGTACGGCTCATCAAGTTCATTGATACTCATGTAAGCAAATCCAAATTCTTTTCTGTCAGGATAAAGTTCTGATTCGTCACGAACATCATATAAATGGTCAGGAACATTTATCAGTCCACGAACCTTTTCTTTCAGTTCCATACCTTCATATTTAACGAGTACAGTGTCACCGACTTTTATGTCATTTTCAATGGCATAATAATTATCAAGCCACACTCCTGACTTACCATCAAACTTTTCACCGTCATAAACATAGAACTTGCTAATCTTATTTGTTTCAATGCAATTAAGTAACAAGGTCTTATCTTCATCTGTAAGTGCTGTAATCGACAGCTTTAGCTCTGCATTTTTTACATGATTAATTTTCTTAACTTCTTCAAGATCCTCATGACTAAACATACCCATAGCATTCAGATCCTGGAGATTATTTTCGCTATAAAACTTGTCCGCAGTTTTAGTCATTCCTGTCATGTAGGCCTCAATTCCGGAATAAGCCATTACGCCTATCATAACCATGAGGAAAATTGTGACAAACTGTGAAAAGTTATTCTTTATGTCTCTAAACATTTTTCTTTTTAACATAATTACCACTTAACCTCATCAATATTCTTTGGATTGTCATTTGTTTCATTCGATACAACTTTTCCGTTTTTAATCTTGATAACTCTGTCTGCAATTTCCGCTATCAACGCATTATGTGTAACTATAATTACAGTTTCACCGGCACTGCTTTGTTTCTTTAATAATTTGAGAACTCCCACTCCTGTGTCTGAGTCTAACGCCCCTGTAGGCTCATCACACAAAAGAAGTTTCGGGCTTTTCATAATAGCTCTGGCTATAGATACACGCTGCTGTTCTCCTCCTGACAGTTCCTGGGGAAACTTGTTTGCATGTTTTAAAAGGCCTACGCTATCAAGCACCTCTTTTGCATCTTTTGTTGTATCGGTCACATCTTTTATCAGGTTGACATTTTCTTCAACAGTTAATGTCGGCATGATATTGTAAAACTGAAAAATAAATCCAACATCATCAGCTCTGTAATCAGTCAGCTGTTTATCATTATATTTTGCAATATCCTTGTCACCAATCATTATGCTTCCCGAAGTTGCTTTATCCATTCCACCGAGAAGGTTCAACAAAGTGGATTTGCCTGCACCCGACGGCCCAAGTACCACCACAAGTTCACCTTTATCAATGGAAAGATCAACACCGTCCAAAGCGTTAAACTGTTGCTCTCCTACAACATATGTTTTTTTTACATTTTTTAATTCAATAAAGCCATTCATAATATTCCTCCTATAAAAGCATTGCTCCCAATGATTTGCACTCTGCTATCTCGTTATCACCAGGCATTCCGTTTGCCATCACCCCCTCTGAAACGAGATTTGCTCCTGCCAATCTGCACCTATCCTCCCAATCTCTCATCCATAGACCATCTCCCCATCCGAACGATCCAAATATTGCAATTTTCTTTCCCTGTAAGCTTTTTTCTACGTCCGAAAACATAGGCTCAAATTCGAATTCTTCCAGGACTTCAGCGCCCATAGCAGGACAGCCAAATGCTATCGCATCAAATTCATTTACCTTTTCTTTTGTGAAGTCTGCAGGTCCAAATAATACAACCTCAGCTCCTTTTTCTCTAGCTCCCGCTGCGACAGCCTCCGCCATCGCCAAGGTATTACCTGTTCCTGTCCAAAACACTACTGCAATTTTACTCATAATTATAACTTCCTTTCTGATTCTTTTAAACTAGTGTTATTCATTCTTCTCTCCTTTTCCTACGACAGCTTCCAACCCACTGCCTGTTTTCTTCCCTGAACAAAATTCCTATAAATACCATTCATTTCCATAAGTTCATCATGCTTTCCTTTTTGAACAATCCTGCCTTTATCCACCACGATTATCTGATCTGCATTTCTAACTGTTTTCAACCTATGAGCGATCATAATGATTGTTTTTTCTTTTGTTAGATTCTCTATTGCCTGAGTCAATTCCTTTTCATTTTCAGGATCCACATTGGCAGTTGCTTCATCCAAAATAATAATTGGTGCATCCTTCAGAATAGCTCTTGCGATTGCAATTCTTTGTTTTTCTCCTCCCGAAAGAGTTGCACCTCCTTCTCCTACCACAGTTTCGTATCCCTTAGGCAAGGACATAATAAACTCATGGCACGCCGCTTTTTTTGCTGCTTTGATAACGTCCTCCATTGAAGCTTCATCTCTTCCAAATCTAATGTTGTTTGCAATTGTATCCTCAAAAAGATATACTCTTTGAAATACAAAACTAAAGTTTTCCATCAGGGAATCAAAACTGTACTCTTTCACATTTCTTCCACCTAGCAATACCTTTCCTTCCTGTACATCCCAGAATCTTGCAATCAAAGAGGTGATTGTTGTCTTACCACCGCCTGAAGGTCCTACAATAGCAGTTGTTGTTTTTTCTTTAATATCAAGCGTTACATCATTTATGATTTTTCTGTTCTCGTATGCAAAACTTACATTTTCCAGTCTGATATCTCTGTTTTTCGGCGTTATCTGTTCTCCGTCAATATCCATCTGCTCTATATCAAGAATTTCATTTGCAAGATCTACGCCTTTTCCAATGATTTTAAGCAGAGCTGTATAAACCCCTGCAGAATCAAGCGCTTCAAAAAGAACAAATGAACACAACAACATTACAATTGTATATATCAGTTCCATACTTCCCATAAGATAAAACCATATTGACGCTCCCGCAATAACCACACCTGTAAGTTTGCTAACAAGCATTTGAACTCCCACAGCCGGAATCGCAGCAAGTTCTGCCGTGATATCCGCATTTCGTTTTCTTTCAATCGCATTTCTTACTCTGGAGTTATTCTGACTTATAATGTTGTAATTTCTAATCTCTGCAATTCCCTGAATGTATTCAAGAATTACCCCAACCATATCTCTGTCTGATTCAAGTTTTTCATCCGCAACCTTTGCCACACTTCTGTTTGTCCATTGATTTACAACAAAGAATACAGCAATTCCAATCAATGAAATAATTCCAATTCTCACATCAAATGCAAAGATAAACAATGCAATAATAACCGTAGTTATTCCACCCTGTAATACCAACATAATCGCTCTGGTCGCTATATCACCCACCTGCTCCATTGTATTGGTGGTAACCGAAGTTATATGGCCAAGGCTTGTATCGTTAAAATATCCCATTGGCAAATATCTTAGATGCTCACCAATTTCAATTCTCTTTCCCGCGCAGGTATTGTAACCTACCTGCGTTTGAATCATCTGAGAAAATCTATTCACCGCTGTTTTTCCAAATGTATTTAAAAGCATAAATGCCACAACAGTTACAATAGACTCTGTATTGATATTGTTCTCCAAAACAGCCTTTATTGCAAAATATGCAGCCGGTATTTTCATTCCTGCAAAGATGGCATCAAGTACGCCTAAGAATACCGATATATAGAATTTCCTTCTGTTCTCTTCATTGCAAAAATCAAAGAACTTCTTAATCATCTCAAGCATTTTGTACCTCCTTTTTTGCTTCATTAATTATCTGTATTTCCGGTTCATCATCTTTTGACACTATATGAGCTTCCCACATATTTTTATAAAGTGCGCTTTTTTCCAATAATTCATTATGGGCACCAACACTTTCAACTCTTCCCGCATTGATGACAAATATTTTATCTGCATCTGTTATTGTTGAAAGTCTATGGGCTATAACAATAAGAGTCTTTCCTTTTACAAGTTTTGCAACGCTGGACTGAACCAAGGCTTCATTTTCGGGATCTGTATAGGCTGTTGCTTCATCCAGTATGACGATTGGCGAATCTTTCAGCATAGCCCTTGCAATACAGATTCTTTGACGTTCACCTCCTGAGAGATGTCCTCCTGCACCTCCCACAATTGTGTCATAGCCTTTTTCCAGACCCATAATAAACTCATGGCATCCACACCTTTTAGCGGCATCGATAACTTCTTCATCTGTTGCATCAGGATTGCCTAATCTGATATTTTCTTTCACCGACATATCAAACAGATAATTATCCTGAGCCACATAGGAAATCTGTTTCATATAATATTCAAGCGGAAGTTCTTTTATATTCACTCCCCCAAATGTGATTTCTCCCGAATCCACATCCCAAAGCGAATCTATAAGTCTAGCTATTGTACTCTTTCCTGAACCGGAAGGTCCCACAATTGCATTGACCTCTCCCTGCTTTATTTCCATATCAATTCCATGAAGAACTTCTTTTTCTTTGTATGTGAAATGAACATCCTTTAATTGAATATCAGAACCATTTGGCTCTTTCGACAACTCATCCGGCCTGATCATATCATCTCTCTCCAGAATTTCTGTTACTTCACCAAAGATTGTTTTTACTTTTAAAATGTCATCCATATAAGAAAACGCAACCGTCAACGGAGTAATTAGTCCCGCTGAAAGAATAATGCAGGTAAAAAAGTTTTCCGCCGTCAGACTTCCGTTTTTCACAAGAATTAATCCAATTGGAAGCACCCCTAAAAAAGTTGCCGGCATAAACGAAAAAGTTCCTGCCTGCCACCATATACATTTGCGCATCCAATTAATAAAACAGTCAGCTCCTTCTTTGGCTGCAACAACAAACTTTTCATAGGAACTGCCGGTCTTGCCAAACGCCTTGATTACTTCTATACCATTAATATATTCAACCGCTGTATCATTTAAGTGCTTTGTCTTCTCAACTGTTTTTTCAAATTCACCACGACTTTTAAACATCATTACCGTAGCGCAGAACACACCAATTAATGCCCCAATCAGATTTGCAAGTCCCAAGCGCCAATCAATAAACATAATGTAAATAAACATTATTACCGGCAAAAGCAAATTTGCCGTAAATTCAGGTATAATGTGTGCTAAAGTCGTTTCCATCGAGTCTACTCTTTCTACTATGATATTTTTATAACTGCCACTATGGTCATCCAACACCATTCCCAGTGGAATCTTTGATAATTTTTCACATAACCTTTTTCTTATTTCTCCCAAAACAGTAAATGTTCCGTAATGTGAAAGCGATGTCGATAATGAATGAAGAATATATCTGACAATCCATGCCACCCCCATTAAGATAACCTGGTGAAGATAATAATTCCATTCTCTATTCCCCATAATGAGCCCCGAAACAATATTCGCAATCACAACATATGGAATAAAGGACGCTGCCACTCCAAAAACGGCAAGCACCACGCTTCCTCTAAAGTATCTCCTCTTAATTCCTGCAAATTCAAGAATCCATGAAATAATACTTCTTTTTTTCATTTAGTCCTCCTTGTCTGTTAAGCGTTTACCGCCTTCGAATTTGTGAATCGTTGTTCATCTACAATCATTGATTCCAGTGTTTTTCCACCGGATAATTCTTTTTTATATATTGATGAACAGATCTTATATTTTTCAAATGTCTTCTCAGCTTCTTGCTGATTATCATACACTTTCCAGCACCCCACACATTTTACGCCATCGCAGGGACTTTTTATAAAGCCTCTTACATCTTTCGGCGGATAACCTAAAAAAACTCCTATTTCATGTGGAAACTTTTCATTCTCAACAAGGCGCCTAATCAATTCAACAACGCACCTGTCCGGATTACCGCAAGGGTATCCCCTTTCCTCAAGTATGCTTTTTATTTCAGGGCATATAAATTCACTCTTTAATCTTTCAGGCCTGTACAAATAAATCAATGTGATTCCGGATTTTTCGCGTAGCGGAATAAGTCTCAGTCCTCTTTTTATAAGAATCCGATTTAGTTTCTTTATTTCTTCCTTTATACATTTCCCATTAGTTTTTATAGAAAAAAGATTCCCTGTTTTTATTCCCGCCAAGGTCGGCGAACAAAATTCGATAATTTTTTCTTCCAGCATTACACTAATCCCCCTTCTGAAATGTAGCTTTGTATCCTATTCTTTCTATACTTTTTATAATTAAGTTTGCGTCTATTTCTCTGTCACATCGTACAACTGCTCTCTTCTTCTTATAATTTACCTTGGCTGAAGCTCCCTCAATTTCATTGATTGCCCCGGTAACCGCATTTTCGCAATTAGTACAATGCATTCCTTCCACTGTAAAGGTATATGTAGAAACAATCTTTCCTTTCAATTTTTTCTTTTTGGGTTTGCTCGATGTTCCTCCACAACAAGTTCCCTCACCTCTCATGTGCTTCATTGTTTCTCTTACACCAAACACTAACATCACGACAATTATCAGGCCAATTATTATGTCTTGCATTATCTCGCCTTCTTTCTTGCAATTCAGTTTCAATTAGTTGCAACTAACTGATTTTTAAATATTTACCGCCTTTTAGGCGGTATTCATTTTTATATCATTCATCTTTTTTCGAATTGACGTATTCCTTCATTTTTTTATACGTTTTTTCCGACAAAACATGCTCTATAGCGCAGGCATCTTCTTTTGCTGTTTCTTCATCAATCCCCATCTTTATTAGACATTCTTCCAAAAAGCTTCCTTTTTCATATATTTGTTCAGCTATTTCTTTTCCTTGTTCTGTCAACCAAAGATTATTATTTTCTTTCATAATAAGCTCGGCGTTTTCAAGTTTTTTTACGGCTATGCTCGCGCTTGCTTTTGTAACATTCAAATACCTCGCTATATCTATAACGCGACATTTTTCCTTTTCAGCCATTATTACCAATATTGTTTTTAAGTAGTCTTCTTTCGAACTATCAGCAAATCGTTTTTCCATTATATCTTCTCCGTACTATGTCATTTTGTCACTACCAATCAGCTATTCTTTCTTTGCGCAACCGCAATTCTTGCGTGGGCACTTGCCTGACATTGGACATCCGATGCAGGCATTGCCTTTTCTTTTTTCTTTAACAATGTAATAAATTGCCGCTCCCAATATCGGCAATAAAATCAACAAAATAATGATATCCTCCATGTCAGCTCCTTTCTGCATATTCTCGCTTTTTTGGGTTCCCCACTTTTTTTCATCCATGCCAGCTCGAATCCGCAGCATACTGCTTCTTCTCGCTGTTTTGGGTTCCCCAAATACATAAAAATAAGAATATTTGAAAGTATGCAAGCATCCTTTCTGCATATTCTTATTTTTATGTGCATGGATGAATGTTATGCATAATCGTGGTCTATTTTTTTGTCGGCGTTTACTATCAGATATGCGATAACTGCTGCAAAAATTGCCACTGCAATAAGTCCCGGAATAAATCCGGCTCCAAGCGAACCTGTTGTTGCAAGCGTTCCAATCTGGAATACTGCAAATCCAACTGTAAATCCTGTTGCAAGCTGTAAGCAGATAGCTCCTAACAACCACTTACCGCTCTGAAGTTCTGAGTTAAGCGCTCCAAGTGCCGCAAAACAAGGTGGTGTATACAGGTTGAACATAAGATATGCAAGGGCTGCAACCTTTGTAAGTCCCATAACTGTTGCCACAGTACTTCCGCCACTTGTAAGTTCCAATTCTTCAGTATCAATAAAGTTTGTGAGGGCATAAACTGTAGCTAATGTTCCAACTACATTTTCTTTTGCTATGAATCCTGTGATTGCTGCTGCCGCCAACTGCCATGCCGCAAAACCAACGATAGGAACTAGTGCAATAGCAAACGGTGTTGAAATTGCCGCAAGGATAGATGTGTTTTCCATTCCTTCCTCAACCACATGGAGTCTTGTATCAAATGATTGCATTATCTGAACAGCTGTATTACATACAAGAATAATAGTTCCTGCTTTTATAATGTAGGCTTTACCTCTCTCAAGCATAGAGCCGATTGCAAATTTAAGACTTGGTACTTTGTATTCAGGTAATTCAATAATGAAGAATGACTTTCTGTATTTCATGCCTGTAATAGCTTTGATTAGCAAAGCTCCAAATAAAATGAGTAAAATACCAACGAAGTACATAAGAGGTCCAACCCAAGCCGCATCCTTAAAGAACGCACCTGCAAACAATGCGATTACAGGAAGTTTTGCTCCACACGGCATAAATGTCGCAAGCATTGCTGTTGTTCTTCTCTCTCTCTCGTTACGTATCGTTCTACATGCCATAATTGCCGGTATTCCACATCCGGTACCTATTATCATAGGGATTACAGATTTTCCCGAAAGTCCAACTCTCTTGAAAATCGGATCAAGAACTACTGTTGCTCTTGACATATAACCGCAGTCTTCAAGTAACGCAATTAAGAAATACATTACCATAACAAGTGGCAGGAATCCTACTACTGCTCCAACACCACCAATAATACCGTCAACCAACAGTGCATAAAGGAGTGGATTTGCATCTGATAATTTTCCTCCAACCCATCCCTGGAAACTCTCTATCCATCCTACTAGAATGTCCGCAAGCCATGTTCCTAAAGTTGACTGGGAAATATAAAAAACCATAAACATAATGCCGGCAAAAATAATCAATCCGGAAACCGGATGAGTCAACACCTTGTCAATCTTATCTCCAAAAGTCTTATCCTTTGTTAACACCTTTCTGTTTTCTACTTCCTTAACGATTCCGTTCACAAAGTCAAATCGTTTTCTGTCGGCATTTTCTACTGCTTCTTTATCGTGAAGGTTTATACTTCCCTGTACATAAGGTGCTTTCTGAGCGGTTCCCGATACTTCAATCGCCTTAGCGATTACTTCTTTCAATCCTTTATTGGATGTAGAAACTGTATCTATTACCGGACAGCCCAACTTACCGGCAAGTTTTTCTTTGTTTATAGTATTTCCTTTTTTTTCATTGATGTCACTTTTGTTAAGCGCAACAACTACCGGAATTCCAAGTTCTAAAAGCTGTGTTGTAAAAAACAAACTTCTGCTTAAGTTTGTCGCATCAACTATATTAATGATTACATCAGGATTCTCGTTTTTTACATAAGAACTTGTAATACTTTCCTCTGATGTAAACGGAGACATTGAATATGCTCCCGGAAGGTCTACTGCAATGACTTCTTTATCGCCATCATAGTATGCTTTTTTAATAGAGCTTTCCTTTCTGTCAACTGTAACACCTGCCCAGTTACCTATTTTTTCATTTCGTCCTGTTAACGCATTGTACATAGTGGTTTTTCCACTGTTCGGATTTCCCGTCAACGCAATTCGCATGACTTTTCCCTCTCTTTCATAAATAAAATAATTTTGCTCCCGCAAAAGTTAGTTATAACTAACTTTTGGGGATAAAAAAATGAATTAGTATATTCTAATTCATTTCTATATTGAAATAGCCTTCGCTAAGTCAGTATCAATGTTGTATCTGGCATCTTTAATTGATACCACGCATCCTCCTTTAATATGGGATACTACTGTAATAGGCTCTCCACTGTAACATCCAAGTGAAAACAAAAAACCTTTAAGTTCCTCATCGTCAGAAATAATATCTTTTACGATGTATTCTTCACCCGCAACTGCTTCCGACAGTTTCATATCTCATCCCACCTTTCCTAAATAGTTATATCTTATACGAAACGATTTTGTTAGTCGTTTCTAACCACTTAGAGTTTAACACGTCTAACCGTAACTGTCAACTATCTTTTTCTTCGTTTCACTTCTGTAATTACAAACAGACATTATTCTGAAGATATCATCTTCCTGATAATAGATATATTATTCTTTGGGCATCCATACTTACATCTTCCGCAAACTATACATTCACCTTCTCTCAATTCATTTTCCTGTAACTTCATATTCACAGGACAATTCCTCTTACATAATGTACAGTTCGGAATACAATTTTCACTTCTTCTTTTTAATTTTACAAAGGGAATATGTGGCATCAGCGAGAAAACAGCACCAAACGGGCATAGGAACTGACAGAAAAATCTCTCCTTAACTACCATCCCTATTAATATAATAATCATCAATGCAATCCCAATTTTATACTCAGATATATCACCGCCGGAAGTTATTAACGAAAATACCGTCCAGGGACTGTTCTTTGTAACAAAATCCCCTCTGCCAATAAAACACATTAACAATACAAACAAAAGTATTAAATATTTCATTTTCTGCATTAACATTTGTACTTTTTCCGGAAGCTTTGGTATTTTCTTTTTTATCTTTTCCTGTATCGCTTGCCCAATCTGATAAACCCAATCACCAATAGCGCCAAAGGAGCATGCCCATCCACAAAAAACTCTTCCGGCAACGGCAGTTATGATTATCAGCGCCATAAGTTTTGTCGTAAATATCGTCCATGTAATCGCTTCTCCTTTTCCGATTGCCGTGGCAATATCCTTAATTGCGCCAAACGCTTGGGAAAAAACAGCAGGATATAACACAAAAAAAATCACTTGAATTCCAACTCTTGCCCATCTCAAAATGAGCATTTTTTGTTTTCTCTGTTGCATTTGACTTTTTTGATTATTTTGTTTTTTCTGCTTCATTTCCATCATTTGTTACCCGCCTTTGAAAGAGCATCATCTACAGCATCCAGAACGCCATTAGAAGAAAAAGTCGCGCCACTGACAACATCAACTTCCGTCCCCTGTGCATCAACTATTTTTTCTATAAGCGCATTCATCATTTCAACATAATCCGGGGTTTCTTTTTTTGCGGAAATAATCTCCACATCATCAATTTCACCGTTACACACGCTGACCTCAACAACTATTTTCCCGCCAAAACCTATACCTTTCCCCTGATATTTGCCGTCAGCGTATTTGGGAGCGTTTTGTTCCCCACTTATACGAATCGATTCTTTCTCCCACTCTTTTCTTGCAATTTTGACTTTTTGATTAAATGCCAATACATTCCTTTCCTTCTTTGAAGCATAACTTTGATATGAAAAAAGTATCATTATAATCAGTATGCAATTAATCATTTTCACCATAAACATTTTCATCGTTCTTTATTAGTTCCTTATACATTTTCAATGCTTTATTATAAATTGTTTTCAATGCCTCAGATGTACATGTAGCTCCACTCACTGCATCTGCTTCATCTACGCCTACACGAAGTATCTTGCCAAGCATTCCTTCCTCTTTATTTGTTCCTTTTACCGCCTTTTCACAATAGAATCTGTTAGACTCACTGCCACAGGATATGATTTGAATATCTGCAACTGCGTCATTTTCAAATATTACATTTGCAAACAATTCATAATCATCAAAATCATAATCACCATACTCATCTTCCATCGCGTAAACCCATGCTGAAGTTTGAATCACTTGCTTTTTACCACTCTCCCCACTTTCTTCCCACTGTGTTGTTTCTTCAACGGTTGGGATTTCAGTTTCGGAAGTTTCCTCAGCATTGCTCACCGTTTCATCGCATCCCTGTGCCATTTTTATCGCATTTACAAAAATATTTTTTAATGCAACAGACGAACAAGTTGCCCCACTGACTGCACTTAATCCATTGACGGATTGCTTTTCAAGCAGTTGATCAATAACTCCTTTGCTGCCATTTCTTCCATTTGCCGCCCATTGGTAATATTTTTTATTACTCTCAGCATCCGAGCTAATATTAGATATGGATATCAGCTTTCCATTATAAAAAGTAACCTCCCCGGTAAGATGATACGGGGAAAACTCTTCATTATCATCGGGCGCACATACTACTGTCACGGTATATGTCCCATCCTTTATAGCACTTTCTGTTTCTATTTCTTCATTTTCAATAAAACTTTCACTCTCGTTTGTGTCAGGCTCTGTCTTTACGGGTTTATTCTTTACAAGCCCACCATTTGCTTCTATCGCTTTATTTAAAGCGTCCACAAAAGCATCCTTTATAGCATTGGAAGAATATGTTGCTCCGCTGACAGAATCCACATCAGCGTTCTGTTTTTTTAATATCTTCTTAATTGTAGGTTTCCACGCCTTCTGACAGTACGGTACATTTTCACTGTCTTCATTATCTATTAATTCCAAATCAGTTATCGCAACTGCCTTTCCTTTAAGAAATTTCACCTTCAGTTTCACAGTGTACCCAAACTTCTCACAAGCAGCCTCCCCTTCAAACGTGCCATCTGCCGGCGTTCCGCTTTTCAATGGTTTAGCCTTTTTTTTACGCTCTTTAAACTTATTTTTCTCTTTATAAACAGTCGCATTCGGCTTTCCACTCGCTTTGTTCAATGCACTTATAACCGCATTTTTTATTCCATTCGAAGAATATGTTGCTCCACTAACAGTATCTACATTTGGTGATTGCGCTTTTAAAATACGTGGTATTATTTTTTCTGCAGATTTGTAATATGATTCTGTTTCACTGCTATGATCTGTCACTTCAATACAATCTATTTTTTCACTTTTGATAGTTACCAGGACTTTTATTATTCCGCCATACCCTTTAGCCTCTCCATAATAAACCCCGTCCTTATATTTTCCATTTTCAGTAAATATTTCATTCTTTATTTTAGGAGTACTGACTCCTTTTTTATTCGCTTCCACTTTTCTTCTTTGCTTGTTTTGTGTTACCGCTTCCTGTCCCATTACCTCTGCGTGGAGTTTTGGCAATTCAGGATATTGTAAATCCGGAATATTTTTTCTCACTCCCACTATAACAGCCAACAAACACAAAACAGAAGGAATCAAAAATATCATTCTCTTTATTTTGTTCATGTTTTCTCCGACTATATTCCTTTGTCCTGCATCCATTTAAGACTCCCCTCGAGTCTTGTTGCTCACCACTTATCACATATGTGCTTGAAGTGGGAGTCATCTCGCATCTAATATAAACTGCGACTTACATCATGTGTAAATCGCAGTTTAATCTATCCAGCTATTTTCTTCCACTATTTTATCGGTACTTTTTTAATTGCAGACCATTCACCATATTTCTTTGTTTTACCCGCAAGTTTATAAGCTCTTGCCCTTACAAAAAGATTTTTCTTCCCTTTAATTTTCTTCGAAGAAATATTCAAATTCACCTTGACTGTTGTCTTAGTTAATATTGCACCTTTATTATTCTTTGCTTCTTTCTTGGATTTGTAAATGCGTATTTCATATCCATTCACATCAGATACCTTCTTCAAAACAAGAGAGAGTTTCTTTGTGTTTTTCTTTTTCTTATTTATCTTTTTGACAACCGCTTTTCCAACTGTCACCTCTTTAGCCGTTGTTGTCATTTTTTGAGCTGCTGTCTCTGCCTGTTTTGTCGTTCCTGCCTGCGCTGTTGTCTCTGCCTGTTTTGTTGTTCCTGCCTGCGCTGTTGTCTCTGTCTGCGCTGTTGTTCCTGCTTGTGCTGTTGTCTCTGTCTGTGCTGTTGTCTCTGTCTGCGCTGTTGTCTCTGTCTGTGCTGTTGTCTCTGTCTGTGCTGTTGTTTCAATTTCGCTTGTTACATTTTGTGCAACAACATCTACTGATGCATCCTGATAGTTATCACATGTTATTGTCAATTTATACTTTGTTCCAACGACAGGTTCCTCATCAAGAACAATTTCCGTTTTAGTGAGATCTCCGCTTGATAACACGGTTGTCATACGACCCTGGCTATACGACAGCGAATATGTTGGGTTTTCAAGTTCCCCAACTGCCTTGTCCATTTCAATCAAAAGTTTATTTCCCGTTAAAGACGCTGCAATTTCGTACATTCCATAATTATTCTTAACTGCAGCCTTGATATTTTTAATCATATTCAAAGCTTCTACAGAAGATGCTGTTTTTTCATCGGCCATATTCTTTGCATCCTGAACAATTTTACTCAATTCTTCATTGTCAGCATTTTCAAGAACAGCTTTCCCCTTCGACACCCATTTTTCCAATTCCTGAACCTGATTATCAGAAATAGGTGTTGCTACCGTTCTTGTAATATCTGCATAATTAGAACTTGAAATAGATACAGTATAAGAAATTCCATCCGCCATCTCACTTTCAAGTGCGACTGTTCCATTTATTATTTCAGCATTTGATGCAAGACCTCCCGATACTGAAACTCTGACATTTTCCAAATCTGCAGGTACTCCGCTCACACTTAAAGTAGCATCATTATTTGTACCAATCACAAGTCCGCTTGTGTCACCCTCGTAATATTTAGGCAGTTCAATTTCACAAGGTACAGCAAAAACTCCGCTGTCTGTAATTACGTCAACATCTGTGATTGTCGCTCCATTCATATCAAACTGATAGAACTCTCCGCCTGAACCATGTCCTCTCTTGAGTCCTCTTCCATTTTTTACTGACCATGCCACCTCAACACACTGAGTTTTTGTAGCGAACCAGAGATTTTCAAGACAAGTCATTCCAAAACTTTTACTGTCACTGGTTTTAAAAATCACTCCATAAATCGTGAACGGTACATATTCATTTTCACCAACATGAATACCGACCGGTTCTTTTAAATTGAAACCGCTTAAGTTAATCTGATAGTCTCCGTATCTCCCACTGAGTGTCAATCCGTCAATTCCAAGATACTCATTCGAATATCCGGTATCCTGCATTTTGGAAAACTTATATTCCCCGCTCTCATTTATTGTTAAAACGCTGTAATACTCAGGTTTGGTTTCGAGCACTGTATACTCATAAGCATTGTCTGATGACGTTTGAACCTTCTCAATTTCCTCTGCTTTTACGGCAACCGGAATCGTAACTCCCATAATGTATTTGTCATTATTGTAAGTTCCTTTTGCCAATCCGGTTGTGGCTTTAAATTTATTAGTTGTAGCTGTGGATACCGCATCAACACCTTCTTCAACTTCCCAGTACGCTGCATCCGTAACGCTATAACTTTCATAAAAATCACTGTATGGTACGTTCATGGTAACATAAACATATCCATCATTATTTTTTTCTTCACCTCTTACCGTCGACATAGCCGGTGTTCCTAAAATCATAGAAAAAGCCAACATTATTGCATTCGCTTTTTTTAATAAACTACTTTTAATCATTATTTCCTCCTTGCCATAAATATAATAGTAAAATGTTAGTTGTGACTAACCTACTTTCAAAAAAAATAGGTTACTTCGCATATGTATGATGGTGTCTACGTAAGGCTCTAATTTATCCAAAGTAAGTTAGAAGCTCCTAACTCAAGTTAGATTACCACGCCTTCTCATTTCTGTCAAGCATTTTTATCTATTCGATTTTTTATTTTTTTATCTGTTCGATTTTTTATTTTTTATCTGCTCGATTTTTTATTTTTTAGCAACATCAATTTTTCTGTCTGAAGAAAACAAACTTTCTATTCCCTCTGTGATTGTGACGTCTCCGTTTTCTTCAACTAAAATCACATCAAAATTATCCTTGATGCCATACTGCTTCCAATACTCTATTGCTTTTTCTTTTCCCATAACAAATAATGCCGTTGACAATCCATCCGCTTTTGTTCCGTCATCACTCACAATTGTAACACTCGCCAATCCTGACTTGGCCGGATATCCGGTTTTCGGATCTAAAATATGGTGATATTGCTCTCCGTCTTTTTCAAAAAATCTTTCATATCCTCCGGATGTTATTACCGCCTTATTCTTCACGTTAAGAATGCCCACATATTCTTCATTTCCAAAAGGATCTTCTATCCCAACTTTAAAACTATCACCATTCGGTTTCTTTCCATAAGTTTGAACATTTCCGCCAAGAGACACAATTCCCCCTGTCAAATCATTTTTTTTAAATATTTCCATAATACATTGTGATGTATATCCTTTTGCAATCCCACCGAAATCAATCTTCATTCCTTCGGGAACAGAAATAAATTTCTGCTTTTTATCGTACTCTATTTTTTCTGTTCCAATCAATTTCAATAGTTCATCTATTTTTTTCTGATTCGGAACGTTGTACTTTTGGTTTGTAAACCCCCATTCAACCATCAACGGATATACTGTAATATCAAAACTGCCTTCGGTATTTTTGTAAATCTGAGACGCCGTTTCAAACAGATATGCCGTTTCATCAGAAATAATTTCCGAACCATTATCATTTAAAATAGTGACTTCACTGTTTTTGTTTCCAACACTAAACATATCATCAAGTCTCTGTATTTCATCCACCGCTTCATCAATTGCATCTTTTGCATTTTCACCGTAAGCTGTGAGTGTCATATACGTGTCCATAGCAAAAACATCTCTGGTTTCTTCACTTATTTTACCATTGTTCATTATTCCGTTATTATCCCTGCATCCACACAAAGAAGCTGCAGTTATTATCATTAACATTACTATATATTTTTTTAATTTCATCATTCTCCATCCTAATTCCGCGCACTTATTTTCACTTGAATTGTCTTGGTAATCTTTTTATAACTTCAGCTGATAATATACCAATAGCAACTCCGGCAAATACACCCGTTATCCACAAAACTAAGAGATAATACAATATTGCATTTGTATTCATCACAACCATCGCAACGATAATCTGCCCAACATTGTGGGAAATTCCACCTGCGACACTGACTGTAGTCATACCGACTTTTTTGGTTTTTTTCAGCAAAATCATTACTATGCCACTCAGTATTCCACCCGCCAGACTGTACGCTATTGAAAAAAGATTTCCAAAAGTAAACCCTACAAGAAAAATCCTAATGACATTAATAATAATTGCCTCTTTTTCATCCAGCCTATATAGTGCCACCATAACAACTATATTTGTCAGTCCCAACTTCATACCCGGTACCATAACACCAATAGGTATTTGACTTTCAATAAAAGATAACACCATTGCCAAAGCCACCAACAATGCCCGTATTGCTATTTTTCTCGCACTGATATTTTCTTCATTTTCCATTTAACCTTCTCCTGTGCACTTATATTCAAGAACGCCTCAGCGTTCTTGCTGCGAAATGCGCGTCAGTCATGAGATAATTTACTCTGTAAGTTATCTCATGCTGACATTTTCATCTGCGCATTTCTGCAATCCGCCGGAGGCTTATAACTGAGAAGGAGATTG
>JAEELL010000059.1 GCA_016282745.1 Lachnospiraceae bacterium
AAGAATAGTATCCATCATACCTGGCATTGATGCTCTAGCACCTGAACGAACAGATACTAATAATGGATTCTGAAGATCACCGAATTTCTTTCCGTTAACTTCTTCCATCCATTTTACACCTTCCATAGCCTGTGCCATGATTTCGTCGTTAATCATACGACCATCTTCATAATACTGTGTACATGCCTCTGTTGTAATTGTGAAACCCTGTGGTACTGGAAGACCGATTTCTGTCATCTCAGCAAGGTTAGCGCCCTTACCACCGAGTAAGTTACGCATGGACATGTTACCTTCAGCAAAGGTATAAACCCATTTGTTTGCCATTAATTTTTCCTCCTAAAACTTTAGTATTTTTATGTTATGAATTGTTGGATGGCTCCATTAACAATTCATATCGTCTAATATATGTCTTCCACCCGGTTTTAAGTAAACAAGCCTATTACACACTAAAACAAGCAAAACGGCTCATTATAACAACATACCCGCATGCAAGCACACATAATAGATTATAACATACCAATAATTATAGTCAAGGCAAAAAGTATCAGCATAATCCCAAAAAAATATCGGTTTTGCATAGGCAATTCTATACAAAACCGACATTATATTTTCATTTATGAAATCGAATTAACAATTCAATTATTGTCACAATATTTCTAGATGATAAATGTTGTTATGGAATGAGCCGGAAGAATCACATCAACACCTTTTCCATCAACTACCAATGCAACCTTTCTCTCTTCTTCGCTCTCGTGCTGTGCAACTACTACAATACTTCCGTCCGGATTCTTAAATGCTGCTGTATACAATCCGAATTCCACGTCATTCATGGTGTCTATTCTGGTTGCTCCATGCTGAATATATTTTGAAAAATGTCCAATGTAGAAATACGAAACATTCTTCAAAACCTTGTTTTCGTTTCTGTCTACCATGATAGGTGCTTCGCAGAAGTTACCAACATAGTTTGGTCCACCCTGCTCATTTAAAAGCAGGTTCCAGTCAATCCATCCTTCACAGAAATTGTTCATGTCATTGATAATATTTCTTCCGTAAGTTTCGCCGTGTGTCCATGCACCGGCCCCCTCTTTTGAGCTTGTACTTCCTGACACATTAACAAGTTCAACACAACCTTCTGTAAAAATGAGATGAAGATTCGGATAATCCTTGTGAACCATTGCAAGATTCTCTGATTTGTTACAACAATACCAGTGATATGCAACGCCCCAAATCTTTTCATCCGACTTATCATAAGACATTGATTCTTTTACCCTTCTGTATATTATATCTCTGTTATGATCCCAGATAATAATCTTAACTTTGTCTGCCAGACCTTCTTTCTTCAATTCTTCGTACAAATAATCACATGCAAATTCCGCCTCCTGTGTTGCATCGTAAATACATGAAGCCCATGTCTGAACAGCCTGTGGCTCATTCTGAACACTGACCATGTTAATATCAAATCCTTCCGCTCTCATCTGCTTGATGTATTTGACCATGTATTTTGCCCAGTATCCGTAATTCTCTTTGAGAAGTTCGCCTCCGTGATTAATGTCTTTGCTGTCCTTCATAAATGCCGGAGGGCTCCAAGGTGAAGCAAGAAGACAAAGCTTATGCCCTGCGCTCTCTTCTGCCATCTTAATCATAGGAATGATAGCCTCATAATCTCTTGACATATCAAATGTCTTCAATTCATAATCTCCCTCTTCCACATATGTATATGGTTCAAGAGAAAAGTCACAACCGTGAATTGTTGTTCTTCCGATGTTATAGCCGATACCGGCTTCTTTATCGAAGTATGCTTTAATTATCTCTTTCTGATTTTCTTCCGAAGTGTTTTTGAGAGTGTAAGCTGCTGCCTCTGTGAAAGCGCCACCAAAGCCTATAATCTGCTGATACTTTTCAGAACTGTCAACTCTGATAGTATCCTGATCAAAATTATAGTTTTCTCCAAGGTTTCCGATCTCCTTTTCCGCCCACAAAACTCTGTTTTCTTTTACACTTTGAACAATTTTCATTAATTACATCCTCCTATTGCCTATTAATTGTCCGAAAAGCGATTTTTCTCGACAATCTCGAATAGAAATATCATATCATTAAATTGTTAATAATCGTTAAACTTACTTAATATTTTACTATTTTTAGTAAAATATTACACCTTCAATAAAGTGTGGATTTTCGTTAACAGCAAATTGCTTTTTTAGACTCCAAATAAAAAGCAAAAGGAGCATTGCACCAACGCCAGTCAGTGTAACACCCCTTTTGTTCTTTGATGTTCTTTATTTCTTCTTTACTTCTAATTTTTTAATATTTGACCACTTGCTGTATATTCTAATACCATTTACAGTTTTGTAGCCTCTCACTCTAACAAACATATTTTTTCTTTTTCTGATTTTCTTTACAGACACTTTGATATTTTTCATTCCACCGACAACTGTAATTTTTGCCAAAGCATTTTTATTCTTTTTTGCAGCATTCTTTGATTTATAAAATCTGATTTCATAACCTTTAATGCCATTTATTTTTTTACCCAATGCTAGTGTTATCTTCGCCTTATTCTTTTTCTTTGTGGCAGACTTTAATGTTGGTTTCTGAACACTTTCAATCACTTTCTCATTTGCAGTAGTTGCTTCCGTAGTTGTTTTCACTACTGTTGTTTCTTTTTGTATATCTGCTTCAGTAGTAGTTTCTATTGCTGTTGTTTCTTTTGATATATCTGCTTCAGTGGTAGTTTTTATTGCCGTTGTTTCTTTTTGTATATCTGCTTCAGTAGTAGTTTCTATTGCTGTTGTTTCTTTTGATATATCCGCTTCACTAGTAGTTTCTATTGCTGTTGTTTCTTTTGGTATATCTGCTTCAGTGGTAGTTTCTATTGCTGTTGTTTCTTTTGATATATCTGCTTCAGTGGTGTTTTCTACCTCTCCTTGTGTGGCTACACTAATTGTTACCGGTATTTCAAAAATACAATCATGGGCAACAAACTCAAATTTATATGTTCCTCCTGCCACCCAATGCTCTTCATATTGATTTGGTATAGCATCATGGTATATCAGCATTCCATTAAGCCTGTTTCCACTTTCATCAAAGAATCCTTCTTTTGAACTGTCATAGATATATTCGTTTTCTTTTCCACTTATGAAGTGAAAAACAAATTTATTCCCCTCGCTTTTTATAAACGAATAATCAAAGAAATAATAATAGAAATCATTTTGAATCTCTCCTCCGGTATTCTCTTCTATCACTATCGGATTCGCCAGTTCAAATTCAATATCTGTAACACTGTCCTCCACTATAGTTAAATACCTACTTGTTTTCGCACCTTCATACTGTATTGTGACCTCGTATAAACCATTCACCACCCAGTGTTCTTTATCCTGTGTCGAATCAAACTTCACATCATAATAATCTATTTGTTCGCCTCCTGCACTTCTAAAAGTTCTCTCTCCATCGAAGCTGTATTCTTTTTTTGTGTCATCATTATAATTGACTACCAATACATCCCCCACTTCAAGTAAACTTCTTATATTATAATTGAAGTACCAATCCCTGTTATAAACACTGTGAATATATGATCCATGAGTATTTTCTATTATTTCCCATTTGTTATTTGAAATATATTGAATTGAAACAACCGTCTTAGATAAATCAGTTTCATCAGCATAAACTTTTTTTGAGTTATCTACATAACAACTTCCCGAACTCGCTATAAAAATAACAACTAAAACTAACGATATAATCTTATTCAAAAAATCTTTCATAACTAAACCTCCAAAAAAAATCAAGGTATTAAGCGCATTTCCAACAAATAATTAAAATACTTTCTCAACACCTTGATTATCTTATACTATGATTAATTAACATATTAATCTTATTCTAAAATTCCATCTTCTCTTCGAAGTATGCTTTAAGATCTTCGATCTTGATTCTTTCCTGCTGCATTGTGTCACGGTCACGAACTGTAACACATCCGTCTTCCTCTGAATCGAAATCGTATGTTACACACCAAGGTGTTCCGATTTCATCCTGACGACGATATCTCTTTCCGATAGCTCCTCTGTCGTCAAATTCACAGTTATAGTATTTGCTGAGTTCAGCAAATACCTTTTCTGCACCTTCATTTAACTTCTTTGAAAGTGGTAACACACCTACCTTAACAGGTGCGATTGCAGGATGGAAGTGCATAACTGTTCTCATGTCAGGCTTTTCTTCTGTACCGATGTTTTCTTCATCGTATGCAGCACAAAGGAAAGCAAGTGTGACACGGTCTGCACCAAGTGATGGCTCGATAACGTATGGTACGTACCTCTCACGTTTCTCATCATCAAAGTATGTCAAATCTTCTTTTGATAATTCCTGATGCTGTGTTAAATCGTAATCAGTTCTGTCTGCGATTCCCCAAAGTTCTCCCCATCCGAATGGGAATAAGAACTCGATATCTGTTGTTCCCTTAGAGTAGAAACATAACTCTTCAGGAGAGTGATCTCTAAGTCTCATTTCTTCTTCTTTGATTCCAAGGCTTAATAACCAGTCACGGCAGAAACCTCTCCAGTACTGGAACCACTCAAGGTCTGTTCCGGGCTCACAGAAGAACTCAAGCTCCATCTGCTC
>JAEELL010000060.1 GCA_016282745.1 Lachnospiraceae bacterium
ATTTTCATCTGCGCATTTCTGCAATCCGCCGGAGGCTTATAACTGAGAAGGAGATTGGACCCCTACTCAGTAAATTTTCTTACCCCCACCTTCACTTTGTTTAGAGGAGGGGGACATCTGCTTCTTAGTTATACCGTCTAAAATGTACTAGGTAGGGCGGTACCAACCATGATACCGCCCTACCTATAAATGTATCTTAATATAGTATACTTGTTTATATATTATTTGTTATTACTATACTTCTTAGCAACAAACATGTACCATACAGAACCTGTAAGGAATACTGATGAGTATCCACCTACGATAATACCAACCATAAGTGGTAATGTGAAGTCCTGAATTGATGATACACCCATGATATAAATCATGAATACCATTACGAATGTTGTAAGTGATGTATAAATAGATCTTGTAAGTGTCTGTGTAATACTTGTATTTACAACATCCTTAATATCATCTGTTCTCTTCATAACAGCTTTGTTCTCTCTGATACGGTCAAAGATAACGATTGTTGCATTGATTGAATAACCTACCAATGTCAAAAGACATGCGATAAAGTTTGTTCCAACAAGTGTTCTTGAAATAGCATAGAATGCAACTACAAGGAATACGTCGTGAATCAAAGCTAAAACTGCAGATCCTGCAAATCTGATGTCTTTGAATCTGAACCAGATATAAATAAGCATGCAGATTGTTGCAACAATTGTAGCAAGAATAGCATTTGTTCTCATTTCCTTACTAACTGTACCACTGATAAACTCAGGGAGGAAATTATCCTCTGAATCTTTAGCTTTATAGTTCTTAACTAAAAGATCTTTTAATTTAGCTGTCTTGTCCTTGTCAAGAGCAGGTGTCTTAAATGTTACAAGTCCTGTCTCTCTGTCAATCTGACTCTGAACTCCGCTGATACCAAGTTCCTTTTCGATTGCAGGAACGATTTCTTTGTTAAGCTTATCTACGTCAACTTTTCCATCGAATTCAACTGCTGTTGATGTACCACCTGCAAACTCAATACTGAAGTAGAAAGCATCTTTTCCTGCTCCTGAGTTGATAGCCATAGCTGCAATACCTGCAACAGCAACAGCTGCTGAAATTGCAAAACAAATATATCTCTTTGAAATAAAATCAAATGGTTTCTTAGCTTCTTCTTTTCCATAGAATACTTCTTTATCAAATCCCATGTAATATAAGAACCAAACAATACCTCTTGATACAACTAATGCAGTAAACATTGAAATAACGATACCTATTCCAAGAGTCTGTCCGAAACCTCTAACTGATCCTGAACCTCTCCAGATAAGAATCATTGCTGCAATAAATGTTGTAATGTTACCGTCAACGATTGCTGATGTGGCTTTTTCAAAACCAAGCTTAATAGCACTCTTAACTGTCTTACCTTTGGCAATCTCTTCTCTGATACGTGCGTAAATAATAACATTTGCATCAACCGCCATACCTATACCAAGGATAATACCGGCAATACCAGGAAGTGTTAATGTAATATCATATGCATTTAATACAAGCATAATAAGTTCTGTGTATGAAATAAGTGCAAATCCTGCAGCAATACCCGGCACTCTGTATACGAAGAGTAAGAAAAGGATAATAAGTAAGATACCGATAATACCGGCCTTAACACTCTTTGATAATGCATCTGTACCAAGCTGAGCACTAACTACTTTAGAACTGATTCTGTCAAGTTTAAGATCAAGAGCACCATTTCTGATACCTGTTGCAAGAGCCTGAGCCTCTTCGAGATCCTTCATACCATCAATCTGTGCTTTTCCGTTTGTAATTGCTGACTTAACTGTTGGAGCACTGATTACATCATCATCGTAGATAATGAAAGTCTGGTCATTTACATGTGCTGATGTCATATTTCCAAATGCTGTTGCCCCTTCATCACCGAATGTAAGAGATACTACTGCCTCAGAAGCTTTTGTATTATCATCTGTAACCATCTGTCCTTCAGCACTGGCAACCTGCTCTCCTGTAAGCCATACTTCGTACTTTCCTGCGTATGCACCTTCTTTGAGTTCATATATCTCATGACCTTCAACTTCTACATTTCCATCATCTGCAAGTTTTGTACAGAAGTAAAGTTCACCTGTTGCACCAAGTCTGTCAAGAACTGACTGAATATCTGTCTCTCCAGGGATTTCAACTGTAATTCTGTCATCGCCTTCTTTGTAAGCTGTTGCTTCGTTACTGAAATCGTGGATTCTTTCTTCCAATTTGCTTCTTGTATCAGCTAAGTTCTGCTCTGTCCACTTACCATTTTCTTTTGATACCTGATAAGTAACACTGACACCACCCTCTAAGTCAAGACCGAGTTTGATGTTAGAAGCCTGTCCACTCTTCTTCCATTTTCCAAGTTTATCCCAATTTGGAGTTCCGTTAACTACAAGGAGACCTAAGAGTACAATAACAAGTACTGATACTACAAAGCACAAAATCCCCTTTGTTCTAGTCATTTTTTTCATTGTTTAAAACCTCTTTCTTTTATATTCACTGCTTACTCTTCATCGTTCAAAGCAGCTTTTATCATTATTGAGCACTCAACTCTTTTTCTTTGCATCTCGCATCCCACATCATACGCATCATTTATTGTGCCGTGGAAATTGTATGAATTTGCTGCGCATCCACCACTGCAGTAGAACTTGGCAAAACAGTTCTTACACTTATCTTTTGAGTAAACATTGCAGTGTTTAAACTGAGAAACAATATCATTTCTCACAACGCCCTCATCAACATTTCCTAAGAGGAAATCTTCATTTCCAACAAACTGATGACACGGATACAAATCACCCCAAGGTGTTACGGCAAGATACTCTGTTCCGGAACCACATCCGGATAATCTTTTTGCAACACAAGGTCCCTGAGTTAAATCAATCATAAAGTGGAAGAAATTAAATCCTCTTCCCTCTTTGTGTCTCTTTATGTACTCAAGAGCCAACTTGTCGTACTCTTCCATTATCTTTGGAAGATCCTTCTCGCTTATGGCATATTTTTCACTTTCTGAAGCCACAACCGGTTCTATAGACATTTGCTTAAATCCAAGATCAGCAAAATGCTTAACATCTTCTGAAAAATCAAGATTCTGATTTGTAAAAGTTCCTCTGACATAATAATTCGTCTGATTTCTGCTATCTGCAAGTTTCTGGAACTTAGGAACAATCAAATCATAACTTCCCTTACCGTTTCTGAATGGTCTCATCTCATCGTTTACTTCTTTTCGACCGTCAAGACTCAACACAACGTTTGACATCTCTTTGTTGACATACTCCATAATCTCATCATTGAGCAGTACACCATTAGTAGTCAAAGTAAATCTAAACTTCTTGTTGTATGGTTTTTCAAGTGAACGACCATACTCCACAAGTTGTTTTACAACTTCCCAATTCATCAAAGGCTCTCCACCGAAGAAATCCACTTCAAGATTCACTCTTTTTCCTGAATTCTTTACAAGGAAATCAAGTGCTTTCTTTCCTGTTTCAAAACTCATCAGTGCTCTTCTGCCATGATACTCACCCTCTTCTGCAAAACAATATTTGCATGCAAGGTTACAATCGTGTGCTATATGCAGACACAAAGCCTTCACTACTGTTTCTCTGTCTTTCAAACCATCAATATATGGTTCGTATATATCCTCGGTAAACAATTGTCCATCATTCTTAAGTTCTTCTATCTCTTCTAAAACTTCCTCAATCTCATTTTTATCATAGGTCGTTCCAAGTTTTTCAATGATAGAAGCCTTATCATTATCTTCATACATTGCAATGACATCATAAACAATATCATCCACAACATGAACAGCACCACTGTTCACGTCAAGAACAATGTTATATCCATTGCTTTTATACTGGTGAATCAATTTTTTATCCTCTTTTCAACTGTATTAAATTATAAAATTATATCAAATAAAATATTATTCTCAAATTAACGCACTATAACAGAGTCGACGTTTCCATCGGCTCTGTTATAAGTATAACTTGTATTTATCTTATTTGTTTTCGCAAGTCTGGTTTCCTACTGTACAAGATGTCTTACATGCTGACTGACATGAAGTCTGGCACTCACCACATCCACCTTTTTTCATAGTATCTTTTAAAGTTTTTGTTGTTAATGTTTTAATGTGTTTCATGATAATCCTCCATTAGTTTAATTTGTCCCTAATTGTCCATTAGAAACACTCTTTGCCTATTATAGCACAACAAAGGCATTTTTCAAACTATTTTTTTATCAGCTCTAATGCCTGCTTTTCTAATTCTTATGCTCATATAATTATCTGCAAATCATTCCTCCCAAGCATCCGGATACAGTGCAAATAGTAAAACATGTAAATACACTCAACTTATCTGCCACCTCTTTTTCCGGAACAATCAAAGACAATATTAGTATAATCAAAAAATAAAGTACTCCGCAAGTCATTCCCCACAGAAATTTTCTATTTTTTCCTGCACTTGCCATAACTATTCCTCCAAAGAACGCAGCCACGAAATATGTAATGCATACTATCATCTTTAGCGAGGAATCATCCAAATTCATTTTAAGTATAATAAATGCACCTATAAGAATTCCAACAACTGATATTAAAGTTGAAACGGTCAGCCCTTTAAAAAGCCCTTTAAGTATCTCCAATATAATCTCCTGTCACATTCAATTCACTTTTTATATTATATTTTCACGCACAGGATATTATTCATTTTTTTATGCAATACCAATTCCTGAGAACATAAGTTGCCGTTGCATTGCATAAATCAATATATTCAACAGCATACTAAAGCAATTTGTACTGTTGAATATCACATTATTTTTAATGCAGTAGTTTCTCAAAAAAAATACTGTCGAATTCTTTAAAATAAAAAATCCAACAGTATCAACATCAAATCGAGTAGAACGGTAAGCCGGGTTATGTCGTGGATGATCATCTATCTAGGTCTGTTGTCACCAACAGACTCAAGCAACCTACCCGAAAGCAGGCGGGCCACCTTATGCTCTCTGTTCGGTCTTGCTTCGGATGGGGTTTACATGTGCCCTTCCTGTTACCAGCAAGGCGGTAGTCTCTTACACTGCCATTCCACCCTTACCATATAAATATGGCGGTATATTTCTGTTGCACTATCCTGGGAGTCACCTCCACCAGACGTTATCTGGCATCCTGCCCTATGAAGCCCGGACTTTCCTCACCTGCGTCCTTTCGGCAATAGCAGCTGCGATCATCTGTCCTACTCGATTTTATATTGTATATGATATCATTATCTAAATCAATCTTTTTTTCTGACAGTACGCCTAACAGTACAATCTCATCTCACTTATTACACGTTGAAACAGCTCCCACCAATAAACTCTCTCAAAATTGAGTTCTTTGGAACACTTTCTGCCGGTACTCCCAGAAAATAATTAAGAAACTTAAGAAGCCTCTTTGCCTCATAGTATTCTTTAGTATTTTTCTCAACGCTAAACAGCAATGGCTCCGCATACTGTTTCAACACTGAAATCTCATATATCATAGCTGAATTAAATACTGCATCTGCAATCTGCTGATATGGGAAAATATTATTTTCTTCTCCCCTTCTTACAAGATGCCACATTCCAATTGTGTCAGTAGCACTGTTTCCTCTTGTTCTTGCATCACGAACTATTCTTCTCAACAACCTGAGATCTGACGTCGAAATACGATTATGCTCATCAATATTTAACTGCGTAAGCGCACTTATATATATCTTAAACTTTTGCTCCTCCGGAATAGAATATGACATTGCGCTGTTAAGACAGTGAATACCCTCTATTACCAGAACCTCATTTTCTTTTAGCTGCAGGTAATTGCCATGATACTCTCTTCTTCCTGTGAGAAAATTGAAACTAGGAAGTTCCACTCTCTCACCTCTTGCAAGTCTTACCATATGTTCATTAAATAGTTCTACGTCAAGTGCTTCAAGGACTTCGTAATCAAGTTCCCCATTTTCATCCCTTGGAGTATCTTCTCTGTTTACAAAGTAATTATCTACCGGAATCGGAATAGGTTTTAATCCTTTTGCCAGTAACTGAACACTCAGCCTGTGAGACGTTGTAGTCTTGCCCGATGATGAAGGTCCTGCTATCATTACAAATCTGATATCTTTTTTCGATGCGATCACTTCTGCCAGTTCTGCAAGTTTCTTTTCCTGAAAAGCCTCTTGAACAAGCATAAGATCGTTTATCTCTCCCTTAACTATCTTGTCATTTATAGCCCCGACATTTGGAGCGCCTTGTTCAATGCCCCATATTGTTGCCTCTTTTAATGCCTGATAAATATTTTGCTTTGGCTCAAAAGGCATTAATTCTTCAGGTTTTTCTTTTGTAGGGAGCTGTATTACAAATCCCTGATCATACTTGTATAACTTGAAGAGTTTTATGTATTTTGTATTCGGAACCATATATCCATAGAAATAATCTTCAAATCCCATCAATTCATACATATTAATTCCTGAAGATCTTCTGTATTTGTAGAGATTAACCTTTTGAAGCATGCCATACTCTTCACATTTTTTCTTTGCTTCATCTATATGCATTGTAATCTTATTGATCGGTATAGCTTCATCAACCAGTCTGTGCATTTCTTTTTCCACACTGGCAAGCAGTTCTTCTGTCACTTCTACATCACCGTCAATTGAACAATAATAACCTTTACTTATTGAAAATTGAACAGAAACATTTTTCAATTCTTCTCTTCCCACAACTTTATAAAACGCTTTAAGCATTATTAACAAAGCACTTCTCTTGTATGTGGAATTACCACACCCGGTATCTGCACCAACAAAATCCAGTTCACAATCTTCAGTTATTTTTTTTGTTAATTCGCACAAAGCACCGTTTTTCTTTGCGAGAAGAATATCATACTGATAATCACCCTTGTGTTCCTCTGCAATTTCTAATATCTGAGTTCCTTCAGCATACTCCTTTTTTGTTCCTTTGTAAGTAACTATCATATTCGCATTCACTCCTTCATCTTTTCAATAGCTATTTTGCACTGTTCTGACTTTCTTGATAATTCCTCGTATTTTGCTCTGGCCGAATCGCTATCTCCAAGACCTTGCATTATACTATTATATTTATCAATTTTATTGTTAAGATATTCAAAGAATACTTCATCTTTGTTTTCAAAGAGCATTCTTCCGTATGTAAGTTCAAACTCATCATACCCACACCTATGTTGGAAGCTCTCTTTTGAATCTGTTCGGATACATTTTATTACTATGTAATACTTTCCGGCATCTTTTACCATTCTTTCGTCAATGATACAAAAGCCCTTTTCCAATATACATTTTCTCACCTTATAAATATCAGAATGCGGAGACAAAACCATCTCATCAAGTTCATCGACAATAGGAGAATTATCTACAATCTTACAAATCAGTTCTCCTCCCATTCCGGCAACTATTACTTTATTTATACCTCTCCCCTGAAGTTTGGCCATTCCATCACTAAGTACTGTCTCAATCTTATCTGCCAAACCACATTCACGTATATGTGCATCAGCACGCTCCAGCGGTCCCTTATTTATATCTGCAGCATATGCTCTGTCGCAAATATTATTCTCTATAAGATAAATAGGAACATACCCATGGTCTGTTCCTATATCAGCTATCACACCTCCCGGTGAAACCATTTTCGCCACTAATTCAAGTCTTTTTGATAATTTCATTTTTAATCCTTCAGGTAAGACTCCAAATCCATCCTGTACGCTTTGTTTTTCAACTTACGCATTGCTCTTGATTCAATCTGTCTTACTCTTTCTCTTGTAATTCCTAATTCTTCGCCAATCTCTTCTAATGTCTTAATTCTGCCGTCATTCCAGCCGTTTCTCTCAGAAATAATCTTCTTTTCTCTGACATCAAGGGTCTCCATAATCTTTTCAAGATCATCATGAAGTCCTATATTCACGGCATTCTCATCCGGCATAATTGCCTTTTCATCGGAAATGAGCGTTCCTCTGTTTGTATCTTCTTCTTCACCAACCGGCTTGTCCAAAGACTCCGTATCCTGCATATACCTGTAGAGTTCTTTTGCTTTTGACAGAGACATATCAGCTTCCTTTGCAACTTCTTCAACAGACGGATCTCTGTCAAGCTCCTGCACAAGCTTCTTTGAAGCTTTGTTAAGTTTTGAAAGGGATTCCTGAAGATGCACAGGTATTCTGATATTTCTGTCCTGATCCATCAGAGATCTTGTTATCGCCTGTTTAATCCACCAGGTTGCGTAGGTACTGAATCTGTGTCCCATTCTGTAATCAAACTTGTCTGCTGTCTTCATCAGTCCTATATTTCCTTCCTGAATCAAATCAAGAAATGTCATTGTCTTATTTGATTTATATTTTTTTGCATTATTTACAACCAGTCTGAGATTTGCATTTACCAGCTGGCTCTTTGCGTCTTCCCCTTCGAGTTCAATTGCTCTAAGTTCCGCCTTTTCTTTTTCTGTAAGTTTCTTTCCTTTTCTGATTTTTTCAGGAATCTTGTCATCCTCAAATGCCTCTGCAATATAATCAATAATATCTCCGCCCTGATCATATTCCATAGTATACTCTGACTCTATCCCTTCAGATTTTTCTAGAAAAATACGCGCAAACTTACCCTTTTCAATCTTCTTTGCAAGTCTGACTTCTTCATCCGCATCAAGCAGTTTGTACTGTCCGATTGCTCTGAGATACATCTTAACGGAATCACCCACTTCTACATTTGCAATCTCACCGTCAAAATTGTAGGAATCATCATCTTCCTCAAACTCATCCTCGATTTCTTTCAATTCATCTTCCTGCGGAACCAGATGTTCAAAATCAAAATCATCCATAACAACCGAATCATCAACTTCAGGGGTTTCAATCTTTTTAATTATTTCCGTTTCTTTCTTCTTTCTACCCATAAGCGCCTCCAAAATCCCTTTCTGATTTTCCGAACCACACTATAACCTAATGTGAATTTTTTGTAACTTTGTCTGCTCCATTATTATTTTCTGCATCTGTGCTATATCTTTAGCATTTGCTGCCTGATAATCCAAACTGTTCTTTTTAATTTTTATAATAGTATCATTCAACGCTCTTTCTTTTTCTGTCTGTGTTAATTTTTCACTAAGTGGAGAATTAAATAGTCCGGCCGCTTTCTTGTGTTCCTCCTCGCTGACAAAATGATCGATAATCTTTGCCGGATTTACCTCTCCATTCCGTAACTGTTCCCAAAAAATGCCGGCAACTTCACGATAAAACGGTTCCACAAAATCTTCCGGCTCAATATACTCCGAAACAATATCAAACAATTCCGGTTCCTCGATTATCCACGTAATCAGTATCTTTTGTGCTTTTATCGTTCCATCCTCAACGACTTTTTTAATCTTGTTAATCTCTTCCGTACTTCTCTGTTTCTCACTACCCGGAGTGTAGGTGAGCGCCTTTCTCTTGACTAATTTGTCCAATGCATCTCTCGGAATACCATATATTCCGGAAACTGCGTCTATATAATTAATTCTCTCAATCTCATCTGGGAATTCCAACAACATCTGTGCAACATGATTGTGAAAATCAGTCTTCCCCTGAGGATCTGACAGATCATAATTCTGCATAACCTGTCCCACTTCAAATATAAAGTAGTTTGTTGCGTTATTGATTCTCTCCTCATAGGCTTTTGGTCCTAACGCCTTAATAAACTCATCAGGATCTTTGTAAGGCTTCATATCAAGCACTTTTATCGCTATTCCTGCACCCTTAAGGATAGGAATTGCTCTCATTGCTGCTTTTCTTCCGGCTTCATCGCTGTCAAACGTGAGAACGACTTCCTTTGCGTATCTCTTTATAAGGGAAGCATGTCCCGAAGTAAATGAGGTTCCAAGTGCAGCAACCGCATTGTTAAAGCCTGCCTGATGAAGTGAAATAACATCCATATAACCTTCACAAATCAGAAGATAATTCTTTCTTGAAGTTCTTGCAACGTTGAGCCCATAAAGGTTACGACTCTTATCAAATACTTTTGTCTCCGGCGAGTTGAGATACTTTGGTTTTCCATCTCCCATAACTCTGCCTCCAAAAGCAATAACCCTGTTATTGACATCCATAATCGGGAACATTACTCTGTTAAAAAACTTATCACCCACATTTTGTCTGTCATAAGTAAATAACCCCGTCTCCTTCAGCACCTGATCTTTGAATCCTTTGCCTTTCAGGTAAGCATATAAACCCCCGCTCACTTTGTCTGAATATCCCAGTCCAAAGCCGGTAATGGTCTCATCCGTCAATCCTCTCTCTTTTAAATATCTGTAAGCAACACTACCGTGTTCTGTCTTTAGCATATGATAAAAATACTTTGCCGCCTCTTTGTTAGCTTCAAGTACAGCCTTTCTCAAATCCGCACGCTCCTGCGCTTCTTTTGAATACTCAGCTTTTGGAAGTTCAACGCCCGCCTTCTCTGCAAGCATTTCAACAGCTTCCACAAAATTGTAATTTTCATACTTCATAATGAAAGTAATAACATTTCCACCTTCGCCGCAACCGAAACAGTAATACATCTGCTTTGATGGTGTAACAGAAAAAGATGGTGATTTTTCATTGTGAAACGGACACAGTCCAAAATAAGTACTGCCCTGCTTCTTGAGTTTTACATATCCACCAATGACATCCACTATATCATTCTTCATTCTAATGTCTTCAATTAATTCATCCGGAAAAAACATTCTTTCATCCCTTCATAACAAATTAAAACTTCCAAGCCTTTGGAATATAAATCTCTTTGAACTTATCAACAGAATACTGATCGCTCATCCCTGCAATGTAATCGCAGACACTTCTCTCCTCATCCTGACCTCGTTCTTTTATAAGATATATGAACTCATCCGGCAGTTCATCTACATGTTTCATATAGTAGGCGAACAACTGCTTGAGCATCTCCTTAGCCTTGACCTCTTCAGCCTTGGCTTTTGGATTAGTATATACATAATTAAACATAAAAACTCTAAGTTCCATCATGGCCTTCTCAACCTCTTGCGACATAAGAATTGAAGGCTTGTCAATGCTGTTGACAACGATGTCCTTTATCAAAGTATCCAACCTCTTCTTAGTTGTATCCCCAAGAATATCTTTGTATTCTTTTGGAATATCTGCCTCGGTAATAATATGCCCTCTGATTGCATCATCTATGTCATGATTAATATATGCTATCTTGTCAGACAATCTTACCACCTGACCTTCCAACGTCTTAGGACTTCCTGATGTCTTATGATTCAATATGCCATCTCTGACCTCCTTCGTCAGATTCAGTCCCTCTCCATTGTTCTCTAACACTTCAACCACTCTGATACTCTGTTCATAATGTTTGAACCCAAATGAACATACCTGGTTAAGCGCATCTTCTCCACAATGCCCAAATGGCGTGTGTCCCAAATCATGACCAAGGGCAATTGCTTCAGTTAAATCTTCGTTCAACCTAAGTGCCTTTGCAATAGATCTCGCAATCTGCGCCACTTCCAAAGTATGGGTAAGTCTGGTTCTGTAATGATCTCCCTGAGGTGCCAGGAAAACCTGGGTCTTATGTTTCAATCGCCTGAATGCCTTACAATGGATAATCCTATCTCTGTCTCTCTGATAGATAGTTCTCATATCACACTGAGCCTCTTCCCTATCTCTTCCAAGGCTGTTGACACTGAGGGACGCATAAGGACTCAATATCTGTTTTTCAATTGATTCTGATTGTTCTCTTACATTCATCCGACCACCTCACAATCAAGAATACTCTCTCCCATACAAGCCGTTCTTACAACATGTCAAATCCAGTTACGTAAAATTCCAGCAAGTATCTATACTATATAAGTATCTTACCACAATTTCTTTTTTAGTACCACAAAAAAGTAACAAAGCAATCAATAAGTTTTCAAGGGTTTCAAGGGACTCCTTCTCACGTGACTCGCAGGGCTTTGCCAAATAAATCTTTATTTATGCACAAAAGAAAATGCACCCTTTCGTGCAAGCACGAGAGTGCATTTCCTTTTATGCATACAAAAAGCCGAGCAAAAAGCTCGGCTCACTTTAATGCGGAAGATGGGACTTGAACCCACACGCTGTTGCCAGCACAAGATCCTTAGTCTTGCTCGTCTGCCAATTCCGACACTTCCGCATGCATCATTTGTTTTGCTTGACGCAAGATATATAATATCAGCATTCAACATATATGTCAACACTTTTTTCAATTTATTTTTCAGTTTTTTATTTTTATTATGTTTCTTCACACTTGGCAATATAAAAGAGCCCCTAAAAATAAGGACTCTTTGATGCAGACGATGGGACTTGAACCCACACCCAGTTGCCCGGACATGAACCTGAATCATGCGCGTATGCCAATTCCGCCACGTCTGCATTTAAACGCATCTGCTTATTTGAGATGCGTAAATTATCTTACCATTTTTCACTAAAAAATTCAAGAACTTTTATATTATTTAAAATTACATACGTAACTATTCCGCCTTTCAGCAATTCCAGCTCGAATCCGCAGATAAATCTGCTACTTCTCACTTACAGTTTCCTCTTGCTTTTCAAGTTGGTCTCTGGTTTTGCTAAAAGTTTCATGAAGTACCGAATCTATCACATACACAGTCGCATCATTGTCTTTTTTCATATAATAAACAGAATTATCAAAGACATTTTTAGCTCCGATTACAAACTTGTGCTTTTCGCCACTTTCTAATACTATTTCTATTTCATGCAGCGGTTTATCAAAACCAAACTGACTCTCATCAGAATCATCATCAATCGCCTCATCTGCAACTACATATGACAACTGTGTTAGGAACTCTTGCTTAATTATCTTAGTGTCCGGTTTTTCAATTTCTTCTCCTGACCATTCTCCTTTTTCATCCTTTTTAAGCACAATTTTATCATCGTCCACTGTATATGACAATTCAATTACGGAATCCGTATCATCCATCTCAAATACTTCTATATATTTTTTTGTTGAATCCTTCTTACCGGCTTCTTCATTCATACTTTTTAATTCCACAGTAAAATACGCTGACAAAACAACAAGCATTACGATAAACGTCACCAAAAAAGACTTTTTCTGCTTTCCAGTCATTATAATCTCCTTCTTCTTAACCATTTAACGATTCCAAACAATAAAATAATTACAGGAACTATAACCGCCACAAACATACCAAGCATGTACACATTCTGATTGTCTACGGTCAGATTTTTGTACATAACATATTTAGTCGGTATATCAATCTTTTGTTCTCTATCAATTCCAAATCTCTTTAATATATTTTTAAAGAACTCCATATTCGTTCCTGCAACAACATCATCGCAATAATCGCTGAAAGCATATGCAGATCCGACAACAGTCAGATTAGAGCCCTTAAACACCTCCTCCTCATCGCTGATATATTCCCTGTACTTTGTATCAGGATTTATTTCTTCAACTGAAACAACCAAAGGAAATGTTCCCTCTAAATCTCCTTCTTCCTTCTTAAAATCAGAGGTGTCACCTGCCAAATCGCTTCTTATTAAAGCATTTTCTGAAGTCTCAAAAACTGATGTATATCTGTATTTTTCCTCGTCATAAGCCTTGTCATCTTTCATATAATACAATCCCTGAGAATTCTCGAACAAGACATAATTCTTAAGCGCATCTCCCACACCCTGTCCGTCTTTGAGCAATATTCCCATTGGATTGTTGTACATTCTGCTCTGATCAAGTTCTAAAGTGATTCCTTGATAAACACCGACACCGTAATGTTTTGCTATAGACTCATAGTTTACCATCTCTTCGTTCTTTCGGCTGTCCTCATATGTAATAAAGAACTCACCGTTGGTAAGCATCAAAACTTTTCCGCCTTCGTCAATGAATTTAATAATTTTATCCGCTTCTTCTTTTGAATAATCACTTCCCGGTGCCTCTAAAATAATGGCCTGATATTTATCCTTGTCAATATCTGTATTAACAAGATTTATCGACTCATATTTAGCATTCTGTTTTTCAATTGTCTCAACAAAGGAAGAGTCAATCAATTTTTCATCATGTCCTGTAACATGCCCTACAACAGCATTACTATAAGATAAAACATAGTTTATTCCCGTTGCCACCCACTCTTCACAGTCATACCCTTCCGTACTTGTAGACATAGACATGTAGTCCACATTGGTTTCCAGCAAATCATAATAATCAATAACTTTGCTTTTGTTTGTAGAGTCATTTACCACAATGATACTGTTTACATTTGGGACTTCTTCCGTATATCTCGAATAAAAGCCGGGATTCTTAGTTACATCCTTATAAACCACTTTGACATGTTTCGAATAAGCATCTATATTCTTAAGACTTTTCTCCACAACACTGTCTATCTTTTCACCGTTATATAAAAGATATATTGATACATTATTTTTCAAACCATCAAGATAATCTTTCATCTCATCTGAAAGATTGTATAATTTTTCATCAGTCATATCCAACGTTGCAGCCGAATTGTTTTCACTCAGTTTTCCGACTGTTAAATTTGTAAATATCACAATAACCAAAGCCATCGCAACAAACCCAAGCGAAAATGCGACATCAGAAATCCTCTTAAAACTGAAATTCCATTTCTTTTTCTGAATTGACTGAGTAGTAAAAAATAAAAATAATACAATTACCGAAATATAATAAACTACATTTTTTAATTCTATATATCCGTTCAAACAACTTTCTGTAGGAGCATACAAATCAAGTACCCTTAGTACTTTGGACAAAGGACTGATTTTTTGTTCCAGTGCATCAGCAATATCACCTGCAATAAATCCCACAAACAATGTAACTATACCTATTATCGCAGCTATTACCTGGCTCTCTGTTATCGAAGAAATAAATACACCAATTGCGATAAGTGCACAGCCATACATAAACACTCCAAAAATAGCAGTAAGTGACTGCTTAACAGGAACTGCACCATAACCACTTAATATGAGAGGATATGTACATGTAACAGCGCTAACTACAAGAAACAAAGTACACAGCGCCAGATATTTTCCAAACACCACTTTTACTATTGACACAGGATAAGTCAATATCATCTGATCCGTTTTCAATTTTCTTTCTTCCGCCAGCGTTTTCATAGTCAATATAGGTACTGTAAACAGAAGAATAAACATCGTAGCTGAAAGCGCATATGTAATGTAAGGAGAAGCTGAAACCAAATTACCTACAAGAAATGATATTCCCTGAACAAACAGTGTCAAAGATATAAACAGCCAGCCTATAACCGAATTTAGGTATGATTTTATTTCTTTTTTGTATATAGCAAACACGATTATTCCTTCTCCTTTCTGTTTTTATTTACAGAATCTGTTTTTTTATTTTTTCTGCGATTCGTTTTCTTTTCTTTTTTTGAATCATTCTTCTGCTCCTCCTCTTCCGAAGAAACAACGTCCTTTGTCAGTTCCATGAATACATCTTCAAGGGACTGTTCATTTAGTTTCATTGACAATATAGGAATTTTTGCTTCACTGAGAGCATTAAATAACGCTTCTCTTATATCATTTTCAGAATTCATCTTTATCTTGATATTTACCATATCTCCCATCATCATCGTCTTAAACGACTCAATTCCCTCAAGATTATTCAGTGTATAGACTACGTGTTTTTCATTTCCTTTTACTTCTAATTCCAATTCACTGACTGATGAAACATTTCCAAGAAGCTCATCCTTAGAACAATTTGCCACTATCTTGCCTTTTGAGATGATAAATATCTGCTCGCACACTTCGCTAATTTCTGAAAGAATATGTGAACTGAGAATAACAGTATGATCTTTCCCCAATTTCTTAATAAGGCTTCTAAGTTCCTTTATCTGCCCCGGATCCAGACCAACCGACGGCTCATCAAGAATAATAACATCCGGCATGCCAAGAATGGCTTGCGACACCCCCACTCTTTGCTTATAACCTTTTGACAGATTTTTGATAAGTCGATTGCTCACCTTATCCACTCCGGCAAGTCTCATTGCTTCATCTATCGATTTTTTTCTGTCTTTTTTGTTTATCTTCTTTAACTCTGCCGCAAACTTCAAATATTCTGCAACAGTCATATCCATATATAGCGGCGGCAATTCAGGAAGATATCCAAACTGTTTCTTTGCTTCATCGGCTTCCCTTAACACATCAAACCCATTTATCTTTACAGTTCCTTCCGAAGCTCCAATATATCCGGTAATAATATTGAGCGTTGTAGTCTTTCCGGCACCATTTGGTCCTAAAAAACCGTATATCTTTCCTTTTTCAATGTTAAGCGAAATATTATCCACCGCAACAATATCGCCATACTTTTTAGTAAGGTTGCTAATCTCTATAACGTCCATGTCTCCCTCCATATCGTTTTATAAAAACTTACAAACTCTATTATAGCTTCTTTTTGTCAAAAAATCACGAACAATAATAAAAAAGTCGAAAGAATGAAACCATTCCTTCGACTTTTATTATAAGATAGTGAAGCTTACACCCAAGTACGTATATTACCAATGTGAAAAGCCTCTCAAATACCATGATTATGCAAGCTTTGCCTTAGCAACTTCAGCTAATTTTGCAAATCCTTCCGCATCATTAACTGCCATCTCAGCTAACATCTTTCTGTTCATATCAACGTTTGCTAACTTAAGACCATACATAAACTTGCTGTATGATAATCCGTTGATTCTTGCAGCAGCATTAATTCTTGCAATCCAAAGCTGTCTGAACTGACGCTTTTTCTGCTTTCTGCCAGCGTATGAGCTTGTTAACGCTCTCATAACTGACTGCTTAGCTACTCTATACTGTTTTGATCTAGCTCCTCTATAACCTTTAGCGAGCTTTAATGTTCTATTATGTCTTTTCTTAGCGTTTAATCCGCCTTTAACTCTTGCCATGTTCTATATTCCTCCTACTATATATTATAAATATGGTAAAATCTTCTTCATGTTAGGTGTGTTTGTAGCATCAGTCATAGCTGCTTTTCTAAGATTTCTCTTTCTCTTAGCTGTCTTCTTTGTTAAAATGTGTGATTTGTAAGCTTTGTTTCTCTTAAGCTTTCCTGTACCTGTTAATTTAAAACGCTTTGCAGCAGCTCTTTTTGTCTTAATTTTTGGCATTTCTATATCCTCCTTAAAATAATACATATATATTAACTAAAAAACTAACGCTTCTCAGCTAAAAACATAGTCATGTTTCTTCCTTC
>JAEELL010000003.1 GCA_016282745.1 Lachnospiraceae bacterium
AAATCCTCGATATTTAACTTCGAATCATTCTTCTTTTATCAGAATCCTTCTAAGCATGTCTCAATTGTTATTTCGAAATCCATTCATATAATTGCTCACCTTGTTATTTTTGAAAGCATCTGTAATTCACATTTCAAAAGTAGTCGATTTATGAAACGTAAACTACAGCAGTTTTCAGAATAACTCTTAGAGCATTTAAGCAAATGGATTTCGCTAAAACATTTGCTTAATGCGACAGAGTATTCTGAAAACTGCGTAAGAACGTTTCAAAATGAATACTTTTTGGATCAATTATATAAATATAGAGGTTTAATTATGAAGAAGATTATTTTGACAGGTGGTGGCACAGCCGGACATGTAACTCCAAATATTGCGTTAGTCCCAAGGCTGAAAGAAGCCGGATATGAAGTGGAGTATATTGGGTCCTACAACGGCATGGAAAAGGAATTGGTTGAAAATGCCGGTTTAAAATACTACGGAATATCTTCAGGAAAATTCAGAAGATATTTTTCAATGAAGAATTTCACTGATCCTTTCCGTGTAATTAAGGGATACTTCGAAGCAAAAAAACTTATGAAAGAATTACAACCTGATGTTCTGTTTTCAAAAGGTGGATTCGTTTCTGTTCCGGTTGTTATGGCTGCTCACTCCGCAAAGGTTCCAACTATTATTCACGAATCTGATATGACTCCGGGACTTGCAAATAAGATTGCAATTAAGTTTGCTTCCAAGGTTTGCCATACTTTCCCTGAGACAGGAAAGTACGTTGGCAAAAAAGGAGTATTCACCGGTTCACCGATTCGTGCTGAATTATATGAAGGCGATAAGAATGTTGCCATGAAGATGTGTGATTTTGACAGCACAAAACCAATTCTTCTTGTAACCGGCGGAAGCTTAGGCGCCAAGAAAGTAAACGACGCAATAAGAGAGGCTCTTCCTGATCTTCTTAAGGATTATCAGATCGCACATTTGTGCGGTAAAGAGAAGTATGACAAGTCATTAGAAGGAACTAAGGGATATGCACAGTTTGAATATATCAGCTCTGAGATGAAAGATTTCTTTGCCATGGCTGACATCATTGTTTCCCGCGCAGGTTCTAACTCAATTTGTGAAATTGCGGCTCTTGCAAAACCTAACGTTCTTATTCCACTCTCGGCAAAAGTCAGCAGAGGCGACCAGATTCTCAATGCCAATTCATTTGAGAAACAGGGGCTCAGTGTTGTAATAGATGAGGACATCATGACCACATCAACACTTGTCAAAGCTATTAATGAAGTATATAATAATCGTGCAAAGTACGTTGATGCCATGAAAAGATCAGACTTTGGAAACGGCATTGACAATATAATTGAGTTAATTACATCAACTAATTGATATTACATTTGAGTTTATACAAGCTCAGAATATTAGGAAAAGGATAAGAAATGGAATCAATTAAGAATTTATTTTTGAAGTACAAAGAAATTATTATGTATCTGATTATGGGTGTTGCAACAACGGTTGTCAGTTGGGCATCATACGCAATCTTAACTAAAGTTTTCACTCAGGACAGTGCCTTTATACTGTTACTTGCTAAAGTCACACCACTTGGTCCAAAGCTTGCAGTTGTAACTGTGGCAAATATCATATCCTGGATTGCCAGTGTGTTATTCGCTTATGTAACCAACAAAATCTGGGTTTTCAACAGCAAGTCATGGAAGTTTGCAGTTGTTGCCGCAGAGTTAGGTAAGTTTGTCGGCGCAAGAATCTTAACCGGCTTCCTTGAATGGTTCGGTGTACCGTTCCTTGTAAAGATTGGTCTTGACCAGGCACCACTTGGTATCGAAGGCGGATTAAGCAAGATTCTCGTAAGCGTTTTAGTTGTAATATTCAACTACGTTTTCAGTAAGTTATTTATCTTCAAAAAGGATGAAACAACTGAGACTGCAGCATAAATTTTATTAGGCCTATGGTGTATAAAAAAGAAGGTTTGTATTTAATTTACAAACCTTCTTTTTATTTAATCATTTCACTACAATGTTTTTGTAATAAACTTCTAATTAATAATTCAACTCTATTACAATGCTTCTTTTGCTTTTGCAATTATTTCATCAACGACTTTCTGATCAAGTTCGCCCTGATTCAGGTTAAATAATTTCTCGTCATACCTTGGAATGATATGCACGTGGAAATGGAAAATAGTCTGATCAGCAGCTACTCCGTTGTTCTGAAGAACATTCACTCCCTCACAACCTGTAACTTCTTTGATAAATGTTGCAATCTTCTTTGCAAGTACAAATACCTTTGATGCAAGCTCTTCAGGAAGCTCATATATATTTGCGTAGTGCTCCTTTGCAAGAATGAGAACGTGTCCCTTTGTTACAGGAAACGCATCAAATATAACTCTGAAATCATCATCTTCATATAATGTATTTGTCTCAATTACTCCGTTTGCCAATTTGCAAAAAATACAATCATCCTTCATCTTCTGACTCCCTTCTGCGTAAAACGCCTAAAGATATTATCGTTCCTACCAATAGACCACCCATATGTGCGGCCATATCAATCTGCTCATTAATGCTTCCGACAACAAGGAGAACTATCATAATAATAATTCGTGTTCCCTCTTCTCTGAATTTGCCGGACATAATCATTGAAACTATTATAAGACCAAACAGTCCATATATTGCACCTGAAGCTCCTACGCTTACCACCTCATCTCTCATCATAAGATGATATGTGGACGACACAACTCCTGCACCAATTCCACTAACCAGATAGATTAGCAAAAACTGAATATGGCCTATCTCTTTTTCAGTCTTTAGTCCAATTCCAATAGCCAGTAAAATAAACATGTTTGATACTATATGTTCATAACCTGCATGCATAAACATTGAAGAAAGAATTCTGTAATACTCACCTTGATTGTATATTGAATTATAATCGAGGCAACCCCAATCAAAAATCTCATCTCCTGTTACCCCAAATAAATTGAATTCGCCGATAATAAATATGATAATATTTATCAGCGCAATGGCTGCGGTAACCATTGGAAGAGTAAGACTAACTTTTCTCTCGTCCTTTATGTCATACAATGTCGCATCTTTGATTTCATTCTCAATAATATCTCTCATCCCAAAGTAATCTTCAGGCTGATTCTCATAAACCATCACTCGATGATTTACCACATCCACAATCCAGAAATTGTTATTCTCCTCAGATACAAGTTCGCTGACGCTCATGTCTCTGTCCGCAAATATAATGTGCATAACTTTCACATCACTATATCCGCCTATGAGGAACTTATTTTCCAATCGTTTTGCAGATTTAGAAATTGAATCTGCAGTTACTGTCACTCCCTCGAGACATTTGAGAAGAACACATATATACATCTTCTTTTCATCTGTAATCTTTACGAAGAAATCAACGATATCTGAATTTGATTCTGCCGGGTTAAACCCTTTTTCGTTCAGTTTTAAATAGATATTATCCCAATTCATAATTATAATTCTGCTTTAACACATTCAAGAGCAGCCTCAATAACCTTATCCATATCGTAATATTTGTAGTTACCGAGTCTTCCACCGAATATAACATTCTCTTCTTTGTCAGCAAGTTCTTTGTACTGAAGGAAAAGATTACCGTTTCTGTCATCATTAATTGGATAGTACGGCTCGATTCCCGGCTTCCACTCAGAAGAGTATTCTCTTGAAATAACAGTCTTAGGCTGTGTTCCAAACTCAAAGTGTTTGTGCTCTATAATTCTTGTGTAAGGCACTTCCCTTTCTGTATAATTTACAACAGCATTTCCCTGATAATTTTCTTCGTCTAACACCTCTGTCTCGAATCTTACTGTTCTGTACTCAAGGTGTCCAAGTTTGAATCCGTAATACTCATCAATCATACCTGTATAGACAGTCTTGTCTGCAATGTCAGCATTATCTTTGATGAATTCAAAGTAATCTGTGTTAAGCATCACATCACTTCCCTCTAACATCTTCTCAACGATTGGTGTGTATCCGCCCATAGGAATTCCCTGGAATCTGTCGTTGAAATAGTTATTGTCAAATGTAAATCTGAGTGGAAGTCTTCTTATAATGAATGCAGGAAGTTCTGAACATGATCTTCCCCACTGTTTCTCTGTATAACCTTTTATAAGCTTCTCAAAGATGTCCTTTCCTACAAGTGAAAGTCCCTGTTCTTCGAGGTTCTTTGGCTCTGAAATATTGAATTCTGCCTTCTGAGCTTCAATGATAGCTTTCGCTTCCTTTGGAGTCTTTATGTTCCACATCTTGCTGAATGTGTTCATATTAAAAGGCAAATTGTATAATTCATCTTTGTAAACTGCTACAGGCGAATTGATGTAGTTGTTAAATTCTGCGAACTGATTTACGTAGTTCCAGATTTCTTTGTTACTTGTGTGGAAAATATGAGCTCCGTACTTGTGAACGTTAATTCCCTCAATCTCCTCACAATAAATGTTTCCTGCGATGTGATCTCTCTTGTCAATCACTAAACATTTCTTGCCTTTTTTTGTAGCTTCGTGTGCAAAAACCGCTCCAAATAATCCTGCTCCAACTATTAAATAATCGTACTTTCTCATGCTTGCTCTCCTTTACTGTTTTCTCAATATCTTTCTAAGTATAAATCTATATACTCTGTATGGGAAAAAGCTTTCTGCTTTCGTAAGTCTTTCGTTCATATTTGTTATTTTATCCTGAAGCTTTTGAATCTTTTCTTTCAGACGCTTCTTTTCTTCCTTGTAAGTCTGCTTATCCTGCTTGTATTTTTCTCTTATTTCTGATAATTTTGCCTTCGCCTCATCCTTACTTTCATAGGCTTTCTGCAATTTTGCATTTATCTCAGACTTTTCTTCATATGTTTTCTGTAGCTTTGCATTTATCTCAGACTTTTCTTCATATGTTTTCTGTAACTTTGCATTTATTTCAGACTTTTCTTCATATGTTTTCTGTAACTTTGCGTTTATTTCTGATTTTTCTTCATATGCAATTTTTAACTTTTCGTTTATTTCAAAGAATCTGGTATTGCTTTCATTTCGCTTTTTCTTTGTTACCATTTTTTCATTCATATAAGATTCAACAAGAATCTCATTCATAGCTTTGCCATCTTTTGGATGCTTTGCAAGAACATCATTCAGAATATCTTTACCTGTCTTTTCTTTAAACCACTGACAGATCTTATTCCACTGAACATCATTCTCTGTAATATTGCTATTCCACAGAGATGTTTCCTGAGAGCCCTCTCTAACAGATATTCCATCGTGAGATCTAACAAGTACAGTCGGAATATCATAATATACTTCAAGTGCCTTCAACCACAAATCATCTGCGTTTAAACATATTTCCTCAATTACTGACTCATCAAAGAATTCTGTCTCAAAAATCGCCGGTGGATACAAAATGCCCGCACACCCTGTGGCCAAAAGTCTCATACTCGGTGTTTGAATATAACCATCACATTCTTTTATCCAATACGAGTATGGGCGAACTTCCTTATCATCCGTAACAATAAGATGGGTTCTAAGTGAACTAATACTGTTGGGATAGGAAATATATCCACAAAACAGGTGCTCTAACGTCCTTGAACTATAATTAATATCATCATCAATAGTAATTATAATAGCGTCAACATATTCCTGCATTGCATAAAAATACTTTTTGTGACTCTTCAAATCATAACACCATTTTATTGTCAGCTTCTCCTGTGCCACCAACTCTTTAATGAGTTTAGGAAGTGCTTCCTTATCCTCAAACTGTTCTTCTGCAAGCCAAAGAACAATCTCATCAGCCGGGAATGTCTGATTTACCATGTTTTCTGCCACTAAAGCAGCATACTCGATTCTTTCCGGATATGATGTGAATGACACAATCACCTTTTTATTAACAATGTCAAAGAGCTGATTACATTTATTATCCTTGATGTATGAAACGATCCCTGCTTTACCGTCAAGACTCAGTCTGTCTAATTGTCCTTCATCAAAGCTTTCTAACGTCTGTCTCAAGCTGTTGAAAACAATCTCGAAATGATTCTTATCATGTCTATATCGGAATAATTCCCTAAATCCCTCAAAAACACTATCTACGCTCATATTATTTATTCTCCAGTCTAAAATATACTCTTACTAATTTCCCATCAGTTCTTCATACTGTCCATATTCTTTTTTATCATAAAAGTATGTTGAAGGTTTTCCTTTTATTCCAAGTTCTTCAAACCATTCTTTTGTAAGCTTGTCTTTGAGTGTTGTATATGTCGGCTCTGCAAGAGTATTCAAATTCCACAGACTGAAATGAAGTGCATAGTTTATATAATCCTGTTCTAACTCTTTGAACATGTTTTCATTTACCAAACGTTCTTTCAATGCCGTCAATGCATTGTAGAAACACTGCCAAGACTGTTCTCTCGTGTTAGACAAAGACTCTTTGTTATTTCTTCTCTGATGTACAAGAATCTTATCCTTTGGAACCACTGTAATCCTCTCTGCAAGAACTGTAGCCGAGAACACAAACAGCATATCATTACTTGTTCTCTGTTCCTGAAACAGCAGATTATGCTTCTCAACAAATTCTCTGCTAAACAACTTGTCCCATGCCCAGCCAACAAAAACCTTAAATACATTGTCCGTCATCTGTCTGTGCTTAAACGGCATATATGGTGGAATCTTTTTATATCTTAAAGTCCAATTAATATTCTTGTAAGTATTATCATCTTCATAATACTGGTTGGAATTGAATACAACCATATCCGCCTTGTCTTCTTTAGCCTTATTGTATGCAACTTCAAGCATATCAGGCTCAAAGAAATCATCCGAATCAAGGAAAGACAGATACTCTCCTTTGGCATGCTTTAGTCCGTTATTTCTGGCAGCTCCTGCTCCTTTGTTTTCCTGATCAATAACAGTAATGTTAGAATACTTTTCAGCATACTGCTTTGCTATGGTTGCGGAATTGTCAGGCGAACCGTCATTTACGCAAATGATTTCTATCTCTTTCAAGGTCTGATTTACCAGACTGTCAAGACACTGTCCGATAAACTTTTCTACATTGTACAATGGAAGTATTACTGATACTTTGATATCACTCATAACCGACTCCTACTGAATATTCCTATTACTTAAACAATTTTTTAATCTTTGAAGGTATAAATGTAAATATACGTCCAATCTTGTATGTCATTGAGCTTTTGATTTTCTTAAGCTGCTTCTTTGTCTTTGCAAGTTCTTTCTTTGTTGCCTTTAACTCTTTCTTTGTCTCCTTAAGCTGAGCTTTTAGTTTCTCATTTGAAGCACCGGCAACAACATATGTGTTATAGAATCCCTTTGGAGAGCTGATAAGCAATGTAATCTTATCCCATTCTCTCTCGGTAAAAAGACTCTGATCCAATTCGTCTTTAGTCTTTGCTCTTGCAAATTCTTCGCTGATTCTGTCAACATACTCTACCTTGAACTCTTCACTGATTCTGTTAAGTGTAGCATTGTAGTTGTGTAACTTCTTAACCCAGTACATTCCTTTGAATCTTTCCCAGAGATCAGGATGCTTCATGAGAATATCTCTGATGTGATCGTACTCAACATTCATACAGTAAACCTTCTGTGGGTTCTTAACTGATGAGTTTGGATTATCTCTTCTGTTCATATAGTATGGTTTGTTGAGAATCATAGCTCTCTTTGCAAACACAAAAGTCTGGAACCAGAAACCGTTGTCCTGGAATGAAGCACCCGGAGTCTCATTGTGTCTGATTCCGTGTTCTTCCAGAAATGATCTCTTGTAGATTCCACTCCATGTATTCATGATATATCTGATAGCACTTGGTGTCTCACTTGGGTTAAACACCTTGTTGTAGTCTTCTTCATTCTTAGAAAGATGGTTGTATACAAGGTTCATATTGCCATCATCGGCTCTTGTAAATCTGTAGAAATCAGCTTTAACAAAATCAAGGTCATTCTGACTTGCGATATTGTATAAATCCTCATACATATTGATTGGCACAAAATCATCCGGCTCAAGAATACCTACATATTCTCCTGTAGCCTTGTCGAGACCGATATTCATTCCTATGCCGTATCCGCCATTCTCCTTGTCAACAAGAATAATTCTTGAATCCTTCTCTGCATAACTCTTCAATATTTCCAATGAATTGTCAGTTGAACCGTCATTGATACAGATTATCTCTATATCCTTCAATGTCTGATTCGTAATGCTGTCCATACACTCTACCAGATATGGTTCAACATTATAGGTTGGAATAATAATTGATACTTTTGCCATTGTTCTCTCCTCTTAAATCGTAAATAATAATTTGTTGGGTATCTATATATAAATCAGTAATCTTTTGAGTACTTTATCGCACGAAAAGTCTCTTCACTTTTCCAGGAATTGCCGTAATAAGCTTTCCAATCTTGAAACTCGTACTGTTTTCAAGTTCTTCGATTTTCCTCTTAAGTTTACTGTTTTTAGCTTTTAGTTTTTCGTTCTTGACGGTAAGTTTCTCATTCTTGGTAGTGAGCTTTATCTTTGCCGCCTTAAGCTTTCTGATGCGATCAAGATCCTTTGAATACTCTGACAGTAAAAACTGATTTGCATCTAACACCATTACCCTGCACAGTCTGTCAAAATCCTTCGCGCTGTAATAATCTTCCTGCATGTCACTGAATCCCCAGACTTTAAGCACCTTTTCTTTGTAAGTGTTATAAAGAAGTTCATATGACGCTGTACTTGTCTGCTTGCTCAGAAAATAGAAAAATGCTCTGAGCGCCTTATTTAAGAAACTGTTTTTGACTGTTTCAAATCCCGGTTCATCCTTGAGTGTCTCGTATGTCTTGGTGTATGCTTCATACACACAGAGAGGATCAACCGATGCCTGACCTGTAAGACTGCTCTCAAAATTGATTCGGTAGTCTATCAGCGTCTCATCAACGTAGGTAAACTCTGTGGCATAAAATAATGCCATCATTACAAAGTAATTGTCGTTTGCCCTCTTAATCTCCTGGAACTTAAGATTATGATCTTTGACAAAATCAGTTCTAAACATCTTGTTCCAAGGTACGTTGGTTGTAAAGTTAAACAATCTTTCTTTTATGTCATCCCGACCAAAAGGAGTCTTGTCCGGCAACATACCGGTCTTAAGATAATTGGTCATTGGAAATATCTTGCCTGTAGCCTCATCTAAATGATTGGCACCACACACACATATATCTGCACTGTCATGCTCACACTTGTTGTACATCTTCTCAAGGGCTTCCTCATGGAACACATCGTCTGCATCCCAGAATACAAGATATCTTCCGGTTGCATGTTCAATACCCTTGTTTCTTGCCACTCCGGCATAAGAGTTATTCTGTTGTAAAATAATAATTCGGTCATCCTCTTGCTGCAACTGCTTCAATACATCTACCGTATTGTCTGTCGAGCCATCGTCCACATATATTATCTCTATGTCTTTCAAAGTCTGCTTTGAAATGTAGGACGCCGTACGTCTAATATATTTCTCGACATTGTACACAGGCACAATAACCGACACTTTAATATCTGTCTGCATTATATTTACTCCATGTAATTATTTCCAAATTATTTATTATAACATTCTCTTATGTATCTGAACGTCTCATCCTCACCTTTTTCTGCCACCATCTCAAGGAGATACTCCAGTTCCTCTGAGGTCTGGGGGTGAATAAATCTTTCCGTTTTTCTCTTGTTAAAATAATTAAGTGCATCTGACGGAGTGTATTTATCCTTGTTGTAAATCTTACACGCTGCCAGCCTGTCACAGAACATTTCAACAACATATTTTTTAGGCATCTTTATCGGCTCCACCTTGCGGGTCTTAATGTTGTAATCTGTCCAGTATTCAAAGTGATGCTTATTTCTGCCCTTGTGGTGCAGCCAGGCTTTTGAATAACCATACTCTTCCCTCTCGCCCTCATTCGGACTCTTCTCTCCGGAATAATATCTGACTCCGGGAAAAAATTCAGAAAAAGTATACTTTGACAGGTCATGCTGCAATCCCTGAATAGGAATTCCTGCCTTCACACAGTGTTTTATAACCTGATGCCTGTGCTTTGTAATTGTTTTGAAATGTCCAATTGTTCTTGCTATTACATTCATAAATAATCTCTTACCTTATTAATATGCATAGTTGTGCATTGTGCTTATTTTATCACATATTTCACGCTTTTACAATTAAAGTTGTTGGCAGATATAGTCGATATACCGACCAACTATATTAATGTCACTTGAAGCGTAGACCATTCTTGCGCCAACTGCATCTTCAATCTCATTCAAAATAACCCTGTCGCCATCCCACATAATATCAATTCCCGCGTAATCGGGTTTGAGAATTCTTACCACCTGATTCACGATCTCAAGCTCCTCTTTTCCCAGTTCGTAAACAGACACATCCCCGCCAAGACTGAAGTTGCTCTTAAATCCGTCTCCGGCCTGCCTGCAAATGGCAACTACAACTTTTCCACCTATGACATAAGCTCTCACATCACGGCCTTTACTGTCGGCAACGGGCTGAATAATCCCTCTGTTTCCTATTCTTCGGACATATGTGTCATATTCTTCCTTGTCATGCACCAAAAACACTTCACTGCCACCGTGACCGCCTCGACTTTTTAAGACCAGTGGATAATCAAGTTCCTTTTCAAACATTGGCACTTTCTCAGTTTTCATTACAGGTATTGAATTTCTGACTGCAAGTTCATAAGTCTTCCACTTGTCATTTCCCACTTCTGTGACATATGCACTGTTGAACACTCTTATTCCCTGTTCCTCAAACTGCCTTGCTATTCTGCTGTTTCTGCTTCTGTTTATAACGAAATCAACATCAGTCAAATCCCTTTCAAGCCGCTCCTGATTCTTATTATCGAGGACTACCAGCTCTAACTCTTTTTTTCTCTCCATCAGATAATCGCTACACATTTCGATGAAAGTTCTGTTCTTTTCCACATCCTCGGGAGCATAAATAATCAATCCTTTTTTATTGCTCATCTTTTTTAATATCTCCAATTATGTAGTCCAGTATGCATTGGGCAACATTAACTCCTGTGCAATCCAAAATATTCTTGAAATGAGCATTACTGTTCACTTCACAGAGGATTGGTTCATCATTCTCCCCAAATAAAATATCAACTCCTGCAAAATCAAGATTCAAATAATCACAAACTTTCTTTGCCATGGTAACCTGCGCCTCTGTTGGCTGATAATTTGTCATCTTTCCGCCGTTTGTTATATTGGCTCTGAAATCAGCTTCATTAGTGCGCATCATGGAAGCTGCAGGCTTTCCGCCAACCATGTTGATTCTCACGTCACGCCCCTGTGAACAGTATACAAATTCCTGTACAATAAAATCAGACTTTCCAATTTGATTAACCACTTTTATCGCTTCTTCCCTACTGTCTGCCTTGTACACCTGCGCTCCAAAGGATCCACAGTTTTCCTTTATTATAAACGGAAGCCCCAGGGTATTTATCGCATCATCTATAAAATCATCAAGGCATTCTTCCAAACCAAAAGTCAGGGGACTAACCATTGTCTTTGGCATTTTTATATCTGTTCCCACAAGGGAAATATAAGTTAATGACTTGTCATCGCAGATTTCTATTGCCCTTGAAGAATTATATAGTTTTAGCCCTCTGTGCTCCAACAAAGCAGCCGCTCTCACATCTTTATCCCAGAAAATAACAAAATCCGGTTTTCTCTCCATCAGAATATCCGTGTCTGTCAGGACTTCATAATTAGTGATCTTTTCAAGTACACATCCTCTGTCCTTTGCCGCACTAATAAGGTATTCATATATCTCATCAAACTTTTTTGATTTTAAATATTCATTGACGACTAACCATGCGTACAACCACTTCACCTCAATTCCGTGTATATGCTTATTATATTTATTCGTGCATACTTCATTATTCGTGCATACTTCATTTGTTTTTGCTTGTTTTAAATCTATTTCTGATTATAATATAATTCCTTATACGTAAAGAACGGTTAGGGCCCCCTTGCTCTAACCGTTCCGGACTGAAAAATATGTTAGTATACTCTGGGCCTAGGAGTGCCCATGTCCACCATCTACATGGAGGATCTAAAAAGTACTACTAGGCTATTATATCATGGCATCCCATTCTATGAAGTGATAAATATAACCAAATCATACAATGATATTGATTATTTTTAACATTTTCACATTTTTAATACCGTTTTTCCTTATTATATATTAATATGTATATAAAGTTATACGTTTATAACAGTTTTCATTAATTCAAAAATTATTCACGGAGGTAAATATATGAGCAACTCAAACTCAAGAAACAAAATTTCACTTAATACAATTCTAATTATTCTGGTAACTGTTATTTTTGTATGCGGTGCTATCGGAGTTAAAATGCTAAATACAAAAAAGAAAGATTCCGGCAGTTCTGCAATTAATCAAAATGCTGCAACTGCTCCAACCAAGAATATTCCGGATGCAACAAAGGGCGATGTTGAGGCAAAGATTGATTCAGTTATTACCTTCAGAGATATTGCCTTTGACATGTCTATAGATGATGTCAAAGCTCTCGAGGACAAAAACGAAGACACTTTAGCAGATCCGACTGTCTCAAAATCAGGCGACGGATACACATACATATATTATCTTAGCAATCCTGAAAAACCGTTAAGTTATAACAAAATAAATGTAGGTTCCGAGAATGCACCGGGACTTACATATGTTTTTAACAATGACTCCCTAGAAGAGGTAAGACTTCAGTTTGGTTTGATTGACGAAGCCACTTTCAATTCCCTAATCGGAACATTAAAAGCCTCTTACGGTGAATCCACTTTCTACAGAGCGACAAACGGAACCGAGACTTACTGGTGGAAGGCCGACAAACAAATGCTGATGCTGACACAGGACAGCTATAGCACAACACTCTTCTACAGAAGAAACTAATTTTCAACACTTAATTTTCGACACTTTTTTTACAAAGGTAATCACTGCCGAAAATCCAATGTATAAAAAAGAAAGCCGCTATGGTACTCTCCATAACGACTTTCTTTTTTGTCGTTTTTTAACATGTTGCATCATCTGCATCTATTGCTTTTTCGTTTTTAACCGTTCCCTTCGCCCAAGGGCTTCCAACATCACATCTTCCATGATGAGATACCGATGCTATCTCACCCTTTTGAAAATCATCCGATGTTATTACTCTGATTCTTGAGATTCCGGAAGCTGTCTTTCCATCTAACATATTAACAATATCATCAATTTCCTTTTCACTTGCCACTAACTCTTCCTCCCACTCAATCAATGAACGCTTATCAATTTTTTGAGTGCGCTCTTGTCAGGTGCCCATGCTCTGATGTCAAGTTTTCTCGCGAAAGAATATTCAGGATCTCCCCAACAATATACTATATATAAATCATCACCCTGCTCATATTTTTTAAATTTGACTTTTTTCCTTGTAATCTGCTTAATAACAGGACTCTCCTGTTTTTTGACATATATCTTTCTGTTCTTTCCATAGTAATTCTGTAAAGCCTTCTGTGACTTTTTACTCTTAATAAGCAACGCTCCAAAAGACTTAACTTCATGTTCATTTCCATCTAATCTTCCGGAAACATAAATCTTATCAACTAACTGAATTGCATCGGTCCTTGGAACGCCTGAAACCATATCCCTTGCATCTTTTGCTGCTGTTTCATTCAAACTCCTACACCATAATGGCACAACAATAATCAGAACCAAATAAATCATCAACAATTTTGCCCTCATAAAAAAAACTCCCTCCATAAATAATACAAAATAAAGTTTTTAGTACCTTCCCCGAATCCCATAATCATTTCTAATTTTTATTTATCATATATTTTCTCATTTCGCAAGACCCCTCGGTAAAAATTAGCTTTATATATTTAAAATTCAATAATGCTCTGACGAGAAACACAAAAAAGAGCACCACACCAAATATATTAAATCACTAATACATTTGACATGGTGCCCTGCGAAGAGGTTTTCTTCTATCCCCGTCTAAACAATATGTTCTCTATTTATTTTTTTCGTCTCATATCAATCATTAGTTAACCATCTCGAATTTCCACTGCTGATTTGCCTGTGCAAAATAATCCCACTGATGTACATTGCCACCTGCAGCAGTAGACCATCCCTCAACATCCATAGCTTTGTTGCTGTGTTTGTTTATGAAGAATACATATCCGTTATCAACTGATGTGATATACCATCTTTGGTTTGCAGTGTTGTTGTTATCCCAGATAAGAAGGTTTCCTCCGTTTTCTGTAGACCATCCACCCATATCAAGGGCTCTTCCGCTGAGTGCACTTGTGATTACAAATGTGCTGTCATCGCTGTTGAATGAAACATAGAATGACTGAGCATCAGTTCCGTTGATTGTCCACTGCTGCACATTAGTTCCTGCTGCAGGATTTCCGCCTGCTACGTCAAGTGCAAGTCCACTGTGACGGTTGATAATTCTGTATTTTGCCTTTTCAACTTTCATCGAAGACATCTTGTCATTCCAGTCATTTCCAATCCATGATGTGTCGCCTGTAATAACCTTTGTTGCTCCGCTGAAGTTGTCATCGGCATAAAGTGTAACCTTGTATCCGAAAGGAACCTTGAGGGATGATAAATCATCATTTCTAAATCCTTTTGCCTGAATTGCTGAAAGGTTGTAATTTCCTGTTCCAAAGGAAGCAGATCTTCCGCCGTAATTGATGTCCTGATAAATAGTTACGTCAGCTCCGCCATTTCCCGGATTTGAGTTGTTATTGTTATTATTGTTATTATTATTATTGTTATTATTGTTATTGTTGTTATTATTGTCCGATGCGCCCTTTGCCATTACTTCTTTAATTGCTGCAAGAAGTGAATAACCGTTAAATGAATCCTGACCAACTTCCCAAATCATTGTTCCGCCGTATGACTTGCTGTACTCAGCTTTCTGCTTGATTGTGTTAATGCCGTTGTAGTAAACACCATTAGCATAATCTGCATATGCATTTGCAGGATTCATCTGAATCATCTCTGCATATGTGCGTGCTGCTCCCCCTGCACCATAACCGTAGAACGGAACTCCTATAACCATTCTGTCGTTGCTAACTCCTCTTGCTCCGTAATAATTTACCATGTCATAAATCTGCGACCAAGGTGCAACCTCGCCTGTTCCTGCCTGGTTGTAGTCGTATGACATAAGATTGAGGAAATCAAAGTAACGGTATGTACTGTTTGCTATGCTTCCTGTGAACCACTGGCTTACTGCCATTGTAAGAATCTTGCCCTGCGATTTGAGTCTTCCTGAAAGTTCAGAAATGAAAGCATCATAGTTGTTCCAGATATCAGCATCGTTGAGCTCGATATCAATATCAACACCGTCAAGGTTGTATGAATTTACGTAATTCATAATCTGGTTGATAAGGTTTGTTCTTCTGGAAGCTGAAGTGAAAACTCCGTCGTTTTGGAATCCGTTCCATCCACCGATTGCTATGATAGCCTTACAGTTGTTAGAATGACATTTGCTAACGATAGTCTGAACGTCACCTGCAGAAAATCCTGATGTGAGTGTTCCGCCTGCGTATGTCATAAATGATAAGTTGCAATGAGTCATTGCTGAGAAATCAATAGAATTGATTGTGTAATTTCTGTAGGATGGTAAATATCCTACAACCCTTCTCCCTGCTGTCTCCGGACTATAAGAAGCAGCTGTTACCTTTGTTGTGCCCATAGAAAAAGGAAGCATGCTAAATAACATTGCTACCACAAGAGTGAGCACCAAACTACGTCTCTTTAACATTATTAAGACCCCCTATAATAATTTTTTATATATCGGGTTCCCCTTTCCCGACAAAACAGCACAAAACCCCTTCAAAAAAAATGTGCTGCATTTTACATAATTAAAGACTCTCCTGGGATGCCTTCCCAAAATAACCACCGCAAGAATCGCGAGCGATTCTTGAACTTCAGATAATGTCCGATTAAAATGAAAAACGCAAGAACGATATAACTCGCCTCGCGTTTTCCATCCCCTTTCACTCTTTCTCAATTATATTCAATCGTAATTACAATTACAATTGCACGATTTTTTAGTTCGGGTAAAAAATGAACCATAAGGGGCTTTTTCTAATTAAAAAAATAAAAATCAATATTATCAATTATTTTATCATCACCAACATATAAATATTCAACGTTGTCAGTATCAACTTCATCAATATTGTTGCCATCGCAAATCAGATAACCCAACTCTTCGAATTGTAATGATGACATCCCATTATTTCTGCAATTCAGATAGAATAACTGTTCTAAATTAGTCACATCCAAATTGCTTATTTTATTATTGTTGCAGGAAATATCTGTTACTGCTTCATTGTAAGGTAACGCCAACTCACTGATATCATTAAAAGAACAATCCAATGTCTGAAGTTCTTTATTGCTATTCAAACTCAGTTCACTTAATTTGTTTTTTGAACAATTCAATGACTGAAGATCTGTATTAGCAGCTATATTCAGCTCACTCAAATTATTTTTTGCACAGTTAAGTGCTTTCAATTTTGTGCAATTACTTACATTTAACTGGCTGATACTATTTGAGCTGCAATCAAGTTCCTCAAGATTTGTAAAACTGTCAAGATTCAGTTCGCTGATTTTATTTTTTGAGCATTTCAATTCTTTTAACAGTGCACCACTTTTAACATCAAGTTTGGTTAATAAATTACCACTGCAGTCAACAGACTCAAGATTTTTTTGATTTTCCAGATTCAATTCTCCAATATTGTTATTTTTGCAATTAATACTTTTGAGATTTTCTCCGGAAAAATCTAATTGCGCAATTTCATTATTATGGCAATCAAGGTACTCCATCTTATCTCCAACGCTCAATTTATCCAGTTTAGAATTTGTTAGTGTAAGGGATTTGATATTGTAACAATAATCTATTGTTAAATCTTCTAAAGATTGACAATTCTTCATTGAAATACTTTCAAGTTCATTACACTCACTAATATAACACTCTCTCATAAAGAGTAAATTATCGGCTTCAATTGATTTAAGGCTATCATTTCTTGCAAAACCCAAAATTGAAGTATACGTACAGCCTGTCACTTTTATTTTTTTAACCTTAATACAACCATACACAACTACACCATACAACTCCTCATTGTAACTTACATCAATTTCTTCAAGTTCTGTTAAATACTCATCTTCATAATTCTCTTTCTCGAAAAAAAGTTCATTTTTGAGGCCCTTATTAGACCAGTTTATCTTCTTTAATCGGCCATTTTCATCCCATTCGTACTGATCACAACTCCAATCATCACTTACGGTACACTCACTGTCATTGCATTCACTTATTATTTTCTCTAACGCTTCTACATCTGCCGGATAATAACTGTATGAAGGCTCTTCATTTTCTAGCGAATCACCTGCTTCTTTTATAGAAACGTCTGCTTTTTTCACTGAAACATCTGCTTTTTTCACTGGTGAAACAGCATTTGTATTATTAACATTTTCTTCTTTGCTAACTGCTATATTGTTATTAACATTTTCTTCTTCACTAACAGCTATATTATTATTAACATTTTCTTCTTTGCTAATAGATTTACTATTTTTAACTTTCTTAGATTCTATCGCTTTTTTTGCTTTCTTTGTTTTCTTAGATTCTATCGTTTTTTTTGCTTTCTTTGTTTTCTTAGCTTTCTTGGCTTTTTTTACTTTTTTAGCCTTTTTTACTTTCAGTTTCTTATTATTTTTGACAACTGCTGTTGTTTTCGCATTATTTGTTTTTTTCTTTGTAGCCAAAACACTCACTCCCGGCATCATAGAAAAAACAAGAGTTATTACCAGCATAACAGTTATCACTTTATTGATTATTCTCTTCATACAATTCCTCCTGTATACTTCCTGCTCAATTATTTACCATTGTCTATTCCTTAATTATGGTCACTCCTTCATCATACCTAAAAAAATATGAATTCACTAAATTTGGATTATTACGTACATCCAGTGATGTAATATTATTATTTCTACAATATAGTGCACCAAGCTTTGGATTTTGAGAAAGATCCAATTCTTCTAATTGATTATCTTCACAATAAAAAGATCTCAAATCAGATAACATAGAAACATCTATTTTCTTTAATAAATTACCATCTACATGCAAGCTGTAAATTAATATATTATTCTTTAAATCAATTGTATCCAATTTGTTACTTCCACAATTAAGATATTTCAGCACTGTATTGTTTTCAAGATTTAACTCTTTTAAGTTGTTATTAGCGCAATTCAATTCCTCAAGCATTGTATTGTTTTCAAGATTTAGCTCTCCCAAATAATTATTCGAACAACGCAATTTCTCCAAGTGTGGATAGTTTTCCAAATTCAATTTATTTATACTGTTAGCAGAGCAATCCAGTTCCTTAAGCATTGTATTATTTTCATAATTTAGTTCTTTAAACTTATTATCCGAACAATCCAGTTCCTCAAGCATTGTATTGCCATCCAAATTTAGTTCTTCTAATTTGTTATTCGAACAATCCAGTCTAGTCAACAGGAAATTATTTGATAAATCCAACTCTTCTATTCCGGTATAAGTAACAGTAAGTTCTTTCAATACCAAACAATTAGATAAATCAATACTTTCCAACTTGTCATCATTAGCATAATGACCGCCAATTACAATTACGCTTAACATTCTGTTATTTGAAAAGTCCGCATATTTCAAGAAGCTCTCCGTGAAATGAAATACTTTCAATTTAGGATTTTGAGATGTATCCATCTCTGTTAATCCTGTACTATCTGTATAAAGTATTTCAAGATTTGTACAACCAAACACCTCGAATTCTGATAATAAAGTTTCCCCGTAAACACCTGCTGCCATCAATTCTGAACAATCGTTTAAATACAAGCTTACTAATTTTTCACAATGATCAATCTGAAAAGTCACTAACGAAGTATTTCTACTGAAATCAACAGTACGCAGACCATCACATCTATTAATGTACACGTCTCTTAATTGTGAATTATCATTGAATGTTAAAAATTCAAGATTAGGATTATTATCTATTTCAAGTTCCTCCACTTCAGCAAAGATATTTTTTCCATCTTCCCGGTAGACATTAAAATTCAAATCACCCTTCAAATCAGTATTTGACCATCTTATTTCATCAAGGTATCCGCTATCGCTCCATGAATACTGATTCGACTTGAAATCGCCACTTACTTTTGCACCTCTTTTTACCTGTTTTTTGATAATGGTTTTAAGTGCTTCTACCTGTTCAGGATTCAATCCCTCTTCATTTTTAAAAGTAACCTCTCCGGCAACTGTTGTTGGCTCCTCCGTTGTTGGCTCTTCTGTTGCCGGTTCCTTCGTTGTCGGCTCCTCCGTTGTTGGCTCTTCTGTTGCCGGTTCCTCCGTTGTCGGCTCTTCTGTTGTCGGTTCCTCTGTTGTCGGTTCTTCTGTTGTCGGTTCTTCTGTTGTCACTTTTTCGGAGGTTGGTTCTTCTGTTATAGCCTCCTTTGTAGTTGGTTCCACTGTTGTAGCCTTCTCATCATTAACCTGCTTTGTTGTTTCTTTAGCAGTTGTAACACCCTCTGTTGTCGGATTGACTTTTACTACAGTCGTCGCTTCAACAGTTGTAGTTGTCTGCACTGTAGTATTAGGATTTACTTTCTCTCCAAGTGGTAATCTCTTAACAGTAACTTTGCAATTATATTTCTTCTTACCCACTTTAGCTGTAATAGTAGCCTTTCCAGGTTTGATTCCTTTTACAAGACCTTTTTTGCTAACCTTTGCAACCTTCTTATTTGAAGATTTCCATTTTACTTTTCCCTTGGCATTTTTTACTTTTAACTTAACTGTTTTTCCAACATATATTGTTGCTTTCTTCTTATTGATCTTTGCTTTTGCCTTTGCTGCTTCAACCGTAACTCCCGGTGTCATGGAAGCAACCATCGCAAGAGACAAAAGCATTGCCATAGCTTTTGTACTACTATTCTTCATACTTCTTCTCCTTTTCCTAAATATTAAAATTGTCACTATTTCCTGTTTTCAAACCTACCCGCGTTCATGATACGGAATTAGTGACATTCCACCCATAATTGTATTATAATAATGCAACTAATTCAACAATACTATAGGTAAATTAACCCGCATTATTGCGTCACTCATGCATAATTACATATTATTTGCACTTATTCTACGCCATTGAAGTAAAGTTTTTGTCAGTTGAATAAAATAATAAAGAAAGAGAAAGGTCCTTCTTTGGTATAATGGTAATTACGACAAAATCATTTTACTAAGGAGGATCTTTCTCATGGATATTGTAACATTATTAGAGGTATTAG
>JAEELL010000061.1 GCA_016282745.1 Lachnospiraceae bacterium
CATGAGATAATTTACTCTGTAAGTTATCTCATGCTGACATTTTCATCTGCGCATTTCTGCAATCCGCCGGAGGCTTATAACTGAGAAGGAGATTGGACCCCTACTCAGTAAATTTTCTTACCCCCACCTTCACTTTGTTTAAAGGAGGGGGACATCTACTTCTTAGTTATATGATTCTACACATTTGTGTATCCCATGAGGGCCTCATCAACTTCTTTTGCAACACTTCTTCCTTCGGCGATTGCCCAGACAACAAGGGACTGTCCTCTGTGCATATCTCCTGCCACGTAAACGCCCGGAACAGATGTTGCATGCTTGCCACATTCTGTCTTTACGTTTGTTCTCTGATCTGTTTCCACACCAAAGTTCTCTGTTACATACTGCTCACTTCCAAGGAATCCGGCGCATATAAGTACTAACTGTGCAGGAACTGTCTTTTCAGTACCCGGCTTTTCTGCCATTATGATTCTGCCTGTTTTCTTATCTTTCTTTGGCTCAAGGGATACGATAACAACTTCCTTGAGGTTGCCCTTGTCGTCCTTGATAAATTCCTTTACTGTTGTCTGATACATTCTTGGATCAGAACCAAATTTCCACGCTGCTTCTTCCTGACCGTAGTCTGTTTTTAAGACCTTTGGCCATTCCGGCCATGGGTTGTTTGGAAGTCTCTTTGCTGCTGCCTGTGGCATCATCTCAAGCTGAAGAATACTCTTTGCTCCAAGACGCATACATGTTCCGACACAGTCATTTCCGGTGTCACCACCGCCAATTACGATAACATCTTTATCCTTTGCCATCTCAAAAGGATACTCATTAAAATCTGAATCAAGAAGTTTCTTTGTTACTGTTCCAAGAAAATCCACTGCAAAATAAATTCCCTTTGCATCTCTGCCCGGAGCTGCAATATCTCTTGGATTTGAAGCTCCGCATGCAAGTACTACACTGTCGTAGTCTTCTTTGAGTTTTGCAGCATCCACATCAACACTCACATTTGCATTGTAAACAAATTTGATTCCTGCCTCTTCCATCATGGCAATTCTTCTGTCAATTACCTTCTTGTCCAACTTCATATTAGGAATTCCATAACGAAGAAGGCCTCCTGCCCGGTCGCTTCTCTCATAGACAGTCACCTCATGACCTCTTCTGTTGAGAAGCTGTGCAGCCGCAAGTCCCGAAGGACCGCTACCTACAACCGCAACTTTCTTTCCTGTTCTAACCTGTGGAATTTCTTCCTTAACAAGTCCGTTTTCAAAAGCATATTCAATTATAGCTTTCTCATTTTCTTTAACTGTAACCGCCTCATTGTGAAGAGAACATGTACATGCTGCCTCACAAAGTGCCGGACATACTCTGCTTGTAAATTCAGGAAAACTGTGAGTTATTGCAAGTCTGTTGTAGGCCTGCTCCAACTTTCCCTTGTAAACAAGTTCATTAGTTTCCGGAATAAGATTGTGAAGAGGGCATCCTGAAACCATACCCGCAATCATAAGTCCCGCCTGACAGAACGGAACACCGCAGTCCATACATCTTGCCGCCTGTTCACGTTGCTTATCAATTGGTAACATTCCGTGAAACTCATCAAAATTCTTAACTCTTTTTTCTTCTTCTATAACCGGAGCGTCAACTCTCTCAAATTCTAAAAATCCTGTTGGTTTTCCCATAACAACCTCCTATATAATTTCAATTTTTGAAAATGTATACTTTATGAAACTTTTAATTGTTAAATTTCTTGAATGCTTCTATTGCTGCCTGTTCGTCGTCGAATCCTGCAAGCTTTGCTTCTGAAATAAGACGTTTCATTTCCTTGTAATCTGTAGGGATGATTTTCTTGAAATGTTTGATGTACTCATCAAAATCATCAAGAACTTCTTTTCCTTTTTTAGATCCGGTATATTCAACGTGCTTTTCAATAATTCGTTTCAATTCCTCAATGTCGCCCTTGTCTTCTACACTTTCCATGCTGACAAGCTGCTTGTTTAAGTTTCTGTAAAGTTTGTTATGTTCATCTAATACGTATGCAATACCGCCGCTCATTCCGGCTGCAAAGTTCTTGCCTGTAGGTCCAAGTATTACTGCGCATCCACCTGTCATGTACTCGCATCCGTGCTCGCCAACACCTTCTACTACCGCAAGTGCACCTGAGTTTCTTACACAGAATCTCTCACCTGCCATACCTGCGATATAAGCTTCACCGGATGTGGCACCGTAGAGTGCAACATTTCCGATTATAATGTTCTCACCCGGATTGTACTTTGCTTTCTCCGGAACGTTTATAATAAGTTTTCCGCCTGAAAGACCTTTTCCGTAGTAGTCATTACTGTCACCGCTTATCTTAAGGGTAAGTCCTTTTGGAATGAAGGCTCCAAAACTCTGTCCTCCGGACCCTTTACAGTTTACTGTGATTGTGTCATCTTCAAGACCTTCAGGATGTTTTCTTGTTATCTCTGCTCCAAGTAATGTTCCAAAAGTTCTGTCTGTATTTGTAATATCAACGTCTATTACGCTCTTCTTTCCCTTACTGATTGATGCTTTGATATCTTTTGAATTCAAAAGTAAGCTCTCGTCTTTTGTTTCCTCTAATTTGAAATCATATGCAAATGCCGGATTGAATGTGGCATTTTCTCTGCCAACCTCTGACATGTCACAGAGAATCTTTGAAAGATCAATCTTTGCTTCATCTTCCGTAACATCAGCTTTCTTTTTAAGTAAATCGGTTCTTCCGACTAATTCATCAACTGTTCTCACTCCCAATTTTGCCATGTACTCTCTGAGTTCTCTTGCCACATAAATCATGAAGTTTTCAACGTGCTCAGGTTTTCCTGCAAATCTCTTTCTAAGTTCAGGATTCTGTGTCGCAATACCCATAGGGCATGTATCAGACTGACATACTCTCATCATTACACAACCCATTGTTACAAGTGGTGCTGTGGCAAATCCGAATTCCTCTGCTCCTAGAATTGCTGCAATTGCAACATCTCTTCCGCTCATTAACTTACCGTCTGTTTCTATCACAACCTGATTTCTAAGTCCGTTTGCAATAAGTGTCTGATGTGTCTCTGCAAGTCCTAATTCCCAAGGAAGTCCTGCATTGTGTATCGAACTAAGTGGCGCAGCTCCTGTTCCTCCGTCGTAACCCGATACAAGCACAACCTGTGCTCCTGCTTTTGCTACACCCGCTGCAACTGTACCTACTCCTGACTCGGAAACAAGTTTTACTGAAATACGTGCATTCTTATTTGCATTTTTCAAATCGTAAATAAGCTGCGCCAAATCTTCTATTGAATAGATGTCATGGTGTGGTGGTGGTGAGATAAGACTCACACCCGGTGTTGAATGTCTTGTCTTTGCAATCCACGGATAAACTTTCTTTCCTGGAAGGTGTCCTCCTTCACCGGGTTTTGCACCCTGAGCTAACTTTATCTGAATCTCTTTTGCGCTGACAAGATATCTTTCCGTAACTCCAAAACGTCCGCTGGCAACCTGCTTGATTGCTGAGCTTCTGTCATTCTTTGTTCCTGCTGAGAGAATTCTTTCCTCACTCTCACCGCCCTCGCCACTGTTTGACTTTCCGTGAAGTCTGTTCATGGCAATTGCCAATGTTTCATGTGCTTCCTCTGAAATTGAACCGTAAGACATAGCACCTGTCTTGAAACGCTGAACGATTGCCTCTTCGCTCTCTACCTCATCAATTGAAACACCGTTTTTTGGATATTCAAATTCAAGAAGACTTCTTAAATAACCTGTCTTTTCAGAATCAACCATCTGAGTGTATTCTTTAAACAGTTCGTAGCTTCCCTCTCTTACCGAGCGCTGAAGCATGTGAATTGTCTGAGGATTGTATCTGTGATTCTCTCCACCGCTTCTTAATTTGTGTCTGCCTGTTGCAGATAATTCAAGATTTACTGAAAGTCCAAGAGGATCAAATGCGTGACTGTGCTGAACATCCTGAGCTTTCTCAATATCTTCAAGAGTAATACCTCCGATTCTACTTACAGTTCCGGTGAAATACTCATTTATAACTTCATCTGAAATACCAATTGCTTCAAATATCTTACTTCCCTGGTAAGACTGAACTGTGGAAATACCCATCTTTGATGCAATCTTTACGATTCCGAATAATATTGCATTGTCATAATCATCAACTGCTGCATAATAATCTTTATCCAGATTTCCATCCTCAATAAGCTCTGCGATTGTTGCATGGGCAAGATAAGGATTGACTGCTGAAGCACCATATCCGAGAAGTGTTGCAAAATGATGTACCTCTCTTGGTTCTCCTGATTCAAGAATAAGTGACATTGCTGTACATTTCTTTGTTTCAACAAGGTGCTTATGCACTGCTGCAACTGCGAGAAGCGACGGAATGGCCACATGGTTTTCATCAACACCTCTGTCTGAGAGAATAATGATATTTGCTCCCTCTTTGTAAGCTTTGTCAACTTCAACAAACAAATGCTTTAACACCATTTTCATCGGTGTGCTCTTGTAGTAAATGATTGGCACTTTCTTTACATTGAATCCCTCTTTCTTCATATGCTCAATCTTAAGCAAATCAAGATCTGTAAGAATTGGATTATCTATTTCAAGCACGTGACAGTTCTCAGGTTTCTCCTCTAAGAGGTTACCGTTCTTTCCAACATACACTGTTCTCGATGTTACAATTTCCTCTCTCTGTGCATCAATTGGTGGATTTGTAACCTGAGCAAATAACTGTTTGAAATAGTAGAACAATGGCTGATACTGTTCTGAGAGTGCAGCTATAGGAGTATCAACGCCCATTGAGCCGATCTTCTCGGTGCCGTTAAGAGCCATGTTTCTGATTCCTTCATAATAATTTTCATATGTGTATCCAAATGCCTTCTGGAGTTTCTTTCTCTCCTCTCCTAATAGTTCAGGCACCTTCATGTTAGGAATCTTTATATCTGCAAGGTGGATAAGTCCCATATCAAGCCATTCGCCGTATGGTTCCTTTCCTGCGTATTTTTCCTTTATTTCATAATCTTCGTAAATTCTTCCCTCTATAGTATCTACGAGAAGAATTTTACCCGGATGAAGTCTTTCCTTTTTGACAATGTGCTCTTCGTCAATCTCAAGCACTCCCACTTCTGATGAAAGAATAAGTCTTCCGTCATCGCAGATTACATATCTTGAAGGTCTGAGTCCGTTTCTGTCAAGAATAGCTCCCATAACATCGCCGTCCGAGAAAAGGATTGATGCCGGACCGTCCCATGGCTCCATCATTGTTGCGTAATACTGATAGAAATCTCTTTCCTCCTGTGAAAGGGTATCATTATGAGCCCAAGGTTCCGGAATTGCAATCATTGCCGCAAGAGGAAGGTCAATTCCACTCATAACAAGAAATTCTAATGTGTTATCAAGCATTGCAGAGTCTGAACCACTCTGTGAAATAACAGGAAGAACCTTTGTCATGTCCTCATCCGAAAATGTATCTGTGTGCATTGTCTCCTCGCGGGCAAGCATCTTATCTGCATTCCCCTTGATTGTATTTATCTCACCGTTGTGAACGATAAATCTGTTTGGATGAGCTCTGTTCCAGCTTGGAGCTGTATTTGTTGAGAATCTTGAATGAACCATGGCAATGGCTGACTCATAATCCTCATCCTGTAAATCGTTGAAAAATGTTCTAAGCTGTCCTACTAAGAACATTCCCTTGTATACAATAGTTCTGCATGAAAGAGATGGCACATATGTATTTACATTACTCTGCTCAAACTCTCTTCTTATTATGTAGAGCATTCTGTCAAACTCAAGGTCTGTCTGTGCCCTCTCAGGTCTCTCAATAAATACCTGTGAGATATGAGGCATACATTCTTTGGCTGTATTTCCAAGCACCTCAGGACTTGTGTTCACCTCTCGCCATGCAAGAATTTTGAGTCCTGCTTTTTTTACAATTATCTCAAACATTGATTTTGCCTGTCTCATGTCCAGATCATTCTGTGGAAAGAAAAACATTCCCACACCGTACTGTCTCTTATCCGGCAAATCAACGCCGTTTTCTTTCATTATCTTTGTGAAATATTTATGCGGAATCTGTGTAAGGATACCAACACCATCTCCGGTTTTTCCCTCAGCATCCTTACCTGCTCTGTGCTCGAGATTTTCAACAATTGACAATGCATCGCACACCAGTTGATGTCCCGGTCTTCCCTTGATATCAATCACTGCGCCGATACCACAGTTATCATGTTCAAAACTTCTGTTGTACAATCCGTTTTGTTCAATTTTTTCCAATTGATTTACCATATTTCAGTCCTCCTAAAACTCAAGATTTACATTTAATAGCACATATTAATTGGGGGATGCTAAGAAATGTAAAAAAGGCACTTTGAGTTCATTACTCAAAGCGCCCTTGCTTTTCAAAATCAATATAAATATTAACTAGCCTATCTTATAGTAGACTAACAAATATGTCTTTTAAACATGTCTAATTATATACACCATAAAAAATGAAAGTCAATATAGCTCGGCAAAACCCGCAAAAATATTTAATTATATAAAGGTTCAAAATTAATTATGTAAATTATCTCCCCCTCAAAACTTAATAATATAATGTTTTGTGTGGTTATAACTTATGATAATTAACGGTTCAAAGATTTTATAGATAATGGATTGTTCTAATAACAAACTATCATTTCCCCAATCAAACAAATTTGATATAATAATTCCTAACATTTATACACTTAGGAAAAAGGATTTGAGATATAATATATCAAGGATTATTGGCGAGTATTTAAAATTATTAAGGAATTTCACGTAGATGTGAAATAAAGATTTAACCATGAAATACAAGTATTATAAGGAGATAAATAATGAACAAAAACAGTTCTAATGCAATAAAGGGACTTACAAGTATTGCAATCGTTCTACATCACATAAAATATCAAAATATATTATTTGCCGGTTTTGGATACATGGGCGTGGGCATATTCTTTTTTTTGAGTGGTTATAATTTATCATTTTGTAATCATAATAAAGAGAATTACACCAAGGATTTTATTTTCAAAAAATTCTTTTTGCTATTTCTACCATTCTATTTCTGGAACACTGTTTACCTGCTTTTTTTAGATGAGAAAATAGGATTGAGGACTTTTATTTGTATCTTCGATCCTACATACTTTTGTCATTATGCCTGGTACGTAAAAAGACTGATATATATTTTTATTATTTATTACGTTCTTAGCATTATCAAGAAGAATAATAAATGGAAAAACGAAATAGCTCTTGGCATTTTGGTTTTGGTTATTTCAGGTATACTTTTTATTCCGGCCGAAAAAAATCCAAATCATATATTTCCATTAGCTTTCTTAATTGGATGGATTATAGGTCAGCTTAAGGATGAGAAAAGAATAAAATTGGGGGATAATAATCTCATATTTTTTGGAGCATTTCTAGGCTTTATCCTCTCAACAATAAGAGTGTATCATCCTGATATATATGTTACTCAATATGTGCTGGCTTTTTATTTTTCACCGGCGTTATTAGGTCTTGTGACATTTTTTATATGCGCAAAGACAAATGAAACAAATAAGGCTTTACTATTCTTAGGTAATATTTCCTACAGCATATATTTAATACACCCTTGTTTTTTGAGAATTGGAGATAATATTGATAATATGCTTATTTATCTGGTTGTGGTATTTGGTGGGACAATTACAGTTTCTGTCATATCAACATACCTGTTTAATCAATTATTTTTCTTTGCCAAGAATAGATTTTATGAAAATCCGGTATTGAATTAGGATATTTTGAGAATTACAAAAAACAACTGTTGCAACAGCAAAGTTGCAACAGCTATTTTTATTTACCATTTTTCTTAACTTACTGATATACTCTCACATAGTCAATATAGAAGTAATCTTCCAATGTCTGGATGTCGCCATCTTCTTTTACGACTGTCCAGCCTGTCGCATCATATGGCTTTTTAGAATCCGGTATTGAAGATGCATTTCCACCGATTGTACAGTCCAAGTTTAAGAAAAAGTCGTGGTTGAATGGCCAGCATTGTGATCTGATTTTTTCATTGTATTCTGACGGATCATATAATCCAACAAGCTTACCATCTACTGAGAACTCGATTGATGTCTCATTCCATAATGCTGTATATGTGTGGAAGTTCGCTGCAGCCTGCGCCTGTGTAAGTCCTGTATCATAATACTTGTTTCCACCAGGAGCTGTAGACAGGTTGTTGAAGTATTCACAGTGAATTGCCTGTGGAACTCCACCGCTCATTCCTTCCATGATATCAATCTCACCACATTTTGGCCAAATATTTGTGTCACAATCAGCACCTAACATCCATCCTGCAGACCACGTTCCAATAGCCTTTGATGCTTTTGCGCGAATCTCTATCTTACCATATGTGAATTCTTTTTTGCCTTTTGTATTAATCCTTGCGGAAGTTGCGGAGCTAGCATTAAACTTTTTAGTTTCTTTATTGTATTGTATTCTTGGTATGATAACCAGATTACCATCTGCCAGTTTGCAATTGCTTCCGTCTGCAGTATATAAGGTGTACTCTGCACTACCCCAGCCTGTCTGTCCTTTCTCAAATGACCAATTGTTAGTATCAAGTGAGTTGCCATTAAATTCATCTGACCATGTAAGTGTCCATACTTTAACTGCTTCTGAGGCTTTTGAGTAATCACTCTTCAATGTCTTTTTACCTACTTTTGCCAGTGCCTTAACCTTGAAATAATATGTTCCGGGTTTTAAATCCTTCAAATCCACACTTGTTACTGATCCGCCTTTTACAGTTGCAACCTTCTCAAAGCCTTTCTTTTCGTTTGTTGAACAGTATACTTCGTATCCTGTTGCATTTTTTACCTTAGTCCATGTAACTTTAGCCTGATCAATGCCG
>JAEELL010000062.1 GCA_016282745.1 Lachnospiraceae bacterium
ATGCTTTGCACCCTTGACAGGACATATACGCATGATAAAGGGTAATTAAGCAGCTAATGAATAAAACTGCCCGGAGAGGCAATTAAACATAAGATTTTTTTTGTGATAGAAATCGTGCCAACGATTACTTGACAGAAACAATCATAAGAGGATTGTTGATTATTATTATTTAAAATGCTAAAATTGAACTTATACAAATATAGAAAAGCGAGGTACGAAGAATGAACAAAATAGCAACTAAAAATGCACCTGCAGCAATAGGACCATACTCACAGGGAATAGTAATTAACGGACTTTTATTCTCCTCAGGACAGATACCTCTTGATCCTGCAACAGGAGAAGTAAAAGGCGGTAACATTACAGAACAGACAGAACAGGTTATGAAAAATTTAGGAGCAATTCTTTCAGAAGCAGGTTCATCATATGAAAAGACAGTTAAGACTCTTTGTTTTCTTGCAGACATGAATGATTTTGCGGCATTTAACGAAGTTTATTCAAAGTATTTCACAGAAAAACCTGCGAGAAGCTGCGTTGCAGTTAAGGATTTACCAAAAGGTGTTCTTTGTGAAGTTGAATTGATCGCAAGTGTAGAATAATATCTATTACAGATATGATGAGATTAGACAAATTTTTGGTGGCGACTCACACAGCAACCAGAAGCGAAGCAAAAAATATGATAAAACGCGGTCGGATTTTTGTTAATGACGAAAAGGCCACAAGTTCTGATATCAAAATAGATGAAAGTCAGGATGTCATAACCATCGACGGTAACGTTATAAATTATTCCCGCTATGAATATATAATACTTAACAAACCTGCCGGCTTTGTAAGTGCAACAAAAGACAATACGTGTCAGACGGTGATGGACATTATTAATTCTCCAAATAAGAATTTATTTCCAGTAGGGAGACTTGATAAGGATACAGAAGGCCTGATGCTTATTACTGATGACGGTGCACTTGCTCACAATCTTTTAGCTCCGGGCAAACATGTTGACAAAACCTACTATGCAAGAGTAGAAGGGAATGTAACAGAGGTTACTGTAGATGCTTTTGCAAACGGTGTAATTATTGACGGCGATTATATGACACAGCCTGCAAAGCTTGATATAATAAATAGTGGTGACATATCAGAAGTGCGAGTAACTATCCATGAGGGCAGATTTCATCAGATAAAGAAGATGTTTCTTTCCCAAAACATGAAAGTGATATATCTTAAACGTTTAAGCATGAAGAATCTTGTGCTTGATGATGATTTAGAAATTGGAAATTTTCGCAAACTGACAGAAGAAGAAATAAATGACTTAAAGAATTGACTATTTTTTTTGAAAGGAGAAGAGTTATGAAAAGAATTGTTATTATCACAGGCGCTACATCGGGAATGGGAAAAGAATTTGCTTTTCTGCTGGATAAAAAATTGAATACTATAAATGAGTTCTGGTTGATTGGTAGAAATACCGACAAACTAAAAGAAGTAAAGAAAGCAATGAGAACTCCTTGTAAGATTTTTGAGTGCGATTTAAACGAGCGTACCGAACTCAAAAAAGTAATGAAGCAGTTATATCATGAGCAGGTACAAATCAAAATGCTCATTAACTGTGCAGGATATGGAATGATTGGTAAGTTTGAGGACATCTCATACAATGACAATATGGGAATGATAGATGTAAACTGTCGAGCTCTCACTTCATTGACTTACGATTGCATTCCATTTATGAGCAGAAATTCGCGTATTATCAACGTCGCATCATCAGGAGCTTTTCTCCCTCAGCCATACTTTGCTGTTTATTGTGCTTCAAAGTGTTACGTTCTCAGTTTTTCAAGAGCGCTTAATGCTGAACTTAAAGACAGAGATATTTACGTTACCGCAGTGTGTCCGGGTCCGGTGGACACAGCATTTTTCACAAAGGCTGAAACATATGGAAAGAAACTCAAACTCAAAAAATATGTCATGGCTCAGCCACGTGACGTTGTAAAGAAAGCTGTTGAAGACAGTATTTACAAGAAACAGATTTCTGTTTACGGACTACCAATCAAAGCATTCAATTACGCTACAAAAGTATTGCCTCACAGACCGCTTATAAATCTCGTTAACGAATTATACAAAAGGCAAAAATGATATCATTTAGAAATATAGTCTGAAATTAAAGAATATTCTATACGTTCATTGAATAATAGATTTGAATTAATATATATTCTATACAGGTTTTATAATGAAAGAAATAATTGTATCAGCAAACGAAGCAGGTCAGCGATTTGACAAGCTTCTTCAAAAATATTTGAATAATGCGCCATCAAGCTTTATATATAAAATGTTGAGAAAAAAGAACATTACTCTCAACAACAAAAAAGCAGGTGGCAATGAAAAATTAGTTGTAGGTGACACCATAAAGATTTTTTTATCAGATGACACCTACAACAAATTTTCGTCTAAAAGAACTAACAGTTATCCTTATACCAATCTTGATATTATATATGAAGATGAAAACATTCTATTAATTAACAAACCGGCAGATATGCTTAGCCAGAAAGCAAAAGCCGATGATGTTTCATTAAATGAATATATGATTGGTTATCTTCTCAAAAATCAACGTCTGACAGAAGAAGAGATGGTGTCTTTTAAACCGTCAGTTTGTAATCGACTTGACAGAAATACAACCGGACTGATTATTGCCGGAGTATCTCTTGCAGGTCTTCAGGTTATGTCTGATTTATTGAAGAACCGACTTATGGACAAGTATTATCTCTGTGTAGTATCAGGAGTAGTCAAAGAGACAAAAGAAATAGACGGATATCTGACAAAAGATTCAAAGACAAACAAAGTAAAAATTGAAAAGAGCAAAAATGGTTCTACAAAAGATGGCTCAGATTATATTAAAACTAAATATATTCCACTTTGCTCAAATGACAATCTCACTCTTCTAAAAGTTAAACTGATAACCGGAAAGCCGCATCAGATTAGAGCTCATCTTTCAAGCATAGATCATCCGATTATTGGTGATTACAAATATGGAAACAGACACCTCAACAGCATGTTTAAAGAAAAATATAATATTAAAAGTCAATTATTACATTCTTACGAACTTGATTTTCACAAAGTTGATGGTGCTCTTAGTTATCTCTCTGACAAAACATTCAAAGCGCCACTTCCTGATAAGTTTGTTAATTTAATCGAAAATGAAGGGCTAGATGTTAACGCTGAGATATAAATACTAATAACTTTGTAAAAAATAAGTAATTAATTTATAGTAAATACATATTGAATGTAGCGAATGCATAAAAATTTAATGATAAAAAATGATAATAAATGATAATAAGAAGACAATAAGGAAAAGATAATGGGAACTTGGAACAGCAGAGGTCTTAGGGGGTCAGCCCTTGAGGAACTGATTAATCTCACAAATGAACAATATAAAACAAAAAATCTTGCATTAATTCAAAAAGTACCTACACCAATAACACCTGTCCGGATTGATCAGAATACCAGACATATTACTCTTGCCTACTTTGACTCAAAAAGTACTGTCGATTACATTGGAGTTGTTCAGGGCATACCTGTTTGTTTTGATGCAAAAGAATGTGCAACGGATACTTTCCCTATAGATAACATTCACGAACATCAGATTGAATTCATGGAACAGTTTGAAAGGCAGGAAGGTATTTCTTTTTTTATCATTCATTATTCATCACGCCACGAAACTTATTATGTACCATTTAGATTAGTTAAATCTTTTTACGACAGAGCCATCAGTGGCGGAAGAAAAAGTTTTAGATTTGAAGAAATTGATTCAACATATAAGATTGGAAAAGGTGTTGGCTTTCCGCTTCACTACCTTGAACAGATTCAAAAGGATCTAAATGAGCGCTAATCATTTAAGTCTCACTATATATCCGCATATTCAAACTCTTGAAATGAAATCCACTCTGTGTTAAAATTTTTAAGGATTTTGCAATTTAATAAAATACAATGTATTTTCATATTTATATTGTATATTCACATATAATTACTTTTATGAAGGAGAAATAAGATGAAGAAAATTACTTCTAACGAGCTTAGAAATGCTTGGAAAGAATTCTATATTAAGAGAGGTCACGTTGATATTGGTGCAGTATCCTTAGTATCAGACGGTTCTACAGGCGTTATGTTCAATGTAGCCGGAATGCAGCCCCTCATGCCTTATCTTTTAGGTAAGGAACATCCAATGGGTACAAGACTTTGTAACGTACAGGGATGCGTAAGAACTATCGATATCGATTCAGTTGGTGATACAAGCCACGGAACTTTCTTTGAGATGATGGGAAGTTGGTCATTAGGTGATTATTTTAAAGAAGATCGTTGTAAGTGGAGTTTCGAACTTTTAACAGAAGTATTCGGTTTTGATCCAGACCATCTTGCAGCAACTGTATTTGCAGGTGATGAAGATGCTCCAAGAGATGAAGAGAGCGCAAAATACAGAATTGCTTCAGGTTTCAAAACTGAGAATGTTTACTTCCTTCCAAAAGAAGATAACTGGTGGGGACTTGAATTTGGTCCATGCGGTCCGGACTCAGAGATGTTCTATATCAATGATGTAGAGCCATGTGGTCCTAATTGTAATCCTTCATGTGACTGTGGCAGATTTACTGAGATTGGTAACGATGTATTTATGCAGTATGAGAAGCATCAGGACGGACATCTCACACCATTAGAAAAGAAGAATATTGATACAGGATGGGGATTAGAGCGTAATCTTGCATTCTTAAACGGAACATCAGATGTTTACAAAACAGATTTCTATACATCAGTTATTTCTTACATAGAAGAAAAATCAGGTGTCAAGTATGATTCCGAAGAAAAATCAACAAAATCAATGAGAATTACTGCTGATCATTTAAGAACAAGTGTAATGCTTATCGGAGATGCGGCAAAACTTCGTCCATCTAATGCAGGCGCCGGATATGTTCTCAGAAGACTTATCCGTCGTGCAGTAAGACACGGAAGAACTCTTCAGCTTAATACTCAGGATTACTTAAACATTGCTTCTTTATTTATCGATGAAGTATACAAAGAGAGCTATCCTCTTTTGACAGAAAACAAAGAATTTATACTTTCTGAGTTGCAAAAAGAAATAGACCGTTTCCAGTCAACACTTGAAAATGGAATGAAAGAATTCAAGAAGATTCTTGATACAAAGAAATCGGAAGGCCTTTCTGAAATCTCAGGTAAAGAAGCTTTCTACTTATATGATACATTTGGATTCCCAATTGAGTTGACAATTGAGATGGCAGAGGAAGAAGGACTTACAGTTTCTGAAGATGATTTCAAAGTTGCAATGGAAGAACAGAAAGAAAAGGCAAGAGCTAATGCAAACTTCTCACAGAAAGCTACAGATACAGACTTATTTGAAAGTCTTGGTGATGTAACTACAGAATTTGTCGGATATGATACTCTCGAAACAGATGAAGCAGTAGTTGCAATAGCAAATGATGAAGCTATAATTGAATCATTAAGTACAGGAGATAACGGAACTCTTGTATTCAAAAAGACATCTTTCTACGCTACAATGGGTGGTCAGAAAGGTGATATCGGTACAATCACAACAGCTAACGGTGTATTTGCAGTTGAGGAAACTGTTAAACTTCCAGAGAATCGTATCGGACATGTAGGTCATGTAGTATCAGGAACAATCAAAACTAATGATATGGCTAAGTTGTCAGTTGATAATACAACACGTTCATACACTTGCAAGAATCATTCTGCAACACACTTGCTTCAGGCCGCATTGAAGAAGGTACTTGGTGATCATGTAGAACAGCAGGGTTCATATCAGGACAGTGACAGAACTCGTTTTGACTTTAGTCACTCTGAGAGTATGACAGCTGAGCAGATTCGTGAAGTAGAAAAGATTGTAAATGAAAAAATTGCTGAGAGCATTCCTGTAGATACAAAGGTTATGGGTATCGAAGAAGCAAAGAACAGTGGCGCAATGGCATTGTTTGGTGAAAAATACGGCGATAGCGTTCGTGTTGTTTCAATGGGTGATTTCTCAAAAGAGCTCTGTGGTGGAACACATGTAAAAAATACAAGTGATATAGTATCATTCAAGATTCTTTCTGAAAACGGTGTTGCTGCCGGTGTAAGAAGAATCGAAGCACTTACAGGTGCGAATGTATTAGATTATTATCGCGCTCTTGAAGAAAATCTCGAAAAAGCTGCATCAGCTGCAAAGACAAGCACAGCAAATCTCGTTGAGAAAATTCAGGGAATGCAGGCTCAGATAAAAGAATTATCTTCAGAGAACGAATCACTCAGATCAAAACTTGCAAAGAATTCACTTGGTGATGTAATGAGTCAGGTTGTTGAAGTTAAAGGCGTCAAACTTCTTGCAACAAATGTTGAAGGAGCAGACATGAACGGACTTCGTGACCTTGGAGATTCTCTTAAAGAAAAACTTGGAGAAGGTGTAGTTGTATTACTTTCAAGCAAAGACGGAAAGGTAAATATGATTGCCATGGCAACAGATGGAGCTGTTAAAGCAGGAGCACATGCAGGAAACCTTATCAAAGGAATTGCAGCACTTGTTGGCGGTGGCGGCGGTGGTCGTCCAAACATGGCTCAGGCTGGAGGAAAGAATCCTGCAGGTATACCGGATGCAATTGCTGAAGCTAAGAATGTATTAGAAGGTCAGTTATAAAATAATATATAAATGAATCAGATCGGGCAGACTTAAGTCTGCTCGATTATTCTGTATATAAAAACTACAAAAACACAATTAATACTCTCATATTATAATGTTATTATAATAATCATTTCTCAATTGACACATATACAAATATAAGGTATAATTCAATAACATGATAGCAAATTATCATGTTACCACTTTACTACGCTAAAGCAAAGGAAGGTTTTTATATGTCTAAAATTTTAATTCACACACCTGAAGGTGTAAGAGATATTTACGGTAAAGAATGTGCAAGCAAATTAGCACTTGAAAAGAAATTAAACAATGTATTCAGTTTGTACGGATATCAGAATATCCAGACTCCAACATTTGAGTTTTTTGATATTTTTAATAAAGAAAAGGGAAGTGTGGCTTCCAAAGATTTATATAAGTTTTTTGACAGAGAGGGTAATACACTTGTATTAAGACCTGATGCAACACCTTCAATATGTAGATCTGTTGCTAAGTATTTCATGGACGATATTGTTCCTGTCAAATTATGCTACAATGCCAATACTTTTATTAACAATTCAGAATTACAGGGAAAATTAAAAGAAAGTACAAATATGGGATGCGAACTTATCGGTGACGATTCAATAGATGCCGACGCAGAAATAATCTCTGTTGTTGTTGATTCTCTTAAGAAGTCAGGTTTGAAAGAATTCCTTGTAGAAATTGGTGAAGTAAACTTCTTCAAAGGTCTTTTGGAAGAATGTGGATTCTCAGAAGAAGTTGAAGACGAGTTAAAAGAATTGGTTCAGAACAAAAACTTTTATGGAGTTGAAGAATTGTTAGATTCTCTCAACGCTCCTGAAAATGTAATGAATGCTTTTAAAAGAATGCCTGAGTTATTTGGTCAGAAAGAAGTATTGGATCTTGCCAAAACTCTTACAAAGAATGAAAAAGCATTAATGGCAATAGACAGACTTGAAAAATTATATAATATTCTTGATATGTACGGAGCAACAAAGTATATTTCATTTGACCTTGGAATGGTAAGCAATTTTAACTATTATACCAGAATGATTTTCAAAGCTTACACATATGGTATCGGTGATGCAGTTGTTACCGGAGGACGATATGACAAATTACTCGGTCAGTTTGGAAAAGACGCAGCATCTATCGGATTTGGTATTCATGTAGACAGATTGTTACTTGCCCTTTACGGTCAAAAAGTTGATGTTGACTGTGATTACGCATACGAAGTAATTGTTTTTGAAGAGCAAAAACGAAAAGAAGCAATGAAGCTTGCAAAAGAACTCAGAAAGAAAGGTACAAAGACAGAATTGATTCTGAAATCTGAGAATATAGATATTAATGAATATGTAAACTTCAAAAAAGAAAACGGCGCCACAAAAGTAACTTACCTTAAATAACAGATGGTAATTATTCAGAACAGGAGTAAAATATGAGATATTTAACATTTGCCCTCGCAAAAGGAAGATTAGCAAAAACTACAATGAAGATGTTTGAGGAAATCGGCATCAAATGTGAGGAAATGAAAGATGAAAAGACAAGAAAACTTATTTTTGTCAACGAAGAATTAAAATTGAAATTTTTCCTTGCAAAAGCAGGTGATGTTCCAACTTATGTTGAATACGGTGCGGCCGATATCGGCGTTGTAGGAAAAGATACAATATTAGAGGAAGGAAGAAAGCTCTACGAAGTTCTTGATTTAAACTTTGGAAAATGCCGCATGTGTGTATGTGGTCCTGAATCTGCAAGAGCTCTGCTCAACAATCACGGTATGATAAGAGTTGCTTCCAAATATCCAAACATTGCAAAAGATTATTTCTACAATCAGAAGCATCAGACCGTTGAGATAATCAAGTTAAACGGATCTGTTGAACTTGCACCTATTGTAGGCCTTTCAGAAGTAATTGTTGATATTGTGGAGACAGGATCAACATTAAAAGAAAACGGTCTTACAGTATTAGAAGAAGTTTGTCCACTCTCTGCGAGAATGGTTGTTAACCAGGTTAGTATGAAAATGGAAGATGAGAGAATCAGAAAACTGATTAATGAGTTAAAAGGACAGATTAAATAACAGATTAAGTAATTAATTCAAAAGATTATACAGTGAATGATATATTAAGTTTTAGTAAAAAGCGAAGATAAAAGAAATATAAAAAAGATTAAGAGGTATTAATAATATGAGAATTGTTAAATTAGATGAATCATCAAAGCAGAATATATTAGACGACCTTCTCAAGAGAAGCCCAAATAACTACACTCAGTACGAAGAAACAGTTGCTGAGATTCTTGATAACGTAAAGAAGAACGGAAATAAAGCAGTTTTTGAATATACTGCAAAGTTTGATAAGGCAGATATTAATGAGAATAATATCAAAGTTACAGATGATGAAATAAAGGAAGCATATGACTTGTTAGGTGATGATGAATTACTTAATGTTATTCGCAATTCCAAAGAAAACATCAAAGAATATCACGAAAAGCAGAAACAGTACAGCTGGTTTGACTCAAAGCCTGACGGAAGTATTTTAGGACAGAAAGTTACTCCGATTGGAAGAGTTGGAGTATATGTACCCGGCGGAAAAGCTGCATTATCATCATCAGTTCTTATGAATATTATTCCTGCAAAAGTTGCCGGAGTTGAAGAACTTATCATGCTTACACCTCCCGGACCTAACGGAAAAATCAATCCTGCAATTCTTGTTGCAGCAAATGAAGCAGGAGTAAATGAGATATACAAAGTCGGTGGAGCTCAGGCTATTGCTGCAATGGCTTACGGAACAGAATCAATTAAGAAAGTTGACAAAATTGTTGGCCCTGGAAATATTTTTGTGGCTTTGGCTAAAAAAGCAGTATTTGGTTATGTTGGAATAGATTCAATTGCAGGACCAAGCGAAATTCTTGTAATTGCTGATGAGACATCTAATCCAAGATTTATTGCTGCAGATTTACTTTCACAGGCAGAACACGATGAACTTGCATCAGCGATTTTAATTACTACAAGTGAGAAGATTGCAGAAGAAGTTTCAAAATATGTTGATTTCTTTGTTTCAAAACTGACACGTAAGGAAATTGCACAAAAATCCCTTGATAATTACGGTTATATTCTAGTAACAGACTCAATGGATGATGCCATTGATGCAGCAAACGAAATTGCATCTGAACACTTGGAAATTGTTACTGCAAACCCGTTTGAAGTTATGACAAAAATCAAAAATGCCGGAGCTATTTTCCTTGGCGAATACAGTTCAGAGCCACTTGGCGATTATTTTGCAGGACCGGATCACGTTCTTCCTACTAACGGAACAGCAAAATTCTTCTCGCCATTAAGCGTAGATGATTTCATCAAGAAATCCAGCATAATATCATATTCAAGAGAAGCGCTAGAACCTGTTAACAAACAGATTATGAAGTTTGCAAAAGCAGAAGGACTCACAGCTCACGCCAACTCAATCCGTGTAAGATTTGATGAGGATGATGATAAAGATATTAATTAATATCATATACAATTAAAGAGAGAATATTGTATTATAATATACAGAAACAGATTAATATAAAAGAAATGCTCAAAAGATAAAGAGCATTTCTTTTAGTTAATATTTTTATTAATATGTAATAATAATGAAAGGACTTTTATATGGCTAGAATCGGTAAATATACAAGAAAAACTAACGAGACTGATATATCAATAACCATCAATCTTGACGGTAGTGGAAAAGCTGATATAAACACAGGAATAGGTTTTTTTGATCATATGCTTACTAATTTTGCAAGACATGGACTCTTTGATCTAGATGTAAAGGTTGAAGGTGATTTATACGTTGATTGTCACCATACCATAGAAGATACAGGTATTGCACTTGGAACAGCACTCAAGGAGGCACTTGGCGACAAAAAATCTATAAAGAGATACGGCTTTGCAATTTTGCCTATGGATGAATCATTAATTCAGTGTGCACTTGACTTGTCAGGCAGACCATATCTGGTATTTAATGTTGACTTTACAACTGACAGAGTTGGATACATGGACACAGAGATGGTAAAGGAATTTTTCCATGCAGTCGCTTATGCATGTGGAATGAACCTTCACATCAAAATGCTTGAAAGCGGTAACAATCACCACATGATTGAAGGTATTTTTAAAGCATTTGCAAAATCTCTTGATAATGCTACTGTTGTTGATCCAAGAATCACAGATGTATTATCTACGAAAGGAAGTTTATAATGGGAGTTTTTAAATTAATTCCGGTAATGTTCTTGAAGAACGGAAAAGTTGTTGAGAAAAATGACCACGACAAATGCTCTGATATTTTACCAAAGGATTTGGCATATGAATATTCTAACAACGGCGCTGATGAGATTATGATTTTTGATGTGTCGGAAGATGAAGAAGGTCATGAAATGACAATCCGTTCAATGATAAACATTACTGATTATGTTGATATAAAAATGCTTGTAGGCGGTAATATTGAGAAACTTGAGGATGTAAAGAAGTATCTCTACACCGGAGCTAAGAAAGCAATTCTCAATGGTTCTAAGACCAACAATATTGAGATGATAAAAGAAGCTGCCGACAGATTCGGCAGCGACAAAGTTGCTGTTTTAGTAGATAAAAATTTTGATTTTTCAAAGATTAATAACATCAAATATGACGGAGCTTCTCTTATTATTGCTGATGACTGTGCCGAAAAAATTATCGGCAACGGAATAAAAGTATTGGCATACAATGGAACAAACAGTTTTGAAGACATTGTTATGTTTTCTCAAAATGATAAGATTTATGGTGTTGCCCATGATGAATTTAACACTAAGTTTGATTACATGGATTTCAAGCATCAGTTAAAAGAACAGGGAATCAAAGTGTCCATACTTGAAGCAAAATTTAAATATTCAGATTTCAAATTGAATTCAGACGGAATGATTCCGGTTGTAGTTCAGGATTATAAAACAAATGATGTTTTAATGGTTGCATATATGAATGAGGAAGCTTATAACCTTACTATCAAAACCGGAAAGATGACATACTACAGCAGAAGCAGAGATGAAATTTGGGTTAAGGGACTCACATCAGGACATTTTCAGTATGTAAAAGAGCTAAATGTCGACTGTGATTACGATACAATTCTTGCAAAAGTATGTCAGATAGGTGTGCCATGTCACACAGGTGCTGAGACATGTTTCTTTAATGAGATTGTAAAGACGGATTATGAAGAGAATAATCCTATCAAAGTTTTTGAGAGAGTATACGATACAATTCTTGACAGAAAAGCCAATCCGAGAGAGGGCTCATATACTAATTATCTGATGGATAAAGGTGTCGATAAGATTCTTAAAAAAGTAGGGGAAGAGGCAACTGAGATAATAATTGCAGCCAAAAACCCTGATCCACAGGAAATCAAATATGAGATATCGGATTTCTTATATCACACCATGGTACTTATGGTAGAAAAAGGAGTGACCTGGAAAGATATAGCAAATGAATTATCGAGAAGATAGTTGATTTCGTTTGATTTTAATGTTAGTATTAATTTTTGCTGTAAAATGAAACAGTAACATCAATACATTACGTAAGAAAAGAGGGGAAAAATGATTAATTTTAAGAAAAAATCAATTTCAGTTTTTATGATACTTGCAATATTTGTAGTATCTGTTGCATTCACACCAGCAGAAAATGTTTCTGCATATGAAGAGGAGTTTATAATTTCTAACATTACAGCTTCCTCTTTTGACGCTAATTGGGTTGGGATTATTAATAATTATGTAGAGGTAGGAACACAAACCATCACCGGTATGGATGTCACGCTTTACAAGTATGTTGATAATGATTTTGTAGTAGCTTTAAAAAATACATTTACTGCAACAGATTATAGAACTGATGGAAAATTCTATAATTTATCTTCTGATACTTTATATCAGGTAGAAGTAGTAGTATACGTATATGACAGTAATTTAAGTGATACAGTCCAATATACAGCAATGTCAGATGCTGTTTGGACTTTGAAATCATCTTCAAGCAATACAAATACAAATACAAATACTAACACAAATACTAACACTAATACTAACACTAATACTAACACTAATAACAATAATGTAACTAACAATAATAATAGTGTTATTACAGTACCAACACCTTCAGTTGCAACTGTAAAAATGAGAGATACATATGTTAATGTATCAGCAAATGGTTCAGCAAAAGGTTTCGAATACAGAATATGCAATTCAAAAAATAAAGTAATTGATTCTTATGATACAGCATTGACATCTTGGATATTCTCTGGAATCAAATCAAATTCTGTATATTACGCACAGGTTCGTGCTTACAATTATGATAGTAATTACAATAAAGTGTATTCAAATTGGTCAGCCAAAAAATATTTTATAGCTCAGCCAACTATCAATCCTAAAAAATCAAAGTATTCTAAAGATGGAAAGACTCTTACATTTAAATGGGGAAAAGTAAAAGGTGCCAAGTCATATACTGTTTATGCAAGAAAAAGCGGAAAGAAATGGAGCAAAATTGGTACAACTAAAAAGACTTCTTTAAAATTTACAAAGTTAAAGAAAGAACGCATTAATTTATTTAAGCAGAGATATGAACTTACTGTTGTTGCCAACGGTAAAGCTGGCGGAAAGAAAATCAAATCCGATAATTCCAGATACCTTTATACTTATACATTTTATTACACTAAATAAATATCTGGATATGTATTAATTAGTATTAATTTGAATTAATATATAAATAAAAAGGGCATTGCGCTACTAAATTTCAATATTTTTTAGTAGTGCAGTGCCCTTTTTTTATATTATTTAAAATATTCAATAAACGCCTCTACGTTATTACCCCTACCTTCACTTTGCTTTGAGAAGGGGGACGTCTACTTCATAGTTATAGATATCAAAGTAACTTATAATTTTTTTTGAATTTTATCATATCAATATAATCATCAATTGTGTTCAGTCTTTCATCCGTCCTGATTCCTCCACCAAGGACCTCATGATGATGGCCATCAGAGCCACTTGTCATAGGAAGATTATAGTCTTTTGCATATTTGTAAGCTTCTATATTTTCCTGTTCCCTATTACCGTAATTTATTACTTCAACACCGTCAACCAGATTTGGAAACAGCCTGATTTCCGGAATGTATGATCTGTCTCTGAAAGGATGAGCATGTATTACCATCCCTCCGTTTTCTGTAACCATCCTGTACTGGTTTGCAATAGTGCAATGCTCAATCTCAGGATGAGCAATCAGCCATTGCTTGTCAAGTCCATAAATTAGAAAGTCTGTTCCATTATAGGTCTGCTCAAATCCAAAAAATACCTGTAAACCAATCTTATCACCGGTTTCTTTTGCATTTTCATAGCCTTTGCAGAATAGTTCTATTCTGTCTTTCCAGGGAAGCGTCCTGTCAATACAGGTGTTTCCACCGAAGAAATGGTCTGTGATAATAATCCCTTCATAACCTGCACGCTTATATTGGAGTGCCTGCTCACTTCCTGTGACACTGGCACATTTACTAGCCTCTCTGGTATGTATATGAGTTTCGTATTTATACATAGCTTTATACCTCAATCAAAGTTGTAAAATAAGCATTTTTATAGTATCATTAAGAGTGGTGATTACTCAAATAATTCTTTTATATTTTATAACATACATAGCATCAATGTGCAATAAAAGCAACATTTGGTAACACAATTCTATTTTACCACAATAATGATATTATTTAATAATTTTATAAAAAGAAAAAGAGGTCAATTATGAATACCGGTTTATTTTTTGATTTGGACGGAACATTATGGGATTCTGCAGAAAATGTTGTCAAATCTTGGAACGCAACATTCAAAGAATGCGGATATGATTTAACTCTGACAGTTGCAGATTTGCAGAGTGTAATGGGAAAATTAATGGAAGAAATAGCAGATATTCTATTCGTTTCCATTCCGGAATCTGATAAATATAATGTACTAAAAAAGTGTGAAGAAAACGAAAATGCACTTTTAGAAAAAGAGGGTGGAATACTATTTGAAAATATTGAGGAAGTTATCAGCGAGCTTTCAAAGACTTACAAGCTATTTATTGTAAGTAACTGTCAGGCCGGATACATCGAAGCATTCTTAAAATATTACAATTTTGAAAAATATTTTACCGACACTGAAAATCCCGGAGTTTCAGGTCAGCCGAAGGCTGAAAATATCATGCTTGTTGCAAAGCGAAATAATATAGACAATATCATATATATCGGAGATACTAACGGAGATTATCTTGCAACAAAAAAAGCAGGTGGTACTTTTATTCATGCAGCTTATGGCTTTGGTGAGATTGAAGATGAAACTGCAAAAATAAACGATATTACCGAGTTACCTGCATTAATTAAAAAGATGGAAGGAGATTATCCTGTAGATTAGTTTGACAGATACAGTGATAATATAAAAAGATAGAATATAGATGAGAAAATTAGCTTTAGATGATGATATTCTTTTGACAATAGAAAAACCGGCAAGATATATTGGCAATGAATACAATATGGTAAAAAAAGACCCAAAGGAGGTCGACATCAGATTCTGTATGGCGTTCCCGGATGTTTACGAGATTGGGATGTCACACCTTGGAATACAGATTCTCTATAATATGTTCAATGAATGGGATGATGTCTACTGTGAGAGAGTATATTCACCATGGACAGACCTTGACGCAGTCATGAGAGAAAAGAATATCAGATTATTTTCTTTGGAAACTCAGGATCCTATCAAAGATTTTGATTTTCTTGGAATCACTCTTCAGTATGAGATGTGCTATACAAACGTATTGCAGATGCTTGATTTATCCGGCATTCCTATGTTTGCAAAAGACAGAAGCGAAGATGATCCGATTGTAATCGGCGGAGGTCCATGTACATATAATCCTGAGCCTGTTGCAGATTTCTTTGATATGTTTTATATCGGCGAGGGTGAAACACAGTATAGAAGACTTCTTGATTTGTACAAAGAGAACAAGAAGAATGGTGGAAGCAGAAAAGATTTCCTTAAGCTTGCAGCTTCAATTCCATGCATATATGTGCCTTCTTTCTATGATATTGAATATAATGCCGATGGAACTGTTCAGTCAATCACACCAAATGAAGAATGTGCACCGGCAAAAATCAAAAAAGATATTGTTCTTGATATGAGTTCATCTCCATATCCTAAGAAGCCGTTAGTTCCTTTTATTAAAATCACTCAAGACAGAGTAGTTCTTGAAATACAGCGCGGATGTATCAGAGGATGCAGATTCTGTCAGGCCGGAAGTGTATACAGACCTGTAAGAGAGAAGAATATAGAGACACTAAAAGAAACAGCAAGAGAGATGTTAAAGAACACAGGTTATGAGGAGATTTCACTCAGTTCTTTAAGTTCCAGTGATTATTCAAATCTTCCTGAATTGGTAAATTTCCTGATAGATGAGTTCAAAGAAAAGCACGTCAATATTTCTTTGCCATCACTTAGAATAGATGCATTCTCATTGGATGTAATGAGCAAAGTTCAGGATATCAAGAAGTCCTCACTTACATTTGCACCGGAAGCAGGAAGCCAGAGAATGAGAGATGTTATCAATAAAGGGCTGACTGTGGAAAATATTCTCACAGGAAGTATGATGGCATTTAATGCAGGTTGGAACAAGGTCAAATTGTACTTCATGCTTGGGCTTCCTTTTGAAACAAAAGAAGATAATGAGGCGATTATGGATTTGTGTGAGCTTATTGCCGAAGAATACTATACAATTCCAAAGCAGGAGAGAAATGGCAAAGTCAACATCACTGCCAGCACATCTTTCTTTATTCCAAAGCCTTTCACTCCATTCCAATGGGCACCAATGTGCACGAAAGATCAGTTTATTGAAAAGGCAACAATTGTAAAAAACAAGATGAATACACTTCTCAACAAAAAATCAATCAAATACAATTGGCACGAAGCTGATTTATCAGAACTTGAAGGATTACTTGCAAGAGGAGACAGAAGATTATCATCAACAATTCTTGCTGCTTATAATAACGGTTGTATTTATGATTCATGGTCTGAATGTTTCAAATATGACATGTGGCAGAAAGCCATCGAAGATACCAATGTAGATATGGATTTCTATATAACAAGAGAGCGAGATACAGATGAATTGTTCCCTTGGGATGTAATAGATATAGGCGTAACAAAATCATTCCTTATCAGAGAGTGGAATAATGCAAAAGAAGGAAAGGTAACTCCAAACTGTAAATTACAATGTTCAGGTTGTGGAGCTGCCTCATTTGGAGGAGGAATTTGTTTTGAAAATAAGAATTAAGTTTAAGAAGCAAGGTCAGATGAGATTTATCGGGCACCTTGATATTATGAGATTTTTTCAAAAAGCAATTCGTCGTGCCGGAATTAATATCAATTATTCTGAAGGATTTTCTCCACACCAGAAGATGTCTTTTGCATCACCTCTTGGAGTCGGGCTGATAAGCAGCGGAGAATATTTTGATATTGAAAGTGATACAGCCGTTTCATCAGAAGAATCTTTAAGATTATTAAACGGAGCAATGGTAGAAGGAATGGAAGTAATCAGTTTCAAGAAACTGCCGGACGATGCCAAGAACTGTATGGCCAGTATTGCTGCCGCTGATTATATACTTCATATCACAGGAGATTCAAATCCAATCACAAAAGAAATTACAGATACTTTTTTATCGAGAGATAATGTTGTAATTACCAAGAAAACAAAAAAGAGCGAGAAGGAAATAGACATACGTCCTTTTATTTATGAATTGTCTTCTAATGAAAATTCTGTATTTATGAAAGTAGCTTCGGGAAGCGTCAATAATATCAAACCGGAAATTGTAATTGACGCAATTTGCTCGCTCTATAATTTGGAGGCTCCAAAAGGAATCTATGAGCGTGTTGAAATGTATGCAAATATCGGAACTGAAGATAATATCAATTTAGTTTCATTGGAAAGTTTAGGTGAAAATATTGAATAATAAATTAGTTATTTCAGAATTTAAAGGCAATATATTAGCTTTCAGATTTGACAATAACACAGTGACAGATATTTATTCATGCAATGATGACAGCCTGATTGGTAATATATACGTTGGAGTTGTATCGGATGTTGTCCCAAACATTAACGTTGCATTTATTACTTTTAAGAACGGATGTAAAGGTTATTACCCGTTAAATGATAACACTCCAATATACCTTAACAAGAAAAACAGTGACAAAATCTGTCAGGGAGACCGTATATTAGTGCAGGTTACCAGCGATAAAATAAAATCCAAAGATTATACAATCAGTTCTAATATTTCTTTTAGAGGTCGTTATGTTGTGTATACTCATAACATATCGGGAGTCAACATTTCAAAAAAGATTACTGATTCTGCTAAGAGAGCATGGCTCAAATCTTATTTGGAACAGTATGAGAATAGTGATTTTGGATTGATTTTAAGGACAACCTGTAATGAGGCCTCTATTGAAGATATCATTTCAGAAATAGAGTACTTTATAAACAAATATAAATCAGTGTATGAAATGGCGACCCATGCAAATGTATGTAATATGATTTACGGTGAAAGTATCGTAATTAAACGTGCTAAAGATGCATGCTATAAGAATATTGATGAGATAATAACTGATGATTTGGACATTTATAACACTCTTATGACGGATGAAGAATTACAACAGTCCGGTATTGTTCGTTTTTATGAAGACTCATCATATTCATTGAAAAAATTATATTCACTTGAAACCATACTAAAGGAATCACTTATGAAAAGAGTATGGCTCAAGTCAGGAGCATATCTTATTATCGAGCATACAGAGGCTTTGCATGTAATAGATGTAAACACCGGTAAAATAAGCACTAAAGGCAATAAAGAAAACATCTTTTTCAAAACCAATATGGAAGCCGCAGTTAAGATATGCAACGAAATCAGAAAAAGAAATCTTTCAGGAATTATCATAGTTGATTTTATAAATATGAAAAAAAAAGAACATTATGCTGAACTAACGTCCAAAATGCAGAGTTTACTTAACAATGACGATGTCAGTTCAACAGTCGTGGGGGTTACAAATTTAGGACTAATGGAAATAACGAGAAAACGAGTTAACAAACCATTATATGAAGTCTTAAATTAACAGAAAACGGAGGGGTACTTTTGAAAAAAAGAATAGCATTATTATTTATTTTTATATTAATATTTGTATCTTTTATATTTAACAGTTGTCAGACTGTTGAAACACACAAGAGTTCAAAAACAGGTGACAATGATATTATTGATTTATCATGGTATATCAATTTCTCATGGTTCAATAATGAATGGGGTAACGATTCAGTATCTAAGGCGATAACAAAAAAACTTGGGGTAAATATAAACTTTGTAGTGCCGACAGGTGATCCTCAGGATAAACTCAATTCAATGATGGATTCTGATTCACTTCCTGATTTAATAACACTTGGATGGTGGGAAGGTCAAATCAGTTCGATGATTGACCAGGAAAAGGTTTACGCACTGGATGAACTTGCAGATCAGTACGACACCTATTTTTGGAAAGTGACTAACGATCAGTCCGTTCAATGGTACACATCGGATGACGGACATTTATATCAGTATCCGAATTCATCATTTTCACCGGATGACTACACTACCTATAATCGTCTTGCATCAAATGAGACATTCCTTGTAAGAAAGGATATTTACGAGGCAATCGGAAGTCCGGATATGACTACTCCGGAGGGATTTATCGCTGCTGTTGAAAAAGCAGCCCGGATGTTTCCAACCGTAAATGCCACTAATGATCCGCTTATACCAATAGGATGCCACGAATTTTCCGATACCGGTTGTGACTCATTTGACGGATTCCTTTTTGATTTTTTGGCGGTACCGTATATGGAGAATGGCCGTGCAATCGACAGACTGACTAATCCTGATTATATCAGATGGCTTAAAGCCTTCAGAAAACTTGGAAGCGAAGGTTATCTCAAGGACGAAATATTTATAGACACAAGAAAACAAATGGAAGAAAAAATCGCTAAAGGACAGTATTTCTGTATGATATATCAGCGAACAGATTTGGTTGATGCGGAAATGAGTTTGTACAGAGATAATCCTGACAGCATATATATCGCAGTTGACGGACCTAAAAACATGGCCGGTGATGACTACCGGTTACCGGGTACAAGTATCAACGGTTGGACTGTAACTTTGGTCTCAAAAAATTGTACTCATCCCGAAAAAGCAATTGAACTCATCACATACTTAATTAGTGAGGAAGGTCAGATTATGACATGGCTTGGTGTGGAAGGAGAGACATGGGATTACGATAAGGATGGTGTTCCTCGTCTGAAACCTGAATACGAGGAGATGTTTAACAATAATCCTACCGAATTCAAGGAGAAGTTTGGAGCTGACTCATGTTACTGGATGTTCCAAAACGATGCCATTGCAACAAAGTGGCTTAGAGACGATGAGAACAGTCCTCTGACACAGTTAAAACAGTGGACTTATCCTTATACCACATACGTTGGTCAATATACAATTACTTTTGACTCTTCAAATGAAGTTTATGACATAAAGCATAATGCGGACAAGCAGTGGGGCGACACTCTTCCAAAATTATTGCTATCATCTTCAGAAGAAGAATTTGATTCAATTTATAACAACTTCATAAAAGAAAGATATGAAGTATACAATTACGACAAAGTACTGGATGCACTTACGGAAGAGATGAATAAAAACATCGAAAAATTAGGTATAGAAAATGAGCAAGATTAAAATGTTATACACTTCCTTCAGTGCAAAGGTAACACTTCTTATGTGTATAATTATGATTGTATCTTCACTTGTATGGTCCCTTGCCATTGTAAATAATATGAGAATGGCGGCTATCAATAACATTATAAGTGAAGAGGAAGCTTTCATTAATAACACCAGGAACAACACCAAGAATGTAAAAGAAGTATGTAACCTTGCACTCAGGATTGTATCTTCACTTGATTCGTTAAATAATTACCTGAATCTCGTAAAATCAGGTGAAGATTTATCTCCAAAGGAAAAAATAGATTTTTATAACAATAACATACTGTCGATATCAAATATTACAAACCTGAATCCATATCTCTATCAGATTAGAATTTATGCTGCTTCAGACAATATAAGCGAAAACGCACCTACTCTTTACAATATTGATCGAATGAATAATTTGTCATGGGCGAAAAATCGCGAAGACGGCAAATGGATTTTTGATTATAACGACACTATTTTTGATAAAAACAACAAGAAAAGACTTTTTGGTATAACTGATTCAATAACTGATCTCAACAATGAGACCATTGCAATTATAGAAGTTGCCGCTGAAATAGAAGCACTATTTCCTGACATGTTTACCAGCACTAAAAATACCTGGTCTTGCTTTGTTGAAGATACAGGCAGGCTTCATTACGACAAAAAGAATCGCTATATACCGGCACAAAAAAATAAAATTGCAAAAATTGTCAATTCAAGAAATAAAGAGGACTGGGTTGACACAATAATGTTGGGAGATGAGCAATACGTAATTTCCTCAACTTATATTGAATCTTTCAACGGATCATATGTACATTTATCAAAAGTAACATCTTTTGTAAATTCATATTTTCAAAGTCAGCAAAATTATATCCTTTTGATTATCTGTTCAGTAATATTATCTGTCATTATTATGACTCTTGTTACGACACATATGTTCAAGCGTTTTAACTATATTACTGAATCAATTCAGAATATTACCCAGGGACAGACTGATTTGCGTATTCATGTACAGGGTGATGACGAAATAAGCAATATGGCAAACCAGTTCAATCAAATGTTGGATAACTTAGAGCGACTTAACAACGAAAATACCAACAGACAGTTAATTGCAAAAAACACTGAAATCAGATCTATGCAAAACCAGATAAATGCTCATTTTATGTACAACGTTTTGGAAAGTATAAAAATGATGGCTGAGATAAAAGGAGAGTATGACATCTCTGATGCAGTAACTTCCCTTGGCGAAATGTTCAGATACAGTGTTAAATGGACTTCCGGAAAAGCAACCATCGGTGAAGAGATAAAATATATCAAAAATTATCTTTCTCTTATGAATTTGAGAAGTGATTACGAAATTGTATTATCACTTAACGTTCCTCAGGAACTGCTCAATTACAGAATTCCTAAGATGTCGCTTCAGCCAATAGTAGAAAATTCTGTTCATCACGGAATTGACGGTTCTGATATGGATGCTTCGATTTATCTGAAAGTATTTGTTGAAGAAGAGAATCTCCATATTGAGATATCAGATAACGGTAACGGAATGGATGAAACAGAACTGGGAATAATAAAAGAGAAATTAAAAGACCGAATTGATGTGGACGAAGCCAAAGTTCACGGACTGGCTCTTAAGAATGTTCAAAACAGAATTAAATTATTCTACGGTGAGAATTACGGACTGGAAATATATTCTCAAAAAGGTTTATATACAAAAGTTGTAATTATATTGCCATATACTGATAATGAAGACAACAATAATGAGTAAAATATATCTGGTTATTGTTCTTAGTTTTGTTGGATTAAATTTATGGCATTATAAGTTAATTCAATTATTAAAGGGAGATATAAATGAATAAAGTATTAATATGTGAAGATGAAAAATTAATAAGACAGGGAATAAAAACAATGGTTCTTCGTTCCGGCGTTCCAATAAATGAAGTTATAGAATGCAATAACGGACAGAGTGCATTGGACATTGTTGCTGAATCCCAGATTGATGTACTATTCACGGATATTAAAATGCCAAAGATGGAAGGAACTGAGCTGGTTTCCAAAATCAATGCTCTTAAACTTGAAACTCCACCACTTATCGCTACAATCAGCGGTTATGATGATTTTGAGTACGCTGTTGAAATGATGAGAAACGGAGTAAAAGAATACCTTCTAAAGCCGGTAGACAGAAACAAAATAGCAGAGGTACTCCAAAAATTTGAAAAAGAAATCAATGAGCGCGAAGAAGAAAAGCAGAGAAAGAAGCAGACCATCTATCAGAAACTTTTGTATATGATTCTCTACAACAGTATTAAACCTGAAGAAATTGAAGAAATATCTGACACACTAAAGGACATTATTCCATTTGAAGAATATGTTGTAATTGTATGTAATTATGAAGGCAACGAGATAGAAGAGAGTGATGATTACCTGTTTTTCAACGGCATTGATTACATGAATTTCTTCATAGTAGATTTCAAACACAAATTTGATCTGATTGACAAACTCAAAAACTATTGTATCGGTGTAAGTCACATTTACAATAACTTAAGAGATCTAAGACAGGCATATTATGAAGCAGGTGCCATGCGAAAGATTGCATTTGGTACTGGCATTCATATTATCGATAATGAATTTTACCGTACAAACCCAAGTGGTAAATACAGCGTAAAACAGATGATGCAGACCGCCAACCTTATCTGTTCCGGTAAGATAGATGAGTCTATCGAATTACTACAAAGATTTGTAGACAATGTCACTGCAAGAAAATATTCAGTAGAAGAATTTGAAGAACAGATAAAAATCATCCTCACAACTACGATCAACATGTACAAATCTTCATTAAAAGCAGGTGAAGAAGATATCATGGATCTTCTGACAATGTACAGATACCAGACTATCGAGGAATACCTTGACGTAATCAAAAACTGGATTTCAAGATTTGACGAACTGATTGAGGAAGAAGATGACGACAGCAGAAATTATATAAAGATACAAAATGCCATTGAATACATCAAAGACAATTACGCAAGTGATCTCAACATGGCCGTTGTATCCAATTATGTTTCAATGAATTATTCACTGTTTTCATTTACATTCAAGAAATATACAGGCACTAATTTTGTAAATTATTTAAAAGAAATCAGAATTGGGGAAGCAAAAAAACTGCTTCAGGAAACAGATATGAAGATAGTAGAAATATCTTCAAAAGTCGGTTACGAACACGAGAAACACTTTACACGTACATTTAAGACCATCACAGGTCTTACACCATCACAGTACAGAAACAGTCTTCTTTAAAAGTTATAAGTACCTAAAAAAATGTGTATCTTAAGAAATTTATAATCTTTTGTTTTGAAATTACAAATTTAATCTTTGTACCATTTCATTATAGATGGTTAAAATATTGAAAGATTACTATTTTTATTAAGGTTACTTTTAAAATATCAGGAGGACTGTAAATGATAAAGAAAATAATTGATATGGCTATAAGTTTTCTATTTAAAATGATTATTGCAGGCGTTATATTTCTCACACTTTTTTTAATCTGCATTATTACAACAAATATAATAATAGTTCAAAGTACAAAGAACCGCATTCTTACTTACGACCAAATTAATGACAACGATTACGACTGTATTTTGGTTTTAGGTGCTGGAGTGAAAGACGGTCAGCCGACATGGATGCTTGAGGACAGGATTCTTGTAGGTATTGATGTTTATAATCTGACAGGTAACAAACTTCTAATGTCCGGAGATCACAGTAAAGTTGATTATAATGAAGTGGGTACCATGAAAGATTATGCAATGACAAATGGAAACGTACCATCAGAAGACATTTATATGGATCATGCAGGTTTTTCAACTTACGAATCTATGTACAGAGCAAAAAATATATTTGGTGCAAAAAAAGTTATAATCATTTCACAGGGGTATCATCTGTACAGATCCATTTATAATGCAAAAAAATTAGGAATTGACGCATATGGTGTCTCAGCTGATTTGAGAAATTACAGAAAAATGCCTTATTACAAATTTAGGGAAAGTCTTGCGAGAACAAAAGACTTTTTCAAACTGATATTCAAACCTGAACCAACTTATCTTGGAGAAACTATCAGTTTAGATGGAAGTGGTGATATTACCAATGACTAAACAATATCTTTCAAAAACTCCGAATAAGTATAAATTGAATTTAACTATATAAATAAGACTTAATTGTTTAAATAAGGCCTAATTATCTAAAGTTGATTGACAAATCATAGTATTTTCTCTTATTATAATACTTAGTGAAATTTTATTCTATCGCATTCAATAATACATAGCAGATATAGTATATATAATATATTAATGTTTTGTTATGTAATATTGAATGCGATAAATTATGAATAGAATCTGCATCTGCAGATATAAGGAGGAAAAATGGCAGAAGCATACAACCACAAAGTTGTGGAAAAGAAATGGCAGAAATATTGGGAAGAGAATGAAACATTCAAGACTGATGTTTGGGATTTCTCAAAGCCAAAATATTACGCACTTGATATGTTCCCATATCCATCAGGAGTTGGTCTTCACGCAGGACATCCTGAAGGATACACAGCAACAGATATTATGTCAAGAATGAAAAGAATGCAGGGTTACAATGTATTACATCCAATGGGATACGACTCATTCGGTCTTCCTGCAGAGCAGTATGCTGTAAATACTGGTAATCATCCAAACGGATTTACTCAGGAAAATATTCAGACATTCTCAAAACAGTTAAAAGAATTAGGTTTTGATTATGACTGGTCAAAAGTAGTTGCTACTTCAGATCCTTCGTTCTACAAATGGACTCAGTGGATTTTCAAGCAGTTATATCTCAAAGGATATGCTAAATATATCGATATGCCTGTTAACTGGTGTGAAGAACTTGGAACAGTTCTTTCAAATGACGAAGTTATCGATGGTAAGTCTGAGCGTGGCGGTTTCCCTGTTGTTAGAAAGAACATGAAGCAGTGGGTTATCGATCAGGCTGCTTTTGCTGAGAAGTTATTGGAAGGTCTTGATGAGATTGACTGGCCTGAATCAACAAAAGAAATTCAGAGAAACTGGATTGGTAAATCTACAGGTGTAGAAGTTGATTTTGACATTGTTGGAGGCGGAAAGTTCTCAATCTTTACTACATGTATCGAGACAATTTACGGTATCACTTTTATGGTACTTGCTCCTGATGGAGATATCGTTAAAGGCCTTATGGACAGAATCGAAAACAAAGAAGAAGTTCAGGCCTACATAGATGAGACAATGAAGAAGAGTGATCTTGACCGTACTGATCTTAACAAGACAAAATCAGGCTGCAAGTTAGAAGGTCTTTATGCTATCAATCCTGTAAACGGAAAAGAAGTTCCTTTATTTATCGGAGACTTCGTACTTGCTAGTTACGGTACAGGTGCTGTTATGGCTGTTCCTAGTCACGATCAGAGAGACTTCGAGTACGCACAGGTTCACAACATTGATATGATTCAGGTTATCGATGGAAGAGATGTATCTGAGTGTGCTTTCGAGAAGCAGGATTACCTTGGAAAAGGCTGCAAATTAGTAAATTCAGAAGAATTCACAGGTCTTACTGTCGAGGAAGCAAAAGTTGCTATTACTGACAAACTCGTAAAGATGGGCGTTGCAAGAGAAAAAGTAAACTACAAATTCCGTGAATGGATTTTTGCACGTCAGAGATACTGGGGCGAACCAGTTCCTTGTGTATACAAAGAAGACGGAGAAATCTATGTACTTCCTGATGAAGAATTACCACTTATTCTTCCTGAACTTGATGACTACAAGGGCAAAAACGGAAAGGCTCCACTTGAAAATGCAACAGAGTGGAAGCAGTATGATGCAAACGGCGTAAAGGGTACAAGAGAAACATCTACAATGCCTGGTTCTGCCGGATCATCATGGTACTATATGAGATATATCGATCCTGAAAACGACAAAGAATTTGCAAATCAGGAATTACTTAAACACTGGCTCCCGGTAGATTTATATGTAGGTGGTCCTGAGCATGCAGTAGGACATCTTATCTACTCAAGAATCTGGAACAGATTCCTTTATGACGAAGGTCTCTCTCCAGTAAAAGAGCCATTCAAAAAGCTTGTTCACCAGGGTATGATTTTGGGCGAAAACGGAATCAAAATGGGTAAACGTTTCCCTGAATTCGTTGTTGACCCAAGTGATATCGTTAGAGATTTCGGCGCTGATACACTGAGACTTTACGAGATGTTCATGGGACCTCTCGAAGTATCAAAACCATGGAACTCAAACAACGTACACGGTGCAAAGAGATTCATAAACAGAGTTTGGACATTCTTTACAGAGCCTGCAAACATCATTGACGAAAACAATGATAACCTCACAAAGGTATATCATCAGACAGTTAAAAAAGTAACTAACGACTTTGAAACATTAGGATACAACACAGCTATTAGTCAGATGATGATTTTTGTAAATGAAGTATACAAAGAAGGATCATGTCCAAGAGAATATGCTGAAGGCTTAATCAAGATGTTCTCATGTATCTGCCCACATGTAGGTGAAGAAATTTGGCAGAAGATGGGACATAATGACACAATAGCTTTCGAGTCATGGCCAACATACGATGAAGCTAAAACGGTTGAATCAGTTGTTGAAATCGCTGTTCAGATTAACGGAAAGACAAAGACAACAATCTCAATTGATAAATCTGCTTCAAAAGAAGATGCAATAGCAACTGCAAAAGAAGCACTTGGTGATAAGCTTTCAGGTAACATTATCAAGGAAATTTACGTTCCGGGAAGAATCGTAAACATCGTTGCAAAATAATAATTGATATATTTATATATATTAGAATATTGATAAGATACTCTCTATTATGTGATTTAACACGATAGGGAGTATTTTATTGCATATTTACTTTATACTTATGGTGGAGTTGAAATATCGCAATAATTACACACAGGAGAGTAGTTTATGAATTCAAAAGTACGATACTCAATAACATTTTATGGAGATGTGCAAGGAGTCGGATTTAGATATACTGCCTGTCACGCAGCGTCGGCATATGGATGCACAGGATGGGTAAGAAATGAAGATGACGGAAGTGTTACTATGGAAATTCAGGGAACGGTTGCTGAAATTGACAGAGTAATAGAAAAGATTGAAAGAGGTCGTTTTATTTCCATTGAAAGAATAGACAAGAAATCAATTCCGGTTTTAGATAACGAATGGGGATTTGATACCAAGTGGTAAAATATCACTGAATTTATCTCACCTATTGATTAAACAAAAATGGTATTCTATAATTTAAATTGAAAACGATTACACTTTAGTTTCAATTGGTTTTAAATATAAAATATAGTTATGGAGAACAGCAAATGAAAAAAGAAAAATATGATAAAACTTTCAATGACCGTCTGTCCATTTACTATGATGAATTAAAATGGCTGTACTGTGAGATTTATAAAAATGATATGCAGGCATTTGAATACTTTGTCAGCATGCTGTATGAATATTACCGGAATCGAGACAGTGAATTAAAAGATTGGGACGAAGCAAGGACTGTTGTAAAAGATTGGTACAGCGGAAACGAGATGCTGGGCATGCTCATGTATACAAACTGTTTTGCAGGTAATCTAAAAGGCGTAAAAAAACACCTTAATTATATACAGGAATGTGGTGTGAATTATCTTCATCTCATGCCTCTGCTTGAAAGTCCGGAAGGCAGAAATGACGGCGGTTACGCAATCTCTAATTTCAGAAAAGTACAACCCGAACTTGGAACAATGGAGGATTTGGCTGATCTTTCAAAAGCATGCCACGAGAGAGGAATTGGCATTTGTCTTGATTTTGTTATGAATCATACAAGTGAAGATCATGAATGGGCAGTTCGTGCTAAAAGAGGAGAAAAAGAATTTCAGGACAGATATTTCTTTTTCAATAACTGGGATATTCCTAATCTCTTCGAGAAAACAGTTCCTCAGGTATTTCCACAAACCGCGCCCGGTAATTTTACCTGGTGTGAGGAAGCCCAAAAGGTAGTTATGACCACATTTTACCCTTACCAGTGGGATTTGAATTATTATAATCCTACAGTGTTCAATGATATGACCGCTACTATGTTGTATCTATGTAATCAGGGAGTTGACATTATCAGACTTGATGCTGTTCCTTATATATGGAAAGAGATTAATACATCCTGTCGAAACCTTCCGGAAGTTCACACTCTGGTAAGAATTATGAGGATTGCAACTGAAATTGTGTGTCCCGGAACATTACTATTAGGCGAGGTTGTAATGGAGCCTTCCAAAGTTGTTCCATACTTTGGAACTGTTGACAAACCTGAGTGTCAGATGCTTTATAATGTCACAACAATGGCCAGTACCTGGCATACAGTGGCGACAAAAGATGTCAGACTTATTAAGCACCAGCTTGGAACAGTCTTTGCTCTTCCAAAAGAATATGTATTTCTTAATTATCTCAGGTGTCATGATGATATAGGATGGGGGCTTGATTATAATTTCCTTAAACAATTCGGATGCAAAGAGCCTGATCACAAAAAATTCCTAAACGATTATCTGACAGGCAAATATTATGGTTCTGATGGTCGTGGTGAATTATATAATGACGATCCAAAACTTCAGGATGCAAGATTGTGCGGAACAACCGCATCACTATGTGGTATTGAAGCTGCCGAATATGAAAGAGATCAGGACAAGCTTGCAAGAGGAATAAAACTAGATATTATGCTTCATGCATTCTTGCTAACCCAAAGTGGAATTCCTGTTCTGTACAGCGGTGATGAAATAGGACAGCTTAACGATTACACTTATCACGAGAATCCAAATAAATCTTCAGACAGCAGATATCTTCACAGAGGAGATTTGAATTGGAATGATGTCGCAAAACGAAAAAAGAAAGGTACCAGAGAAAATCAAATTTTTAACGGACTAAAGAAACTAACAAAACTCAGATCTGAACACCGGGTATTTGACAGCAATGCTGATGCCTGGATTGTAGAGACCTGGAATGATCATATACTCGGAATAGGAAGATATTATAAAGGCGAGAAATTAATTGCCCTTTTCAATTTTAGTGACTGTGATGAGACTGCCTGGATAGACGAGAGTGAAAACTATACTGATATCATAACAAGAAAAAAAGTCATCGTTAAAAATATAACTCTTAGCAGTCATGAGTTTAAGTGGTTTCTTACAACGTTTAAAGAGGTGAAAGAAACAAATGACGATTAAAGATATTGCAAAAATGGCCGGGGTATCCGTAGCAGCCGTTAGCAGATATTTTAACGGTGGTTCCCTCAGCGAAGAAAAAAGAGAGATAATACAAAAAATAGTTGAAGAAAATAATTATGTACCAAATGCCATGGCTCAGACAATGCGTACGGGAAAAAGCGGTAATATCGGTGTCATCGTGCCAAGACTTGATTCAGAATCATTTGCTCAAATAATGGCAGGAATAGCAGATGAAGTTGAAAAAATCAATTATACGGTAATTCTCGGCGTAACAGATAATAAAAAAGAAAAAGAAATTTATTATATTGAGCAAATGGAAAAATCAAAAATGGACGGAATCATTTTGATGGGTACTTACATGACACCTCATCTCAAAACAACATTGGAAAAATGTTTGATACCTATAGTTGTTACGGGACAGCATTTTAAAGGTGTTCCATCTGTATTCTACGATGATAAAAGTGCAATGTACGACATCACTAAACTGATGTTAAAGAGCAAGAAGCATATCGCATTTATAGGAGCTCCAAGCATTGATCATGCTGCAGGAAAAATGAGAAAAGAAGGGGTTGAAAAGGCTCTTGAAGAAGCTGGAATCGACAAGAAATCTCTAATTGCATACGAATCAGACTTCACAATAGATGGTGGATACGAAACAATGAAGAAAATTCTTAAATCCCACAAAAAAGTGGACGGAGTTATTTGTGCAACGGACCGTATGGCACATGGTGCAATGCTTGCAATCAGAGAGGCCGGCAAGAATATTCCTGATGACATTTCAATTACCGGAGTTGGTGACAGTTGGGGTGATAAAATATCATCTCCTCAACTTACAACAGTTCAACTGTACTATAAGAAATGCGGTCAGACTGCAGTAAATCTTTTATGGGGATTAATGAAAGGTGAAAGTGACAGCCATCTCATCAGCAAAGTAATGTTAGGATATTCAATTATCGAAAGGGGGTCTGTCTAAAATGAAACTTATATTTCTGGATATTGACGGAACGCTTACTGGTGCAGGTGAAAATACACCACCTGAAAGTGCAGTCATGGCAATTAAGGAAACACAGAAAAGAGGAAACAAAGTCTTTCTGTGTACCGGCAGAAATTATGACATGTTAAAACCTCTGCTCAAATATGGCTTTGATGGCATTGTCGGAAGCAGTGGCGGATATGTAACAGTTGGCGATGAAGTATTATTCGATTGTCCTATGAGTAACGAGCAAAGAGACCTGGCTTTGGATATATTCCACAAGAACGGGGTATTCTGCACCATCGAAGCTAAAAACGGTTCCTGGGGCGATGACAATATGGACGAGTTTATACAAAATCAACCTGAAGGAAACAGTGAGATAGAACGATGGCGAAAAGCATTATCATCAAATCTTGGAATCAAATCCATGAGTGAATATGATGGAAGTCCGATATACAAGATTATAATGATGTGTACTGATCCTGCACAATTGGATGAAGCAAAAAAAGAACTTAGCGATGATTTTAGTTTTGTAGTTCAGGAAGTAAAAGCACACTCATGTATCAACGGCGAATTACTCAACAAAAAATTTGATAAAGGAAGAGGCGTCAGACTTGTTGCTGAACATTTCGGTCTTGGAATGGAAGATACCATAGGTTTCGGAGACAGCATGAATGATTTTGAAATGATAGAGACAGTAGGCACATCAGTTTGTATGGAAAACGGTGCTGAAGCATTAAAGAAAATAAGTGATATCATTTGCCCACCGGTAGATAAAGACGGTCTTGCAAAAGGTTTTGAATTGTTGGAATTACTATAATAAAATAATAAAAATCCAATTAAAATATCTTTATAATTTTTCATTTTTTAACTTGCAGTCAATTGACGCAACATACAAATCATGTTACCATGAAAATAGATTGTAATCGTTTTCAATTTAATATTATTTTTTGGAAGGAGGTTGTTTCTTATGGCACTTGATTACAGAAAATGTGCCGAGCAGATAGTTTCTCTGATCGGAGGTAGAGAGAACGTTGCTCAGGCAGCACATTGTGCAACCAGACTTCGTCTTGTAATAAAGGATAATTCCAAAATCGACAAGGCGGCTCTTGAAAATATTGACGGAGTAAAAGGTATGTTCGAAAGTAACGGACAGCTCCAGCTCATCATCGGAACAGGAACGGTAAATAAAGTTTATGATGAGTTTTTATCAGTGACAGGAATGTCTGCCGCAACAAAGGACGATGTAAAGGCAGCCGCAGCTGCACAACAGCCTGCATGGAAGAGAGCACTCAAATCAGTGGGTGACGTATTTGTTCCTATTCTTCCTGCAATCGTTGCATCAGGTCTTATGATGGGTGTTGTTGAAGCTCTTGGTAAAGCAATACCTTCATTCGCAGATACTGACTGGTACGCATTTTTGGATATGGTTGCAAATACTGCATTTGCATTTTTACCTGTTATAGTTGCTATCAGTGCAGCCAGGGTATTCGGTGGAAATGTTTACCTTGCTGCAGTTATCGGACTTATGATGGTACATACCGGATTACTAAATGGTTGGAATGTTGGTAGTGCTGACGCAATCAACAGTTTCTTCGGTGTCACTGATGGAAAGATACCGTCATGGAACCTGTTTGGTGACATAACCATTGGCGATTACGTGCTGGGCTCCATATCCCGACATGGCTATCAGGGACACGTAATTCCTGTTATGATTGCTATTTGGCTGATGTGCAAAGTTGAAAAATGGCTCCATCAGCATGTAAACGAAATGATTGATTTATTTGTTGTACCAATTACAACAGTTTTTGTAACAGCTCTCTTTACATTTGTTGTTATCGGACCTATCTTTGCAACACTTGAAAACTTTGTTCTCAAAGGAGCTGAATGGCTTGTACAGTTCCCACCTGGAGCTATGATTATGGGAGCTATTTATCCTGCAACGGTTGTTATGGGTCTTCACCATATGTACAACGTTATCGAGGCAGGTATGCTTTCATCAACAGGTCTGAATACCTGGATGCCAATAGCATCTGCAGCAAACTTTGCACAGTTTGGTGCATGTCTTGCAGTTGGTATCAAATGTAGACAGGCCAAACTCAAAACAGTAGCAGTTCCATCTTCAATGTCAGCAGCACTCGGCATTACAGAACCTGCTATATTCGGTGTTAACTTCCGATTCATGAAACCGTTTATCTGTGGTATGGTCGGCGGTGCATGTGGTGCACTCTTTGGATCAATTGTAAAAATCGGTGCCACAGCTTACGGTGTAACAGGTATTCCAGGTTACCTCACAATCAACAACCCTGGTGTTTATACAATCTTACTTTTAATATCAGGCGGTGTTGCATTCGGACTTACAATGTTCTTCTGGGAAGAAAATCCTGAACCTGCTGCACAGGCTGTAGATGCAGGCGCAACTAATAATGAACCTGCAACATCATCAGGCCTAGGAACAGATATTGTATCAAATACAGTTATGACTTGTTCTGCAGGCGAAATCGGACAGCCTGTAAAAGGTAGTATTATACCATACACTGAAATACCTGATGCCACATTTGCTTCAGGCGTTCTCGGTCAAGGTGTTGGAATCAATCCGGATGAGGGTATTGTTTATGCTCCGATGGATGGCGAGATAAGTTCAGTTGCTGAGAGTAAACATGCAATTGGAATTACAGGCGCAGGAGACATGGAATTACTCATTCATGTAGGTGTAGATACGGTTGAGATGAAAGGCGACGGATTTAATACATTAGTTGAAGAAGGAGACAAAGTTATTAAAGGTCAGAAAATAATGGAGTTTGATATAGGAGCCATAAAGGCTGCCGGAAAACCGGAAACAGTCGTTGTTCTTCTCACCAACAGTGATGACTATGATGATTTTACAGTCAACTAACAAAGAACTTTAAACATATATAACAATTACTAAATATCTAGTTCCAAGGAGGAATTTATTATGAAAGAATTCAAGTATGTAATTACAGATGAAGTTGGAATCCACGCACGTCCTGCAGGACTTCTTGTACAGGAAGCAAAAAAATTCACAAGCACTATTATGTTCATCAAAGGTGAAAAAAGTGCCAAAGCAACTTCCCTTATGAAATTAATGGGAATGGGAATAGTTAAAGGTGACGAAGTAACTATTACCGTTGAAGGTGACGATGAAGATGCAGCCGCAGAAGCTATCGAAGCTTTCATGAAAGCTAATTTCTAAATAATAAATACAAACTTCAAAAGCATATTAACATTGAACTTTTGAGTTGATTATTAAACACGGGGTTCTCACTTGGGAACCCCGAATGTATATACAAAATATTCATTTTCAAAAAAATAAATAATACTTAATTACCAGGAGGTAGAATAATGATATATGGTGCACTGGAAGCCGGCGGAACTAAAATGGTTTGTGCAATAGGAGATGAGAACGGTAAAATAATAGACCAGATTTCTATTCCGACAAAAACACCGGGCGAAACAATGCCTAAAATTATCGAATATTTTAAAGATAAGGATATAAAAGCATTGGGCATTGCAACCTTTGGCCCTGTGGATGTACATCCTGAATCTCCAACATACGGTCACATTCTTGAAACTCCTAAAACAGCCTGGATTGGTTTTGATTTATTGGGCTGTTTGAAAGATGCCCTTAATGTTCCTGCCGGAATTGATACCGATGTAAACGGTTCATTAATCGGTGAAGCTACCTGGGGCGCTGCAAAAGATGTGAGTGATGCAGTATATATTACTATCGGCACAGGTATTGGCGGAGGTATCATATCGGGTGGCAAAATCGTACACGGAATGCTTCATTCCGAACTCGGACATATGAAACTGGTCAGGGATCCTTCTGATAACTACACCGGAAAATGCCCATTCCACGGAACCTGTCTTGAAGGTCTGGCAAGCGGACCTGCAATAGAAGACCGCTGGGGAGTATCGGCAAAAGAACTTGTAGACAGAGATGAAGTATGGGAACTTGAAAGTTATTATATAGCCCAGGCTATTTCAAATCTTATATTTATTATCAGCCCGAAAAAAATAATTCTTGGAGGCGGAGTAATGCATCAGGAACAACTATTCCCGTTAATCAGAAAAAAAGTTCTTGATAACCTGAACGGATATTTCAAACTGGATGAACTTTCTGATATTGATAATTACATTATTCCGGCAAGTCTCAATGACGACCAGGGAATTATGGGGGCAATAAAGATAGCGATTGATGCTGTATAGTTCATTAATTTTAGGGAGGTGGACGTCGTATGGAAATTTATGAAGGCAAATCTGTATTTGAAGGAATTGCGATTGGCAGAATCAGTGTTTATAAGAAACAGGAACAATCTGTTAAGCGCGTAAAAATTGAAGATAAAGCCGCAGAAATCGAAAGATATTCCGCAGCCAGAGAAAAAGCAATAGAGCAACTCAAGCATCTCTACGATAAAGCAGTAAAAGAAGTTGGAGAATCAGGCGCTGAAATATTTATGGCTCATCAGTTGATGATAGATGATGAAGATTATATCGAATCAGTTGAGAGCATCATTGATACAGAGAGTGTAAATGCTGAATATGCCGTTGCAACGACCGGAGACAACATGGAAAAGATGTTTCTTGACATGGAGGAAGAGTACTTCCGCGGAAGAGCAGCTGACGTAAAAGATATAACAGAAAGAATTATCAGTGCTCTTGCAGGAAACGACAACGGTGGAATTGTGTCTGACGAACCTGTTATTGTAGTTGCAGATGATTTGGCACCATCAGAGACAGTTCAGATGGACAAAGACAAAATATTATCCTTTGTTACTGTACACGGTTCTGCAAATTCACACACTTCAATTCTTGCAAAAACAATGAGTATCCCTGCTATTATCGGTTGCCCAATTCCATTATCAGATGAAGTTAATGGCAAAATGGCAGTTGTAGACGGATTCGAAGGCAAAATATACGTAGAGCCTGATGATGAGACAATGGCTGCAAAGAAGAAATTATTCCTTGAAGAAGAAGAAAAGAAGAGTTTGCTTAAACGTCTCAAAGGCAGAGAAAACATCACACTTGATGGTCAGAAGATTAATCTTTACGCTAATATTGGAAATACTAAAGATTTAGGTCTGGTTCTTCAAAATGATGCCGGAGGAATAGGTCTTTTCAGATCTGAATTTATTTACCTTGGATCAGATGATTATCCAACTGAAGAAGAACAGTTTGCAATATATAAACAGGTTGCCCAGACTATGGCAGGCAAAAAGGTAATTATCAGAACCCTGGATATCGGTGCTGACAAACAGGCAGATTACTTCAAATTACCGGTTGAAGAAAATCCTGCAATGGGACTTCGAGCAATAAGAATATGTCTCACAAGACCGGAGGTATTTAAAACTCAACTCAGAGCAATTTTAAGAGCAAGTGCATTTGGTAAGATTTCAATAATGTTCCCTATGATTATTTCGGTTGATGAGGTACGAAAAATCAAAACTATAGTTGCTGAAGTAAAGAAAGAATTAGACAATGACGGAGTTGATTATGACAAAGATATAGAACTTGGAATCATGATTGAAACACCTGCTGCTGTAATGGTTGCAGACGATCTGGCCGAAGAGGTTGATTTCTTCAGTGTCGGAACAAATGACCTTACACAGTATACTCTTGCAATAGACCGTCAGAATCAGTCATTAGATGATTTCTATGATTCTCACCATCCTGCAATTCTCAAAATGTTAAAGATGATTGCAGAAGCTGCACACAGACATGGCGCATGGGCAGGAATATGTGGTGAACTCGGTGCTGATTTATCTCTCACAAAAGAATTCCTTGCTATGGGATATGACGAACTTTCTGTTTCACCGGGTATGATTCTTCCAATCAGGAAAACTGTGTTGGAAACAAACGTAACAGAATATAAACAATCAAAATAATATATGAACTGAAAAGACTAACAAATGTTTAGCGTTAAAAAGGGCACTCTAAATAGTGCCCTTTTTCTTTAACTTCCAGTAATTTAATGTTCATATTTTTCTGAAGCAAAAATATACTAAAATTACTGAAAGGCTGAATAATTACAAATATATATAATAATCATGGTAAAGGTATTGCATTTTCCTTGAAACAATTTTATAATAATAGCCGTTGCAAAAAATGATTATTAAGGGGAGAAAAAGTGAGAATGAATTTGCTTAGGAAAACAGCGTACTATTTAGCTTTTACAATGCTTGTCGAGTCCGTAATTATCAATCTTGACACAAAAGTGTTTTCTAAAGAGTCAATGTCTTTGGAATCAATAAAAGAATGTAAAGAACGAGCTATTGACTGGCTTAAAAACAGTCAGAATAATGATGGAAGTTTCGGTGATAAATTAAATATATACTATACAGCGCAGCTGCTTGAAAGTCTGGAATATCAGGAAGATATAGATGATGAAAAGACGGCTGCTTTTTTGTGGCTTAAAGACAGAGAAGCAATGAGTAATGATGATCTGTTCAGAAAAAATCTTGCCATAATAAAGTCAGATGAAAATACAGATGATAACGTAAACGAAATCGAAACAGACACTCTTCAAAACAGGGATGGTGGTTTTGGACTGTCAGAAGGATATAACAGTGATGTCCTTGATACGGTGCTTGCCATTAATTGCATGATTGAAAGCGACAATAACTATACTGAGAGTATTGGTAAGGCGATTAATTATTTAAAACGTAATCAGATGGAAGATGGAGGCTTTTCATATTCAGGGGAAGCATCAAACGTGTATCTATCTGCGTATACATATAAAACATTAAATTCTTTTTTAGGTGAGTTTACAGACAGTTCAGTGAAAACAATGACAGAACAGTGCGGTGACTATCTTTTAAGTATAGAAGATGAAAGTCAATTGTGGGGGCTTGAAGAAGAAAGCATAAGAGATTCGCTAATGGCTGCAATATCCTTTGTCGCTGACGATGAGGAAACGCTCAAGAGAATAGCAATTATCGCTGAGAAGGTAGCTGATGATGGTAGTATTTATGAGGATGTTGAGTTGACGTCTCTTTATATAAACCTTATTAATGAATATGAAATGGCAACCGGTAACCTTGATTTTAACCACACAAAAATAAAGGATGTAAAAATAGTTGCCGACAAAGAAAGAATCGGCGCCTATTCTCAAGTTAGATTTGATGCAACTGTTCTTGGAATGAAGGATAATTACAACCTTAATGCTGTTGTTTTAGGAAATGAAGGATATGTAAAAACGCTGGATGAGGGTGATGATGGGGCATTTCTGTGGAATACGGAAAATAATACAGGCTCATTTGAAGTAGTCATATCTGTAACAGACAAAAATGATGGAAGTATTGTCACCGCAAAAACTAAGAATGTAAAAGTATATGAAACTTTTGATGTGACAGCGGTTTCTCTTAATGTATCTCCAAGAGCATATAAGCATGACTGTGGAAAGACTATAAAGATTGATACATCGGCACATATATTATCAAATGTAAAAAAAGATGTTACATCTGAAATAATTGTAAAGGATGAAGCAGGAAATGTTTTGTTTACGGATAATAAAAAAAGCACTGGCGGATGTGAAAACAGGGAAGTACATTTTGAGGAAGTAAGCTTTAAACCTGAAATAGAAAAAACTTCAATTCTCAGTGTAACTGCAAACGTAAAGGCAGACGGAAAAGTTCTGAACACAAAAACAGAATTTATAAAAGTGTATGAATCAGAAGATGAAAACAGAATAGATATTGATTATGACGTAAGCAGCGATTATATCTATTCTGATACCGATGAAGTAAATGTTTCATTTAAATTATCAGGAAAAGGACTGTCTGAAACTATCAAGAGAAGACCGATAGATATAGTTATTATATTGGATAACTCAACCAGTATGCATAAAGAAGATTGGAATATGGCAATAGATGGTGCCAAGATAATCGTTGAAAATATGCAACCACAGGACAGAGTTGAATTAAGGTATATAACATCAGATAATCCGCAATTACAATTCTCAAATGAAAAAGAAAAACTATTAACTGAATTGGAAAAAAGAAAAAATAAATGGCTGTATGGAGCAACACCTATATATAGAGCATTGAATAATAGTGTTAAAGATTTTAAAGAGGAAGATAGAGACAGAGCAATTTATATTTTCACAGATGGAGTAAGAGATCATGATGATGAGACTTTAAATGAGCAGGAGCTAATTGATAATGAGATAAAGGTGTACTCGGTTTTCATGGAATGTAATGCTTCGGCTTCAGCTGTTGAAAAAGCAACTGAAATAATGAATCATATCGCTGATTTTACAGGTGGTATGGCCCTTAATGTACCTACCAATGATAAGATTGCATCGTGTGTAACAGACCTTTTGGGTGATTTGTTCAAAATGGCAGGTAAAGATGTAAGACTTTCAATGACAGCTGATAAAGATATACCAACAGATAACTTTATGTTTGAAACAAAGCCGGATGAAACTGTTGAAAATGAAGATGGAACAACGACGATTTGTTTTGACAGAAACTATATAAGTGTTGGTGAAGATTTGGAGCTGAATCTGAAATGTACGCTTTCAAATCTGACACTTGATAATCAATTAAAACTTTTGAGCGGAATAGTCTTTTCGTACAAAGATGAGAATGATGAAACAGTTGAAATAAATCTTGGAGACATTGTACTGGATGTTGTTACTGATATAAGTGATGAAATACCGGAACCTGTTAATGAAGAAGAAAACAAAGAAGCTGAAGACAAGATTGTGGTTATGAAAGAAAGTGACGGCACAAAGATATTGTCACACAATAAACCGGAAATAACAGAAGAAGAATCAAAAGAACTGATTTCAGGAAATATTGCTTTGTCAGAGAATGAGGCATATGTTGGGGATGAAATATCTGCTTATGTAGGCGTAAGCAAAGAAGAAAAAAATATCAAAACTGTTAATGCGAAAGTAATATTAATAGACACAAAAGATACCGATAACACAAAAAGTTTTGAACAGATTGTAAGTGTTTCTGATTCTGATAAAACAGAAATATCAATTAATACAGAAAATTTGTATGAAGGTAACTATGTTGCAATTTTTATGGCAGATATAAACGGTGAGATGACAGCACTTGATGCTGCCGGAGTGATTCTGAAAGAAAACAGATATGAATTTAAAGTTGAAAAATCAGAAGGTGGAAGTGTTGATATTCAAACAGGAAGTTTTAAGAGTGGTGAACTAATTAATGTAAAAGCCACTGCAGAGGAAGGATATGTGTTTGACCGTTGGGTATCAGAAGATGTTGAGATTGGAAATGCGGATGTAAACAGGTCTGAGATAAGTATTGTTATGCCTGCAAAAGAAGTTAATCTGAAGGCTGTTTTTGTTAAGGAAATGAATGAAAGCAGTCTTTCAAATGGAGAGGACAAACAAGCAGATATTATATCAAATGGTGGAACTACAAACAATATTCCTAAAAAGGAGAATGTTAGTGTGGAACAAAAGTCAGGAAATATTGATACAAAAGTTACTGATATAAAATTCACCACACGAAATAATGATAAACATAGTTTGGGCGGTAAAAACAACGAAGATAACAATAAGAAGAAAATCAAAAATGCAAAAGATTATCAGGAAAGTGATAAGAAGGCAAATATATTTGCTAATCTTAGAAGTCCTTTGACAGGTGACTTTTATTCAAAAGACATTATAAGAATACTACTGTTTATTCAAAGCATAGCATTAATTGCCATATGCATAATTTTGAAAAAAAGTCATAAAGAAAATGTAGAATAAAAAAATACGAGGTATACCATGTCATTACAAATGTTTAGAAACAGGTTATATAATACTATAATTGCTATCTCATTAGTTATTGCCATAGCAGTTGTAACTTCATACACACCGGAATTATTTGAAAAGAAAAGTGTCAGTGATGTACAGGCAAGCAATGAGATAAAATATGAAGAACCGCAGATTAGAGTTGAATCTGCAAAGAAAAGCCTTGAGTTGTCTAAAGCAGCAAGCGCCCTTGACAGTATTTCATCAAAAAAAGAAACAAAAATAAAAATAGAAAACCTTGGCAAAACTGTATCCGATTTAAAAGAATCAATAAAGGATGAAGTTGCAAACGCAAAGAAAAAAAGTAAGTCAGACATTATTTCAAAAAGAGCTGAAGAATATAAATCAACAGCAATAAATGGACTTGATTCTATTTCTAAAAAGGTAGAGAGTTTAAACAAAAATATAAGTTCTTTATCTGATAAGGATATAGATAGGCAGATAAAAGAAATAAAAAACGAAATAGAAGATATTCAAAAAGTTGAAGTGCCGGAAGTAAAATACAATGATGAGGCACACGGTATGGCAGAAGGGTATAAGCCGTCAAATATAGTGGGAGAGCAGTTAGTAAAATCTGATATCTCACAAATGGCAGCACCAACTGAGAGCAAAAGCGTATCATATCTTGAACTTAATAATGAATTAAAAGAATTAGCGGATACTTTTGACACACCTGCGCAGATATACGAATATGTCAGAAATAACTATATGTACAAGCAGTATACAGGGCTCAGACTTGGAGCAATCGGTACATATGAGCAAAGAGCAGGAAATGACCTTGATCAGGCAGCACTTCTTATTGCACTCTTTAGATATAAAAAATATGATGCTGAGTTTGTAATCGGAAATGTTGATATTGATATCAACAAAGCAATGAACTGGCTTGGTGTAAACACAGAACAGGCTGCAGTAGATGCCATGTCCATGCTTGGAGTGCCTACTCAGTATGGTAAAGATGAGGAAGGAAATATTACAAAACTCAGAATTGAGCATGCTTGGGTAAAGGTAAAAGTTCCATACGACTCTTACAGAGGAGCAGGCAAAGTTTCAGGAGAAGAAATCTGGGTTGAACTTGATCCTTCATTTAAAGAATTTGAGGAAACTGACAAATCTGAAAATGAAACAGAATCAGATAAAAATTTAAAAGAGTTTTTAAAAAATAAATCAGAAAAAATGTCTGATGCATCAGGAATCACTGATTGGGTGGAAATACTTTCCACTGAAGCAGAAGACTGTTTTCCGGGATATGAGGAAGAGTATACTGACAGTGAAAACGACGATAACAGTACATATGATTATAATGATGTAAATGACTATCTTATTCCGAATCTTTTGAATTATAAAGTTAAAGGTCAAAAGAACGAAGAAGCATTTGCACAGATGGAAAATGATGTAGAATCATACTTTGGAAGCAATGACGCAGTTATAAAAGAAGTTGGAAGTGTATTAGGAATCAGATACATATTAAAAGACGAGAGTGGATATCTTCCGACAAGTTTATCATACAGTGTGGTTGAAAGGACTTATGAAGAAAGATACATTCCTGATGAATATATGGATACAATTACATTATCTCTTCAAAGCCCCTTATATGGTTCTGTATTCATGTCCGAAAGTGACGCAAAAGTAACCTTTTACACAGCAGATTTATATGGACATAGGGTTTCACTTACCTATAGTCCGGCGACTGAAAAAGACAGTGAGTTAATAAATGAATATGGAAATCTTTTTGCAACGCCTTCATACCTTGTGCGTGTAAAACCGGTTATTGCAATAGATGGAGAAGAGATTATTTCAGGTGAACCACAGATTCCGGGAACATACACAAATCTTATTATTGATATAGCTGAAGCAGGAATTGAAAATGTAAGAGTGGAGAATCCGCTTTTGGCAGGTGGAATGTATGGAATTACATTTGATTATAATACAATAAATGATGTCAGTCTTGAGGGGAAACGTGACGAATTACAGGATTGTGTAAATAAAGTACAGAGTGGAGAAATATCTCTTACAGAAGCAACCGCCATACTTACCAATACTGTTGGTGAGACATATTTTAGTTATCTGGATTATTATAATCAGCTGCTTTCAGCGGCAAATGATGTAGTATGTGCAAGAAGTATTAGCGAATGTATTGTAGGGTATGTACCTAAAGTGAGCAGTGTAATGGGGATGCCAATAGCAGTAAGTGACGGCTCATTATACATAGACGTTGATACTGACACCGCAGGAGTTACATATATCGGAGATAAAAAAACTGAATCTGAGAATGAAAAGATTGACGAAACTGAGAGAACAGAGGAATATATTTCAAATACAAAAGAGAAAGAAAATGAGCATGTAAGAAACTACATGATGATGAGTGGAGTTACAGGTTCATATCTGGAAGGATATGTTGTAGGAGAGACTGCAGGATGTAAGGGAATTTCATCTGTATCAATAATTACCGAAGCAAAAAAACGGGGAATAGATATAGTAGCCCTTTCAAATGAAAACAGGGATAAACTGATCAGTCTTGGAATAGAAAACTCAACCAAAAGAGAGATTGAAAAAGCACTCAATAATGGTAAAATAGTTATAGTCCCTGAGAAGGATATATACTATTATGACTGGCATGGAACAGGTTATGTAGTACTAAATACAGACACAGGCGAAGCCGCATACATGATAAGCGGAGGAC
>JAEELL010000063.1 GCA_016282745.1 Lachnospiraceae bacterium
AAGACAGCAAAACTTTTAGAGGGAACAGGAATCAAGCTTCTTGATACAAGAAAGACATCTCCTAACAACAGAATTTTTGAAAAGTACGCTGTAAGAATTGGAAATGGAAACAATCACAGATACAACTTAAGTGATGGAGTGCTTTTGAAGGATAATCACATCGGTGCAGCAGGCGGAGTTAAAGAAGCTGTTCAGATGGCAAAAGAGTATGCGCCATTTGTTCGCAAAATCGAAGTGGAAGTTGAGACATACGATATGGTTGTTGAAGCAATCGAGGCAGGAGCGGATATTGTAATGCTTGACAATATGACACCTGAACTTTTAGACAAGTGCATCAAGTTCATTGACAAGAGAGCGGAGATTGAGATTTCAGGAAACGTAACAAAAGAGAATATAGAGATTCTCAAAAACTATGATGTAGACTACATTTCAAGTGGAGCGTTAACTCACTCAGCACCAATCCTTGATTTGTCACTTAAGAACTTACATCCTATTGAGTAGTAAAAAATGGAGGCAATATGACAGGAGAAGAGAGAAGAGCTGCAATAATTGAATTATTAAAATGTAGTGATGAACCTTTATCAGGTACATATATAGCCAAACAATTAAATGTATCAAGACAGATTATCGTTCAGGACATGGCTTTGCTTCGTGCAAAAAACCAGAACATTCAGGCAACGCATAAAGGATATATTATTGATAAATCCGGATTGTGTCAGAGAGTGTTTAAGATGAAGCACGAGGAGGAAGATATCAGAACAGAACTTGATACAATCGTAGATCTCGGTGGAGCAGTTATTGATGTATTTGTATATCATAAAGTATTCAATGTTATCAGAGCTGAACTAAACATACGATCGAGACGTGATGTAAATAAGTACATGGACCAGTTAGAATCCGGAGTGTCCACAACACTTTGGAAAGTGACGGACGGTTATCACTATCACACTGTTGTAGCAGACAGTGAAGAAATATTAGATGAGATACAGACAGCACTTGGAAATCTGGGATTTCTTGCAAAACTGCAGGAATATGAACCGGTGGATTTCTGGGGACAGGATAAATAAATTAGGTAATTGCGGAACGAGCTTAGCGAGTTTAGCAATTACCTAATTTTTTATGGAATTGCCTTTATGTGTCTTGGAATAACAATTATAACCGCCATTGTTTATGGTTATGTCGCAAGCTCAGTGGTAATGCCATCATTAATAGATGACAAGCATACAAATTTATGTTAAAATTTTAAACCGACGTGATTTTTGTTTTTTTAGACGATAGTTTTAAATGGCTTTGAAAAAATCACTGTATTTATGAGGAGGATTATTATGAACAAAACAGACAGATTATTGAAAAAAGTCGCTTGTCTTGCCTTGTCTGTAACGATGCTGGTTGGCGGAAACTATGGTACAAGTAAGGCTGAAGAAATTAACATTGCAAATGGAGAATGGAAATCATTCTCAATATGCACAATGGAGGATCATGCTACAACATGTGAAAGCAATCGTTGTTGGAGACATCGATTAGAAAATATGGGATTTGTATACGGCGAAGATTTTCGTACTGAGGGATCCATCAAGCCTGAAAATAACAAAGTAGGACAGTTTGAATTTGATGTAGTAAGCACAGGATGGGATGGGGATTACTCAAGTAATGGTACTCTCATTGCTAACAATCCTTATGGCTTGACGGCAACAGTCAATGGAATCAGAGTTGAACCTGGAAAGAAATATACATTTACATATGAAATCATTGGAAAATTAAAAAACGAAAAAGTATCTGTAAAGCATATAGGAACATATGTTAGAGATGGTTATAATTCACTTCAATTAGGAGAGTGTGAAAATATCACAGAAGATGGAATGACAGAACTTGCATTTGGTGAGGCACAGGTAGTAAAAGCTTCATTTGTAGTACCAGAGGACAGTGAAGGTGTGATTGATATTCAGTTGGCCATGGGAGCTTTTCTGTTGGATTATCCGGATGAAGTAGATCTTTCAGGAACTGTATATGTTCGTGATTTTAGCATTGTAAGCAATGATAATCCGGAGCAGAATATTGTTACTAAAAAATGGGAATCATTCTCAGTATGTACAATGGAAGATCATATTGCCGGCGAAGAAAAAATGTGCTGGAGACATACATTAGAGGCACAGGGATTGCAATATGGTTCAGATTTTGCCACAGAAGGATCAATAGACAAAGGCATTGTTACATCGAGCTCATTTGACTTTGATGTCGTAAATACAGGTTGGGACGGTGAATATTGGGCAGAACAGCTCGTTGGCGATAACCCATATGGATTAAAAGCTTACATGGAAGGCATGAGCGTTGATTCTAATGCAAAATATGAAATGAGTTTCAAAATCAGTAGTACATTAGAAACATCAGATGGCAAAGTTAACACTAAGCATGTTAAAGCTGAAATAGTAGATAACAAAACCAAAAAAAAGATTCCTTACACAAGTTTTGATAATATTTCAGCTGATGGGTTGTTAGCCCTCGAATATGGAAAGACAATAGAGGTCAAGGCTGACTTTGTAGTACCTGAAAGTGATGTGGATACTATCGATTTCCAACTTGCTATGGGTGCTTTATTATATTCATTCCCTGAAGAATTAGTACTTGCCGGAGAGGTTCGTGTTAGAGACTTTAAAATTGTAAAAGTTTCTGATTTTAATAAGGAAACAGATACAAACAATCAGGAAACAACAACAGCGCAGCAGAACACAGATAAACAGGAAACAACAACAGCGCAGAACACAGATAAACAGGAAACAACAACAGCGCAGAACACAGATAAACAGGAAACAACAACAGCGCAGAACACAACAAAGCAGGAAACAACAACAGCACAGAATACAACAAAGCAGGAAACAACAACAGCACAGAATACAACAAAGCAGGCTGAGACAACAGTATCAAATGATGTGACATCTGCAGTAAAGAGCAAGATATCTACAGTAAAACGAGCTAAGGACAAAAGCAAGATTGAAATTGTTATCAAGGGAACAAAGAATGCTAAGAAATATGAAATTAAGTATTCTACTAACAAAAAGTTCTCAAAGAAGACAACAAAGACAATCACATCAAAGAAAAATAAAGTTGTTTTAAAGAAATTAAAAAAGAAAAAAGTATATTACATCAAAGTAAGATCATTCACTATTGTTAATGGAAAGAAAAAATACACTGACTGGTCAGTTGTTAAAAAGGTAAAATAAAACTTAATCTAAAATAAGGTGATGATTATAAGCCTCTTGCGTGGTAAAGTAGAAATAGACTTTTACGACGTGAGAGGCTTTTTGTGTCTTTTGTTGTAATAATCATGCGTAATGAATGTGCGGATAGAACATAGAAAGGGGAAATGCATGTTTAGTAAAAAACAAATAGGGAGAATTAAGAAAAAAAGTATCGCGTTGATACTTTCATTGTCTGTTGCATCAAATATTTTTGTGCCAACTGGCAGCGACTGTATGGCGAGCAACAATGCTTCACAATGGAACCTTGTATGGAGCGATGAATTTGACGGAACTGAACTTAACAGGAGTAACTGGAATGTTGAGGTGAACGGTTTTGGAGGTGGAAATGAAGAACTGCAGTATTACTGTGACAGACCTGAGAATATTCAGGTTAGCGATGGAACATTGAAACTTATTGCAAGAAAAGAATACTATTATGGAACGGACCACATTGAAAAAGATTATACTTCAGCAAGACTTAACACACTTAATAAAGTTGAGATAGGATATGGAAAGGTTGAGGCAAGAATCAAACTACCAAAGTTTAAAGGGGCATTTCCGGCGTTCTGGATGTTAGGCTCTAACTTTGGTGAGGTGGGATATCCTGATTGTGGGGAGATAGACATAGTAGAAACTGTTAATGAAGAATCAACACCATACGGAACAGCTCATTGGCCAATCGGTGATAAGAAAATAAGAAGTAGCGGATCAAATCTTTCAGATATAGGTGAGAGTATCGATACTTCTCAGTGGCATACTTACAGTATTATCAGAGATGAAAAAGAAATAACCTGGTATGTGGATGGAATGAAATATCACAAAGTTGCTTTGGAGAATATCCCGGAAAGAGTGGCGCTCACAAAGAATATGGAACTCCTTTTAAATTTTGCAATCGGTGGAACATGGCCGGGATTTGACATTGACGATACAGCCCTTCCAGCAACAATGGAAGTGGACTACGTAAGATATTATGAGAAAAATACAGACTATGTGCCGACATACGAAAAACAAGATTCACTGGATAATTACAATGGCACATGGCAGACAGAAGTTGCAGACTGGTCTGCAGCAACAGGTCAGATAGTGACAAGACAGAACCCGGAAGATGGCTTTTTGGCAGAAATTACAAAGATTGGAAATGACGAGTGGGGAGTTCAGGCATCTCTTAGAAATCTTGATTATGTCAGGGGCAATACATACACACTCAAATGCAAATTACTTTCAGATATAGACAAATATGTATTTATAAAAATTCAAGGAGATGGAACATCCACGATAGCAGGTGAGTACGTTCACCTATTAGCAAATACAGAACTTTCATACGAAACAACATTCAACATTCCATTTGAGTATACCGGTTCAGTATCCATTTATTTTGCTATGGGAGGAAAGGCAAATGGAGAGGACATTAGTATACGAAGCCCGATGAATTTAAGTGTGTCAGATGTGGAGTTCTATACATTGGTGGAAAAAGAGCAGGAGGAGATTGTTGAACCAAAACTGACAATAGATGGATTTCAGATGAATACAGTTCTTGGAGCATTTAGAACAGTATACAAAATAGAAGGAACAACATCGGTGATAGAAAATGATGTTGTTGAGCGTGGACTGGTTTATGCAATAGGCGACGAGCCGGTTGAAAACATAATTGCAACCAATCGCACCGATACTGTTGTACCATTTGCCGCCACTATGGACGTGGGACTTAGAAGAGTTGAAACGCAGGGCGACTCGACGGCACAAGGAAATATGACGGCACAAGGAAATATGACGATACAGACATTTGTTATGACAATGACAATGATTCCAAACAAACTATTCTATCAGGAGAAAATGACAGTCAGAGCGTATTTGAAATTGAAAGACGGAACATATCGATACAGTGAGCCTGTTACAACTTCAATGTATGAAATAGCAGATTATCTGTATACAAACAGAAAGATGAACTCGGAAGCGGCGTATTTATATTTGTACAATGATATATTGAAAGTTGTTAATCCTGAATATCCGGGGTGACCAAGGTTGTCAGGCGATTTTATATGTGCGAATGTTTTCTATTGACATTTATGATTCACATGTCTATAATTAAATAGTCTGCGAAAAAAAGGCTCATATTATGCCCAAACGCAGAAATAAGATATTTATCAATTATTCTAATAACAGGAGGTGAAAAAGGAATGCCTACATTTAACCAGTTAGTAAGAAAAGGACGTCAGACTTCAGTTAAAAAGTCTACTGCACCTGCTTTATTAAAGAGCTACAACTCTTTAAATAAGAAAATGTCAGACACAGCTTCTCCACAGAAGAGAGGTGTTTGTACAGCAGTTAAGACAGCTACACCTAAGAAGCCTAACTCAGCTCTCAGAAAGATTGCCAGAGTTCGTCTTTCTAACGGTATCGAAGTAACAAGCTACATCCCAGGTGAAGGTCACAACCTTCAGGAGCATAGTGTTGTTCTTATCCGTGGTGGTAGAGTAAAAGACTTACCAGGTACAAGATACCATATCGTTAGAGGTACACTTGATACTGCAGGTGTTGCAAAGAGACGTCAGGCACGTTCTAAGTACGGCGCTAAGAAGCCAAAAGATGCTAAATAGGAAAGACTAATATAGTCATCACAGGTTGAATGGAAAAGTGCCGGTTATTAGAATGATTGTTTTACAATATAGTCTAAAGCCGTGCGCAAGACACAACTTAAGTGAGTACCTATGATCTAATCGCAGTTTATGACTGCAAACCTGAATAGTTTATATATTCAGGCAATATTGATTAAGGAGGGAAGTATAATGCCACGTAAAGGACATACTCAGAAGAGAGAAGTATTAGCAGATCCAATGTACAATAACGTTATCGTTACTAAGCTTATCAACAACATTATGTTAGATGGTAAGAAGGGCGTAGCACAGAAGATTGTATACGGAGCTTTCGACAGAGTTGCAGAGGCTACAGGTAAGGAAGCTTTAGAAGTTTTCGAAGAGGCAATGAACAACGTTATGCCGGTTCTCGAAGTTAAAGCTAGACGTATCGGTGGTGCAACATACCAGGTTCCAATCGAAGTAAGACCTGACAGAAGACAGGCTTTAGCACTTCGTTGGCTCACTCTTTACTCACGTAACAGAAGTGAGAGAACAATGGAAGAAAGATTAGCTAATGAGTTAATGGATGCAGCAAACAATACTGGTGCAGCTGTTAAGAAAAAAGAAGAAATGCACAAGATGGCAGAGGCAAACAAAGCATTTGCTCACTACAGATTCTAATTTTTTCGCTCATATAGCAATTCGTTATAGATATTTTGAAAGACATTATATGTATTCAAAATATTCGGATGCATTTTGCATTTAATTTAGAATTACAGATTGGTTATAAACCAAAATATAGTATAGGAGGAAAAAATCTTGGCTGGAAGAGAATATCCATTAGATAGAACCAGAAATATAGGTATCATGGCTCATATCGATGCTGGTAAAACAACATTAACAGAGCGTATCTTATATTACACTGGTGTTAACTATAAAATTGGTGATACTCATGACGGAAATGCTACCATGGACTGGATGGAGCAGGAGCAGGAAGGAGGTATTGCAATG
>JAEELL010000064.1 GCA_016282745.1 Lachnospiraceae bacterium
CAAAGAGCAGCTTCTTTTTGCTCAAAGGTTACAAGTGCACCTTGCTCCACTTTATTTGTTTCAGCCTTTTCCTCTCTTACCTGAGTTTTCTCTGGTTGTTTCGGCTCTATAGGTTTCACAATGGTCTTTTCCGCATTTGTTACTTCCTTCTCTCTCTTCAGATAAATCAATACACTACCTATCCCAATCCAGAACAAGGGACCAAACACATTATGACCTTTTGATGCTGCGCCCAAGAACGCCAACACACCTATCACGATAAATATCCAACCTGCTGTTTTCATATCTTACTCCTCTTTATTATTATTTGTTTCAAGCTTCTTTGAGCATGCTACGGCAATAATGCCAACGAGCAAATTAACCAATGCGAGGACAAAGGCCAATCCAAAACCAATCTTGCGGGTTCTACCCCAGCAACCAACTGCGTATGCTAATGATACTGCAATAACTAAGAAAAATAATGTCTCCATAACTTTGTTTTTTAATTGTTATTAATTTCTATTTCTGCCCTTAATGACAAATAATAGCAATAGGTTAACAAGGAAACAAGATTTTTATAAAAAAAGGCAGTTTGTATATCTACAAGCTGCCTTTAATTGTAATAATAAACCTTATTATAGGTTATTAACTGAATAATTAATGTAGTATGTTGCAGAAGCTAACATGTCAGTATAACCACCAGCGATACATTCGTTAGATCTATAATACTTTGATGACGTTTTAAGACGATAATCAAGAGTATCACAGAGTTCTCTTACAACATTATCCATTTCTTTGATGGGCATGAGATTCTTCATAAAAACTTTGAATACGCCTTTTTTCCCACTCTCAACACCATCAATGATTTCATTAACATGATTTTCCCATGTTATAACATCTTCTTTCAAATTAACTTGGAAAATAACTTTAATATTTCTATCTTCCATACTTGTGTTATTATTGTTGTTAATAATACCGTAACTATTTGTAAAAGAACCTCTTATACATTTAGACGGAGTCGGCGCGAAGATGCAAAAATAAAGCCAAAACACAAAATATTTTAAGACTTTTTAATCCAAAATAATAAAACCAGCCCAATAATAAGGGTCGGGGTATAAAAAAGATGTGTCTTTTTGGGCTTTTAGTAGTGCAGAGTGTATTTCTTCGCCAGATATTAAATATGAATAAAAAGAAATCATCAATTTTGCTGTAGCAGCATCTGGAATCTTCCATAAACTCGCAATGATATGATTAACCCCCGCATTCTTAAATGCTTTTAACAATCCACCAATACCTTCTTGAGTACTACGACCAATTGCAGTTTCACATGCTGATAAAACGGCAAGATTTGTATCACTTAAATCTAACCAAGATATTTCTTCAGCTGTAAGGACACCATCATCAAGAATATCTATCTCATTAGTATTATTAAGAGCATCATTTGCATCAGCTAACAAGATACCAGAAAAGAGCATAGAACTATTGCTTGTTGTATATGGAATAAGCTTATTAAAATAATCCATGTATTTATTAAAACCGGCAAAGTAAAATCCATGAGTTGCTAAATGAATAATTGAAGAGGCTTTCCCATCTTGTTTTCTGAAAGATCTTTCATTAGCATCAGCACCCTTATACAATTTAGCTTCATAATGATTATGTTTAACTATCTTAAATATAGAATCTACTTCATGTTCAGAAGACTGAAGATAGCCAAAACCTCCTCTTGTATCATATGTAAGTTCATTCACAAGTAAACTCCTATATCTATTATTAGAAAGATCCTTCTTGGAATTTCTTGAAAATTGCACTCCACCATATATTGACGTGTCAGCAAATCTAAAGGAACATGGGGTGTTACAAATAACTGATGTTGAGGACACTATTCGTATTTCATATTTTTCATTTAGGTAATAACCGTCTTGGCAGGGGATATAACCAATATTAATATCTTGTAAATCGAGAATGGGAGAGAGATATACAGTTTTTATACCTTTCAATTGTTTTTCTATGTTTTCCCATATTAAATTATACAAGACATTGTGGCTCCCTTTTTTATACAATTCATTTATTCCGAATTCATTATCAATTATTGCGTTTACTAAAACATTGGATAACTCTTGAAATGAACACAACTCAACAAATACAGGAAAGTCTTTTGAGGGTAGTATTATTAATGCACCGTATTTTAAACGGCTGTAATCACTATCGATGGAATCTGAATTAACAAATCCACTATAAGACACAATTTCTATCGCACACTCATCCGATTTTAACGATTGTTTTACTTCGTACCAGGTTCTTATGTTGATTTTCCCCACATTGTCAGGCATATTCTTCAACTCTGAAATAATACTCTTTTCAGATTCGTTTAATTCTTTGTAATAAGATGTATCTCCTGCCAATATCTTTGACTTTAGTAATTTTATATCATTAATCAGATTGCCTATTTTTTCATTACTCTTTGAGATAGCACGAATGCATTCCATCTGGCGAAAAGAATAATTCTTAAGAAAGAGTGCATTATCATAACTCATTGATAAAGCAGTTTTGTTTGATTTATACTTCTCAAGAACCCCCATATTCACCTTGAGTTGTATTGATAATTTTTGCCAAATATCTTCAATTGTGAAGGTTGGGAACGATGACATAACAATCGATGACACCTCCTTTATATAATCACTACATAAATCTGCATATTTTACAGTTTCATCTTCATTGTTCAGGAAATAATAAGCTAAAAACAAATTTTGGAATACATTTATAGCCTCAGAATCTGTTAGTGGTTTATTCTCCAACATATGTAACACCTTAATGGATTCTTGATATTTTCCTTGATTCTGTAACGAAATAGACAAATTTAAAGCAGAACTAATAAACTCTGTCACAAACATATCATCATGTTCTGACAAATCATATGCCATTTGCATATATTTATTTGCTTCGTCCATTGAACC
>JAEELL010000065.1 GCA_016282745.1 Lachnospiraceae bacterium
CAATCTCCTTCTCAGTTATAAGCCTCCGGCGGATTGCAGAAATGCGCAGATGAAAATGTCAGCATGAGATAACTTACAGAGTAAATTATCTCATGACTGACGCGCATTTCGCAGCAAGAACGCTGAGGCGTTCTTGAATTAAAAATATAAGAGTAAAATAAGGTGAAAGTACAGGAGGAAGAATGCAGAAAGAGAACTGGAGAATAAGAGCTAAAAAAGCAGATTTCTACGAGATCGGTCGCAAATATAATATTAGTCCTATCATTGCCAGGATAATTAGAAACAGAGACATTGTAGGCGATGATAATATTGATTTCTATCTGAACGGTACTTTGGAAAAAATGTATTCGCCCTGGCTGTTTAAAGATATGGATAAGGCTGTTGATATTCTCTCGATTAAAATAAAGCAGAATAATAAAATCAGAATAATATGTGATTATGATATAGACGGAATATGTTCAGGATACATATTATTAGACGCATTCAAATTTCTTGGTGCAGATGCAGACGTTGTTGTTCCCCATAGAATTGAGGATGGTTATGGAATTAACGAGAATCTTATTGAACGAGCCTTTGAAGAGGGAGTTGATACGATTGTAACCTGTGATAATGGAATTGCTGCCTGCAAGGCTATAGATTTTGCAAAGAGCAAGGGAATGACAATAATTGTGACTGACCATCATGAAGTACCTTTTGAGATGGCAGGAAATGAGAAAAAATATATCATTCCAAATGCAGATGCGGTAATTGATCATAAACAGAGTGACTGTGACTATCCGTGTAAAGAATTATGTGGTGCCATGGTGGCACTTAAATTTGTTGAAGCCTTATATGATTCCATGGGAATAAGCACAAACGTTGTAAAAAAATATCTTCAGTTTGGTGCTATTGCAACAATTGGGGATGTGGTTCCGCTTGTTGATGAAAACAGAGTTATCGTAAAATACGGTTTGCAGAAACTCAGACATACGGAGAATATAGGGATAAATGCACTAATAAAGGAATGTAACATAAAGAAAGATATCATCAGCTCCTATCACATAGGTTTTATTATTGGACCTTGTTTGAATGCCAGCGGAAGGCTGGATACGGCAAAAAAAGCAATCAATCTGCTAATGAGTACAGATAATGATAAGGCTGAAATAATAGCAAAGGAACTTAAAAAATTAAATGACGAGAGAAAAAACCTTACTGATTTGGCTGTTGACAAAGCAAATATAATTGCAAAGAAGATGGATGATAAAGTGCTGGTTGTATACCTTGAAGACTGTCATGAGAGTATTGCCGGGATTGTGGCGGGAAGAATCAGAGAGTTATATAATAAGCCAACCATAGTTCTCACAAAAACTGAGAATGGAGTTAAAGGCTCAGGCAGATCGATTGAAGCATATAACATGTTTGAGGAGCTGACAAAAGTTAAGGATATATTGCCTAAATTCGGTGGTCACAAAATGGCTGCAGGAGTATCTCTTACAGAGGAAAACGTGGATGTTTTGCGAAAAAGACTAAATGAGCAGTGTACACTCACAGACGAAGATCTTATTCCTGTTGTATGGATTGACACGGAATTGCCTGTTGAATATATTACTTTTGATTTGATTGAGCAGTTGTCAGTAATAGAACCTTTTGGAATGGGAAATGAAAAGCCTGTATTTGCAGCAAGAAATCTCAAGGTTCTAAGTATGAATCTGCTTGGAAAAGAAGGTAAGGTTCTCAAGTTTAATATAGAGTCGGAGAGTGGTAACAGGATTGAGGGGATTTCCTATAATAAAGCTCAAAACTTTATTAATTTCATTAATGAAAAGTTTGGAAATGAGGAACTAAAAAAGGCGATGCGTGGAATGACAAATAATATTGTTCTCAATGCAGTATATTATCCTTCGATAAATGAATATAACGGTAATAAAAAGTTACAGATGGTGATAAGTAACTTAGGATAATAATTATTTTGTCATAATAATTGATTAATTTTAGATTTTACAATATTATATATATGTAAAAAAATGTTTTTGTTCAATTATTTAGTTAAACCATTTAGTTTGATTATTAAGTTTAATTAATTTATTTATAATTATTTTAAAAATATTTGAGAATTATAGATAATAATAGTTTTATACATAGGAGGGCAAAATGAAAAAGATTGAAGAATATGTCAGAGCAATACCTGATTTTCCTGAAAAAGGTATTGTTTTCAGAGATATCACAACAGTAATAGGTGATGCGGACGGATTCAAACTTGCAATTGATGAGTACGCTAAAATATTGGAAAATATGGAATTTGATGTGATTGCAGGACTTGAGTCACGTGGTTTCATATTCGGCGCACCACTTGCATATAAGTTTAACAAACCTTTTGTACTTGTTAGAAAGAAAGGTAAGCTTCCTTGCAAAACAATCAGCAAGGAATATGAATTAGAGTACGGCACGGCGGAGATAGAGATGCATGTTGACTCTATTAAGCCGGGACAAAAAGTTGTAATAATTGATGATTTAATTGCAACAGGTGGAACAATAGGTGCTTCGATACAGCTAATCGAAGAGCTGGGAGGCGAAGTTGCCGGCTGCGTATTCCTTATCGAATTGAAAGGATTAGAAGGAAGAGATAAGCTTAAAGATTACAGAGTGGAATCAATCATTAGTTATGAGGGTGCCTAATTCGTAACTGTTTGTTTTATTGACAATTCTGAAAACAGTTATCATGCTACTGTTTAATAAGGGTTATAAGATTGAATGATTCCGGATGATTTTGTCTGTTTGGTAAGTTCTACATTTGATAAATGATATGGAGATGATGAGATATGAGCGAAAATCATAAATTGGATACTAAAATTGAAAAACACGGAGTCACTCCTAAGCCTCAGGATACCAGAGGTCCGGAGGAACTTTATGATATTCTTATTGCTACAATCAAGAAGTATCATCCGTCAGGAGATGTTTCTCAGATTGAAAAAGCATATAAGATGGCTCGTACTGCCCATGGGGATCAGCGTAGAAAATCAGGTGAACCATACATTATTCATCCCCTTCATACTGCGATTATTCTGGCAGAGCTTGAACTTGACAAAGAGACTATCATTGCCGGTCTTTTGCATGATGTACTAGAGGATACTTATGTAACAAAGGAACGAATGATAGAAGAGTTCGGAGTTGAAGTCACAGAGTTAGTTGACGGTGTTACAAAACTTACAAAACTCAATTATGATTCTGATAAAGTTGAGGAGCAGGCAGAAAATCTTAGAAAGATGTTTCTTGCAATGGCAAAGGATATCAGAGTTATTCTTATTAAACTTGCGGACAGACTTCATAATATGAGAACTTTGCAGTTCATGAAACCTGAGAAACAGAAAGAAAAAGCAAGGGAGACTATGGATATTTATTCTCCAATTGCTAACAGACTCGGTATTTCAAAGATTAAAATTGAGTTAGATGACCTTGCACTCAGATATCTTGAGCCGGAGAAATATCAGGAACTTGTTGACAAAGTTCATGAGCGACTTGAGCATAGAGAAGAATTTATTGCTTCACTTATAGAAGAGGTGAGCGGTCACATAGAAAATGCAGGAATCAAGGCAACTATTGACGGAAGAGTAAAGCATTATTTCAGTATTTACAAGAAGATGATTAACCAGCATAAGACATTTGATCAGATATATGATGTCTTTGCGGTGAGAATTATTGTTGATTCCGTAATGGAATGTTATGGGGCACTTGGTGTTATTCACGAAAAATATACGCCGGTTCCTGGAAGATTTAAAGATTATATAGCGATGCCAAAACCAAATATGTATCAGTCCCTTCACACGACGCTTATCGGACCAAACGGTATGCCTTTTGAGATTCAGATAAGAACATATGAGATGCACAGAACTGCTGAGTACGGTATCGCTGCCCACTGGAAATACAAAGAAAACATTTCCGGAGATGGAAATAATGAAGAACAGAAATTGAGTTGGCTTCGTCAGATTCTTGAGTGGCAGAGAGACATGTCTGATAACAAGGAATTCCTCAATCTTTTGAAGGATGACCTCAATCTTTTCTCGGAAAATGTTTACTGCTTTACGCCAAACGGAGATGTTAAGAACCTTCCTACGGGTTCCACACCTATTGATTTTGCATACAGCATTCACAGTGCCGTTGGTAACAGAATGGTTGGTGCCAGAGTAAACGGCAAGATGGTAAATATTGACTACAAGCTTCAAAATGGCGACAGAATTGAGATTATAACATCTCAGAATTCCCGTGGGCCAAGTATGGACTGGCTGAAGATAGTCAAGAGTACTCAGGCAAAGAATAAGATTAATCAGTGGTTTAAGCAACTCTCAAAAGAGGATAATATTATCAAGGGAAAAGAACTTCTTGAAAAGTATTGTAAGACAAAGTCTGTAAGTCTTCCTGATCTGATTAAGCCTGAATTCATTGAAAAAGTAATGCTTAAATATGGATTCAAAGACTGGAATACATTACTTGCCACTATAGGACATGGCGGACTCAAGGAAGGTCAGATTGTAAACAAACTTATTGAGGAGTACGATAAGGTAAATAAAAAGGTTGTAACGGACCAGAGTGTTATTGAAAATATAGAGGAGGCAAATAAGAATAAGCCTTCAAAGACTTCATTTAAGAGCGGCATTGTTGTCGAGGGAATGGATGACGTTGCAGTTAGATTTTCTAAGTGCTGCAGTCCTCTTCCGGGAGATGAGATTATCGGATTTGTCACAAGAGGAAGGGGCGTTTCTATTCACAGAACAGACTGCGTCAATATTATGAATCTTCCTGATATTGACAGAGCCAGACTTATTGAGGCAACCTGGGCCAAGAAAGAAAATGAAGAGAATGAGAAATATCTTGCAGAAATTATTATTTACTCTGAGAACAGAATTGGTATTCTGGCAGATGTTTCTAAGATATTTACGGAAAAAGATATAGATATTACTAGTCTTAACTGCAGAATCAGTAAGACGGGAACAGCGTCGATTTCTGTTTCGTTCCAGATACAGGGTGTCGATGAACTTTCAAAACTTATTGATAAGATAAAACAGATAGACAGTATCATCGATATCGAGAGAACAACAGGCTGATGATTAAAACATGAGAGTACGGGTAATGATAGCGGAATATATGTTAGATAATCTGGAAAATGCCCAAAAAAATGACTCAAAAAGATGACCAATTAACAGAACTGGATAATTAACTGAATGGAGGATAGAATGGCTAAGATTAATATTGTGCAGATGAGAGTTGGAGAAATTGTTGAAAACTGTTATCTGTGCGCCAATGCTGATACAAAAGAATGTTTTATTGTAGATCCCGGCGACAATGCGAGACTTATCAATTTGAGGATTCATGAAAATAATTACAAACCGGTTGCGATTCTTCTTACACACGGACATTGGGATCACATAGGTGCAGCTAAAGAAATCAAGAAGGAGTATGATATCCCTATTATTGCATCAGCTGCGGAGGAAAAAGTTCTCACTGATCCAAGAGTGAATTTGTCTTCCATGTTTGGTGCATCATCCATCCTCAAAGCAGACAGATTTGTTAATGATGGCGATGAGCTTGAGTATGCAGGGTTAAAGATTAAGGTTATTTCTACTCCGGGTCATACATGCGGAAGCGTTTGCTTTTATATAGAGGAAAATGGAGTTTTGTTTAGCGGTGATACTTTATTTGCGGCAAGTTATGGAAGAACAGACTTCCCTACAGGAAGTACAGCGGCACTTTTTAACTCCATAAAGAATAAACTTCTTGTGCTTCCTGAGGATACAATAGTGTATGCGGGGCATATGGAAGCCACATCCATAGGAAATGAAAGGTCATATTTCTAATGATAGATATTATTATTAAGCCTGCGGATTTTGAATACGATGTTCAGTCGTTGGTGCAGGCATTTTACCAGGGAGTAGAATTCCAAGTGAATAATATTGACAATGAAAACAGCTCTGAGAACAGGGCTGTTTCTTGTGGTTATGATGATATTCAAATAAATGTGAATATAGGTGCAGACGGTTTTGAAATTACAGTTAATGACCAAAACAGTCATATGGAAGACAAAGTTATTTGTGATATGTCTGATAGAAGAAACGCAAAAAACGAACTGAAAAAACTGTTATATAATATGCTGTCAGCAAAGACAGGGAAGGTTCTTCCCTGGGGAAATTTGACAGGAATCAGGCCTGCCAAGATACCTGCGCTTATGTTGGAAGAAGGAAAAGAAGAGTCAGAAGTAAGACAGTTTATGAAGGAAACATATCTTTTGTCTGATGAAAAATTGAATCTGGCACTTGGAATAGCAAAGAGAGAAAATGAAATATTAAAGGGAATACCGTACAAAGAAGGGTACAGTTTGTACGTGGGAATCCCGTTTTGTCCTACAACATGCCTGTACTGTTCATTTACATCCTATCCAATTACGATGTACAAAAACATTACAGACAAATATGTGGATACTGTTATAAAAGAGATGGAATATGTTGGAAGTGCACTTCGCGATAAGGTGCTAAATACAGTGTACATCGGAGGTGGAACACCTACAACACTTGAATCTGAGCAGTTGAGAAAACTTATTACAGCACTCAAAACCCATTTTGATTTTTCAGGTGTTGTGGAGTTTACTGTTGAGGCGGGAAGACCTGACAGTATCACAGAGGAGAAACTTATAACGTTAAAAGAACTGGGGGTAGATAGAATATCCATTAATCCACAGACTATGAATCAGGAAACCCTGGATGTCATTGGGCGTTTCCATACAGTGGAGGATGTCATAGACAAATTTAAGATGGCAAGAGAGTGTGGATTTGACAATATTAACATGGATTTGATATTGGGGCTTCCGGGGGAAGATGTAAAAAAAGTTCAGGCAACACTAGAAAAAATATGTGAACTGGGCCCTGACAGCCTGACAGTCCATTCACTTGCAGTAAAAAGAGCGGCAAGACTCAATATACAAAAAGAAAAATACGAAAATGTCAGAATGGATAACAATACAAAACTGATGGAAATTGCAGAGAGTTATGCAAAGAAGATGGAAATGGAAGCCTATTACCTGTACCGCCAGAAAAATATGGCAGGAAATCAGGAAAACGTTGGATATTCCAGAGTGGGATGTGAAGGTATATACAACATTCTCATGATGGGGGATAAACAAAATGTCGTTGCCATCGGAGCCGGCGCAACTACAAAGATGATGTCAAAAGACAGGCTTAGTGCGAAGAGAATTGATAATGTAAAGAATGTTGAGATATACATTGAACGAATAAATGAGATGATAGAACGAAAAAGAAATTATTTTGAGAATAATGAATTCTATACAAACTAACAGTGTAGTTGAAAATACAGATTTATGTGTTATCATATAGTAGAAAACTTAAACACATTGCTAACTCATATAGAGATAGCAGTGATAATTCACAGCGATAACTTGTAGAGATAACTTGTAGAGATAACTGACAGTGAATATATAACAGTGAAAAACACAGCGAACAATTGGCAAAGAAAATGGCTAAACTAACTTAGAAGATAAAATTTGGAAAAAAGATAAGGAGAATTATTATGGCACTTAGTAAGAAACCCGTTACAGGAATGAAAGATATATTACCTGAGGAGATGAAAATCAGAACTTATGTACAGGATGTTATCAAGAGTACATATGCAGAGTTTGGATTTACACAGATTGAAACACCATGTGTTGAAAATATCAATAACCTCAGCAACAAGCAGGGTGGAGAAAATGAGAAACTCATCTTCAAGATTTTAAAGAGAGGTGAGAAACTCAAATTAGATACAGCACAGACAGAGATGGATGTTGTTGACAATGGTCTCAGATATGACCTTACAGTGCCACTTGTTAGATTCTATTCAAATAATGCAAATAACCTTCCTTCGCCATTCAAGGCATTACAGATGGGAAATGTTTGGAGAGCAGACAGACCACAGAGAGGACGTTACAGACAGTTCATGCAGTGTGATATCGATATTCTTGGAGAGCCAAGTAACCTTGCAGAGATTGAACTTATCCTCGCTACAACTACAACTCTTGGAAGACTTGGATTTAAGAATTTCCAGATTAGAATCAATGAAAGAAGAATCTTAAAAGCTATGGCTGCTTACAGTGGATTTCCTGAAGAAAGCTATGATACAGTATTTATCATTCTTGATAAGATGGACAAGATTGGTCTTGAAGGAGTAAAAGAAGAACTCCTTAAAGATGGTTTTGTTCAGGAATCTATCGACAAATATACAGATTTATTTGTAAATGTTGAGAAAGAAGCAAATCCTGTTGCTTATCTTGCTGAGACATTAAAAGGTTTCCTTGATGAAGATGTTGAAGAAAACCTTACAGAAATAATTGAGAGTGTAAAAGCTACAAAGGCATCTGACTTTGAGATGGTATTTGATCCTACATTAGTTAGAGGAATGTCTTATTATACAGGAACAATATTTGAGATTGCCATTCCTGAATTTGGCGGAAGCTGCGGTGGCGGTGGACGTTACGACAAGATGGTAGGAAAGTTCACAGGAAATGATGTTCCTGCATGTGGATTTTCTATCGGATTTGAGAGAATCGTACTTCTTCTTATGGAGAGCGGATTCAAAGTTCCTGAAAAGAATGACAGAGTAGTTTACTTAATCGAAAAAGGTGTTAAGGGAGAGGCTCTCTGCGATGTAATCGCTCAGGCACAAAAAGAGAGAGAAGCAGGTATGAGTGTACTTGTTACTCGTATGAACAAGAATAAAAAATTCCAGAAGCAGAAACTTATGGAAGAAGGATATGAGAACTTCAAAGAGTTTTACAAAGATTCACTTAAATAAATTCAGAGTATTGAGTGGTAATTGGAGTTGTTAGAATGAAATATGTATTAATATATCTGGCAGTGATTAATATTATTGCATTTGCAATGTATGGTATCGACAAATCAAAAGCTGAACATAATAAATGGCGTATCAGCGAGAAGGCATTGATACTGGTTGCAGTGTTTGGAGGAAGCATAGGTGCATACTCCGGAATGCAGGTATTCAGACACAAAACAAAACATCTCAAGTTTACAATAGGAGTTCCGGTTATATTTGTGTTACAAATCCTGCTTGGGATATTGATTTGGTCAATTTAAATATGATTGCTTTTAAAGGACACTTTGTGAGTGTCCTTTTTGCAAATACAGTCAGAAGACTGGACAAATGGTAACCAAAGCTTAGAAAATGATCCATTAGAAGTACTCGAAGATGCTATTTGTTTTATTAGAGAGGTAAGGTAATGAAAAAGATTTTCACCGCAACAATTGATTGGATTTCAAGAGAAGAGGGGGGACGTGTTGTAATACCACTAAAAGGAACTCGATATTGTCCAATAATTAAGTTTGATGCTTCAAATGAAAAGTTATGGAGTATTGATTTTATATGCCCTGATTTTTGTGAAACAAATATCATTCAATTTTCTTTTTTGGTGGGTAATGCACCAGAAAATAGAATAACTATAAATAATTATTATGATTTATTTGAGGGTGATAAAAAAGTTGCAACTGTAAAAATCAAATCAGTAATATAAGAGGTAATTTAACTTCTAAGTTTAAAAAGTCTGGAAATGTAGTAGTTGCGGATGTAAATATAGAAGGCATTTCCAAAAAAAATTTTTTGCACATAGTGGAATGAGGAAAATAATATGATTTTTGAGATAAACGAGATATTTGAATATATTCAAGCATCATATCTAGAATATATAAGTATGAATAGGGATGAAAGATATGCTGTTGCACGTATATTTGATGAATATGATGTCTTTGAGGATGATTCAGAAGCTATTATGGAAGATATGATTACGATGTTAGCTATTGGTGAAATGATTGTTAATAATGATTGTATTTTTATAAAAACAATTGAACGGCTAAAAAAAACGTATGGAAATATTCAATTATTTATTGAAATTGTAAAGGATCAAATTACAGAGAGCGAACTTAAAGAATTATTAATGCGTGTTAAAAATGTTGAGGAGGCATTAAATACTGTTACAGTTACGTATAATCCGAATTATTGATAGTTGGTTGATATATTGGATAGCCTAAATAGACGACAACAGTAGAATTCTTATAATGATATGTAATACTAAATACATATTTAGGTGATGATGTGTTTGAATTACTGAAGGGTAAAATGTTAAAAATATCATAGGAAGATATTACACAATTTGGTATTTAAAATATTCATATCTTTTTATATTATATAGTTAGATAAGTTTGCGGGATAAGAGGATGCTTTCGATGGGTATATGTTTTGAAACAGAAAAGAAAAATATAATAAAGGTTCACAATCTCCATAAAGAAAATAAAATAGAAGATTAGTTACTTGAATTTTTAGCATGTACTTATATAGGTGAAGAATATGATAATAATATAAAGTTGTTATTTAAGAAAGATTTTGAGAAGTTTAAAGATTTCATTGAAAAATCAAGAGAACCACAGGATTTGAAACAAATACTTAATAAAGGAAGGTATAATGCACGAAGAGAAAACGCTAATTCACATAATAGAAGTGATTACACATATTGTGGGTATTGGAGTTTTGAAGCTGGAGCTATAGTAAATTTGTTAGGTATGGATGACATGTTATTAATCTCAAGCCATCCTTTAGAACGGATCGCTTAAAGGTAAAATTGAAAAAGCACTTAATAATGGTAAAATAGTTATAGTGCCTGAGAAGGACATGTATTACTATGACTGGCACGGAACAGGTTACGTAGTATTAAACACAGACACAGGCGAAGCTGCATATATGATAAGCGGAGGCCTGTGCGGAGGTGAAACATCACATGATTTAGGCTGGTATCTTTTTACATTCCTTCTTACAGTAGTTGCAATATTAGCATTATGCATATGTGCTCATTTCCTTTGGGTTTCAGTTTATGCATTTACAGGAATAATGATGGCAATAGGTGAGGGAATAAGCCTCATGGATTTGTGTGTACTGCTGATGAGTATAATGGGAGCAGTGTACGCAATAGAGTCATCAACGGTACTATACAGTAATTATCTTAATTATTTGGCAACCGGAAATAAGGAAGCGGCAAAGAATATCTTTGAAGAAACTTATGAACTTGGAAAGATAATGCTGATATTTGAGTACTTTATCCCCAATGTAATGGGTCCAATGATTGCAAAATCAGGTTTTCAGGAAACAAAGTTTTATGAGTTTTTAACAAGAAAATATGGCGGAAAAGACATAGAACTTCCTGATACTGTTGACCCGGGAAAACCAAAGGATCCGTTTGAAGGTGAGAAGCCAAATGATCCGGACAATCATAACAACAATGAAAAACCAAAGGATAACAATACCGGAAACGATGAGAATCCAAAGGACAACAACATCGGAAATGATGAAAAACCAAAGGATAATATTTCCGAAAACAATGAAGCTGGAGAGATAAATAATTCAGATAATACATCAGATAATACATCAGGAAATAACACTGATAATAACCAGTCGGAAGACTTGAAAAATGGTAACCAAAGCTTAGAAAATGATGAGTTTTGGAAAATGGCTTATGAAAAGTATGGATACGAAGTTATTGAAAAGATAAGACCATTTGGAGAAGACGGAAGAGCATTAATAGAAATCTATGAAGAATCAGGTAGAATAGATGAAATCATAGATATAATCAACAACTTGCCGGAGGAAGACGTAGAACAAGGCATACAGTTGATGATAGATTATCTTGATGATGCGGTTGATTCATTAAAAGCTGGAAAATCACTTGATAATGTTAAATATGATTGTCTGGGTGGAAAACAATATAGAGATAGTCTGCTTGATGATGTTGAAACAGGGAAAATCGAATTAAAGTCTAATAAGCAAAAAGGTAATTATGGCGAAATGAAAATGGATAAATATCTTGAAGATTTGGGGTATGAACGTATAAGTTTAGACAGAGTTACCGGATTAGATGATCCTATTCATCAGGGAATAGACGGAGTTTATTATAATCCAGAAGGAACTCCACAGTATATTATTGCTGAGGCAAAATATGGAAGTGCAAGGCTTGGAAATACCATAGATGGACCACAGATGAGTGATTCGTGGATAAATGGTAGTAATAGGTTAAGGAAGGCTGTTGGAAATGAAAAAATGACAGATATCATTATTAGTGGATATGAAAAATGGCTTGTTAGGGTTAAAACTGATGGAAATATAATAAAAACAGTATTGGAGTAATATATGAGAGATAAAATAATGACAGAAGAATATTTTGATAAATATATTGAAATATCATTTGGAATAATGCGAAAGTATAATGAAGCTTTCGAAAATGGAAAAGTAAATAAAGAACGTGAAAAACCTGTCAAATATGCTATGAGCCTAATAGAAGAGTATATGCTTATTACGAGATATTCACGTGGCGACAGCATTTTGGAAATAAAAGAAATGTATGAGGAAATTTTTGATAAGTGGATATATGTATTTGCACCAGATAATTACAATCAGATATTAAGAATGCTCTCGATAGGGATATGCCTTGAAACAGAAAAGAAGAATATAATAATGGTTCACAATCTCCTTAAAGAGAATAAAAAAGAAGATTGGTTACTTGAATTTTTAGCATGTACTTATATAGGTGAAGAATATGATAATAATATAAAGTTGTTATTTAAAAAAGATTTTGAGAAGTTTAAAGATTTCATTGAAAAATCAAGAAAACCCTCGGATTTGAAACAAATACTAAATAAAGGATGGTATAACGCACGTAGAGAAAATGCGAATTCACATAATAGAAGTGATTTTACATATTGTGGATATTGGAGTTTTGAGGCTGGTGC
>JAEELL010000066.1 GCA_016282745.1 Lachnospiraceae bacterium
TCGCATTAAGCAAATGTTTTCTTAAAACTGTTCATCAAGTACTAGTTTTTAACTTCATAATAATAATGATAACTCGTCCGTTCCAATTCACGAGTTTTCTTGATGAAAACTCGTTCAGAGGAACTAAATTTTAAGGAGTTGAAATCCTTAAAATTTGACTTCGCATCATTATTATTATTTCAGAAAAACTATATACTTGATTCAATGTTTTAGCGAAATCCATTTGCTTAAATGCTCTAAGAGTTATTCTGAAAACTGCTGTAGTTTACGTTTCAAAATGTATACTTTATGAAGCTTTTATATTCCGTACACTTTGAGTGCGTTTTCTCTTGTGATTTCTATAACTTCCTGCGGAGTCATTTTTTTGATCTCTGCGATTTTATCCACTACATATGGAAGATACAGAGAAGAGTTTCTCTTCGCTCTGTATGGGACAGGTGCAAGATACGGGCAGTCCGTCTCAAGAACAATCTTTTCTATTGGCGCGTACTCAACAACTTCCACAGTCTTCTTTGCATTCTTAAATGTAATTACTCCACCTATTCCCAAGTAGAAATCCATATCAAGATACTCTTTTGCAATCTCTTTCGAATATGAAAAACAGTGTATAATTCCACCAATCTCTCCGGCTTTTTCTGCTTTTACAATATCTAATGTGTCTTTTGCCGCTTCTCTCGAATGCACTACTATCGGAAGTTTCTTTTCTCTTGCAAGATTCATCTGTCTGACAAACCATTCACGCTGCTTTTTCTGCTCTTCCTTGTCCTTGCACCAGTAATAATCAAGCCCAATTTCTCCGACAGCCACTATTTTCTCATGGTCCAGTGACTCTTTCAGCCACAAAAAGGCATCTTCATTTAATTCTGCAATATCGCTTGGATGGACTCCAAGCGCACCGTAAACAAAAGGATACTTTTTCACTAACTCCAGTGTTTTTTCACAGGAGTTCAAGCTGGCTCCGATGTTTACTATTTTTTCAATGCCGCTCTCATATAGTGAATTTAATATTTCATCTCTGTCTGCATCAAATTTCTCATCATCATAATGCGCATGGGTATCTATGATCATTCACGTTCCTCCGCTTATGCTTCAAAATCCATTAGCGATTACCGAATTTAAACATTCACTAATCACTAATGGATTATTGCTTATAAAAATAACTGTTATGCAATCTCGCTTCCTGCAACGATGTCCTTATCTACTGTAAGTACTGAAAGGTTTCCGTCATCATCTGCTGCTGCAAGTATCATTCCCTGTGATTCCACTCCGCATAACTTACACGGTTTTAAGTTTGTGATAACTGCAACTTTCTTTCCAACCATTTCTTCAGGTTTGTAGTATTTTGCAATTCCTGATACGATCTGGCGGATTTCATTTCCGACTCTGATCTGTGAAACCAGGAGTTTCTTTGCCTTTGGCACTGGTTCACACTTAAGTACTTCACCAACCTGAATCTGTACTTTGTCAAAGTCATCAATTGTTATTTCTTCTTTCTTTTCAACTTCAGGATATTTTGTTCCTTCAGCCTCTGCTCTCTGAGCTGCCTGAATTTCCTCAACTTTAGCCATTACTTCCTTAAGGTCAAGTCTTGCAAATAAGATTTCAGGAGCATCTGTCACTTTATTTCCGTCCGGATATTTTCCGAATTCTTTCATCTCTTCGAATTCTCTCTTTGAGGCATTCAACTGTGCAAGTATCTTTTCTGTTGTTTCAGGCATAAATGGCTCAAGTAAGCTTGCTCCGATTGTGATGCTTTCCACAAGGTTGTAGAGAACTGTTTTCAGTCTGTCCTGCTTTGTCTCATCCTTTGCCAGAGCCCAAGGCATTGTCTCGTCGATGTATTTGTTACATCTCTTGAATACTGTAAATACCTCTGTGATTGCATCGGCAACTCTCAATTTGTCCATCTTTGCTGATACTTTATCAATAGCCTCTGTGACAACTTTCTTGAGATCATCGTCAAATACTTTTTCTTCAGCATCTGCTGTATTTTTATTTTCAACTACACCGTCAAAATATTTATTTGACATTGCGATAGTTCTGTTAACAAGGTTTCCAAGTGTATTTGCGAGTTCTGAATTAACTCTCTCAACCATAAGTTCCCATGTGATTGTTCCGTCAGATTCAAACGGCATCTCATGTAAAACGAAGTATCTTACCGCATCAACTCCAAATAAATCAGCGAGGTCATCAGCATAAATAATATTGCCTTTTGACTTACTCATCTTTTCTCCCCCCTGTAATAACCAAGGATGCCCGAAAATCTGTTTTGGAAGTGGAACATCAAGTGCCATAAGCATGATTGGCCAGTAAATTGTATGGAATCTCAAGATGTCTTTTCCGATAAGATGAACATCTGCAGGCCAATACTTCTCATATAACGGATCATGATTTCCGTCTACATCGTATCCAAGTCCTGTGATGTAGTTTGAAAGTGCATCAATCCAAACATAGATAACATGCTTTGGATCAAAGTCAACCGGGATTCCCCACTTAACTGTGGCTCTTGATACACAAAGATCCTGAAGACCCGGCTTGATGAAGTTATTAATCATCTCGTTCTTTCTTGATTCCGGCTGAATAAATTCAGGATGTTCCTCTATATGCTTCATAAGTCTGTCTGCATATTTGCTGAGTTTGAAGAAATATGCCTCTTCCTTTGCCGGCTGAACATCACGTCCACAGTCAGGACATTTTCCGTCTACAAGCTGTGACTGTGTAAAGAATGATTCACAAGGAGTACAGTACATTCCTTCGTATGTTCCCTTGTAAATATCGCCCTGATCATATAATTTTTTGAAAATCTTCTGAACCTGCTTTTTGTGATCTTCATCAGTTGTTCTGATAAATCTGTCATATGAAGTTCCAACGAGATCCCACAATCTCTTAATCTCACCTGCAGTTGCATCAACATATTCCTGTGGTGTGATTCCTGCCTCCTCGGCCTTCAACTCATTTTTCTGGCCATGCTCATCTGTTCCTGTCTGGAATCTTACGTCATAGCCCTCCGCTCTTTTAAATCTTACAATACTGTCTGCAAGAATAGCCTCATATGTGTTTCCGATATGTGGTTTTCCTGATGCGTATGCTATCGCTGTTGTTAAATAATAAGTTTTTTTGTCTGCCATTTCTTTTCTTCCTTTCCGATTTTTATATCTTATTCCACTGCAGTCAACAATGGATGCAAGTGAAGTCGTGATTCTAACAAAAGAAAACCCGTCTTCACAAATGTAAAGACGGGATAAAAATCACGTGGTACCACTTCACTTCATCTAAGAAGAATGTCCTATTATTTCCTAAGGTCACTCCTATCTTAAACCTCTTGTCACTATAACGGGTGAACCCGTCAGCACCTAAATGGACATGTAAGTGTCACTTCAAATCAAAGACCTTTTTTAAAATCATATCCAACTTCAGCACTGCTGCTCAGAGACCATCTTCGGTTGTTTCTGCCACTATCCGCTTTCACCTGACCGGACTCTCTTTGAGTGTTTCTACAACTTACTCTTCTCTTCATCGCTTTTACTTTTTTGACTTCTTTAAAGTTTATTATGTTTATTTGTCTTTGTCAACTCCATATTTTCTATAAATGATAGTAACTGTAACTATTCTTTTATGTATTTGGGGAACCCAAATCAGCTCACTTTCTTACTGCAGCGAAGCCTGATACAGATTATAGTAAGCTCCCTTTCTCTCCATGAGTTCCGCCGGGCTTCCCTGTTCGATTATTCCACCATCACCCACAACAAATATTCGGTCTGCCTTCTTTATTGTAGAAAGTCTGTGGGCGATTACAAAGCTGGTTCTTCCCTCAAGAAGGTGTTCGATTCCTTCCTGCACCATCTTCTCAGTTTTGGTGTCAATGCTTGAAGTTGCCTCATCCAGAATCAATATTTTTGGCATGGATACCATGGTCCTTGCAAATGCAATAAGCTGTTTTTGTCCTACAGATAACGAGCCGCCTCTCTCTGACAGTTCTGTATCATATCCTTTAGGAAGTTTCTCAATAAACTCATGAGCTCTTACCGCCTTGGCAGCCTTTCGTATCTCTTCATCTGTGGCATCAAGTCTTCCATATCTTATATTGTCATTTATAGTTCCCGTGAAAAGGAAATTATCCTGAGTCATTATTCCCATCTGTCTTCTTAGACTCTCAATGGAAACTGTCTTTACATCCACATCGTCGATCTTAACTTTTCCACTCTGGACATCATAAAATCTGCTTATGAGATTTACTATTGTGGTCTTTCCCGCACCCGTTGTACCAACCAGCGCAATGGTTTCTCCCGGCTTCACCTCAAAGCTCAGATTTTCAAGAACCGGCTTTTCCCCATCCTCATAGCAGAAGGTTACGTGGTCGAAAGATACTTTTCCTTCTATTTCTTTCATCTCAACCACGTCATTATCATCAGTTATCTCCGCCTCAGTATCCAGAATTTCAAAGATTCTCTCCGCTGCTGCAATATTGGTTATTATCTGATTGTAAAAATTGCTCAGATTTAGGATTGGATGCCAGAACATATTGCTATAGGTTCCAAAAGCTACCAGCATACCTACGCTGACTTTATCTACACCAAGTATAACTATTCCCACATAATACAAGCATATACAGCCAAGTCCCCAGGAAATATCAATAACAGAGCCAAACCAATCCGATATTTTTATTGCATGCTTAAATGATTCAAGATGTTCATCAGTTAATTCATTAAATGTTTCTCTTGTTTCTTCTTCCGCTGTAAACCCTTTTACAACTCCCATCCCGGCAATGTCTTCATGGATAAATGCACTGAGGTTTGAGGATTTCTTTCTGACATTCTGCCATCTTGGATGCCCCTTCACCTCAATGATAACCATGAACACTGCCATTATCGGCGTAGTTAAAAGCGCAGCTATTGCAAGCTCCCAGTTCTTTACAAACATTATTATCACTACCGAAACAACTGTAATAAAATCAGGAATAAGTGTCGTTACCGAATTTGATAACACATCCTTAAGGGAGTTGATATCCCCCATAATTCTGCTCAGTATTTTTCCGCTTGGCCTTGAATCAAAGAACTTAAAATCAAGTGTCTGAATGTGAGAGTACAACTCCTGTCTGATTGTTAATAATATTTTGTTGCATATTTTGGCCATAATAAGCATTCTAATTTTGATTGTAAGAACAACAATCAGGTTGATTGCAAGAGCAACAAGTAACAAAACTAACAGGCCTTTAAAATTTTTTCCGCCCACATATTTATCAATAGCATTCTCCATGATGAGAGGATTTATCAGTGATACTGCGACACCATATCCCATGAGCAGCAACACTACCACAATTTGTATTTTGTATTTGAACAGGTATGAGAACAGTCTTAAAAGAGTTTCTCTTTTGCTCCTCTCAACTGTCTGCTCATCTTCCTTAAATGAGTTATATGCCATTCTCTCACCCCCTATTCTCCATCAGCTGTTTCATATTCACCGGTTACCTGGTCATCATTTGTTTCTTCATTTTCTCCTGCCGCATAGTTTTCTTCTGTTTCGCTGTCATACTGAACCTTGTATGTTTCATAGTACAAACCTTTTTTCGCCATAAGTTCTCTGTGAGTTCCTTTTTCCTTAACCTCACCATCCTCAAGCACTATTATCAGATTTGCATTTCGCACAGCACTGATTCTATGCGCAACAATAATTTTTGTAGTACCTTTAAGTTCATTTAAAATGTGCTCGATTTTCTTTTCCGTTTCAGTATCGAGTGCCGAGGTGGAATCGTCCATAACTAGAATTGGACATTTTTTTGCCAGTGCTCTTGCTATACTGATTCGCTGTTTTTGTCCACCGGACAGACCTACGCCTCTCTCTCCGATTACCGTGTCGTACTCGTCATCAAATCCCTCGACAAAGTCACTTACCGCCGCATCTCGTGCCGCCATTCTGACCATCTCGTCGCTGACTGATTTCTTTTTACCAAATTTGATATTCTCACTGATTGTGTCGGAGAAGAGAAATACATCCTGCATTACAACAGCGATACTCTCCCTCAACTGCTTGAGGGACAACTCCTTCACATCTACATCATCGATTAGAATTCTTCCTCCTGTCACATCATAAAGACGCTGAAGCAGATGAACAATGGAACTTTTTCCGGCTCCGGTTGCCCCCATGATTCCGATGGTCTCACCCGGTTTGACCTCAAAATCAATATTTTTCAAAATTTCATATCCATCTGATTTGTGGAAACTTACATTTTCAAATTTAATATATCCCTCTATGCTTTCAAGCTGTACAGGTTCACTGCTCTCAAGCACAGTTGGTTTCTCATCTGTCAGCTTCTTTAATTTTCTTGAAGACGCAATAGCTGATGAAGCTCCGTTTGTAAGCCATCCAAGCATTTCCATCGGCCATATAATATTGTTCGAATACTCAATAAACGCAGTCAGTGTTCCCAATGAAAGAGTACCGTAAATATGCTGATAGCCTCCCGCAAGCAATGTCACCAACGGAAGAATCTTCGTTATAACGCTAAGGTATGGATAGTATCTGACAAATACTTTCGACTGTTTCATATTTAACTCATAATATCTGCTGTTATGTTTTAAGAATTTCTCAATCTCAAACTTCTCTCTCGCAAACGCCTTAATAGTCCTGACTCCTGCAAGATTTTCCTCAGCAACTGTTGTGAGTGTTGCGTTCTCTTCGCTTATTTCCTCGTAAACCTTATCCAGTTTTTTCTCCATAAAAATAGCAATGGCTCCACAAATAATCATAGCCACCGTAGGTATTATGGCAAGCTTCCAGCTGAATGCAAACATATATGTTAGGATAATAATTGTGTGAACCGTCACTTCAATGAGGAGCATCCCAACATATGTAAGTCCGTCCCAGATTCTGTCCACATCATCCTTCACTCTGGCCATCAGCTCACCGGTTCCTGTCTTTTCAAAGAACTCCGTGCTAAGACCCTGAATGTGATTGAACACATCTCTTCTGATATCTACTGCAACCATTGAACCTGCAGTATCAAAGTTGTATTCTTTTGTGTACTGAAATACAAATCTGCCAATACCAACAATCAAATATCCAAGCAACAGGTATTTAAGCAGTTCAATTTTGCCTCCCACAATTACATCATCTACAATATGTTTTGTAATAACCGGCGCAGTCAGGTCAAGCCCAACCGAACAGAGAAGGCAAATAATACCAAACAGATATCGCCACTTCTGCCGCCAAATATATTTTCCTATTTTTTGCATCTATATTATTCCTTTCAATTCAAGAACACTACTCGCAATCGAGTGCTTACTGTCTTCATTCTCTTATTCATACCATCTGTCAATAGATTTTACTACTCTCATCCGTTATGTTTTTTGTAGCATCCGGAATGTCATTTGTCAATCACCCTCGTAGTAGATTTATCTGCGGATTCGAGCCTGTATAGCTGAAGAACTGAAGCATATAATCAAATATTCTTCATATAATAATTTATAATTGTTTAGAGGTTTTCAATTGAGGCGAACTTTCATAATATGCATTCTTATTACCTTCGCGATATTTACAATAATTGCAGAAACTTTCAATCACAATCTCCATCTGGCTGAGCTACATTCTGCGCAGAATTCTGCTGCATTCAGCAAATTTACGGATTCACTATTCTGCAATCAGGCTACACAGAATTCTTTCAATCTGCATTTCTATTTTAAAAATCCCGAAAACTATGATATTTCAGCAGACAACGACTCTCTTGGCACTATCTCTTACAAAGATATGAAAAATTCTTCAAATTACTATATGAGTATTCTTCATGACCTTGATACTTTCGACTACAGTAAGCTGCCTGAGGATAACAAACTAACATATGATATTCTTAAAACGTATGCCTCCAATGAAATTGATTTTGCTGATTTATGTATAAACTACCAGCCCTTTAGCCCCACAATCGGAATTCAGGCTCAGCTTCCTATTTTGTTGTCCCAATATACTCTAGGCAACGAAAAGGATGTTATTTCCTACCTTAAGACACTCTCATCCATTGATGATTACTTTAAGTCCGCTATAGAATTTGAGAAAGTAAAGGCCGATGCCGGTTGTTATATGAGTAATAAAACGCTGTCTGACATTGTTTCTCAGTGCAACGAATTTACCGGTACTTCCGATAATTTACTTATTTCTTCCTTCAACGAGCGCATTGATAATATTAAATTTCTGTCTGTAAATAAGAGAAATAAATACATAGCCATTAATTGCAATCTGGTGAACAAGGTTGTGATTCCATCTTACCAATATCTGGCAAAAGAACTATCAGACCTGTCACCAAAATGCAGCCCCCACCTTGGACTATCTCAGTTTGAGACGGGAAAAGAATATTATCAGTATCTGATAAGATCAACCACCGGAAGTGATAAAACAGTCTCAGAAATAGAGAAAATGATTAACACTCAACTTCACAAAGATATATATCTTCTAAATACACTTTGTGAGAATTCTGATGTTTCTGCAATTCTTTCAGGACAAATCAATGCTCCAAACTTTCCTAAAGATACCATTCAGAAAGATTACCTTTCTATCATTAATCACGATTCAAAAGCCACTTCAAGCTCCACTTCAAATCAGATTCTTAAATATCTCATAAAAAAAATGACAACAGATTTTCCTCCCCCAGCCTCCACTAACTTTATACTTAAAGAAGTTCCTGCTTCCCTCAGTTCTCACTTAAGTCCGGCATTCTATCTCTCGCCCCAGATTGATGATCCTGACAATAATGTTATTTTTATAAACAAGCCGGAACAACTGAGCTGTGAATCTCTGTTCACCACACTTGCCCACGAAGGCTTTCCGGGCCACTTGTACCAAACAACTTATTTCCTTGAAAAGTCCCCTTCACTAATCAGATACACTTTAGATTGCGGAGGCTACTCTGAAGGCTGGGCCACCTACGCTGAACTGTACGCATATAAATATCTTTATAAAGATTCGAAAGTCAGAAATGCCATTATAAGCAATTCGCGATTTTCGCTGGCACTTTACTGTCTCGCCGATATTGGAATCAATTATCACGGTTGGTCGTTAGATGATACCAAAGATTTTTTCGCCAAATATTCTGTCTCTGATACTGAAACCGTAAATAAAATATACGATTGTATGATTGAAGAACCTGCCAATTATCTTAAGTACTATGTCGGTTATCTGGAGTTTATGCACTTAAAGGAATCAATGAAGAAGAAACGTGGGGATGCCTACTCTGATATCGAGTTTCACAGATTTGTGTTGGAAAATGGTCCTGCGCCTTTTTCCATATTAAAAAAATATTTAGACCTTAATTAAAAGTTATACTAAGACATTATTTGTTTTCTCACAATGTATACTTTTTGAAACAGATATACGATGCTTTCAAAATAACCGTTTCGCATTATATGAATGTTTTCTCAAAACAGTTCGACAATACTTGAAGGATTATCTTCAAAATAAGTATGATTCTCGTTCGCACAAATTCGTGAGTTTTCTTAATGAAA
>JAEELL010000067.1 GCA_016282745.1 Lachnospiraceae bacterium
CAATTGAGACAAGCTTAGAAGGATTCTGATAAAAGAAGAATGATTCGAAGTTAAATATCGAGGATTTCAGTTCCTCGATATTTAGCACAATTTGAGTGAGTTTTCATAAAGAAAACTCACGAATTTGTGCGAACGAGAATCATGCTTATTTTGAAGATAATCCTTCAAGCATTGTCGAACTGTTTTGAGAAAACATTCATATAATGCGAAACGGTTATTTTGAAAGCATCGTAAGTACGTTTCATAATGTATACATTTTGAAACAAATTTTCTTTGAACTACACTCTCTTAATTACATAATAAATATATAGCATATAGCTGATGCTACTATCTGGAATGCCAGGAATCTGTACACAACCTGTGTATCAGACCACCCTTTGTTCTTTCTCATATGATCATGAATAGGTGTTCTTGTATTCTTAAGAATACTTATTTTCAAAAATCTCAAAAGAAATACTTTTACAAGTCCAAGTCCACCGTCTATTATAAGAAGAAGCGCCAGACCGACAAAGCTAATTGGATGTCCGGATTTCATTGCAATTAATGCTATAAAGAATCCAATTGCTCTTGATCCCGCATCTCCCATAAGCATAGTACTTGGCGATGTATTAAAATAGAGGTAAGCAAGTAAAACTCCTACCATTATAAATACATAATTCTTATATACACCAAGCTGATTCGCAAATATAAATGCAAATGAAAAAAGTGTAACTATACTGAGTGACGAGCACAAACCGTCTACGCCATCAGAACAGTTTGTTACATTAATACTTACCCAAATAAGAACTATTGCAAGAAATCCATAAAAGATAGGATTAATTGTAATTGTGTTTCCAAACACAGTTATATCAGTACTGTTATTCTTAATAAAAACTACTACTGTTGCAAGGCTGATTACAAAATCTATCAAACCTTTTTTGTAATCACTCCATGGAATCTTTGACATGTCATCAAGATATCCGCTGAGCATCATTGCAAATAACAAAATAATATATATTACATATTCTCTGGTTACCGGAACAAAAAGAATGCTAGCAACAATAAAGCAGGCAACCATTATTATTCCTACTCCTCTTATTTTGCCTTTTGACAATTCGCCGTTTACAGCAAAAGCTCTACCCTGATCCTGTGGTAAAAACTTAAATTCGCATTTCAGCATAGCCAGCGTTAATATACATCCAAATAAAATTCCTATCATTACAATCTGATATGGTTCTACAACACCACTTAATAAATCAACTAACATCTGTTCACTCCTCAGTATCACATATTTATGAATTGGGAATATCTTTGCTTATTACAATTTCATTTAATAATAATAATAATACAAATTACTGTCTTACAGTCGCTCACCTTTCGCAACAATACTCACAAAGAAGTATAAAATATCCTATTAGCACGATTCCCACAACAAATTATAAACGTTGTTCTCGTTTTAGTCACTATGCAAATTCATTTTTTAACTATTTTTTTATAAAATTATTATCAAATCCAATATTAATATAATTATAAATAAGAACAAACTATATCTTGTTATTATTCTTCCCAAAATCTATATATTGTTATTTTTACATTTTTTAATATTTTTTTAATATTTTTTTATAAATTCTTCTGAATCGTTTTTTTTCCTTATTTTACACGTTTTTATTAATTTCAAAATCACACATTCACACTACAATATGTTGTATTCTTAAAAATAATCAATCAATATATGGTAGACAATTATATTTTGCAATGATATAATGAAGTGCGATGAGATTAATCGGTATTTTTATTTCATTTTATATAAATTTAAAGGAGTATTCAAATGCAGAGGGTTATCAAAAGAGACGGTCGACATGCAGTTTACGACCGTAACAAAATTATTTCAGCCATTCAGAAAGCAAACGACGAGGTTGAGACTTCTGAAAAAATTAGCGAAGATAAGATTTACAATATCCTGGCTTCCATTGAGAACCGTGGAAACGACGAGATGGCGGTTGAAGAGATTCAGGATATTATTGAGCAGAAGCTTATGGCAGAGAAGAAATTTGTTCTTGCCAAAACTTATATTATCTACCGCTACAACAGAGAGTTGGTCAGAAAAGCAAACACTACCGATGATTCTATTCTTGCTCTCATAGGAAATACCAACAAAGATGTAATGGAAGAAAATTCCAACAAGAATGCGGTTATCGCTTCAACACAGCGTGACCTTATCGCCGGCGAGGTATCAAGAGACCTCACAAAGAGACTTCTTCTTCCGGAGAAGATTTCAAAGGCTCATGAGAACGGCGTGCTTCATTTCCATGATTCTGACTACTATTTACAGCCTATTTTCAACTGTTGTCTTATCAATATATCAGATATGCTCGACAACGGTACTGTAATAAACGGAAAACTTATTGAAACTCCAAAGAGTTTCCAGGTTGCCTGTACTGTAACAACACAGATTATTGCATCTGTAGCAAGTTCTCAGTACGGCGGACAGTCTGTAGATATCAGACACCTCGGAAAGTACCTCAGAAAAAGTCGTGATAAATATACAGAGCACTACGTTAAAAAGTATGGTGACAAGATTCAACCCGAACTCATTGAACAGTTTGTAAATGACAGACTTTACGACGAATTAAAATCAGGTGTTCAGACTATTCAGTATCAGATTAATACTCTTATGACTACTAACGGTCAGTCACCATTCGTTACTCTCTTCCTCAACATTGACGAGAATGATGAGTACGCAGATGAAGTTGCTCTTATTGTTCAGGAAGTTCTCAGACAGAGAATTGAGGGAATCAAAAACGAAAAGGGTGTTTATGTTACTCCTGCTTTTCCTAAACTCATCTATGTTTTGGATGAACACAACTGCTTAAAAGGCGGAAAATACGACTACATTACAAAGATGGCTGTACAGTGTTCAGCTAAGAGAATGTATCCTGACTATATCTCAGCTAAGAAGATGCGAGAAAATTATGACGGCGAAGTGTTCTCATGTATGGGTTGCCGTTCATTCCTTTCAAACTGGAAAGACGAAAACGGAAAATACAAATGGGAAGGCCGTTTCAACCAGGGTGTTGTCAGCCTTAATCTTCCACAAATTGGTATTATTTCCGGACAGGATGAAGAAAAATTCTGGCCTTTACTCGAAGAGAGACTTGCTCTTTGCTTCGAAGCTCTTATGTGCAGACATCACGCATTAGAGGGCGTATTATCAGATGTAAGTCCAATCCACTGGCAGTATGGCGCAATTGCCCGTCTTGAAAAAGGTGAAAAGATTGACAAGCTTCTTCACGATGGCTATTCAACTATTTCACTCGGATACATTGGTTTATACGAAGTAACAAAACTTGTAAAAGGTGTTAGTCACACAGATCCTGTTGGAACAGATTTTGCTCTCAGAGTTATGAATCGTCTTCGTCAGGCATGTGACTCATGGAAGAAAAATACAGGTATTGCTTTTGGTCTTTATGGAACTCCTGCCGAATCATTATGTTACAGATTCGCAAGAATTGACAAAGAAAAATTCGGTTCCATTGAAGATATTACAGATAAAGGATATTATACAAACTCATATCATGTTGATGTACGTGAAAAGATTGACGCTTTCAGCAAATTTACATTTGAGAGTCAGTTCCAGAACATCTCCTCTGGTGGTGCAATCTCATACGTAGAGATACCTAATATGAGACATAATATTGAAGCTTTAGAAGAACTTGTTAAGTTCATCTACGACAACATTCAGTACGCTGAGTTCAATACAAAATCAGATTACTGTCACGTTTGTGGTTTCGATGGTGAGATTACTGTTAATGAGGATGGCGAGTGGGAATGTCCACAGTGCCATAACAAGGATCATGCCAAGATGAATGTTACACGTAGAACATGTGGTTACCTTGGTGAGAATTTTTGGAACGTAGGAAAGACAAAAGAAATCTCTTCCAGAGTACTTCATATCTAAAAGCTAATTATATTGGAATATACCGTCCTCGTCCAATATAATTAATTCTATTGGTGTAGAACCACTTCTCTTCTCAAATTGTGGTTCTACACCTTTTGTTATCCACGACGAGCCAAGTGGAAATATGCGCTATCGCACAGAGATTTACAGAAAGGATTGCATTGTTCAAATAATGCAAAAGGTACACGACAATGAATTATGCAGATATCAAACAATATGATGTTGCAAACGGTCCCGGTATCAGAGTTTCAGTATTTGTAAGCGGTTGTACTCACGCCTGTCCCGGCTGTTTTAATAAAGAAGCCTGGGATTTCAATTACGGCAAACCTTTTACAGATGAGACATTAAAATCCGTTTTAAATACATTAAGTTTTGAACATTACAAAGGTATTTCTTTTCTTGGCGGTGAACCTTTTGAATACGTAAATCAGGAAGGACTGCTTCCTTTAGCAAAAGCAGTCAAAGAAAGATTTCCTGACAAAACTATCTGGTGCTATACAGGTTATACTTTCGACACAGATATTCTTAATGACATGTGCCAAAAATGGCCAATCACTAAAGAATTCTTATCATATATTGATGTTATAGTTGATGGAAAATTTATCGAAGCAAAAAAAGATTTAAACCTCAAATTCAGAGGTTCCTCAAACCAAAGAATTATAATGGTACAAGAATCACTAGAAAAAGGAGAAATAGTATTATGGCAGTAAAAGTAAATATAAAAAAATTGAATCCCGAAGCCGTTATTCCAACATACGGAACGGAATTTGCAGCCGGCGCTGATTTATACGCATGCATGGGTGGCGACACTGTTATCGCTCCGGGAGAGACCGTTTTTGTGAAGACAGGCGTTGCACTTGAAGTACCTGATGGTTATGCAGGACTTATTTATGCACGTTCCGGATTATCATGCAAACAGGGATTAGCCCCTGCAAACAAAGTCGGTGTTGTTGATTCGGATTACAGAGGAGAGATAATTGTTGCTCTTCATAATCACTCACAGGAAACACGCACAGTTGCTGACAAAGAACGCATCGCACAGTTTGTCATCACCCCGTTCCTCAAGGCCGACTTTAATGAAGTCACAGAATTGGACGACACAGACAGAGGCGAAAAGGGCTTTGGTTCAACAGGAAGCAAATAACCTTAATAAATGTTAATAAATGATATTAATTGTTATTAATTGTTATTAATTGTTATTAATTGCTATTGAATGATATTTCAAATTATTAATTGCCATTAAATTATCTTGATTTCATTGGTTCATTGTCAGATGTATTATCATGGCCAGTGGTTCGCAGGCGTTTTTCACTTCTTCAAATGTGTTTGTCTGCGCTCCCATTTCAATAAGCATACACTGCGGCAACAAATCGAGATTATACTGATACGCATTAATATAATTATGACGGGTGAAGTTTGGATAATAAGCTTCAGCCGTCATTTTCATTTGAAGGCTGAGGGCAAGATTATCACGCAGGTTAGGGTTGTACAAATAATCAATATCTCCCGAGCCCCTGAATCTGGACATACCGTTAAAAAACATGATTTGCGCCGTATCTTTATTATTCACAGTGGTAACCAGCCTTACTCCTTCTCTCACTCCATCTCTATGTATATCAAGAATCAGACTAATGGATGGATTATTTTTCAATATCTCTTTTACGCCTTTTCTCGATTGGTCATAGGCCTTATTTCTGTCAAGTTTTCCATTTACCACATCATAGGCTGTCCTATCATGAATGACGTTGTAACCAAACTGTTCCTTCAATATTGTTGCCAGATATTCTCCCACACCAATAATACTTCTTTCTTTTTTTCCTTTAGAATTGGAAAATTCTTCCTGAGAATGCGTATGATATATGAGAATCTGGGGCTTGCTTCCATCTCCCTTTATAGCATATTTTTTCTTCATTGCCTTTTCAAAATTCAAATCACTTTCCTTTATATATGTTGCCACGGATACGGTATAGAAATTTTTTATCATATCATCAAATGATTTTATATTTGACGAATTATATATTATTCCATTTCGCTTTGGCTTATGAACATATATTTTTTTACTTTTATATATAGATACTTTTTTTGATTTATCTTCTACTTTTATTTTATCTTCGGATATTCCACCATTCCCAATGTCTTTCATCATTTCATTTTCGTTTTGAGAAATCATATTCTGTTTTTTTACTTTTTCACTTTCACTTTTATTCTCAATATTGGCAAGCCTTTGCACCTCTATATCGTTTTCTTCTTTTACTTTATCTTCTATCTCTTTCTCAACATTTTCTATTTTCGCTATCTCTTTCTCAACATTTTCTGTTTTCTCTATCTCTTTTTCACCATTTTCAATTTCTATTATTCCTTTATCTTCAGAAACAGATTTCACCTGTGAATTAAAAACACAACTTTCACCGTTCTTCTTTCCACAAGCCTCGTTCAAAAAATCTATAGATATATTATCCTTAAACTTTTCAACGAACTGAATCTTGTTTGCTGATATTTCTGACAACCAACTACCATCAGCAATTTTCGACATTCCTGCAACATACACTTTATGGACAATACTAATGCAATATTTGCTGCAGGAATCATAATTTTTACTCTTTAGAATCAACGAACTGCAAATAATAACAATATATAAACAGAGGATTGCGATTATCCATCTCATAACAGACTCAAATGACTTTTTGGGAAATAAGCCTTTTTGCATTCGTCGTTTTGCTTTCTGTCTGCCTGAATAATTAATCATCGCAACACCTCCAATACATTATTTAATTATATTCATCCCTGCTTTTCTTTATTCCTCATATTTTAGTTACACTCTCATAATACAAGTTTATCCCTTTATTTATTATGTCTGCCACAGTCTGCGCTGTAATGTCAATTAACTCATCAATATCTTTTGGTGTTACATACATATTTCCCATCCCACCAGCCATAATATCTTCTATAAATTCATACTTTTCTTCTGACGATAATATTCCAAACGTATCTGTCACCTTCTTTAACTGTTCGTATTCATTCAGTAACTGTAATATCTGATTTAGCGAATCGTGTACGATATTAACACAATTTATAACTGTTGGTATTCCGATTGCAACTACCGGTATTTTTAGCATTTCTCTATTCAGGCCTACTCTGTGATTTCCAACACCGGATCCCGGCACAATGCCGGTATCAGTATATTGTACCGTCCTTGCAATTCTTGATACATTTCTCGCCGCCAGCGAATCAATCGCAATAATCATATCTATTCTTTCTTTATCAGCAACTCCATGAACAATATTGAATGTTTCCATTCCTGTTTTTGAATATACTCCCGGAGCTATGCAGCATACATTTTCTGTCACCTTTATTCTCTCAACGACTTTAGGTCCAAGAGAATCAGGCGTAGCCCTATCATTTCCAAGTCCAACGATGAGTATCTTCTCAGGCTTAATCTTTTCTACTTCCCTCCTCAATACATTTTCAAGGTAACAGGATATTTCTTTCTTACTCTTACTAATGTCATCACATTCAATTGTAAGATACGTTCCTTTCGATTTATTCATCTTACTTGCTGCTGTATCATTCCTGATAACCATCTTTGTTGCAACACATTTTTCCCCAATTTTTTTCTTTTCAATTTCCACTCCGAAAATCTCTATATTTTTTTCAAATCTCTCACGTTCCTCAATAGCTAAATCTGTGTGTACAAACTTATTCATTTTTCCACCACCTTTGTTTTTTACCCAAAATTTAATTCATAATAGCCATATTAGTATTTCCATTTTGCAAAAAATCACACAAAAAAAGAAGCATTGCATTCGCGATCAAATCACCAACGCAACGCTTCTTTTATTTCACGTCACAAAAATAATTATGCGATTGTGTTAACTAACTTAGCCAATCTAGAAACTTTTCTAGCTGCATTGTTCTTATGGTATACACCCTTTGTGCAAGCCATATCGATTGCCTTTGTTGCTGCAACTAATTCTTTTGCTGCTAACTCTTTATCATTGTTAGCTACTGCTGCTTCAACTTTCTTGATGCAAGTCTTTACACCACTCTTGATTGCTTTGTTTCTTTCGTTTCTAGTACGTGCTACGATAATTCTTTTTTTTGCTGACTTAATGTTAGCCATTTTGTCCACCTCCGTGAAAAATATAATTTTTCATGATTCCTTTGAGAGAGATTCGGAATCATCCTGTAACTCATCTGTGCCATAGGATTTCGCGGACTGTTGGCACAGACACAAAATATATTGTACATTTTCGCCCACCAAATGTCAATAGATACGTGATAAAAACACGTAGTGTTTTTGTTTAGCTTTTCGAGCTGTACTTTACAAGCAGCAATTCGATCCCCATATTTTTGTCCATTCTGCTACTCTTGAACATCTCATCCATCTCAACGCTGTCCCTAAGTCCGGATTTCAATTCACCAATGGTAAAATTCTTACTCTGCTTTATAGTCTTTCCCGCAACAAAACTCTGAACTCCCATCTCCTGAGCAATCTGAGCCTGTCCCATTCCTCTGGCCGCAAGATCCTTTGCCTGGAGCATAAGATTGAACTGTCTGATTATCATAAACAGAATCCTCTCCGGAGGCTCTTTTGACTCAATAAGTTCATAGTAACACTCCAGCGTTCTCTTGCTGTCCTTGACAGAAATCGCATCTATCATATCAAATATTCTGACAGATAACTGAGTGATACAAATCTCATCTATATCATTTTGTTCAATCACTTCCCTGTCACCACAATAAGACACCAGTTTTTCAATCTCATTCGAGAGGAGTTCCATATCCGTTCCGACTTTAGAAAGGAAATAACTCATATTGCTCTGGGTTATCTTCTTGTTATAAGAATTGAATACCTTTGCAGCCCAAACTGACAAAGCCTTCTCATCCTGCCTACCCATCTCACATGCATAACCTGCAGTCTTAACAGCTTTGTATAACTTGTTTCTCTTATCAACCTCCGATTCAACAAATACAATAACTGTTGATTCCGGTACATTCTTAACATACTCCGCAAATTTTTCCTGGCTGCTTTTAAAGAAACCGCTGTCCTCAATTACCAACAGCTTGTACTCGGCAAAAAAAGGCATTGTCTCCGCCATATCAATAACCTCATTGACATCTATACCTTTCCCCTCATAAAAGCTCTTGTTCATAGTGTCATCGCCGGCAATTGCGTCTATAAGCATATGCTTATATCTCTTTTTGAGATATTCCTCTTCTCCAAACAGCAAATAAACTCTTTTAAATTGTCTATCCTTTATATCCTGATTAATTGTTTTCATAAACTCGATTATAACATAATCCACACAAAAAAGCACAAATATTTAAAATGCAATATTCACTTTAACTACTGTATGTATTTTTCTAATTTCCATTTTTAACTACTATCTGCCCGTCACGAGAGGTGATATACATTTTTCCTTTGTGCCTCATTATTCTTTCAATCAGTTCCTTATGCGGATGACCATATCTGTTATTTTTTCCGCAGGATATCAAAAAAATATCTGCACCTGTTTTTTCCAACAATTCCTTCGATGTAGACTCTCTCGAACCGTGATGAGCAACTTTCATCACATCATATTTCCCCTGAATTTTCTCGATAAATTCTGCTTCACACGCCATCGGAATATCACCGGTGAACAAATATTTACTGTCTTTCTGAGCCACCTTTAAAATAAGTGATTTTGAATTTTCATCTTCCGAAATAATGTCCTGTCCGGGATAAAGACATTCAACCGTTATATTCTCTAATCTCAAAACATCTCCCTCTCCGATAAATATAACTATATCTTTTTCATTTTCCACCTTTTTCCAAAAATCACTATTCTTATCAATCGTACCAGACACTACTATTTTCCCGATTTTAATCGAATCGGGATTACTGTCATTTAGCATTTCCAAAAGACCGGAATAGTGATCAATATCTGCATGTGACAAAAAGAAATAATCAATTCTATTAATTCTTCTCGCCTTTAATGCAGACTTCACACGATTTCTGTATACATCTTCCACATCACTACTGCCACAATCAATCATGATATTAACCGATTCATCACAAACAACTATGCAATCCCCCTGTCCAACATTATTAACAATAATCCCTTTGTTATTTTCAAGACGCAACAATAAAATTGGCAAAATCAAATACATTGCCCCAACCACCAATCCTCTAAACACACTCACATATTTTTTGTCATCTTTTTTTCTCAGTTTTACCAACAAATGTGCGCTATACAAAACAGCGATTAGAACCAAATAATATATTATTATCTGCCACCCCTTTGGTCTTCCTGTAACGCAAATATTACCTGGTATTACCACAGTCTTCCTGCACAAAAAGGTAAAACCTTTTAAAACACTGACAACCGGTGAAATGATAATATCCGATATATGATTGCCACTACCTATTACCAGACTCAATAATACCGCTATAAATGAGGACATAACAACAAACGACATCATCAAAACCACAATAACATTTACCACTACCGACAATCTTGAATATTGAAAATAATTGTATGCAACAATTGGAAGTGTAACAAGATTGATTGAAATGCCGGCAGTTAAAGCTCTTAATATCAGTATTTTCACTTTTTCACTACAGACAATTGCCCTTTCATACACAGCTGTTTTATTGATTTTCCTTTTTATCTGCATGTTCTTTTTACTAACATGTCCTATCTTTATTGAGTCTTCAGTCTCCACTCTGAGATATTTGCACAATAAAGGCGATACAAATATAATCGCAAAAATAGCTCCAACAGACATTTGAAAAGAAAAATTCATAATGATAAACGGTTTAAAAATGCACATAATTATAACTACAAACGAAACTGCATTTGCCATGTCATACCTTCTTCCAAGAATATTAGCCAGAAGATAAAAAATAAACATTATCATAGCTCTCACAGCTGACACCTGTTCACCAGTCATTACCACAAAGGATATCACAACAAAAAGTGAACCAATACTCGAAATTACAAATTTGAACTTTTTGCGCAACAATTTATAAATTGCAATACCTATAGCCGTAATGTGAAGCCCTGAGATTGCAATAATATGGCTAATTCCGCCGGCCATGTAGTAACTCTTCATCTCCTCGTCAATCTGCTTTTTTTCCCCTGTAAGAATCGCAGTTATAATATATTTTTCTTTGCATTCCTGACTCATATCACTCACTGCATCCATCATTTTATTTTTCAGTTCAAACAATGCAGATATATAAAAATTGACATTACCACTTACGCATTCTGATTTTTTCTCCTTTATATATCCATACCTTCCCAATGTTTTATAATACAAATTCAAATCCATATTTCCAAAATTTGCAGCACCTTCGTATTTTTTCACACTGCCTTTTACCACAATCTTATTTCCCGGATAATAATCTTTTATCTCATCTGTATATACTACAACTTCATCGTAATTAGTTTTTTTCTCAGCATTTACCTTTTCTACTTTAACATTCTTCAAATAGTATCTGTATCCTGCCGAGGTATTCTCCAGGTGGGAAAAAGTACCACCCACTACAACATCTCCCGAAAAATTATCAGCATTTATCTCTTCATTTAATACGTTTATCTCCCCAGCCAAAAACAGAAAAAAAATCACAACAAAAAAGAGTCTTTTCTTCTTCGTTGTGACTTTTTGCATCATTATATACGGAATGCATAACAGTAACAAAATACCGTGCATTCCTAAAATGGCATCTACCTCTCCAAGTACCAAGGCCGGCATTACAAACATAACCGGTCTCTTTTCCGCCATACTATAATCTCCTATTATATTTTTCTATTATACTATTCCATTTTATTCATCTATTTTATTATTCCATTTTTTCTATTTCAATTATTCTGTCAGACTATTTTTCATCCTTCTTCTCTGTCTTTTCAACATAATCAAGATTTCTTGAAAAAGGATCCGACAGAGGAATGGTACCGTGATAAACTGCATCAACTTCATTTACAACTATAATCTGAACTTTGTGAATATACGAAATCTCAGATAAAGAATTGACTATTGAGTAAATAACAAGTTCATCAGGAACCGTAACCTGTTCCGTCAGAAAATTTTCCGAAAAAGTGACGTAACACACATTGTCCATTGTCTTGACACTTATTACTGTAACATTCTCCGACATGGTTCTGATATAACCCGGTTCTTCACCCGGCCCTTCTATCAGCTTATTTATAATAAACTGTTCCTTTGATACATTATTGCCATACTCCGCTTTAAACTTATATGGTACAAGAGCATCTCCTTTTGAATTCGCAAAATAAATAGTAAAGTCATCTTCATGACTGTTATTCTGATTTTTATCAAGATTATCCGCGAAATCTCTTGCAGACATATTTCCATACACTTCTCCGTTTTCCTTTGTGAGCGGGTGTCCGTCAACAGAGAACGAAACGCAACTCACTTTTTCTATCTGAGTCATGGTGAGAACTATTGCAGCTCTTGTAAGCACCTCTCTTGAACGGCTCATGGACATATAATCTCCATCAAACATCATAGACAATACGCCGTCTTCCATTGAATAATCTTTAAGCGTAACTTCATTTGGAATCGCTTTTACTATCTCAACATTATCTGTATTCAGTTTCAGGTGCTTGACACACTCTTCGATCTGCTCATTAGGATCATCAGACTTAAACTTGAATTCTTTTGGAACCAGTTTAGTCTCTGATTTATTGACATAATAGATATATGTCTTTCCCTCAGTAACAGTATTTTTTTCTTTCTCACATCCTGTAACACTGAATAATACGCAAGCCACCGACAATATAAGCGAACACAGACATACAAATCTGTTCAGTTTCATTTTATTAAATCCTCCTGTCAGAACCTGACATTAACCCAAGTTCATTTCAATTTTCCTGGTATCTGAATTCATTTTATTACTTGCTGCTTCGCCATCGATATATTTAAGAGGAACTCTTACTGTAAATGTTGTCCCTTCATTTTCTGCACTGTGAACTTTGATAATACCTTTATGCATAACAACAATTCTCTTTGTAATTGCAAGTCCAAGTCCGGTTCCGCCTGTCTCTCTGGATCTTGCTTTGTCAACTCTGAAGAATCTGTCAAAAATTCTATCCTGATCTTCTTCAGCAATTCCGATACCCGAATCCTGAACCTTAATGTAGAAATACTGATGATCTGCATTCAGCGATACTCTTACCCAGCCATCATTCACATTATATTTAATGGCATTCTCAACCAGATTTGAAACCACAATCGTAAACTTCACTTCGTCAACCTCAGCAACTACAGGTCTGAAAGATTCGAAAACAACTTCTATATTCTTGAGTGCCGCAATCGGTCTGAGTCTCTTGAGTGTAAGTTCAACAATATCATTAATATTACTTGTTGCAATATTAATATCAGCATCTTCTTTGTCCATTCTTACAAGGGATAACAAATCAGTTATAATGTCATTTTCTCTGTCTATCTCTTTTCCGATATCCGAAAGGAATTCCTGATATAGTTCTTCCGGTACATTTTCCTGCCCAATAAGCGAATCAGCAAGTACTTTCATGGAAGTAATTGGTGTTTTCAACTCATGAGATACGTTTGATACAAATTCCTGTCTCGATTTTTCCTGTTCTCCCAGTTTGTCAAGCAAATGATTGATTCCTTCACCAATCTGTCTTATTTCCGTATATCCTGAAATCTTGATTGTCTTTCCGGTATCTCCTGCCGTAATCTCCTGTAATGTCTTATCTGCATTCTTAAATGGAATCGATATATACTTCGAAATCAATGCAGCCAACAATACCGCAAGTACAAATACAATCACATCTATAGCCATTGCCGTAGATAACAAATCCTGATTAAAAGTTTCCGCATCCTCTGTTGAATATCTCATATACAGAGCTCCAACCATTTTAGAATCTTCCACTTTTTTATCATTCTCTTCAACGTTTCCGTTACCAACAATAACGATTGGCATAGCAAATTCAAGAAAATGTTCCTCCTCATTGTAAACAGAAACACTGTCTCCTGCCATACTTCTCATTACAAGTTCCGAAATACTGGTTTTATTCTCATCAAGTGCAAAAGTATCAGTTACTATAATGAAATCATTGTTAATAATCTCAATTCGTCCGTCATATCCGTTGGCCAGTCTGTTTAATTCCGCCTTTACAAGTGCAGAATCCATATTGTCCATATAATTTTCACTCAGAATACAGTTTCTAAGCATAGTATTCTGAGCCTGAAGTTTTGATATTTTCTGTTCGATATAATTCTTTTTTGTAATATTCAGCAAAAAAATATTACTTATCAATACAGGAACTAACAGCACCAGAAATATCGTGATAAAAATCTGAACTCTGATGCTGTAAATAAAATCAAAAACAGAAAATTTTTTTCCTGTCAAAACAGGCTTATTTTTTTTCTTTATTTTCATTGTTCCTCATCCTTACCTAACCCTGATAATAATATCCCATACCCCATTTTGTATGAACATACTTTGGATTAGCCGGATCTTCCTCAATCTTCTCTCTCAGTCTTCTGATATGAACATCAACAGTTCTTAAATCTCCGTTGTATTTAGATCCCCAAACAAGATTCATAAGTTTCTCCCTGCTGTAAATCTTGCCCGGATTAGTTGCAAGAAGCTCCATCATATCAAATTCTTTTGTGGTAAGATTTATCTCTTTTCCGCAAATATAAATTCTCTTTCCCTCAATATCCAACTTAAGATCACCGTTTTCGATGATAGTTTTCTTTTCTTCTTCCTTCTTTGCCCTTCTGCTGTTTCTTCTGATAATTGCTTTTATTCTGGCCTTTACTTCAAGAATATTGAAAGGCTTTGTAATATAATCATCTGCACCATATTCAAGTCCTAATATCTTATCCATGTCATCGCCTTTTGCAGTAAGCATTATTATCGGCATATCAGAAAACTCTCTAATCTGCTGACACACTTCAAATCCATTATAAACAGGAAGCATAACATCTAACAAAACAATATCATACTCTTTCTGCTTTGCCATCTCTACTGCTTCTCCACCGTCATATGCACAGTCAACCTCCATTCCTTCCTGCTGAAGGCTGAACTTTATTCCCTTAACTATTAATTTTTCATCATCAACAACTAATACTTTATTCGCCATACTCATTACCAACTTTCTATACTATTAACAATTATATCAACTTAAACTTAAACTTAATCTTAAACTTAATCTTAATCTTAATAATCTCAAACCGTTATGCTGTCTTTAATCTTATCAAACACAGCATCTCCGATTCCTGATACATTTTTAAGGTCATCTATCTTTTTAAAAAAACCTTTTGTATCTCTGTACTCAACAATAGAATCTGCTTTTGCTTCTCCTACTCCTGCAAGAGAACATAGTTCTTCCTTCGATGCCGTATTAATATTAATTAAATTTGAATTATTTGACGCATTAATATTGTCAATTGTTACACACTCATTAGAATCACTTAATTTGTTATCTTTGGCTGCACCCTCAGATATCTTTTTGTACTGCTTCTTCGACAATATTTTAATATGCTCTCCGTCTTCTAATTTAGAAGCCAAATTGACACATTCCTCTGATGCCTCGTATGTAAATCCACCTGCAAGTTCCACTGCACTTGTCAGCCTTTCTTCCTTACCGAGCCTGTACACTCCCGGATTCTTTACACACCCTGTTATATAAACATAAATATAATCCGTATTGCTCTGCGTTGTTTCCCCATGGGTTGTTTTCTCATTTGAAATATCCTCTTGTTCCTTATCAGCACTCTGCTCAATAGATATCTCGGTAAAATCCTTTTCTTTTAGCTCACATCCGGTAAGCTGTATTATCAAAAACGCAAAAACAAGATTACATAATATCATTCTATTAATCATATTTCCTCCAATCCGGAGCTTCCCTATGATTAATGACAATGCGTCTGTTACCATTTTACAAAAATAAATTAATCTTGACAATATGGGAATTTTGCCGAGATTTCAATTTCTTTTCATTTTTTTGTTGTTACTTTTGTAAACCATTGCAGGCATAATAATCGAGAACACTCTCTATGTTCTTGTTGGGAATTGTGCCAAAACCATATCTCAGGCAATAATATGAAATAAAAAAAGGTGCGCAAATTAGGCAAGCCTAATTTGCACATCCTTTCACACTTTTATTTATGTTAACCTGTATTATTATGCCAATGCAATTCTAAGAATTCTAATCATCTCATCAACATCATGTTTTGTTATCACAAGTGGAGGCACCATTCTCAAAACATCACTTCCTGCAGAAATAACAATAAGTCCATTTTCTAAACATTTGTTAATTGTCTCACTAGGAGGTGTTGTAAGTACAAGTCCCTGCATCAAACCTTTTCCTCTTCTTGCAGTTACATTGTCAAAATCTTCCACAATCTTGTCTAACTGTTCCTCAAAGTATGCACTTACTTCCACAACATTTTCAAGAATATCACTCTTTTCAAATATATCAAATACTGTTGACACTGCTGCTGTGGCAAGTGGATTACCACCGTATGTGGTTCCGTGATCTCCCGGAACAAGGCTTTCACAAGTCTTTTCACCTGCAACAAATGCACCGACCGGAATTCCACATCCCAAAGCTTTCGCCATAGTTACGATATCAGGTTTGATTCCATACTGTTCGTATGCAAGCATAGTACCTGTTCTTCCCATACCACACTGGATTTCATCGCAAATCATGACAATATCTTTTTCATCACAAATCTTTCTGATTTCTTTGATGAAACTTTCTTCTGCAGGGTAAATTCCACCTTCTCCCTGTACAGTTTCTAAAATAATAGCACAGGTCTTGTCATTTATTAACTTCTTAACACTGTCAATATCATTATAAGTTGCAAATCTAACTACTCCGCCCATAGGCTCGAATGGCTCTCTGTATTTCTTTGTACCTGTTACTGCCAAAGCTCCAAGGGATCTTCCGTGGAAAGAATGCTCCATTGCAATAATCTCATGATCAGTGTGACCATCTCTGATATATGCATATTTTTTTGCCATTTTAATAGCACCTTCAATAGCCTCTGTTCCACTGTTTGTAAAGAATACTTTCTTCAAACCGGTAACATCAACCACTTTTTTAGCCGCTATAGATGCCGGTTCGTTATAGAAAAGGTTTGATGTATGAATCAATTTATCAACTTGATTTTTAATTGCATCATTGAACTCTTTGTTGTTGTATCCTAGTGCAAATACTGCTATACCTGAAGCAAAGTCAAGATACTCTTTTCCGTCAACATCATAGAGATGAACTCCGTCGCCTTTTTCCAGTACAATTTTGAATTTGTTATATGTATGAACAAGATACTTCTCTGCCATATCAATATATTCTTTTGAAGTCATATCGATTTCTCCTTTTCCTATTTTGAAAACCATTTATCGTTCAGATAATCAGTTGTTTTCAATATAATATTTTTCCTGATCGTCAGCTAAAAGTGCTGTACCGATACCTTTGTTGGTAAAGATTTCAAGCAAAAGACAATGTGGAATTCTTCCATCAAGAATATGCACTCTTGAAACACCTTTCTCAATTGCTGCGATACAGTTTCTGATTTTTGGAAGCATACCTCCCTGAATAGTTCCATCTTCAATAAGCTGTTCAGCTTCTGAAACAGTCATCTCCGAAATAACAGATGTCGAATCATCCTTATCCTTATATACTCCTTCTGTATCAGTAAGAAATGCAAGCTTTTCAGCCTTAACAGCCTCAGCGATTGCACTAGCAGCATCATCTGCGTTTATATTGTATCCATGGAAATCATCATCAAGTCCTATAGGACAAACAATCGGAAGAAAGTCCTTCTCAATAAGGTCAAGAAGAATATCAGGTCTTACCTCTGTAACTTCTCCTACATATCCAATATCCTGTCCCTCTGAAAATTTCTTCTGAACTTTCAAAAGTCCTCCGTCTTTGCCACTGATTCCAATTGCTTTAACTCCAAGTTCCTGAACTATCTGAACAAGCTGCTTATTAACTTTGTTGAGTACCATCTCCGCAACTTCGAGAGTATCCTCATCTGTAACTCTAAGACCATTAATAAACTTAGCATCCATACCGAGTCTGTTAACAAATCCACTGATGGCTTTTCCTCCGCCGTGAACAATAATTGGCTTAAATCCAACAAGCTTTAACAGTGTAATATCCTGAATAACATTCTGCATAAAATTATCATCAAGCATAGCACTTCCGCCGTATTTAATTACAATAATCTTTCTGTTAAATCTTTGGATATAAGGCAATGCCTCAATAAGAACATCTCCTTTCTCTATCCATTTGCTCATTTCAAGTTCTTTAGAACCTTTCATTATCATCTCGATTTTCCTTCTTTCTGTTTTTATTCGATAAAAATTCTCTGTATGCAATCACTTTATATTTGCAATCACTTTATATTTAAAAATACTCAATATCTGTAATTACTCAATTACAATATGAATCTCCTGCGCCACTTCAACAACAGGACTTATATAATTTATACTCTCAAGTTTTTCAATTCCTTTTTTCATTATATTAGCCACGTTTTCGTTGTTCCATTTTGTTTGGTCACTCATGGATATTTTCTTTATTGTTATCGTTCCTGTATCTCTGTCTTCAACAGCTGCTATTACAGCAATAACCTCTTTTATTTTTGCAACATAATACTCAATTCCACTGTTTACCGACAACGGTAATTTCTTTTTATATTTGAAAATTTTGATTTCCTTAGCGTCGTTATAAGCATCAATTGAAGGTTCTAAAATGTGTTCCCTACTTAATACTTTTTTGATAGCCAACTGTGAAATCTTCTCCACTAAATCATCATCTGAGAATTCCAGAAGAAAATCAATTTCCTCAACCTGACTTGCCAGATTTACAGTAAGACTTTCTTTATATAGCAGCAACTGTCTGCAATTATCATCCTGTAGCAGCATCTTATACCATGAATCCGGTAACATTATATATTCTTCTATCAGGCTCTCGTCCAAAACACTTTTTAACTGTTCAATATAAGCATTATACCTGTCAGAAATGAATAAGTTGACTGCCTGTATTGCTATCCTCTCCGCAGCACCATCTACATTTGAAGTCTTTCCAACTTTGCTCGGAATATACAGCACTTCCAAATGTTTATATCCACCATCGGCTTTCTTGACAACTGTAACACGCCACATTTCATCGCCAATCATAAGGCAATAATATTCTTCTTTGTCATAATATCCCTGCTGAAAGAATAATATGTCCTGACTCTTATCCTGCAAATAAATATTATTCTTTGAACTGTATTCACATTCAGCTCCAAGAACCCCTCTTATAAAAAGTTTCTTATAAATTGCAAGAATATTTTTGTGCATTTCCTTGTCCATACAACCGAACTCAAAAATAGCATCCTGTGGCATTTCTCTTTCTGCACTTTTCCTTTGAATACTGTCTAATAATCCCATTAATTCTCCCTCTTAATAAGTTATTATCCTAACTCATTTCATTCAAAAAAACTCTAACCGCCATTAACAATGATTACCACTAAAACTATTAGCTTCTGTAATCTGCATTTATAGATACATATTCATGAGTGAGGTCACATCCCCATGCTGTTGCTTCGCAGTCACCCATCTTGACATCGGCAATAACTGTAACTTCGCATTCAGATAAAATCTTTGTTGCAAACTCTTCATCATAATTAGTTGGCACTCCGTTTTCAACAATCTTAAGTTTGCCGGCATTGCTCTCATAGAACAAATCAACCGTGTCAGGATTAAGATCTGTTTCGGCATAACCAAGGGCACACATAATTCTTCCGCAATTTGAATCATGCCCGCAAATCATAGCCTTTACCAGGCTTGATGTCACAACTGATTTTGCAAGAATCTTTGCCTGCTCTGTACTCTTTGCTCCGACAATCTTCACCTCAAGAAGAGCTGTTGCACCTTCACCGTCTCCCGCTATATTTCTGCAAAGGAAAACATTTACGTTGTGAAGAGCTTCAACAAACTTGTAGTAATCATCATTCTTTTCTGTAATGATTTCATTGCCTGCCTCTTTGTTTGCCATAAGCAACACAGTATCGTTTGTTGAAGTATCTCCGTCAACAGAAACCATGTTAAATGTATCTTTAATATCTTCACTGAGTGCTTCCTGAAGAAGCTCCTGTGAAATATTAATATCAGTAGTAATAAATCCAAGCATTGTACACATATTCGGATGAATCATTCCCGAACCTTTGCACATTCCACCAACTACAACCGTCTTTCCTCCAACTTCAAACTCATAAGCAACTTCTTTTGGTCTTGTATCAGTAGTCATAATAGCAACCGCTGCATCATGGCCTGCTTCCAAATCACCTGAAAGCTTTGGTGCAAGTTCTTTAATACCATTGCAAATCTTATCCATAGGAAGCTGTGCTCCAATGACACCTGTTGATGCTACAAGAACACTCTCCTTTTCAATTCCAAGAGCTTCTGATGTCACATCTGCCATCTGTTCACAGTAATCCATTCCCTGTTTTCCTGTACATGCATTTGCAACTCCACTGTTACAAACTACAGCCTGAGCCACCTTACAATCATATACAATATGCTGATCCCATTTTACCGGGGCAGCCTTAACTTTATTCTTTGTAAAGGTTCCTGCCACAGCACAAGGACTCTCACTGTACACCATCGCCATATCAGTCTTAGTTGAACTCTCCTTAATTCCGGCTCTAACCGATGCAGCCTTAAAACCTTTTGCCGCCGTAACGCCACCATCTATCTTCTTCATCACTTTCCTCCTATATATGTTTCGAAATGTATACTTTATGAAATGGATATACAATGCTTTCAGAATAACTCTTAGAGCATTCAAGCAAATGGATTTCGCTAAAACATTGAATCAAGTACATAGTTTTTCTGAAATAATAATAATGATAAGAAGTCAAATTTTAAGGATTTCAACTCCTTAAAATTTAGTTCCTCTGAACGAGTTTTCATCAAGAAAACTCGTGAATTGGAACGGACGAGTAATCATTATTATTATGAAGTTAAAAACTAGTACTTGATGAACAGTTTTAAGAAAACATTTGCTTAATGCGATAGAGGATTCTGAAAACTGCGTA